>CAZBHR010000042.1:0-3713 GCA_964492025.1 uncultured Spirochaetia bacterium | reverse complement strand
AAAATAATCCTTGACACACGTGTGCACTATGATATAATAAGTTGTATCTTACGGAGGAGGTGAGAAGTTGGGTACAACAATTAAGGATATTGCAAAGATCGCAGGAGTATCCCACTCTACGGTGTCTCGGTCTCTTCATGGGAGCTCTCGCATTAGTCAAGAAACCAGAGATCGCATCAAGGCAATTGCAAAGGAACTTAATTACACCCCAAACCTTACTGCCCAAAGCTTAAAGTTACAACGATCATTCACGGTTGGAGTATTTTTTACCTCAATTATGGAGGGAACCACAAGTAACTTTTTCCATTATGCGCTAAAAGGGTGTAACCGAGCACTGGTTGAAACTCCCTATAATCTTGCGGTAAAGGGAATTGAAGATTATCAAGGAGATTACGCAGCAGTTACAAAGAGCCACTTTGATGGAGTTGTTGTTGTGAGTCAGAGTGAGCAGGAGGATCCCTTTATTCAGCATCTTGAGGAGAGTGGAATCCCTCATGTCATTGTGAATCGTAAGGTTGATATAGGTGATAACCTTCTTTACAACGAGGAGGAGGGGGCATATTTTGCGACAAAGCACCTTATTGACCTTGGTCACCGTACTATTGGGTTTATCCGTGGAAAAGAGAGTTTTACCAATGCCCATCAGCGAGAGTTAGGTTTTCGGCGAGCCCTAGAGGAGGCTGGTATTTCTATTGATGAGTCTCTTATTATGCAGGGTGATTTTAGCATGCAGAGTGGATATGATAGTGTTCTGTCTCTTTGTAAAGGAACTCTACCTTCAGCGCTATTTTGCTCCTGCGATGAGATGGCTATTGGAGCCATAAAAGGGTTGCAGGAACAGGGTGTTGTGGTTCCTCAAGGGTGTTCTGTTATTGGCTTTGATAACACTCCCATCTGTGAGTTTACCACCCCAAGGCTCACATCGGTAGAACGTCCCATTGATAGTCTGCTATACGATGGTATGCAGATGATATTGCGTCTTATGGACTCTCCTGATCAAGAGAGGGAAGAAGTGGATACACAGTATTTGAGTTGTCGGGTTGTTCCTAGGGAATCAACAAGTAAGTTAGTATAAAATAGGAGTTTTTATGAAACAAGATGTATTAGATCGAGTAAAGTCTACCGGTATTGTAGCGGTAGTTCGAGCAAAGGATGAGACCGAAGCGATGAACATTGCAAAGGCCTGTATTGCTGGTGGAGTAGATATTATTGAGATTACCTATACTACTCCGGGAGCAACCGAGGTTATCAGAGCTCTTAGAAAGGCTTTTTCTGAGGACCAGTTAATTGTTGGTGCCGGTACCGTTTTAGATGCGGCAACTGCAAGAATGGCTATTGATGGGGGTTCTCAGTTTGTGGTAAGTCCCGGTTTTGATAAGGAGTCTGCTAAGCTGTGTAACCGCTATGGTATATCTTATATGCCCGGTTGTATTACTCCCACCGAAGTTATGCAAGCCTTAAGTTATGGAGTAGATATTATAAAAGTATTTCCAGGATCTCTCACAGGTCCATCTTATATTAAAGCCCTTAAGGGGCCATTTCCTCAGGCCTCTTTTATGCCTACCGGAGGAGTTGATGTTTCCAATGTTGGAGAATGGGTGAAGGCTGGAGTTGTTGCGGTTGGCGCAGGCGGACAGCTTACGGGAGGAGCAAAAACTGGAGATTTCGATAAAATTACCGAAACTGCAAAGCTCTTTGTAGCAGAGATTAAAAAGGCACGTAGCTAAGCTACGGGTAAGGAGAACATTATGAAAAAGATTGTTACCATGGGAGAGATTATGCTGCGGCTATCAACTCCAGGATTTGAGCGGATTGTACAATCCGATACCTTTGATGTAAATTATGGTGGAGGGGAGGCCAATGTTGCTGTATCTCTCGCTAATTATGGGCTTCAGGCTGAGTTTATTACGAAGCTACCTACCCATGAAGTTGGTCAGGCTGCGGTAAATGCACTTCGTCAGTTTGGTGTTGACACCTCCCACATTGCCAGAGGTGGTGATCGGGTGGGAATCTACTTTCTAGAAACCGGAGCATCTATGCGCCCCTCTAAGGTTGTGTATGATCGAGCGGGATCTGCTATTGCGGAAGCTTCTGTAGCAGATTTTGATTTTGATGCGATTTTTGCAGATGCGGGATGGTTTCACTTTACTGGAATTACACCAGCTATTAGCCCTAAGGCGGCAGAACTTACAAAAGCAGCTCTTATTGCAGCAAAAAAACATGGAGTTACCGTATCGGTAGATCTCAACTACCGAAAGAAACTCTGGACCGAAGCGGAAGCACAAGCGTGTATGAGACCTCTTATGGAGTATGTAGATGTGTGTATTGGAAATGAAGAGGATGCGCAGAAGGTTCTTGGTTTTGCACCTGCCGATACAGATGTAACAAAGGGTGAACTTAATATTGCAGGATACCAAGATATTTTTCAGAGAATGAAAGATACCTTTAACTTTACCTATGTAGTATCTTCACTCAGAGAGTCTTGGTCCGCATCTGATAATGGATGGTCTGCAGTTGCCTACGATGGGAAAAATTTAGTCCAGTCTAAAAAATATGATCTACGGATTGTTGATAGAGTAGGTGGTGGTGATAGTTTTGCCGCGGGCCTTATCTATGGATTAGCAACAGGGAAAAATATAGCAGATTCCCTTGAGTTTGCCGTAGCAGCATCTGCCCTTAAGCACACTATTCCTGGAGACTTTAACCATGTTTCTCTACCTGAAGTAGAAGCTTTAGTTGGTGGTGATGGATCTGGACGTGTGCAGAGGTAGTAGGTAAGAGTAGTCTTACATGGGATACCACAGTTTTATTCTCTACAAGTAGAAAGATTCTTCTTTCTGCTTGTAGAATCTAGTATATTAGTGTATTATACTTCTATGACCCAGTTAAGCAAAGAACAACTCTATGACTCAATTCGGAATGATATACTGAATCTCTCTATGAAGCCAGGAAGTTTAGTAAGTGAAGTTGATCTTTCTCAGAGGTATGGCTGTAGTCGGACCCCAATACGGGAAATTTTGATACGACTGAGTCAAGAACGTCTTGTCCATATTTACCCCCAAAGGGGAACAGCTATTGCCCTTATTGATATGGACTATGTGGAGCAGATGGTATATATGAGACTCCTAATTGAAAAGGAAATCCTAAAAGATGCCTGCGGAATTATAGGGGAGAAGGATCTGCAAGAGCTACGAATGCTCTGTAGCTTTCAAAGAGCTATTGCAGAGAATGGAGGCAGCTCCATCAACTTTCTTGAACAGGATAACATGATACACAAGACAATCTTTACTCTCTGTGGACATCAGGAAATTTGGGCTATTTTAGAAAAAAATAGTATCCACTATAGACGTTTTAGATTTTTAGATGTGCTTGAAAAAAAACAGATGCTTAAGTTGGTAGATGACCATGAGAGACTTTTGGATCTGCTTGAGGCTCAGGATACCCATGGGGTGGAAGAGTTTATTAAAGATCATCTCTATTGTGGACTTATTCATCGTGAAGAGTTAATTGCACAGTATCCAGAATACTTTTATATCCCCA
This sequence comes from uncultured Spirochaetia bacterium, assembly GCA_964492025.1. GTDB lineage: Bacteria > Spirochaetota > Spirochaetia > CAZBHR01 > CAZBHR01 > CAZBHR01. The sequence continues at coordinate 173 of CAZBHR010000042.1, read as the reverse complement.
AATCGTAAATTGTAAAGTTTTGAGACGCATGAAAATTTATAAAATAATTCTTGCATATCCAAATAATGTATGCTAGTATACAAGTATATAAGGAGGATGATTATGTTGAAAAAAACATATCTTTTAGGATTATTGATGGTTCTTGTAACCTTAGTTCTCGCTTGTGGAGGGGA
>CAZBHR010000041.1:0-4073 GCA_964492025.1 uncultured Spirochaetia bacterium | reverse complement strand
TATACTATATAACGTATATGAGGGAGCTTAAGGAGTACCGTGAAGATGACAGTGTACTTAAAGAGTTTCTTGAGATGGCGGAGATAGGAAACTTACAACAGGAGGAGCTAGATATGTACAAAGCGAGTCAGAAAGCTGAGTGGGATGAGCATGCACGCATTACAACAGCCACTGAGATAGGTGAAGAAGCTGGACTACAGAAAGGTCTTCAGAAAGGGGAGACTATTGGTCTCAAAAAGGGACGAAAAGAAGTAGCAAAAACCATGCTAGCTGAAGGGCTAGATATACAGCTTATATCCAAGATGACAGGCTTGACGGAGAAAGAGATTAAGAAGTTGTAGAGTTTTAGGCTCCACCGATGATATTCAAACGAAGAGCTTTAAGACACCACAGGCTAACAACCCGTAAAGCAGAACCGGGAAGAGGTCGAGGGAAGACTGGCGAATGCCACCTGACACCAGACCTCTTCAACGGGATGCTATTCCTATAACAGCCTCAGGGAATCTCTCAAAAATTGTGCGATGGCAAAAGAACGAGCCTCTTAAGAGGCTCCACCGATGATATTCAAACGAAGAGCTTTAAGACACCACAGGCTAACAACCCGTAAAGCAGAACCGGGAAGAGGTCGAGGGAAGACTGGCGAATGCCACCTGACACCAGACCTCTTCAACGGGATGCTATTCCTATAACAGCCTCAGGGAATCTCTCAAAACCGGAGTTCTTATTTTTTTATCCGGTCATGGTAAAAGTACCACTGGTAAGGAATTCCTAAAGATTCAAGAGATGGAGTCAATTGCTCTTTTAAGGACTCCCAATAGTCAACCTGCTTATGGGGGACCGATAAAAAGGATTGGAAATTATCGAGTTGCTCTGGATAGTGTTCTCTCACCATATCTAATATAGCACTACTATTATTTTTTCTTATGTTCAGATTCTCCTTTTGTCACTGGGAAATTGACTGTGTCTTAAGTGGGAGAGACAATGGGAAGGCTGTCCTCCTTACTCTCGTAGAAAGGAAAACAAGAAAAGCTCTTATTCGGAAACTTAAGCACCATACTGCAAAAGAAGTTGTTCATGCTCTTGATATGATTGAACGTGAGATGGGGGCTAAGGCATTTAGAAAAACCTTTAAAACTATCACCGCTAATAATGGACATGAGTTTATGGATATTACTGGTATTGAGAGAGCATACAGATCCAAACTCACTCAAAGAACTTCCATCTATTTCGCTCATCCTTATGGTTCTTCTGAGAGAGGAAGCAATGAGAACCTCAATGGTTTTATCAGAAGATTTATTCCTAAAGGTTCTGATATTGGAAACTACTCAAAATCTTTCATCCAGAACGTGGAGGATTTTATTAACAACTACCCCAGAAGAATCCTGCACGGTTTCTCCAGTGCTCTTTCTTTTGACCTTGCTTCTCACAATTCCTCCCTCCTTTCTTCCCCTGGGGGGTGACAATTAACTTGACAACTGGGGCCTATTTACCAGTTTTTGCAAAAAATGTGATTATTTCACTACTTCTTAGGTTTTGCACCAAAATGCAACACGCCTTCGCTCACTAGGTGGTGATATTACGGTAGGTGAATTTTCTGACTATTGACAATAAGAAAAAATCTAAAGATAATAATCCTGAGGAGTATTACAAATAGCTACCTATTGACTACATTATGATGCAATTTCTACGCAACTCAAGCTTCAGATCTCTACTTACCAAGAATTATACACTCTACACTATAGGCACCTTTATTTCTGTTGTCGGATCAAGAATAGCAGGCTTTGCCATGGGTCTTCTTATTTTCGTAGAGACCGGGTCAATACTCCAATTTGCACTCTACCTTGCGGCATCTGAACTTCCTCGTATTATTTTACCTATACTTGTTAGCCCCTATATAGACCGGTTTCCTAGAAAAAAAACTATTATTCTTCTGGATTACCTCTTTGCCATACTATTTTTTCTTTTCTTTCAATACATAAACCAAGGATTTTTTAACTATCCTCTGGTCTTGGCTTTTTCAATTTTAATTAACACCATAGAGGCTGTATACTCTATGGCATACAATTCACTATTCCCCGATATAACTCCTAGAAACCAAATCCATAGAGCTTCTGTAATACTGGGTAGCCTTCCATTTCTTGCAAATGCAGTTGCTCTACCTGTAGCCGCATGGATTAACTCCTCTATGGGTGTAGCAGTCTTATTACTCATTAACAGCATCACCTTTTTTATTACCGCAACATTAGAGATATTTATACAAGTCAAAGAGACCCTACAAGAGAGTTCTCATACAAAATACTCTATAAAACAGTATGTGGATGACTTACGTGAGGGATGGAACTACCTGAAAAATGAGCGCCCTTTGCAAGGTATATCAGCTCTGTATTTTACCGTTATGATTACCGCAGGACTCGAAATGGGAAGCGTACTTCCCTATTTTATTGAATCTCCAAACCTTACTACAGAGATGTATGCCAACGCCTCGGGAATAGGAGGTTTCGCCCGATTTGTAACCAGCTTACTATTATTAGTTTTTACCGCATCTATAAAAAACCGACAGAAAGTGTTTTTTATGTTATTCTTTGCCGGTCTTGCCTTTTCTAATGTACTCCTCATTGTACCATACCCTTTCTATATTGTATTTAGCGCCCTTTCCCTATCTACAGGGATGGTTACATTCTCCATACGTCAAGCGAGTATAAGCCTTTACGTGCCGGGAGAAAAGCTTGGTCGATTTAATGCCATATTCTTTGGTCTTGCAACCCTCGGGATACTTATAGGTTATCTATTAGTAGGTGTTATAGGCACCTTTCTCTCTTTGCAGATTATGTACTCCCTGTTTCATGCAATTACTATAGTTTTTGCCATCGGCATTGTAATGTATTATAAAAATTCTTGGAGTGCTCTTTTTTCTACTAACTAACGGTTAATTAAGTATTTTGAGTTGAGATTTCTTAATTACAAGGATCCCGGCTTTCTGCATACTAATAGATACTTTTATTTCTTGCTTTGTTACCATCACTCGTATTTTCATCGACTCATATAAAAAAATATTTCCTAGTAAATCCTCATAATTCTGCAGCTTTATTGACTTAATATAAGTATTCAACATGCCTAAGAGCTCGTTATGGAATTGAATCGGCGTAAGTTGGTTGTAGAAAATACGATGTGAACACATCGCATTCTTTAGAAGCATCCCCATTCGATTTGACATATCATGAGCAAGATCATACAAATTACCTCCAAAACAGAACAACAATAGCGTTATACTATGCAAGCCATCTCATCCAGGAACAGGGAGATAGAGGGACATAGGACTATCAACTAGAAAAAGTGTTCGCTATCAGCTTACTAGGATATGAGAGTGATAAGCCTTGGGCAGCAAAAAATAGATACAGGACAGATTTCAGACTCAGGAGCGACGAGACAGAAGTAGAGATGGATAGAGTCACCTTTATCTATTAACTGATAAAGCACAAGTCGGTTGAAACAAGAGCAGATAAGTGGCTATACTATATCACGTATATGAGGGAGCTTAAGGAGTACCGTGAAGATGACAGTGTACTTAAAGAGTTTCTTGAGATGGCGGAGATAGGAAACTTACAACAGGAGGAGCTAGATATGTACAAAGCGAGTCAGAAAGCTGAGTGGGATGAGCATGCACGCATTACAACAGCCACTGAGATAGGTGAAGAAGCTGGACTCTTGAAGGGACGAAAAGAAGTAGCAAAAACCATGCTAGCTGAAGGGCTAGATATACAGCTTATATCCAAGATGACAGGCTTGACGGAGAAAGAGATTAAGAAGTTGTAGAGTTTTAGGCTCCACCGATGATATTCAAACGAAGAGCTTTAAGACACCACAGGCTAACAACCCGTAAAGCAGAACCGGGAAGAGGTCGAGGGAAGACTGGCGAATGCCACCTGACACCAGACCTCTTCAACGGGATGCTATTCCTATAACAGCCTCAGGGAATCTCTCAAAAATTGTGCGATGGCAAAAGAACGAGCCTCTTAAGAGGCTCCACCGATGATATTCAAACGAAGAGCTTTAAGACACCACAGGCTAACAAC
>CAZBHR010000040.1:0-4951 GCA_964492025.1 uncultured Spirochaetia bacterium | reverse complement strand
AATCTATTGTTCCATATTACGAAGCTTTTCATAACCTTAGGTTTGATAAAGAGGGGCTGAACCAAGCAGTTATGTTATCGGATAGATACATTACCGATGGGTTTTTACCAGAAAAGGCAGTTGATCTCTTAGATGAAGCGTGCTCTCATGCAAAGCTTATGACAGGAAAGGGAGCAAAGGTTGTTACTAAGGCAACAATTCAGGAGATTGTGGCTGAAAAAACAGGAATCCCCGTGGTAGATATTAAACGAAGTGATGCAGATAGGTTACTCCGTATGGAACAGGATATGCATGAGTTCATTGTTGGGCAGGATCAAGCTGTTCACGCTATTGCTTCCTGTATTCGTAGGTCGCGATCAGGGCTCATTGATAGGAAGCGTCCTATTGGATCCTTTGCATTCCTAGGGCCTACAGGAGTGGGAAAAAGTTATCTTGCTAAAACACTTTCACACCTTCTCTTTGGAAGTGAACAAGCACTTATGCGGTTTGATATGTCTGACTATATGGAACGTCACTCAACAAGTCGTCTAGTAGGAGCTCCTCCTGGATATATTGGGTATGATGAAGGGGGGATTCTTTCTGAACGAGTTCGAAAAAACCCTTACTCAATTGTACTCTTTGATGAGATTGAGAAAGCTCACCCAGACGTATTTAATCTTCTTCTACAAATTTTAGAGGAAGGTGAACTTCAGGATAATATGGGACAGAGTATATCATTTAAAAATACTATTATTATTATGACCAGTAATATTGGGCATGATTGTGGTAATGATATTGATGAGGCTACTCAACGGTTAAAGAAGCATTTTCGCCCTGAGTTTATCAACCGAATTGATGAGATTATTCTTTTTAACCCATTACAGTTAAGTGATATAGAGCAGATCTTAGATTTACTCTTAGATGAAATTAATATATCCCTCGTCGAAAAAGAGATTACCCTTAGGCTCTCTCCTCAGGCGAGATATCTACTCACTCATTCAGGTTATGATTTAGAAATGGGTGCTAGGCCCTTAAGACGTATTGTTCAAAAAGAGATTGAGGATAAAATTTCTGTGGCCTATCTTGAGGGTGATTTACGAGCAGGAACAATTATTGAGTTTTATGAGACCAATGGAGCATTGGCTATGGGACTACGGGAAAGGTAATAGTAAGTATGTATAATCAGTATGTAGAGGATACCAAATTTATCGGGTTGGATATAGAAACAACAGGGCTCTCCCCGTATCACGATAATATTATAGAGGTAGCAGTAACGGTACAAAATAGTAAGGGTGAAGAGTTGGATTCTTTTGAAACACTTATTAACCCTCAACGTGAAATTAGTGACAAAATCACAGAAATTACCTCTATAACAGAAGATATGCTTCAGGGAGCTCCTTTGATTGCTAAGGTGCTTCCTGAGCTGTTTTCCTATCTTCAGAGCGGGGTAGTTGTTGCACATAACGCCCCATTTGATATGGGTTTTATTGTCTCAGAGGCAAAACGATGTGGTTATGCTGTTCCAGATATGTGTATCCTTGATACGCTTACAATGAGTCGTGTGATATTTTCTGAATATAGAAGGCATGGACTTCAACATCTAGCTACTGAACTACAACTACCACAGGATAGTGCTCATAGGGCATTAAGTGACGCAAGGCTCTGTATGCGACTATTTTCTCGTATGATGGGACGAATAGAGGATGAGAATCCAATGTTCTTTCCCTCTCTAACTGTTGAAGAGTTATTAAAGAGGAGCAAAACTACAGTTACCTCTGACACACTAAGGAGCATCTATGGGGCTTGATGTATATGTATTAGGCACAGGTGGTATGATGCCACTACCAAATAGACATCTTACTTCTGTACTGGTACGAAGGGAGGGCGATCTTTTTCTATTTGACTGTGGAGAGGGAACTCAAGTAGCCCTTCGTCGACTAAATTTAAAGTGGAAAAAGATTCATTCTATCTGTATTACTCATACTCATGCGGACCATGTAACTGGACTTCCTGGTATTATTATGCTTTCAAGCCAAGTACAACGAAGTGAACCGCTTTATATTTATGGTCCTCCTAGATTACGGGAGTACTTAGAGACAACTATAGAGAGCCTTGAGGTGTACATAAATTATGAAATCATTATCCGAGAAATACCGGTGGAGTCTCAAACTGTTGTTGAGTATGATGATTTTTCTATACGAGCCTTTCCTTTACGTCATACGAAAAAGTGCGTAGGGTACTCAATGATTGAAAAGGATCGCCCTGGAGTTTTCTTTCCTGAAAAAGCAGAAACCTTAGGTGTACCTAAGGGGCCACTTTGGGCTACCTTACAAAGAGGAGAGTCTGTACTAAACTCTCAAGGGAATACCATACAACCAGAACAGGTTATGGGAGATCCTCGAAAAGGACTTAAATTTAGCTTTATTACAGATACTATGTATTTCCCAGAAATAGCTCCAGAGGTTACTAATTCAGATTTACTTATATGTGAAGGAATGTTTACGAAAGATCTTATTGATCATGCCACAGAAAAACGGCACCTCACTGCAGAGCAGGCTGGAACAATTGCAAAAAGTGCGACTGGTGTAAAGCGTATGGGACTTATTCATTACAGTCCTAGATTTTCTGATAGGGAACTAAAATATTTGCTGAAAGAAGCTCAAGCTGTATTTGCTGAAACCTTTCTTACTAAAGAGAGACAGCACCTGACATTAGCCTACGATGAGTAACAAACTTCTACGTGATATGAATAGTACAAAGTTATGGATAGTCGACAAGTCAATAAGAACTAATCTTGAATCTTATCTCTCTTAATGGTAGGTTGTGTATTATGATTCGGAGCATTATTTTTAGCTGTATCGCTTTTGCCATGGCATTCTCTTTTACCGAAATTATTGTTGGGCCAAATGGAGTTATTGCCACAAAAAAGTTAGATGCCTATATAGAACAGTTAGAAGAGTCTCTTTCGTATCACCGGTGGGTCAATCTGGAGCTTAAGGCGTATCAACAAGATCTTGCACAGCGTACAACCTTAGAGGATAACTATGATGGGGAGTTTCTTTTTCCACAGAGACCCAAAAGTCCTTTAGAGTTTCAGGAAAACTCACCGCTAGCAGGAAAACTTACACCACCATTTGTGTTACATGTTACCACTTTACAGCGAATACTACCATTTATTATTGGTCTATGTTTTGGCATGCTCACTTTTTTTATATTTAAGCGTAAAGAGATACCAGATGATAAGGAGGATATTTAGTAACATGATTATCTTACCTCACGATGACATAGAACGTACTATAGAGTTTTTACAGTCTGGACAGATTGGTATTATGTTGTGCGATACTATCTTTGGTATTGTAGGTGCTGTTCCCAAAACAGAGCAAGCTATTAAAGATGCAAAGGGTAGGGGTGAGGATCATCCTTTTTTACAGCTCATAGACCCCACTTGGTTTGATACACTATCAACAATACCTTTCCCTGAACAGCTTACTTCATATTGGCCAGGTCCTCTTACGGTTATTACTAAGACCCAAAACCAAAACACTACTGCCTTTAGAGCCCCTGATGGAGATATGTTGCACCTTGTTCAAGCAGTTGGTTCTCCAATTTTTTCTACCAGTGCAAACCTCTCAGGGACTCCCTACCATGGTGAGCAAGAACGCCTAATTAGTGAATTTGAGGGGCGTGTTGATTTCTTTGTTCCAACAAAAAAGGAGCTCATTGATAGAACTCCTTCAACAATTATCAATATTACTACCAATCCCTTTACTATGGTAAGAAAAGGACGTGTAGTAATCCCCGACCATCTGTTACAGATGGAATACTAGCATAAAGTCTACAGCTACTTTCTTACTATCCATTCTTGTTTCTGTGAGAGGGAATGAAACTCGTATACCTGGCTGAACTAGGTCTAAAATATTTAAACCAGCCTCAAAACCTAGAGAAAGAAGGTAGTGTGAACTCTTAGGAACACTGTTATTAAGATAAAAGCTATAACCCATATCCATAAAAACAGTGGCCCATGGATAGATATTGGGAAGAATAATCTGAGGACCTCGCATACGAAACTCTGTATTTAAACTCATTGTTAGGTCACCATCATAGGATCTTGACTCATACCCTCGAATAAGTCCTCCAAGCTTTGGACGTGCATATAGCCCTCCGGTAGAACCTCTTTTACTGAGACTCGCATACTTGTAATTACCAAGATAATCGATGGCGACTCTTCCCATAAGCTCTCCAGAGAACCGTAAATCCTCCCACTCTTCGGTAAGATCAAATAGAGGAAGGTAAGCAGAGTAATTTGCTCCAATATTCCACGGTATTCCCTTTGTGTAGGTAGTACCATTCCAAGTGAAAGGCTGGAATCCTACATAGAGTTCTCCCTTCATACCTTCTCTTGTACCATGAAAATTTGTAGATACATCATCGTATAAAAGACCCGTTAGAAGTTCAATATTGGTAATATGAGTGCGGGATTCTAGAAAGTTTGGATTAGAAGTAACTAGGTTACTATCTCCATCTCGGGGTGAAAAACTTGACCAGTTAAATGATATAGCACCGTAGGCACTTAGCATATTTCTGTGTGTTTTGTTATTCCAAAGCAAGCCCTGCTTTATACCAAATCGATTCCCATAATTTATTTCATTAAAGCGAGAGGGAGCACCCATAGGGTTTCCTAGGTTATCGTAAAAATATGTATTATGCCTTCGGCCTCCATAGGTATCTAAGAAAAAAATAGTATCAACATCTGGGTTAATATTCACTCCATAGTAATCAAATGTAATACTAAGATATGTTGGTAGATAAACAGGCCCAACCTGTGAGAAATCTAACCAAAGATCAGACATTTCTAAATCATCAAAAAAACTACGCTCCGCAGATAAAGAAAAGGGGAGAACTAAAATAAAAAATATAGAAATTAGTAAATGTTTTACTCTCATTCAGAAAACTCCTTATAGGTTACCTATAG
>CAZBHR010000039.1:0-5183 GCA_964492025.1 uncultured Spirochaetia bacterium | reverse complement strand
ATCAGGAGCGCTCGAGTGAACGCTCCTGTACATACAATTTAATCTACCTTAGGAAGTTTCTCAGGGTAGGTTTCAACTACATAGTCGATATCCTTATCCCCACGTCCGCTTAGGTTTACAAGTACAGATTGCTCTGGATTGTTTTGTGCAAGCTTTATAGCGTATGCCACAGCATGAGCACTTTCTATAGCTGGTATAATCCCCTCAAGCTTACTCAATTCAAAGAACGCATCAATTGCTTCCTCGTCGGTTATAGAGGTGTAGTCTACACGTCCTGTATCTTTAAGCATTGAGTGCTCTGGTCCTACTCCTGGGTAGTCTAGTCCACTAGCCACAGAGTGTACTGGTAGGGGCTCTCCCTTTTCATCTTGGAGAAGGTAACACTTAAATCCATGAATAACACCGGGTGTTCCCATGGTCATGGTTGCTGCATGATCTCCTGTTTTAAAGGATCTTCCTGCTGGTTCAACCCCATACAGATTAATATAAGGTTTTTCTAAGAAAGCAGAGAAAATTCCAATTGCATTACTTCCTCCACCAACACAGGCTACCACATTGTCTGGTTCTTCACCGGTCATTTCAAGGAATTGGTCATACGCCTCAATTCCAACAACCCGTTGAAAATCTCGAACCATCATAGGAAAGGGATGTGGTCCAACTACAGAACCAATGCAGTAGAGGGTGGTGTCTAGATCTTTTAAGTATGCATCGAATGCGGAATCTACCGCCTCTTTTAATGTTTTTAATCCAAAGGTTACAGGAACTACCTTTGCTCCAAGAATCTGCATTCGAACTACATTTGGGTGTTCCTTTGCAATATCTACCTCTCCCATATGTATTTCACACTCAAGACCAAAGTATGCAGCCGCTGTGGCTAGGGCTACTCCGTGTTGTCCTGCACCTGTTTCTGCAATAATCTTTTTCTTACCCATGTATTTAGCAAGAAGGGCTTCACCCATGCAGTGATTTAACTTATGAGCACCCATATGGTTAAGGTCTTCTCTTTTTAAATATATACGACCCCCGTACTTTTCTGAAAGTCTTTTTGCGTAGTATACTGGGGTAGGTCTCCCTTGAAAATGTTTTCTAATGCTTCTTAACTCTGAAATAAAAGCGTGGGACTTACTGATTGAGTAGTACGCCTTTGTAATATTCTCCATCTCTGCTATCATATGAGGAGGTAAGAATGATCCTCCATATTCACCAAAGAATCCTTCTTTATTTGGGGTTGTTTTAAAATAATCATTCATAACTATCTCCTTTTATTGTTACTGTTAATAGAAACATAATAGAAAAAGGAGTATTTGTCAACTATTAATGAGTTTTTTTGTAAATTCTTTTTGCAATATATAAAATATTTGGAGAGATTTCTTAGATTTCTCTTATGCTGAAAAGGGAAATGCTCGTAAGTTACTGCTTTGCAGCTAGCTGTCCACAGGCTCCGTCAATATCTCTTCCTTTTGAAATTCTCGCGGTTGCATTAAGACCTGCTGCAGTGAGTTTGTCAAGGAGTCCTTTTGTTTCCTCTTTTCTCGGTGCTCTGTAGGGGAGTTCTTCTACAGGATTCCATGGAATAATATTGATAAGCACAGAAAGATCTTTACAGTACGTTTTAAGTGTTTGTATCTCTCTTTTTGTGTCGTTAATTCCAGGGAGGTGTAGGTACTCAAAGGTTACGCGCTTGCCTCCCTCTTGTTGGTACTGTAATAGGAGGGTTCGGATTTTTTCTAGGTTAGTCTCTTCTAGAAGAGGCATAAGCTCTTTTCTTGTTTCAGGAACTGCACTGTGGAGTGATATGGCAAGGCGAACCTTAGGTCCTTGGTTGATCCATCTTTCCAGTCCTGCTGGTAAACCACAGGTTGAGAGTGTTATTCGACGTAAGCTTATATTATGACCCTTTGGGTGGTGAAATATCTCTATGGCTCGAGCGACTTCATCAATATTTGCTAAGGGTTCACCCATTCCCATAAATACAATATGTGAGGGTGCATCGAATAGTTGCTTGCAGTGAATAAGCTGTTCTACAATTTCACCAGCTAATAAGTTTCTGTGAAGTCCCATTGTTCCGGTGTTACAAAATGTGCAACCCATAGCGCAACCAACTTGGGATGAGATACATACTGTTTTTCGATCCTTTCCATCAGAAAGTAGCACAACCTCAACCTGAGCACCATCTTGGTATTGTACAAGGAATTTTACTGTTCCATCTTTTGCAACTTTTGTAGTAGTAACCTGAGAACTTACTGGAGCCCGATACTTTTCAAAAAGTTTTTGTCTCATCTCCTTACTGAGATTTGACATCTCTTCAAAGGTTTTTACACTTCGTTGATGGATCCATGAGAATATTTGATCTCCCCGAAAGGATTTTTCTTCTAATACCTTTGCTATCTCCCCAGGAAGCAGAGATGTGATGGGTGCTGTTATCTGGGCTTTACTCATGGGGGTACTGTATCATAGAGGGGGTGAAAAAGCTATAGGGTACTGTTACTTTTATCTTAGGGAGTAGCGGTGTTGTGTAAAGATCAGGTTCATCCATCAGCTTCGTTTCCGTATATAGGCACCATAGAGTGGTCCATAGCCCTCCATTTTGTCTGGAAGGTAGTGGAACCCATATTGAGTAAGTTCGGCCTCTCCTGAGGCTCTTTTTATAATCTTTTCTGGTGGAGGGATGATTTCTAAGAACTCTCCATGACGTTTAATCAATTTTGCTACAATATCATCATTCTCCTGAGGAAGTAGGGCACAGGTGGAGTAGAGAATGGTTCCTCCCTGTTTTATTGCAGTAAATGCTGCGGAGAGTAGGGCGTACTGTGTTATGGCTATTCTCTTGATTCGGGAGAGTGACCATGATTCTTGAAGTTTTGGTTGTTGTATATAGTGTCCCTCAGAAGAGCAGGGGGCATCTAGGATAATTTTATCGTACACCTCTTGCTCGTAGAGACCCCAACGACTCCCATCATGTCCTGTCACCTGTATGCGTTCAGCAAACTCTAAGGGTAGTGACGCTTGCATGGTTTTCTTTAACCTACCTCTACGTGCGTTGGATAGGTCATTTGAGGTGATAGATCCGGTAATCTCCTCTGGTGTCTTTACAGCACTCAGCATAATCATTGCGGCGGATAAGCTTTTTCCTCCAGGGGCTGCACACAGGTCCAAAACCGTATCATCCGGTTTTATGTTGAGACCCTCTATCACAAGGTAGGACGCCATATTGAGGTAGTAGGGATCAAAATTTTCATAACGGAGTTCTTTGTACTCTCCACTCTCTGAAAGTGCTTTTTCTAGGGATGCCCACCGTTCTCCAAACTGTTCTTTGTAGTAAGATAAAAACCCTTCGGCTCCCTGTAGTTTCTTTTTTTTCTTACCCATCTAGTTTTGCTCCTCGGTTCTTAGGTCAAGATCTCTTGATATGGAAGTGTCTAAAGATATAAGTGTTTCCGTGGATTGTACCGAAGGAATTGTCTGTATCTTATCTACGAGAAACTGATGAAGGTCTCGGGGACCCCTTGCTAACACTTTTACCAACAGTGAGTAGGTTCCAGTAGTGTAGTGAGCTTCAAGAACCTCTGGAATAGCCTTAAGTGCAGTTATTACCTCATTATGATCATTCGCATGGGCTAGGTTGATTCCTATAAAGGCGGTAATTTGGTACCCCAGCTTCTCATAATCTATATCAATTGAGTACCCCTTAATAATCTGTTCTTCTGTCATTTTTTGGGTTCGCACGTGAATTGTACCACCGGATACTACAAGATTTCTTGCTATATCTTGAAAAGATGCTCTCCCATTTTGCTGAAGTGCATGTAAAATAGAGCGATCTAAATTATCAATTTCATAATTTTCAGACATAAAAAATCCTTTGTTTTGATATATTTTGAATAATATCGGTATAAAATTATAAAGTCAATAAAAATTTATGTATTTTTATAATAGTATTGTAATAAATATGCGTAATATATATAATATCTTTATTATAAGGAGTTTGTTATGGATATTAGAACGACAGAAAAAGCAATTGTTCAGGTAAAGCAGAGTTTTGAGAAGTACCTTCGAGAAGCCCTTAATCTTGAGCGAGTCTCTTCGCCTCTTTACGTTGCGGCGGACTCAGGAATTCAAGATAACCTCAATGGTTTTGAGAAGCCCGTGGGGTTCGCTATCACCGATATTGCCAACCAGTCATATGAGATTGTACACTCCTTGGCAAAGTGGAAGCGACTAGCTCTTCGTCGGTATGGATTTCAGGTAGGCGAGGGTTTGTATACTGATATGAACGCCCTCCGTCCTGACGAGGGAACTTTACGTAGTGGGATTCATTCGGTGTATGTTGATCAGTGGGATTGGGAGAAGGTTATGGATTCATCCCAGCGTAACCTGGACTATCTCAAAGAGACAGTTCGGTCTATCTATCAAGCTATGGTTCAGGCAGAAGAGGAGGTGTGTTCTATCTTTGGACTCCCTACGGTGTTGCCTAGTGATATTACTTTTATTCAGTCAGCTGACTTAGCAGAGCAGTATCCAGAACTCACCTCTAAGGAGAGAGAGTGTTTAGTTTCGAAGAAATATGGAGCAGTATTTCTTATTGGTATTGGAGGGGAGCTTCCTGATGGCAACATTCATGATGGTAGGGCTCCTGATTACGATGATTGGAGTACCGAAACCGAAGGATCCTATAAAGGATTAAATGGAGATATTCTTGTATGGAATGAGGTGCTAGGTAGGGAGTTTGAGTTAAGTTCTATGGGAATCCGAGTTGATCCAAAAGCTCTTGAGCGTCAGCTTTCCATACGAGGAGAGGAGCACCGAGCTACTTACCCTTGGCATAAAGAGCTTCTAGCAGGAGCCCTTCCTCAAACTATTGGTGGTGGAATAGGGCAGAGTCGGTTCTGTATGTTCCTTCTGAAAAAGAGGCATATTGGTGAGGTTCAGGTAAGTGCTTGGCCAGAGGCTGTTGTTACTGAGTGTCAGGAAGAGGGAATTGAGTTACTATAAGTGCTACTCTGAGAAACATGTAATCTCCGTTTGTGAAACCCCACAGCTTTAGCCTGCGGGGTTTTTATTATGATATATAACCGCGTAATACACTGCTATAGGAATCAGCAGTACATATATTACTTTTTTTGATGTATGAAAAGTTCTTAATAAAAAATATAGCAACCCCTTGTCAGAGCACCATCTTTTTCATA
>CAZBHR010000038.1:0-5224 GCA_964492025.1 uncultured Spirochaetia bacterium | reverse complement strand
AACAACACGGAACCCACGGAGCACCCGACCCCTCTCAGAGGGGAAACAGCCAAATCAATTTTCTATCTAATATTCACATAATATTCTTGTGTTCTCTATGAAATCGTAGTATCCTGAATCTATGAAACGAGTTAGTTCACTTTTTTTACCTTTTTTAGTTGGGTTGCTGGCATTGACCCTGTTGTCTATGACTTTTACAAGTTGTGCTTCTCAGAATATACATTACACAAAAAGTGTAGCTTCACAAGGAGATTTTATGGGAGAGAGTAATCAGGTACGAGCATTATCCTTTAACGTTTGGATATATGGAACAAAGGTTAAAGGTGGGTTTGATCTAGTTGCAGATACTATCATTGAAACCTCCGCTGATATTGTGACTCTTGTGGAGGTGCAGGATAAGGGAAGATCCTTTGTGGGTGACCTTGTTTCCGAGCTTGCTGATCGAGGGGTTACCTATTACGGTTCTTTACAGGAGAGCCCTAGTGATACTGCAGTTATCTCCCGTTGGCCAATTATTGAGGAAACACTTCTCTATAAGGATGGAAAGAACTGTGTTGTTCGATCTCTCATTGATAAAAATGGTGAGACCCTTGTTGTGTATGGGGCACACCTCTATTACAAGTACTACACCACCTACCTCCCCCGTGGATATGCTGGGGATGGTGATATCTACCCTGATTGGAAACTCATTGATACCAATCGGGATGGGCAGCCAGATCCTGTGGTTGATCTTGCCACTATTCAACAGGACAACCGAGATTCTGAGCGGTATCTTGCAATGGAGATGGTAGTTCAGGATATGGTCCAGTATCAAGAAAAGGGTTTCCCTATTATGGTTATGGGCGACTTTAATGAACCCCCAGCACAGGATTGGGCAGAATCTACGAAAGATCTCTTTGATCACAACGGTGTGGTGTATTCATGGGACTCTACTCAGGTCCTTATGGATGGGGGATTTATTGATAGTTATAGAGAGATCTACCCAAACCCAGTAACCCATCCTGGATTTACCTGGCCTGTTGCGGCTATGGGTATTGATGGAAAAAGAAAAAATACCACCTGGGCACCATTAGCAGATGAGAGAGATAGAATTGACTTTATCTTCTACCAAGGAGAGAAAATTCAGGCGGTTGAGGCCATATTAGTAGGACCCTCTATTACGGTTGTCCGGAATGAATTTGTTGACGAGTCTTTGATCCTAAAAGATACCTTTTTTCTTGATAAAGATGATTTCTGGCCCTCTGATCACCGAGGTGTTCTGACAATATTTGAGTTGAAGTAAGAAAGATTTTTCTTATACAGAGTATGACGCATAAAAAAAGAGGGAACACTCACTGTTCCCTCTTTGTATGTTATTAACGGACTGTTAGACACTTCTGCTAGTTCCTGCTCTTTTGCAGGTTTGCATACGTTTTTTACACGTGCAGTATCGCTTTTTCTTGCAGCTTTTGCGTTTTCTTTTCACCCCCTTGGGTGTATCGGGTGTTGGTATGTATGGAGGAATATCATTAATCTCTCGCACATAGTGACACGCCACAAAGTGTCCAGCTGCTACCTCTTCAAGGGTTGGATCTGTCTTGAAACAGTTTTCCTTTGCATATAAACATCGTGGAGCAAACCGACACCCAGGAGGTGGATCTATGGGAGAGGTAATCTCTCCTTTGAGTTCAATTCGGCTTGGCTTTATGTCGATATTTGGAATAGGAATAGCACTGAGAAGTGCTTTTGTGTAGGGGTGGTAGGTCTTTGTGAATAGCTCTTTTGCCTCACTTCGCTCTACCTCTTCTCCCAAGTACATTACCATAATGTGATCCGCAAAGTGTTTTACCACTGAAAGATCATGGGTAATAAACATGTAGGTTAACCCCAGTTCCTCTTGTAAATCCTGTAGGAGGTTAAGAATTTGAGCTTGGATTGATACATCTAAGGCGCTTACCGGCTCATCACACACAATAAATTTGGGGTCCAGTGCTAAGGCTCGAGCAACCCCAATTCGCTGTCGTCGCCCTCCATCAAGTTCATGAGGGTACGCTCCGTAGAGTCTGTATGAGAGCCCTACTAGGTTCATAAGTTCTCGTACTCGGTTATCTAGCTCCTCTTTAGTTTTACACTTTTTGTGAATTCTAAGAGGTTCTGCAATGGTCTCTCCTACGGTTCGTCTTGGGTTCAGAGATGCGTATGGATCCTGGAATATAATTTGACACTCCTCACGAATCTTACTGAGTTCTCTCTTTTTGAGTTTTGCAATATCTTCCCCCTGAAACAGAACAGTTCCCTCTGTGGGGTTTAGGAGTCTCAATACAAGTCTTCCTGCGGTAGATTTTCCACATCCAGACTCCCCTACTACTCCAAGGGTTTTACCCTTTTCAATAGAGAAAGATATACCATCAACCGCATGGACAACTCCCTTTGGTGTGTGGAAATATTTTTTAAGGTTTCTTACTTCCATGATTACATCTTTCATTGTAACTCTCCCTTTATACGTTTTCCTGCAAGGTACTCTGGATCTTGTGCTACCATAAAACAGGAGACCTTATGTTCTCCTTTGACAACACAATCGGGGGCTGCTTTTACCGTACAAAGCTCACGGGCATACTCACAACGGGGGCAAAAATTACACCCTTTTGGTAAGTTTGTAGCATCCGGTGGGAATCCCTCAATCGGTTTTAGCCTGTCTTCATCCTTATCTAATGAAGGAATAGATGCAAAGAGCCCAAGGGTGTATGGGTGTTGTGGATTTTTAAAAATATCCTCTAGGGTCCCAAACTCCACAATCTCCCCTGCGTACATAATGCCCACTTTATCACAAGTTTGAGCCACAACTCCTAGGTCGTGGGTAATCATTAACATTGATGTGTTAAATTTTACTTTAAGATCTCTCATCATCTCTAATACTTGTGCTTGTATAGTAACATCAAGTGCGGTAGTTGGCTCATCTGCAATCAAGAGCCTCGGGTTACATGCCAGCGCAATAGCAATAATAATACGTTGCTTCATACCACCACTAAACTGATGAGGGTACTCGCTGTATCGGGTTTTATGAATACCTACCATCTCCATCATCTCTTCTGCCCGCTGTTTAGGGTCTATATCTGGCTGATGAAGGGCTACAACCTCCGCAATCTGATCGCCCACTGAAAATACTGGGTTAAGACTGGTCATAGGGTCTTGGAATATCATAGATATCTGTCCCCCACGTAAAGAAAGAATCTCATCTTTTGATAGGGTGTATAGATCGGTAAGCTCTTCCGTTTTCGTTTCGTCAGGAGCGCTCCCTTTTCCTCTTTTTTTGAAATCAAAGGAGATAGTTCCACCCTTAATCTCCGCTTGAGGAATGGGAAGTAGGTGCATAATTGACAGAGCAGTAGTGGTTTTACCCGCCCCAGTTTCACCAACTAGCCCAAGAACTTCTCCCTTATTAATATCTAAGTTTATCTTATTTACCGCTGCTACAACATCACCATCACTATGGTAGCACACTTGTAAATCTCTAATTTCTAACAGTTTTTCACTCATGTTCTACCTCCTACTGTTTTAGCTTTGGATCTAAGGCGTCTCGTAACCCATCACCCAAAATATTAAGTGCCAGAATTACAATAACAATTGTTATTCCCGTTACCATTGAGTAAAAGGGATCGGTGGTAATAAACATACGCCCTTCAGAAAGCATATTCCCCCACTCTGGTGTTGGTGGTTGAATTCCTAGTCCAATAAAGCTTAACCCTGCGGTAGAGAGAATAGCTCCAGCCACGGAAAGTGTAGCTTGTACTATGAGCGGTGCCATACTATTGGGAATAATATGCCCTAATACGGTTCTTAGGGAACTTGCCCCAATTGCCTCTGCTGCCTCAACAAACTCTTGGTCCCGTACACTCATAACTGACGCTCTAGTAATTCTTGCAAATCCTGGTATTGAGGGGAGTGCAATAGCAATTATTAAGTTCCTAAGGTCACTCCCTAAAGCACTTACAATTGCAATTGCAAGAAGGATAGATGGCACTGCGAGGAATACATCCATAAGACGCATAATAATGCTATCTACTAACCCTCCCTTGTATCCAGCAATAGAACCTAAAATCCCTCCAAAAAATACGGAGGTTGTTACTGCGGCAATTCCAATGAATAGGGATATCCTTGCTCCATAAATAATACGAGCGAGGGTGTCTCTCCCAAAGGGGTCAGTTCCGAGCCAGTGTTCTTTACTCGGGAGTTCTAGTGGTCGCTTGAGATTTTGTGAGATCACTTTTTTATAGTCAAAAATTGTTCCCTCAAAAATACTAGCGCCTATGGAGGTCTGTGTTGCAAACCAAGAGGTTAATGATGCAAGTGCAAAAACTCCTAAGATAACAAGGGCCACAATAACCATCTTATTCTTTCTTAGTCGAAACCATATTTCACCCCAGAATCCTCGATGTTTTTTTTCTTGTAATAATTGTGTCGTTTTCATGCTCTACCTCTTCTTATATTTCGCCTTGATACGGGGATCAAGAAATCCGTAGAGAATGTCCACAAGGAGATTTACCAAGGTAAACATGGTGGCCATAAATATTACCGTAGCGAGAACTACTGGAATATCTCGCTGTTTAATTGCACTCACCATATAAAATCCCATTCCAGGCCAAGAGAATACCGTTTCCGTCAGTACTGCTCCACCTAAAAGATATCCAAATTGGAGGCCCACAACGGTTACAACAGGAATAAGAGCATTGCGTAAAGCGTGCCTGTATATAACAACCTTCTCTCTGAGTCCTTTAGACCGTGCAGTTCTAATATAATCCTGTCGAATAACTTCGAGCATAGAGGATCGTGTCATTCTCATAATGATTGCAGCTCCTCCGGTACCCAGCGTAATTGCAGGGAGTATTAAGCTTGCAAGTGTTGGAATCTTAATGGGTCCAATTTGAACAAGTGTGTGGAGCCCTCCCGTAGGGATACTCTGTATGGGGACTGCAATTCCTGCAATTAACATAAGACCAAGCCAAAAGTTTGGCATGGAGACACCCAAAAGGGCAAATATGGTAGAGGTGTTATCCATAAGGGAGTACTGCTTGGTTGCTGATATGATTCCTATGGGAATAGCTATGAGTATAGCAATAAAAATACCAGCCAAGGTGAGAATAACCGTATTTGGAAATCGCGATAGAATCTCTTTACTTACATCCCTTCCTGTGATATAGGATTTTCCAAAGTCCCCTACTACGTAACCCTTAATGTATCGAACATA
>CAZBHR010000037.1:0-5759 GCA_964492025.1 uncultured Spirochaetia bacterium | reverse complement strand
GAAAAACTTATCTTGGCAGACACCGCAGGACGTATGCACACCAAGGATAATCTTATAAAAGAGCTTGCTAAAATTGATAAAATTGTTAAAAATAAGATTCATCCAAGTCGTTATAAAAAAATACTTGTTATTGATGCAACTACAGGTCAGAACGGTTTAAGCCAAGCTGAGCTTTTTCATGAGGCAGTGGGAATTGATGCAATAGTGCTTGCAAAAACAGACTCCGCAGCAAAGGGTGGAACTATTGTACAAATATGTGACTCTTTACATATTCCAGTTTTTCTTATTGGAACAGGTGAACAGTATGGTGATATAAAACCATTTAACAAAGAGGAGTTTATAGACAACCTTATTGGATCGGGAGAATAATCATGGGTAAAGCTATCTATTTGACAATACTAATACTCTCTGTTTCTTTTTCATTAGGATCAGAAGAGTTTTATCGTTCCGATCCCTCTGCATCACGTTATGATCCGATTTCCTCTATAGAGGATGGATATGTTCTTGGTGTGAGCTATGACAGTAATAATTCATCTATGATAGAAACACTTTATCTCAATGGAAAAATAAAAGGATATTGGGTTACCATGGAGCTTCTTGATGAGTCTCATGTCAGTTATTATGAAAATGGTATTCTCATAAACACCAAGGCTCTGTCTCTAGACGGAAGACTATTAAGTACTACAGAGTATCTTTCTGATGGAAAAATATTAAAAATCATGTACGAAGGACTTTCTGATAGTGTTACAAAACTTTCCTACTATCTTGATGGTGAGTTCCAATATCAAGACACTTACCTGCGAGGTGGTGATCGAACAATACAACGAAGAGTAAGAACCTATGCCGATGGATCTAAGGAGGAGCGTATTATTCTACCATCCCAAACACAGGATGGTGGTATTTTTTCTGTAGAAGGAGATGATGATCTCTTTCGTCTTTATTACAGTGGATCAGAGGGAGGGTTAGACTACCAACGGTGGGTAGATGGAGAACTTGTAGAGGGACGTATATCTGAAGGAACAGAGGGTGGTCTTCAGGTTATTCAAATAATTGATGGTAAGGGCAATAAAAGTAAAGAGTTCATAGATGAATTGGATAGAATTGCTCGAAAGGAGTTGTACGATCAAAACAATCTTCTTTCAGAGGTTCATCAGTTTTCTTATTTGGATGATTTGCTTGTAGAAAAAAGAGTATATACTCAAAACTCATCCTATCGATATGTATATGAGTATGATGGAGAAACGCTTCTATCTGAAACCATGTATCAACAGGGGAGCCTTAAAAGAACTACCAACTACCTTTCTGATAATTTAAAAACGGTTACCATCTACCTAGATGCTATTAAGACAATCTCAACATATCTTAATAAAGATATGATTCTTCAAACAATAGAGCCCTATGAGTAAGCCCATATTTCTTATAGCCCTCAGATACAGCCTACGCCGTGGTCGAATTCCATCGGTAATGTTACTCTCAATTATTGTTGTTGGTGCCAGTGTCTTTGGAATTATTTCTGTTTTAGGACTGCTTAATGGATTACAAGATCAGGCGATTAAAAATATTCTTCAAGTATCAAGCTACCACTTACAGGTTTCATTTTCACCAGAAAATCTTCCTTCCAATTTTTCAGATAGCTTACTTGAGTATCCAGAGGTTACAACGGTTGTTCCTTATTATGAGGAAGAAACACTGGTACTTACTGAATCAGGGGAGTACATTCCTGTTATTGTAAGAGCACTCCCATCGGATATAAGTACAGTTGATCCAATCTTTGCTAAAGAGATTGGTTTTACAAAGGGAACATTACCATCCGGTGGAGCTCTAGTTGGAGTTAATTTAGCCTATGTTGCAGGTGTAAACTGGGGGTATCCAATACAGCTACTATCACTAGGAGGTGGAGGGTCTGTATTACGACCTGCTATGTACCAACCAAGGATTGATGGTATTATATACTCAAAAGATAGTGGATTGAATAGTAGTTATATTATCATTCCCCTTGAAGACCGGGGCGCAGTATTCCCAGAAACCAGTCATCCTAGGTTTGGAGTTAAAACTGTCAATCACAAAGAGGCTAATAGTATAAAAGATAAAATATTAGCAGAGTATCCCGGTGCAACTATTTTTACTTGGAAAGAGTTAAATAAAGATTTTGTTGCTGCATTAGAGCTTGAGAAAATGGTATTAACTATACTTCTGGGGCTTCTTGTACTGTTTGCTGGAATTAGTGTTAAGCATAGTGTAAACCGTCTTC
Source organism: uncultured Spirochaetia bacterium (assembly GCA_964492025.1). Lineage (GTDB taxonomy): Bacteria > Spirochaetota > Spirochaetia > CAZBHR01 > CAZBHR01 > CAZBHR01. The sequence continues at coordinate 3,508 of CAZBHR010000037.1, read as the reverse complement.
TAAGGGGAAAACGAAAAGAACTAGCCATGCTAAAAGCTACTGGAGTGAACCGAGAACAAATTCAAGGTATTACTCTAGGAATGGGAGCTATTTTGGGAGTATTAGGTGTTATTCTAGGAGTCACCCTAGGGTATCTGTTTTTAGTATATAGCAATGAGATTATTTCTGGTATTTTACAGCTGGTTCAAAGTATTGTTCTTTTCTTAGGTGGATACTTTTCACCACCTGTATTATATACTATGACTTATAGAATTAGTGCCCGTGAAATTAGCACTATCATTACTGTCACTATGATTATAGTGCTATACTCTACATGGAGAGGGAGTATCGATTTGGTAAAAAATTCTCCCCTGGAGGTGATAAAATATGAGTAATCCATTACTGACTGTATCACGTGTATCAAAGGTATTTCAATGGGGGAGTGAAGAGTTGAAAATTCTCTCTGATGTTTCTCTGGATTTACAGGAAGGATCTACTACTACTATTGTTGGTGAGAGTGGTTCTGGTAAAAGCACTTTATTACATATGATAGGCGGATTGGAAAGTGTGACATCCGGATCTATCATGTTTAAACAGAAAGATATCGCTGGGTATTCTGATAAAGCCCTTACAGCTTATAGAAAGAATCATATTGGTTTTATTTTTCAGAACCCTGTACTTTTGTCAGACTTTACGGTATTGGAAAATTGTTATATTCCTGCATACCTTGCGGGGTCCTCAAAGAAAGATCTTCTACCAAGAGCAAAGAGCTTGCTAGAAGAGGTTGGTCTCTCTCATAGGCTTGATCACTACCCAGGAACCCTTTCTGGTGGAGAGCAACAGCGACTTTCTATTGCTCGATCTCTCATTCATAATCCACAACTCCTTCTTGCAGATGAACCTACCGGAAGCCTTGATGAAGATTTAAGTGCTACTATTCAAGAAATATTTCTGGAGCTTGTTCGGCGAAAGGGGGTAACCCTTCTTCTGGTGACACATAATCAGAAATTGGCACAAACCGGTGATCAGCGAGTTCGTCTTACCCGTGGACAGGTGGAGTTTTATTAAGATGGGAGTATCGGTGGCCCCATTTGTCTGGGCAAGTAGAATTCTAAGATCTCCTAAAAACAGTAGAAGAAGAAAACAGATCATACGAGGAATACTAGGAGTAACCTTCTCGCTTGTTCCTTTTTTTGTGGCAATGATTCTGGTTGATGGTATGATTCAGGGGATTTCTGGTCGATACATAGAGATTCACACATACCATTATCAGGTAAGAAACCTTTCTTCTCAGAAAGAGGAACGTGATCAGTTACGTAACAGGTTACAGTCTCTTGAAGGAGTTCGGGTAGCTACAGAGATAAAAGAGGCAAATGGTATTATTATGGATGAGAATCATCGAACTGGTGTTCTCTTACGTGGACTACCTGATGGGTATGATGAGATTGATCAAGGATTCTCTGATACCCTTATGATTGATCAAGGAGTGTGGGATCTCTCTACAGAGAGTAGTGCTGTTATTGCATCATCATTAGCCGAAGAGTTAGGTGTCTCTGTTGGTGATACAATAAGTATGCTTACACCTCTTATAGCTCCAAATGGAAAAACCTTTTTAAAAAAGAGTAGTTTTATTATTACTGCTACTTTTTCTACAGGATATCACAGCTTAGGATCAAATACTGTATATATTCAGGATAAAAAAATTGATAAGCTTTTTCCTCAGCTCATCCCATATATTGGAATAAAAATTGATTCATATGGAAAGTATACAGGGGTTGATCATATTGCTCGTGTATATGACACCGTTGGATCATCTGGTCGACTTATTGAGTGGATGGAATTAGAGGATGATCTCTACAGGAACTTTCTTAACTCTAAGCAGTTTATTCAGATTGTTATGGTTCTTATTTTTCTTATTGCATCAATAAATATCTCTACAACTATTTTATTTGTAGGTCTTGAATCAACCGATGATGTAGCTCTTATGCGAGTACATGGGGCAAGTCGTAAAACTATAGGGTATACTTTTTTACTTGTTGGTGGACTTATTGGATTTGTAGGCGCTCTGTTTGGGGTTATTATTGGGCTGGTACTTGGATCAAATATTGGTATAGTTATTCGAGGAATCCAGAGACTTCTTATCATGATAGGTGCTGGAGGTGAGTCCTTTAATTTCTACCTTACAGATATCCCTGTTATTATACATCCATCTTCTGTAGTTTTTACATTTTTTGCGGTGCTTCTATTGGCACTTCTATTCTCTTTATTTCCCGCAAGAAGAATTTCACGTCAGCAGATAACAGCTCTGCTTCGTAAGAGTTGACGTGTCTCTCTGTTCTGGGTATTCTAAGCGGAGGAGCTAATTTTATATGGGAATAAATATTTCTGCAGCAGTACATAAATTGGTTATGATAGATGCTAAATCTATTGCAAGAACCTATCAAGGGAAGGAGATTCTTCCCGAGCACCTTGTGTTTGCTCTATTACGTTCTGAAAATACCGCAGCTGTACGAATCATTAACAAACTACATATTATTGATCAAGATCTCATTGACCTTATTGAAATGGATCTCCCAAAGCCTAAGCACCAACCCTTGCCGTTAGAGCAGGGAGAAGTGAAGGTTGGAAAGAGAATCAATGAAATTATCTCTCAAGGTGTAAAGCTTTCACATAACATGGGTGACTCTGTTTTTAGAACAGACCACCTTCTTTATGCACTGCTCAGTGATAATACAAGTACTTTTTATCACTACCTTATTGATAGTGGCCTTACCATGCAAACGGTGGCCCAACACATAAAGGATCAGCAGAGAGAGTCATCTATGCTTGAGCAGAGAGTGTGGGTTGGTAAGAAACGTCGAACAGAGGAGGAGGATGATCTCTCTAAGTCTGTAGATTCTGTATCTTTCATTGCCCACTACACTACAGATATTATTAAACAGACTACCGATAGCACCATAGACCCAGTTGTTGATCGACCCTCATATATGAATGCTCTTATTAGGATTATGGGTCGACGAAAAAAGAACAGTCCCATACTTGTAGGAGAGCCAGGTGTTGGAAAACGTTCTCTTGTATACGGACTGGCGCGGAATATCACTTCGGGAGATGTTCCTGATATGCTCAAGGGTAAGCAGATACTCTCTATTAACTTAGATCTACTTATGAGTGGTGTGGCGTATCGAGGAGACCTAGAAAACCGTGTGCAAACTATGGTGAATGAAATTGTTGATAAGGGAAATATTATTCTATTTATTGATGAAATTCATAACTACCTTACCTCAGAAAATAATCGAGGTATGGAGCTACTTACTGCAATGAGACCACTCTTTACGGGATCTGAAATTATCTGTATCGGAGCTACAACTCCCACGGAATACAGGAAATGTATGGAGGGTGACCCCTTGGTTGAGCGTGAGTTCCAAGCTCTTGAAGTAGAACCCGCATCTATTAATACCACGACAAAGATTTTACAATCTATTGTTCCATATTACGAAGCTTTTCATAACCTTAGGTTTGATAAAGAGGG
>CAZBHR010000036.1:0-5970 GCA_964492025.1 uncultured Spirochaetia bacterium | reverse complement strand
ATACAGGAGAGGCTCCATCACACTACAGAAGTAGGCACCATCTCTCAATTCCTGAATAGTGACGGACTGTTGGATATATCACAGATTGCATGGGTATCAAAGGCTGACACTTCAAAAGAAAGACTCCCTATAAACTTGCACAATTTACCGTGCTATGGTACAGTTTCTGTAATACAAACAGGGAGAGTTCTATGAAAACAGTAATGGAGATGCTTCATGATGCGGCTGTTGAGTTTCAGGATAGGGGATACCTCTATGAAAAGCAGGATGAAGGGTGGATAAAAACTTCATTTATCGAAGCTGACAAGCAGAGTGATACCTTTGGAGGGTTTCTCTTGGGTTGTGGTATGCAGCCAGGAAGCAGAGTTGCTATCTTTGCAGAGGGCTCTCCTCAGTGGATTATGTCTGAAGTAGGGTCTCTTAAGGCTCGATGTATGGTTGTTCCTCTCTCTATAAAACTTACTCCCCAGGAGTTACTGGTACGACTTAATCACTCCGAATGTTCGGCTATTGTGGTTTCTCATATCACCATGCCTAAACTTAAGGTTATCTATAATGATCTTAAGGTGAAACCCATGGTTCTTGGTATTGGTAACTTAAAAAATGATGAGTCGGGAGGAGATAATCTTCCTATGGGTGCAAGTTTCTACTCCTACCAAAGTTGTATTACCCAAGGGGAGAACTATCTTGCAAAGAGTCCAGATGCCATAAAGGTGTTAGAGAAGGAGATCTCCGCCGATGATACGGTAACTATTTCATACACCTCAGGAACTACGGGAAACCCTAAGGGTATTATGCTGACCCACAGAAACTATTTTACCAATGCTACAGATGCGGTTAATACGGTAACTATTCCAAAGGGATCCTATTCAACCCTTGTTATTCTTCCTTGTGATCACTCTTTTGCCCATACTGTCTGTTTGTATACGGGAATGTTACAGGGAATCTCTCTCTACTTTGTTGACGCCAGAGGTGGTAGTATTGGATTACTTCGAAATATTCCTAAAAATTTACAGGAGATTAAGCCAGATTTCCTCCTTACGGTTCCCGCAATTACGGGTAACTTTATGAAAAATATGGTACAGGCAATAGAGAAAAAGGGTGGTATTATTGAGAAAATTTTCAAGAGAGGTCTTGAAACTGGAATTGCAAGAAATGGAGATGGTTACAATAAGGTTACTGGTAAACCAGGAAGCTCTCTGTACCTATGGTTGGCTAAGCGGTTAATCTTTCCTAAAATGCGAAATGCCTTTGGGGGTAATCTTAAATTCTGTATTGGAGGTGGGGCCATTCTGCCTGTTAAGCAGCAGGAGTTTTTTGCCGCAATAGGAGCCCCCGTGTATCAGGGGTATGGACTTACGGAAAACGCTCCAATTATCTCAGCTAACTCTCCAGAAACTCATAAGTACGGAACATCAGGAGTGCTTATGCCCTCTATTGATGTGAAAATCATGCTTGAATCAGGGGTTGAAGCTCCTCAGGGAGTTCAGGGGGAGATTGTTGTTCGTGGTGGAAGCGTTATGAAGGGGTACTACAAAAACCCAGAAGCCACTGCCGAAGCTTTACGAGATGGGGCGTTGTACTCTGGAGATCTTGGATATATGGATTCAGACGGATTTTTGATGGTAGTTGGGCGTCAAAAGGCGTTACTTATCTCTGCGGATGGAGAGAAATACTCTCCCGAGGAGATTGAGGATCTCTTTACCAATCATACCGATGTGATTAACCAAATCATGGTGTATAATGATCATAAAAAGTACACCACCGGTTTAATTACTCTCAATACGCCATCTGTAGAAAAGCTGTTCTCTGTACACAATACTACTACAGCACAAGAGGGCTTGGCTCTCCTTAAGGAGCAGTTATATGGTTTTCAGAGAGACGGGGTCTCCCATGTTCCTGCACAGTGGATTCCAAGAACCTTTAGAATTATTGAAAAGCCCTTTTCCGAGGAGGATGGATTGGTAAACTCTACAATGAAGTTAGTACGGTACCGAGTTACCGACTACTACCGGCAGGATATTGAAGCAATGTACCTAGAGGATGTTGCGGGATTTGAGAACAGTTATAATGAATCAGTTCTCAAGCGAATGTTCTCTCTTACTTAGCAATGGAATTTCATCATATCCTTCTTCAACCAGAGGGGCGTAACCTGTTTTTTGTAGGCATTAAGGGAACCGGTACCTCTGGGTTAGCAGAAATTTTACTTCGTAGGGGAGCCTCTGTTTCCGGTTCCGATGGGGATGAGCTGTTTTATACAGATGCCATTCTAGGGCGGGTTGGTATTGAGGTAACCTCATTCTCACCCAAAGAGATTACTCACACCATAGATATGGTGATTTACTCTGCGGCATACAGTCCCGAGACTCAACCTCAACTGGTAGAAGCTGGTAAGCTCGGTATTCCCTGTGTCTCTTACTTTGAGGCTCTGGGAATAGTCGCTTCAAAAAGTAAGGTGTGTGCCATTTGTGGTACCCATGGAAAAACATCTACCACCGCAATTTTAGGTACCCTGGCTAAGGAGTTTAAGCTCTCTGCTACCACCTTAACAGGAGGCGGGGTATCTTCCTTTGATGGACACTCTATACATATGGAGGGGGAGGAGTTTTTTATTGTTGAGAGCTGCGAGTACCGTAAGCACTTTCTTAACTTTTTTCCCCATATTACGGTGGTAACTTCCTTAGAGGGTGACCACTTTGATAGCTATCTCGGTGGTATTGAGGATGTGAAAGAGAGCTTTGTAGCATTTCTGTTGCAGATAAAACCCCAGGGGAGTTGTATCTACTTTGCGGATGACACCAATGTGACTGAGGTGGTTGATCGAGTGAAAAAACTCAGACCCGATATTACCTATACTCCTTACGGTGCTACTGCCAAGGGAGAACTTAGGATAGAGTGTTCACAACTTCTCTCAGGAAAAACAGTAATTACCCTTCAGGGAGTTTCTGATCCTTTAGAAATTCGGTTCCCCGGAGACCACACGAGCTATAATGTTGCAGCCTCCGTGGGTGCTCTGGCAAAGATGGTTGATCAGAAAGGAAGCTCCGTAAAAAATCTTCCTGTTGATAGGATACAAAGAGGTTTGTTAGATTTTCGAGGAGTGAGTAGACGGTCTGAACTTGTGGGTGTTGCTAGGGGTGTTACTATTCTAGATGATTATGGACATCATCCAACAGAGATGCTTACAACCTTACGTGGATTCCGTTCTTTCTACGGAAATCCTCGTATTGTGCTCTCCTTTATGTCCCACACCTATACAAGGACAGCAGCCCTCTTTGATGAGTTTGCCTCAGTGTTACAGGAGCCAGACGTGTTATACCTTCACCGTATTTATGGATCAGCTCGGGAGCAACTGAGTGATCTCTCGGTGAGTGGTGAAAGCTTGTATCAAGAGACCCTTCAACGGGGACGTTCAGAGCTAAACACTCGGTATGTAGATGAGCCCCTAGATGCGGTTGAGTTAATTCTTGGGGAATTGCAGGAGGGGGATCTTTTTATTACAATGGGAGCTGGAGACAACTGGACCCTCGGGAGAGCGGTACTGAAAGGATTAGAGGAGTTATAAATGCAAAGTATGACAGGCTATGGAAGCAGTACCTTTAGCTATGGCGAGGGAGAGTGGATTTTACAGATACGAGGAGTGAATCATCGGTTTCTTGACCTTGCAATTAAGATCCCCACCATGGTGGATCAGTTGGAGGATGAGATAGGAAAGCGAATCAAGTCCCAAATAAAACGGGGACGGGTTGATGTATTACTCCGAGTGGATACCCAGAGCTCAGCAAAGAGCAGTAGCCTTGATGGAGCAAGGGTCTCCTCTATTCTGAAAGATCTCAGATCCATTGCCAAAGAAGAGGGAATCAGTGAAGCCGTAAGCCTTGGTGACTTGATACATATCCCCGAAATATTTCATGGCGGAAGTAGCCTCAATATTGTGGATTTTAAACAGACACTCTTTACAGAAATTGATAAGGTGCTTGGCCGGTTTCTTGCAACGAGGGCAGAAGAGGGAGAAGCTCTGAAATATGACCTCTCTCAAAAAGTTACCATCCTAGAGGATACGGTTACATGGGTGCATGCACATCAAGAGCGTATGGAAGAGCGATTTCGAGCACAGCTTATTGGGAGGTACAACGAGCTATTGGATGATCAAATACCCCAGGATAGACTTACCTCTGAGGTGACATTTCTTCTCATGAAATATGGAATTAATGAAGAGGTTGTTCGTTTAGAGGCACACTGTAAAAGCTTTCGTAAGGTGATGGAAAACGAGGGATCACTGGGTAAGGAGTTGGAGTTTCTTATACAGGAGATACACCGTGAGGTAAACACCATAGGATCTAAAAGTACGGATGTTGAGTTAAGTAATCGGGTGATTGCTATGAAAGGCGCCGTAGAAGATATGAGGGAGCAGTTACGAAATGTCGAATAGTATGAGAATTGCAATATCCGGAAAAAGTGGATGTGGGAATACTACGGTTACCTCACTGCTGGCAGAGCGGTTATCTATACCGATGATTAACTACACCTTTCGTAACCTTGCTGAGGATAGAGGGATAAGTTTTCATGAGATTAGAAAGCAGGCCGAGGAGAGTGACGATATTGATAAATATCTTGATGCGCACCAAGTAGAACTGGCAATGGCTGTTCCGTCCTGTGTATTAGGGTCTCGGTTAGCTATATGGATGCTTGCCGATGCAGACTTAAAAGTGTATCTTTTAGCATCAGAAGAGGAGCGAGCAAGAAGGATCCATGCAAGAGAGTCTGGATCAATAGAGGAAAAAATACGGGAGACCGAGGAGCGAGATCGATTAGATAGAGCACGGTACCAACGAATTTATGGAATAGATAATGACGATTATAGACAGGCTGATCTGGTGATTAATACGGATGTATACACACCAACGGAGATTGTGGATCAGATTATAGAGAAACTGCAACAGGTAGTTGCTTAGGAGCGATAATGAAAGAGGAAAAACAGTACTCACTGTTTGAGGATCAACTGAATGCTATAACACACCTAGTGGGGGCGGGAATGGGAATAACTGCTCTTATTTTCCTGGTGTATGAGGCTTCACTCACTGGAAGAGCTGACCTTGTTATAGGGAGTGCTGTATTCTGTCTTTCTGCCATATTTTTATACTCCATGTCTGGGGTGTACCACCTGTTGCCAAAGGGTGAGACTCGTAGCTTTTTTAGAATACTGGATCACTCTGCTATTTATGTGCTTATATCGGGAACCTATACGCCATTTTTGATTCTTATTGGGGGAACCCCAGCCATGATTATGCTGGCTGTGCAGTGGATACTCACCTTTATAGGAATACTCTTTAAAATAAAGTACACAGGACGATTTGGAAAAGTGTCGGTGGTTATCTATCTCTTTATGGGTTGGATGATTGTATTTATTGGTAAGAGCATGGTAGAAGCGTTTGATGCTATGTCCCTATGGTTTTTAATTGCAGGAGGAGTAACATACTCTTTGGGAGTTATCTTTTATGCTATGACAAAGGTTAAGTATACCCATGCTATATGGCACCTCTTTGTTATAGGGGGAACCCTGTTTCATTACATGTCTATATTTCACGCTCTAGGAGAAGTGGTATGATAGAGATGCTTCCCCATAGTGCTACTATTTGTTACTGTAATCAAGTGACAAAGGGGGAGCTTGTACGGGCTATTTCCGAAGGAGCAACCACGGTTGAAGCGTTACATCAAGTTACGGGAGCAGGATTTGGAGGGAAGTGTAAAGAGCTTCACCTAGAAGGACGTTGTTGCCATAGTGATATAGTTGCACTCTTAGGAGTGAGTGGGGAGTAGTGCCACTTTGCAGGACTTTTTCCTGTGACCATCGGCTATTTTTACATACCAAAAATGAGATAAAAAATCTTTACCAGTTTACATCATACAAAATAAAAAAACTTTTTTCTTGACATACTTCCTTTTCAATGTATAATTAGTACAGAGTCA
>CAZBHR010000035.1:0-5976 GCA_964492025.1 uncultured Spirochaetia bacterium | reverse complement strand
CAACTGGTTCAACAACTGGTTCAACAACTGGTTCAACTACTGGTTCAACAACTGGCTCAGTAAAGGGTTCCTTTGCAACAGGAGTATCTATAACAGGTGATTTTCCTGCAACCTCTCCAAGGTCAGTAAGATATGGAGCAAAACGAACACTATCCGCTTCTGGAGCTCCATATACAATATTTCCTGCTACATAATCCTGACCATTATAGTCTGTCATGTTTACACTTTTTGATAAAAGAAACTCAAGAAAAATAGCATTTTCGTATCCCTGCAGGTCTGGAGTTGCTCCAACAAAATCAATTACCATATAGTTATTGCTCACAAGAAGGGACTCTAACCGATTCATGCCCCAAAGATTCTCTAATGAAGTTACAAAATTTTCGGAGAGTCTTAACTCTTTTAAGTTAGTAAGCCCTTCTAATGGGGTAATATCTATAATTTGATTATGATCAAGATAGAGTTGCTCTAATGATGTAAGTTCTGCTAAAGGCTCAAGTGAAGAGATGTTATTCCACCCTAAATCAAGGAAAACTAAGTTTTTCCCAGCCTCTAACCCATCTAGCGAAGTAATATACTTTCCATAAGCGTCTAGTTCTACAAGACTCTCCATGTCCTCTGTGGTAATTCCTCCAGTAGGAATATCTAAAAGACTTCTTACCACAGACTCTAAATTTGAGTCAGAAAAAAGAACTTCCTCCCCCATAGCCATAAGAGCGACGGGAAAAAACAGTATCATGATAAGCGAAATAAGCTTAGACTTCATAAAATCTCCTTTCAAAAACTAGGTGTTCCTAGCCAGAATGATTGTACCAATAAGTATTGAAATATTATAGGGGGAAATTCCCAGAATTCTGAAGAAAATCGAATCTTTAAAGTTGTACTTTTTATACAATTAGACTATCATAAATTCATGAAGATATCTAAAAAAGCTCGTATAGAATCAAAAATAGATAGGGCTTGTTGCCTACCTACTGGGGAGCTGAGTATAACCCCTTATACTCAGGCACAAATAGTATCTCAGGCGCTCATGAAAAAGTATGGTTCCGCTTATACTCCGGGAAATATTACAGCTATATGTCTTCTACAAAAAGCCTATACATCGGTATCAAGAAACCTCCTTCGTACGATCCCTAAAGCGCAAGAGAATAACCTGTACTCATATACCAATATCCAGCTAGGGGAATCTCCCGTAAAAGAGCTTTTTTCATGCTACGTAGATGAATACCCCTCAGTAGATCTGCTTGAAGGGAAAAAAACTCGCACTCAGGAGCTTCAAGCACATAAAAACAGCAATGGTTTTTATAAAAATCTCTTTTGGGAAACTATCATTATTCGGGTATTCAACCTAAACCCTGCAATGGCAGAGTTTTCTCCTCTGGTATACGAAAAAAGACTTATTACAGAGAGTGTTTACCTCCCCTTCTTTGAAAGGGTTCATACATATTTTATCAGTACCCCTGTAAAGTATGGAGGTACCACAAAAAATCTTATAGATATCTTACTTGAACCTGCAAAAAGACATCCAAATTCCCTCTTAGAACAGCTTAAGTTTATTGTACAAGAGTGGCATGACCTTATTGACCCAGAACTCTTAGATCCTCTGCTACGAAGTATGGATTTTCTTTCGGAAGAGGTTTTTTCGCCTTCCTTTCATGGAGTAGGCACCCCAGAAGTTCACGCACCTGATCTTGGATTTATATCGGATGAGTACGAAGCGTTCAGTCAGGACAAAGGTTGGATGGCAGAGGTTGTAATGCTGGCAAAGAACAGCTTAGTTTGGCTATATCAACTTTCACAAAAGTATGAACGACCAATAACTCGGTTAGATCAAATTCCCAATGAAGAGCTAGATGAACTAAAGAAAAGAGGTTTTTCTGCACTCTGGCTTATTGGGCTCTGGGAACGAAGTACGGCCTCGCAAAAAATCAAACAACGGTGTGGAAACCCCGATGCAGCACCTTCTGCGTACTCTCTAAAGGGATATTATATTGCAGAGAGAATGGGTGGATACGAAGCAATGGCAAACCTAAGGCATCGATGTGCGGAGAGAGGAATACGATTAGCCAGTGATATGGTTCCAAACCACACAGGGTTAGATTCTGACTGGATGATTAACCACCCAGAACGATTTTTACATGCGGACTATGCCCCATTCCCCTCTTACACCTACGAAAGTGAAAATCTCTTAGATAACAGCCATATCGGTATTTTTATTGAAGACCACTACTACAACCAGAGCGATGCAGCGGTAACCTTCAAACGGGTAAATTTTGACACTGGCGAAACATCTTATATCTATCACGGAAACGATGGAACCTCTATGCCATGGAATGATACAGCCCAGCTGGACTATCTGAATCCAGAGACACGAGAAGCGGTTATTCAGGTAATTCTTGATGTGGCTAGAAATTTTCCAATTATTCGATTTGATGCAGCTATGACCCTTGCAAAAAAACATATCCAGCGATTATGGTACCCAAAACCGGGAGATGGAGGAGCTATTGCAAGCCGATCTGCCTACGGTATGAGTACTGCTGATTTTAATAATGCTATACCCCAGGAGTTTTGGAGAGAAGTTGTTGACCGTGTAGCAAAAGAAGTCCCCGACTGTCTGCTTTTGGCAGAGGCGTTCTGGATGATGGAGGGATTTTTTGTACGAACCCTAGGAATGCACCGTGTATATAATAGTGCCTTTATGCATATGCTAAAGAACGAGGACAACCAAAAATTCAGGAGTATGATAAAGGAGACCATAGCCTTTGATCCAGGAATACTCCAACGGTATGTAAACTTTATGAGCAACCCCGATGAAGAGACAGCAGTAGAGCAGTTTGGGGATGGTGATAAGTATTTTGGTGTTGCCACAATTTTGGCTACCCTACCGGGGCTTCCTATGGTAGGACACGGTCAATTTGAGGGATATAAAGAGAAGTATGGAATGGAGTACCACAGATCCTACTACGACGAGCAGGACAACAGTGACCTCCTAGCAGCCCATGAACAAAAAATATCCCCACTATTTCATAAACGAAGTATATTTGCAGGAGCTCATAATTTTGCAATTTACGACTTTCACACAGCCTCTGGGGTGAATGACGCGGTGTACGCATACACCAATATGGGTAACAATGAAGAGCGATCCCTCACTCTGGTAAATAACTCCTACTATGAAGCGGAAGGAACAATTTCCCACGGTGCTCCTATACAAAGGGTAAAGGGAGAACCTCTCTTCTATCCAGAGATTTTTAACTCCTTAGGTTGCACTAGCACAGATAATCGGTTTTTAGTAGGGTTCTCAATACAGGAAAATCTTCACTACCTTTGGCCTACCGATACCATTGCCCATGAAGGAGTGCGATTCCACCTAAGAGGGTATGAATCAAAGGTACTTACTAATTTCTATGAAGTTCACGACACTTCTGGGGTGTATAGAAAACTGTGGGAGACAAATCAGGGCAGAGGTATTAAAAATATTCACCTTGTAGTACTGATGCTCAAAATGGAAAAATCCCACACCCAACTAGAAGCGTTATGTCAACAGATAAGCCCTAAGCTATTTAGAGATCTTCTTGCTGAGAAAACCTCTGTAGAGAGTTTCTTTACCCTTATAGACCCTCTTTACAAAACATTTACCACAACTCTTTGTGAGGATTTAGAAATAGATATGAGCCAGAGTGACCTTGCTCAACAACGGTACAAAGAGATTATAGAGCAACTTGTTTCTCTCCGCATATTTAGGGACACAAGAGACTTTCTTAATACCATGCTTACCGTTGAACCAGAGTTACTGAATGATCTATTCTTCTGGGCCCTTCTCCAGCCAATAGCAGAGATAACACCCCACCCTATTGGAAACATACTCATAACTGAAAGAACTCGTAACGCCTACATAGGTGATAACAGATCTACAGGATTACATACAGCAGCCCTTGTATCTGCAGTACTTGCCCAGGGAGATTGGTATCATGCCAGTTCTACCTCAAAGGAAATGCTTGAACATATCATTCAAAAAGAGGAAGCCCAAGAGTATCTCAATATTCATAGGTATCAAGGAAAACAGTACTACAGAAAAGAGTCCTTTGCTCCATTTATGTTTCTTTTAGATATTTCTGCAATGGTACAGCATAGGAGTGACCGAAGAGCTATTACCATGACTACCAAGGAGTGGTTTAAGGCGGAGAGTCAGGCTCAGTACCAAGTACCCAATATAGTATCGGTACTGTAATACTAAAATCCTTATAAGAAGAATAAAAAAGGGATGAAAAACTAAGCACTAGTCTTTCATCCCTTTCTTGAAGAGTACAACTCTTATTTCAAAAACTTGAACATGAAACCAAAGTCTTCCTGTTCCTCAGAAACCCAGCTACCATCGGTAGCAACTTCGGTGGTAAATTTCGAACCATTCTCCATTCGCCCTACTGCTGTAACGACCTTACTTTTTATAGTAACCTCACTATCGACATCTGCAGTAAAGGACAACTGTGCAATATCCAGCTCTTCTAAGATAACCTCAAATGAAGATTCCTTCTCTTCCTCATCAAGAACAAAGTTTTCACCATCTATTGTCAAATACATGTTTGAGCCAGTATACTCATAAAAGTACTCGTCCCGAACACCATCCTCTATGAAATATACGGTATAGGTAAATGGAGCCTCCCGAGACTCAGCCTTTGATACCATACCTTTAACAATCTCATTTCCTTTGATCTTTGCTACACAACCAAACAGAGTTCCTGCCATAAGCAAACTAAGTCCAACAATCATGATAACCTTTGACTTCTTCATAACTTCTCCTACCCTCTACGTAATGTTGAAAATCACCTATTCTATAGAATCCCCTCTATTTAATGGTAATTTACTCAGAAAAATTTTATAGAAAAGTGAAATATAAGTCAATAGTGATAATTAGCTATCTTCCGAAAAGCAGATAGGACAAAGTCCATAGAAAAAATGCTGTTGAGTTTGCAACTGAAACCCATCGGGTATGGAATGCGAGTGCTCTTGAAGAGGCAAATCAAAGAGTTCTCCACACTGGGTACATGAGAAATGTCCATGACAAGAAATATTTCCATCATACCGAGACTCACCCTTTTGAACCGTGAGTTCATGGACAAGACCGTGCTGTTGTAATGTTTTAAGAGTATTATACACGGTCCCTCGAGAAAGACTAGGAAGATCTGAAGTCAGGGCTTCATACATCTGGTCTGCGGTGGGATGGGTATCAACGCTCTGTAAATATGTTAAAATTGCAACCCTTTGGGATGAGGCCTTAAGCCCACAATTACGCAATGTATCTTGAATAGAGTTCATAGAAGTGGGCGGGGTCACCCCCACCCTTCCTTACAATATTAGTTCTTAAAAAATCTATTAAGAAGTCCATCAAATGCAGCTCCGTGTCGAGCTTCATCTTTACACATTTCGTGTACGGTATCGTGAATAGCATCGTATCCAAGCTCTTTAGCTCGTTTTGCAATACCAAGCTTACCTTCACAAGCACCGTACTCAGCCTCAACTCGAAGCTCAAGGTTCTTTTTAGTGCTGTCGGTTACAACCTCTCCTAGAAGTTCAGCAAACTTTGCAGCGTGCTCAGCCTCTTCAAAAGCGATTCTCTTATACGCTTCAGCTACTTCTGGATAACCTTCTCGGTCAGCCTGTCGACTCATAGCAAGATACATACCTACCTCGGTACACTCTCCCATGAAGTTATCTTTAAGACCTTGAACAATCTCTGCATCAAGACCATTTGCTACACCAATTTTGTGCTCATCTGCCCAATTTTTTGCACCAGCCACGGCTACCTTAAACTTGTCAGCTGCAACTCCACACTGAGGACATTTTGCAGGAGCCTCATCTCCTTCATGAACATAACCACAAACTGTACATACATATTTCATAACTGTCTCCTTATGATTTAAATTAGAATGATTCTAATTTAATAAAGAATTCAGGAAAAGTCAAGAGAAGTTTTAGGTTTTA
>CAZBHR010000034.1:0-6346 GCA_964492025.1 uncultured Spirochaetia bacterium | reverse complement strand
TACTTTAGTAAAAAAGAGGCTACCCAACTGCTTGAGAAATGTGCAGCTAAGTAGCCTCTCTTGGTGAATTTTCTACAAGGAAGATTTACTCTCCCTTAATAGATATAACTCCATTATCATATGGTAAACTATTTGCTAACCTAATAGATAACTCAGGAACTCGTCTATGGGTAAAACTTAGGGTTACCTTATCTCCTTCGGTATATGGAAAGGTAAACTGAGTTGATGATTGAGACATAAGTTCTCCAGACTCATACTGTTGAGGAATAACCTCACCATTTACCCGTATCTCAGGAATAAACTCATGGGGTGCTGCAAGACCAAAGTTATACACTCTGAAACTTCCAGTACCATCGTTTTCCTCAAAGTTTCCAGCCACAAGGTTGTACCCAAGGTGGTACTGCAGGTAGGTAAAAAGGTCTATATTTCCATCTTGTAGCATCATTGGGTTATAAGGAACACTGTTCTCCTGTAAGTAAGATTCTGATAGGGGAATACTTTTTGCACGTTCAAGTACGTAGGGGTGAATGCCGCCATCCTCCTCTCGGTAGTTATGTTTTATGCTAAGAGAGGTAAGGCTGTAATATACAATCTGCTCAAATATAAGTAGTGGATCCATAGGAGATATTGTTTTATCTCTTCCCCAGGGCATCTCTCCATCAGATACAGCCTGTGTATTCATAGCAAGAAGATCACCGAACTGCTCATGGTCTCGAGGAATCATACCCCAATCATGATCAACACCCACAAGAAAATCATCATGAAAGCTTACTCTGTAAAACTGATCATGGGGAATATACTCAAGAAAGTCGGGGAGTCGTACTTGAATAAATATATCCTCTGGAATCACCTCAAAAAATTTAGGTAACACCTTAGCCTTATCAATACGTCGGCTCTCTCCATGACCTTCACCCCAAAGTCCAATAATACCTAGCTGGGTGGCGTATACTGTCTTATGAAAGAGATCACTATTATTTTGAATCCACTGATCAATCTGATCTAGGTGGCTAAGAATTTGATCTGTCCTAGCTCCTGTTTTATTCGATGTACTATAATCGTATGCAAATCTAAGTAAAAACCTTGTGTTATTATCTGCGGCTATTTGAAAAAACTGGGTAAGCTGATCAAAGGCTTCTTGTGATATCTCTTTGTTATAAAACTCAGAAAGGTATACATAGGCTTGAATAATGTTAGCACCCTCATCTTTGTACATTGCTATTTCTTTATTCAGCTCCTCAAACGCATCATTAGATCCTGATGGATAAGCAACACCACTTCCTAAGGTTATGTAGGTTTCCCCTCTAAACCCTCTGTCTGGATTCTGTAATAGCCGAGTATCCACACTGGAAGCTTGAAGGTTATCAATAAAGGGAACTGCCTTTTCTCGTACTCTCTCTGTAGCAGAAGGGATTGCATACCGATTATTTGATGAGCTGCTAGAGCTACTACAACCGGCAAAAAAAAGAACAAATAGGGACCATATAAATGGGGAAAAACTTTTTTTCATGAATATACCTCGGCAGAGAGTATAGTGAAAATTATCATATTAAAAAAGGGGGGAAGGGGTATTTTTTTATTCCAATATAGGTGAAATAAAAATGGGCTTTACCAATATTGATAAAGCCCAAGAAGTAGCTATCTATTATATGGTTCGAGCCAATTCGTAGGCATCCCAAATAGCGTACATAATGTTATGTACCTTTCTAGAATCTCCAACATTGTATACTGGAGTGTCTATATCCTTTATCTTCTGGTAAAGTGTATCATTTTTCTGGTACCCAATTGCACTAATTACAGTTTCTCCAGAAATTTCAAATTCCTTACCATCCTGTTGTACAACTACGGAGTTTGCTGTTGTCTTTATAATCTCTGTGTTTGTATGAATCTTTATGTTATGGAATTTTAAAAGATCCTCAATCATAAAATGGTTCATGTGAGGAATAGAACCATGTCCACCTAGAATTTCTCCTGTTAGCTCAATAATTTCAACATGTTTACCCTGTTGAGCTAACCATAGTCCGGTTTCACATCCCACAAGTCCAGCACCAATCATTACTACAGAATCTTTAACATCCTTCTTATTAAGAAGTACATCATCCGCAGTTACCACCTGTTGTTCTCCTTGTATTGTGAGAGATCTTGGAGTTGAACCACTGGCACAAATAATTGCATCAGCACCATATGAGTCTAGCATCTGTTCTGTAACCTCACAGTTCATTTTTACATCTACTCCAAGAAGTTGCATTTGGTGCTCGTAGTATCGAACCAGTTGATGATCATACCGTTTAAAATGAGGAGCCCCTCCAGGAATTAGGTGACCTCCAAGCTTATCACTCTTTTCGCAAAGTGTTACTTTATGTCCTCTAAGAGCTAGAACCCTTGCAGATTCAAGTCCAGCAACTCCTCCTCCAATAATAAGCACATGTTTCTTCTGTAAAGCTGGAGTTAATCCGTAAATTTCTTCTCTACCACAGGCTGGGTTTACTGCACAGCTAATAGGACCATTTGCAACTCTTCCTAAACAGCCCTCATGACAACCTAAACATGGTTTAATCTCTTCGATACGACCACTTCGTATCTTCTCTGCAATTTCAGGATCCGCAAGAAGAGGACGACCGTAACTAATAATATCACAGGACTCTTTTAGTGCATCCACCGCAATTTCTGGGTTATCAAGACGTCCTGCCAAAATGATAGGCACATCTACATGTTTTTTAAGAATTGCACCAAACTCACGATACATTCCATCCTCAAAGTACATTGGTGGGTGGTTCCAGTACCAAGAGTCATAAGTTCCTACGTCAACATTAAGCGCATCATAACCAGCTTCAACTAAAATCTTTGCTGCCTCAATACCTTCATCAATATCCTTACCAACCTCAACATAGTCCTCACCAGGGAGTCCCCCTTGTCGAAGACCTTTCATACAACTCTTGAGGCTGTATCTAAGAGAAACAGGAAAATCTTGACCAACTACTTTTTTGATTTGCTTAACAATCTCTGTTGCTACACGTAATCGGTTTTCTAGGGTTCCACCAAACTCATCTGTTCTTTGGTTAAAAAAGGCAATGGCAAATTGGTCGAGTAGGTATCCTTCATGTACCGCATGAATTTCAACACCGTCAAATCCTGATTTTTTTGCAATTGCAGCTGACTGTACAAATCGCTGAATAAGAGTCATGATCTCATCTTTTGTCATAGCTCTATGCTTAATCCTTGGATCAAATCTATTCTCTGCGTCACTTGGAGCAATATTCTTTTTTGTGAATCCAGGGAGCGCGCTTCGACCTAATCCTGCGGTAAGTTGTAGGAATATTTTTGCTCCATGTGCATGAACTCGCTCATTCATCTGATATGTTGAATGAATAAATGCTATAGGGTTTTTTGTAGGGCAGGGCATTGCTGGAACATCAAGTCCCTCTGTTTCAATATCAACATTACAAATACCCGTAATAATGAGCCCCACATTATTTTTTGCTCGTTCAACATAGTAATCCTGAAGTCTCTGGTTAAACCCACCATAGGGATCTGAGTAACCAATAGGTCCCATAGGTGCCATAGAAATACGATTCTTCAATTGGAGTGATCCGATAGAAGTCTCTTCAAATAACTCTTTATACTGTTTCATATATATCTCCCTTTTGTTTGCAGAATAGATTCGGCGAACTTGTTCTGTGAATATCATAACAATATATAATGCAAAAGTCAAACAAAAATTTCGGTTATGTACTTTTTTTCTATTTCATGGTAGATTGCAGGGAAAGTAGGTATGTATGGTTAAGGGAAACGAGAAAAAACTTACACGGAAGGAGCAAGCCCAACAGACACGGGAAAAAACTTTAGCTGTGTGTAGAGAGTTATTAGGAAAGTACTCATTCGATGAACTGAGTATTCAGACCATTTGCAAGAGTGCCGATATGAGTGTTGGTGCTTTTTACCATCATTTTTCCAGTAAATCAGATGTTATTGTAGAACTCTATAAAGATGTTGATTCAGACTTTTCTGAACATGTTCTTCCACGGTTATTACAAGAGGATCCTATTAATGGGATTATTCAATATATCTCTACACAGTGTGAGTACGCATATAATGCGGGGTATGATATCATAAAAAATGTGTACAAAGCTCAAATTGATAATGGAAACGAGTTTTTTCTCTCCCTAGAGAGAGGACTTCCTTATGGGCTGTATACCCTTATTACACATGCGCAGGAGAGAAGTGCTCTTCATGAATCGGTAGACTGTGAAGAGTTGACAAAAGATTTATTACTTATTTCTCGTGGAGCTATTTACCACTGGTGTGTAACCCATGGAACAACAGATCTACTTGGTAATGTTCAAAGAATTGCAAGCAACTACTTAAAACCATTTCTTCAGGAGTAACTCAAAGGGAGGAGATATGAGTAAAAATTGGAGTACTATCTACTTTTCAGGTACGGGTAATACAAAATTTGTGGCAAAACGGTTTAGCCAACGAATGAACTGTTCTTGTTACTCTATAGAAGAGAGTGTTGATTTTTCCCATATCATATCCAACTCTGATGTGATAACACTCTGTTATCCAATTCATCACTCCACAGCGCCTGTGGCATATAAAAAATTTATTGTGAAGTATCAGAAGGAGTTTACCAACAAAGCTGTTGTGATACTCTGTACACAGCAGTTCTTTTCCGGTGATGGAGCATATAATATTACGAAATACCTTCCTATGGTACAGGTATTGTATGCTGACCATATTAACATGCCCTCCAATATTGGAAATATTCCGGTATACTCAAAACTCACAAAAGGGAGTTTGAAAAGAGGTGTACGTAGGGCAAATAAGAAGATAGATAAAGCGGTATCACGAATATCAAAGGGTAAACTGTACACTCGAGGCTTTTCCCGATTTGGCCACTGGTTAGGAAAAAGTCAGAATATGAATGAAGAGCTCTATATGAGCGGAGCAAAGGAGAATGTTCGTATACAAGAATCCTGCGTACTTTGCAAAAAGTGTATATCCCTCTGTCCTACAAACAACTTAGCCATAGAGGATGGTAGTATTGTGAATGCAGGAGAGTGTACATTCTGCTGGAGGTGTGTAAACACCTGTCCTGTACAAGCAATTACCGTAGGAGGCTTACACAAAGAGTCAGCCTTTCAATACTACGTAATGGATGAAGTGGACACCCTATTAAAAACGCAACCCTAAAACCATTTCTTCTTTTTGAAGTAACGAATCATAAATCCTGCAATCACAACCAGCACCCCTAAAAATATAGGATACCCATACTTAAATCCTAGTTCTGGCATATATGCAAAGTTGGTTCCATAAATTCCTGCAATAAACGTAAGGGGAATGAATACAGCCGAGAAAATAGTAAGTACCTTCATAATCTCATTAAGGTTATTACTGATAGCAGTATTGTACATATTAAGGTAATCCGAGAGTATCTCTTTGTAGGTATCTACCGATTCAACTACCTGGGTGATAAGGTCCAGTAGGTCCTTAATAAAAATCTGTGTATCATTATTCAAGAGTGCGTGTTCTGACTTATGAAGAAGAAGAATAAATTCCCTACAAGGACGAGTTGTTTTTCTGAGATACGTCATTTCCTGCTTGTAGTTATTAATACGATCAAGCGTATCCCTTGAGGGGTTTTTAATAATTGAGCCTTCTAAGTCTTCAATCTTATCTCCAATACGTTCAATGGCAATCAGGTAGTTGTCAACAATGGTATCTAAAAGTGTATAGGCAAGATAATCAATTGAAGATACCCGAATTCTTCCTTTATGCTTCTCTAATCGATCTCTCACAAAACCAAATACATCTCCCGGTTGCTCTTGAAATGTAATAAGCACTGAATCAAGCACCACCATACTTATCTGCTCTGCAAATATACGAGATTGATCCTCGTTGTATTGAAGCATTTTCAGGTTGAAGAATAGGTAGTTATCATACTCTTCCATTTTAGGACGTTGTCCCGTATTGAGAATATCCTCCAAAGTTAGGGGGTGTATACAAAAAGTTTTCCCAATTTCTTTGATAAGTTCTATGTCATGTAACCCATGGATATTAATCCACGAAAGAGTATCTTTACTAGAGGAGATTTTAAGGTCTGATATATTTGTTATATCCTTTTTACAGAAATCATCAGCGCTGTACTCTATGAGTTGAATAGCGGGAACCTCCATTTTCTGTTTACCAATAAAAAGAAGTTCCCCGGGAACTTGACCCACCGCCTGCTCTTTGTTTTTAAGAAATCTAGCCATTTCACTTTCTCCTAATCTATAGACTTATACAATTTTCCTGAAATAATCTATCCATAATCGACGGATTTTAACGAATAGAAACTATTTTGTTGACA
>CAZBHR010000033.1:0-7272 GCA_964492025.1 uncultured Spirochaetia bacterium | reverse complement strand
AAAGTTCTTAATAAAAAATATAGCAACCCCTTGTCAGAGCACCATCTTTTTCATACATTTTGGCATGATGTATAAGCAAAAAAGTGATCAAGAGCACTACGAGTTGTTACAGGAGCTAGTAAAGTTGAGTCTTTGGTTTACTGCTGATTGGAAATATAAACATTCCGAGGAACCTCTTTGGGAGATCTTAAAGAATCGTACCTTTCTCTTTGCGGCGGTTGATCCAAATAGGGAATCCCTTTTTGATGTTCCCCATATGGATAGTTATTGGTTTCCATTACTACAAAAAGTACTCCTTGCCTATAATCCCCAGATGAATCCTAGTGATTTTGAACAGGCGGGGTGGAACCTGCTTGCTCCCTTTGTTGGAGGACGTACTGCTCGAGATCTGAGTGAGCTCCATAATCATAAAACATTTGAGTGTTACGGAAATAGCTGTTTTGCCCATGGAGAGGTGGTGAAGGGGGAACTGCTTGAATTTCATATAGCAAACACCCTATACCCTGATTCTATTTTCAGGCATCCCGATTATGTGGAAAGTTGTTTAAATAAGTTAATACAGGATGCCAAAGATGGGGGTGCTATAGGTATTACCACAACCACATGGCTCAACGAGGTGGACCGGTGGGTTGATATGTTTCCTTCCTCTTGGAAGCACGCTCTTTCTGAACCAATAACCGATGTGGGTTGGCACCTTGGATTTTGGGGGCAGTGCCTCACTTCTCGGCAATGTTTTTCCTTTGGTTCTGGAGATTTTTTTCGGGAACATGGACATTTTCGTTATATGATGCGACGAGGAGAATTGTTCTGGTAGGTTGTGAGACCCCCTTGACCTATCTCCGTACTACGTGTAGAACTTGAAGTACCAAGATTTAAGAGGTGTTGAATATATGAGTGAGCAGGTATTAGTAATAGTGGAGTCCCCAACCAAGGCAAAAACAATAAAAAAGTTTCTGCCTAAGGGGTATACCGTCCTAGCCAGTATGGGGCATGTAAGAGATTTACCCCAGACTGCGTCGGAAATTCCTGCAAAATATAAAGCTACTCCCTATGCAAAATATGGTGTAGATGTAACCAATAATTTTGATCCTTTGTATGTAATACCAAAGGGGAAGAAGAAAGTTATTACCGAGTTAAAGCAAGCACTTAAAGGGGCAGATCGTCTCTTCCTTGCAACCGATGAAGACCGTGAAGGAGAGTCTATCTCTTGGCACCTTATGGAGCTGTTAAAACCGAAATGCCCAGTTCGAAGAATGGTGTTTCATGAAATTACAAAAAGTGCTATTCAGCACGCCATAGAGCATGGTAGAGATTTAGATGTAGAGGTTGTACATGCTCAAGAGGCTAGACGTATTCTTGACAGACTCTACGGATACACACTCTCTCCACTTCTGTGGAAAAAGGTTGGAGCTGGGCTCTCGGCTGGTCGTGTGCAATCCCCAGGGTTACGACTTATTGTAGAGCGAGAGCGAGAGAGAATTCGGTTTGTTCGAGGAAGTTACTGGGACCTTTCTGCTGAACTTACTGCACCAACACATGATAAAAGTTTTACCAGTAAGTTGGTAAGTTACCAAGGGAAAAAGCTGGCAACAGGGAAGTCCTTTGATCCTTCAACAGGAAAGTTAAAGAGTAACTCTTCTGTACTACTTCTTGATGAAAAGGGTGCTAACTCCCTTAAAAAAGAGTTGGAGAGTGCTTCTTGGAAAGTTGCCACGGTTGAGGAGAAGGAGACTGTTAGTAGACCAGCTCTTCCCTTTATTACCTCATCTTTACAGCAAGAGGGTAACCGAAAGCTTAAGATGTCTGCCCGAGAGACTATGCGTGTTGCTCAGAGTCTCTACGAAAAGGGATTTATCACCTACATGAGAACAGACTCCCCCGCATTAAGTCAAGAGGGAGTTTCAGCAGCGCGTAAGCAGGTTGAAGAGCTTTATGGTAGTGAGTACTTAAGTGCTAAGCCTCGAAACTTTTCAGCAAAGAAGGGTGCTCAGGAGGCGCATGAGGCAATTAGACCTGCAGGAGGAACTCCACCAGAGCCTAAACATACGGGATTAGCGGGCAAAGAGTTGCAGCTCTACTCACTTATATGGAAACGAACCCTTGCTTCTCAGATGGCTGAGGCTAAAAAAGCTGTTACCTCTGTAAAGATTCAAGCGGGAGATGCGATATTTACTGTTTCTGGTACTCGAATCATATTCCCCGGTTTTATTAAGGTGTATGTAGAGGGGTTAGATGATCCTGAAGAGGCTCTTATGGATAAGGAGAGTTGGCTACCAGAACTCAAAGAGGGTATGGAGTTGGCATTACAACATCTTAAGCCCCTTGGTCATGAGACAAAGCCACCAGCACGGTACACTGAGGCAACTCTTATTAAAGAGCTTGAACAGCGACAAATTGGACGACCTTCTACCTACGCTTCCATTGTAAATACTCTGTATGATAGAGGGTACGCAACAGGATTACATGGTGCAATGGTTCCAAGCTTTACAGGGTTTGGGGTGGTACAATTTTTGGAGGAGAATTTTCACTACCTTATTGAGTACGACTTTACCAAGGAGATGGAGCAATCTCTTGATGAGATAGCCGAAGGTTCTATTGAGCATGTGGAGTACTTACGAACATTTTTCCTGGGAGATATGGGGCTGGAAACCTATGCACAGGCGAGGGAGGAGAAGATAGATCCTGCTGTAAGCAAGAGTATTAAACTGCCTCAGCTTACAAAAACTGAGATACGTATTGGTAGGTATGGTGTGTATGGTATTCGGAAGGATGGAGATAAGGAAACAAAAATCACTATTCCTGAGAACACCCTGCCTGCGGATATTTCTGAAGAGCAGTTAGATGAGTTTGTAGGATCCCAGGAGAAAGAGGATACCCCTATTGGAACAGATCCTAGCACAGGTCTTCCTGTATTCCTACTCCTTGGAAGATTTGGTCCCTATGTACAGCTAGGAGAGGTAAGTGATACCAATAAAAAACCAAAGAGGGCATCACTCCCTAAGGGGGTAGCTATTGGTGATGTTACCATAGAGAGTGCCTTAACTTATTTATCCCTACCGCGTGAGCTTGGAACTAATCCCGAGAGTGGTAATATGATATCCGCCAGTGTTGGAAGATTTGGTCCCTATGTTGTGGAGAATGGTGATTTTCGATCACTGAAAAAGGATGATGATGTATACACTATTACCCTAGAGCGAGCCTTAGAAATTCTTAAGGAGCCTAAAAAGGGAAAGGCTAAAAGCTCACAAGGAATTAAGTCATTAGGTAAAACCAAGAAAGGTGATGACATTACTCTTATGGATGGTCGATATGGACCGTACCTTAAGGTTGGGAAAAAGAATGTAAAACTTCCAAAGGAGATTGTTGAGAAGGGAGATCTCGAAAAGCTTGAACTAAAAGATATTGAACAACTCCTTCCTTAGATGAAAAGTCAAGATTTTGCAAGAGAGAGTTCTGTAGATAAAAAAACGACCCCTAGGGGTCGTTTTTTTGTTCCTTTACAAAAAGAGAACTAACAGTTTTAGTGACAAGAAATTTCCTATCGACCAAAAATATACTGGTTAAGAATATTTTCATAAAGCTCCTGCTTACCACTGGTAAGTCGGGGTTCTTCTTTTGCTTCCTTTGCAATAGATACAAGATCAAGAAGAGATAGTTTTCCCTCTTCAAACTCTTTTCCTTTTCCACTATTAAATGAGTTATAACGGTTGTTTCTCATAGCATCAAGTTTTCCATCCTCTTGGATTTTTGCTGCAATTTCTAATCCGAGGGCAAAGGTGTCCATTCCTCCAATATGAGCGATAAAGAGATCTTCCATATCGGTTGAGTTTCTTCGGATTTTTGCATCAAAGTTAAGACCACCTGTTGTAAATCCGCCCATTCCAAGAATAATACGCATCGCCTCGGTAGCCTCTGCTACATCTGTAGGAAACTGATCTGTATCCCACCCATTCTGGCTGTCCCCTCGGTTTGCATCAACACTTCCAAGGAGTCCATGTTCTGCAGATATTTGAAGATCATGAATAAAAGAGTGTCCCGCTAGGGTTGCATGGTTTGCCTCAATATTACAAGCAAAGTCTTTCTCTAATCCATTTGCCTTGATAAAGTTGATAACCGTTTCTGCATCGTAGTCATACTGATGTTTAGATGGTTCCATTGGTTTTGGCTCTATGTAGAAGGTGCCTGTAAATCCAATACTTCTTCCATAATCCTTTGCCATGTGGAGGAATCGTGCTAGGTGCTCCTGCTCTCGTTTGAGCTGGGTGTTACAGAGACTCATATAACCCTCTCTACCTCCCCAAAAGGTGTAACCCTCTCCACCAAGTTGTACATTTGCCTCAAGGGCTGCCTTTACTTGAACCGCACCACGTGCCAATATATCAAACTCAGGATTGGTAGCTCCACCGTTCATGTATCGAGGGTGGGTAAAGAGGTTTGCGGTGTTCCAGAGAAGCTTTATCCCCGTAGCATCCTGTCTCTCTTTGAGAAGCTTTGTAACGGCCTCCATGTTTTTTTCGTATTCACCTATAGAGTTACCCTCTGGAGATGCATCAACATCGTGGTAGCAGTAGTATGGGGCTCCCAATTTTGAGATAAACTCAAAGGCTGCATCCGCCTTGCTCTCTGCTCCATGTAGCCCATCTCCCTTCCATGGGTGTTGTATTGTTCCTGCACCAAAGGGGTCTGACCCATCGGCACAAAAGCTGTGCCAGTATGCTATACTGAATCGAAGGTGCTGCTCCATAGTTTTGCCGAGAATTAACTTCTCAGGGTTGTAAAACTTGAAAGCCAGTGGGTTATCTGAACCTTTACCTTCGTAGGGGATTTTTGTAATACCCTTGAAGTACTCTTTTTTTCCAATAAATATGCTCATATTAAACGCCTCCTTCTTGGTTATTATGAGAAATAATAGTTTCTACTAGTTCGGTGTATCTTTTGTACACCTCTTGGTACTGTGTTACCACTTCCTTTTGTGGGTATACCGTTGCCTCTTGGTTTAGAGCAATATGCTTTGATGATAGGGCTTCTACCGTATCACTTGATATAAGAGCTAAACCTTGAAGAGCAGCACCCATTGCGGGGGCTTCCTTACTTTGAGGTACTACCACGGGAAGATTAAATATGTTAGCAATCATCTGCCTCCAGAGGGGGGAGTTTGCTCCACCTCCAATAAGACGTAGGTTTTTCGGCTTATATCCCAATGATACAAAAGAGTCTAGGCCTCTCCGTAATCCGAAGGTAGCCCCTTCCATAGCGGCTCTTGCAATGTTCTTCTGACTCATGTTGTCCTGACGCATACCAAAAATTTTGCCTGTCTCACTGGGGAGGTTTGGAGACCGTTCGCCATTAAAGTAGGGAACCATGGTAATGCCATCAGCACCAGGTTGAGCAGATTCAGCAAGGGAATCAAACTCCTTTACCCCAAGGTCAAAAAGATTTCTTGTTAACTCCGATGCTACGGTACAGTTCATAGTACAGTACAGAGGTAGCCATGATCCAGAGCTAGAGCAGAACGCCGCAATCTCTCCCTTGTCATCAATAAACGGTTGGTCCGTTGTGGCAAAGAGCGTACCACTGGTTCCAAGACTCACGGTAATATCACCCGGCTCAAGAGATCCTGTCCCAATAGCTCCCATCATATTGTCTCCACCACCCATGGCAAGAGGAATCCCTTCTGGGAGTCCATATTTTTTTGCAATCTCTGGAAGTATGGTTCCCAGTATTTCGTTACTCTCCCTAAGGGGTGGGAGCTTGTCTATTAACCCTGAATCAATACATTCAATTACCCCTTTATGCCATGTACGTTTTCGTATATCTAAAAGCCCTGTACCAGAAGCGTCACCATACTCCATGGCAATTTCACCGGTAAGATAGTAATTTATGTAGTCATGGGGGAGTAATATGTAGGCTACCTTTTTGTAGAGGCTCTGGTGGTGTTTTTTTAGATATAAAATTTTAGAAGCTGTGTACCCTGGAAGCATAGGATTTCCTACTTTCTGAATAAGAGCATCCCTACCACCAAAGGAGTCCGTAATCTCATCACACTCCGTGCCTGTAGATGTATCACACCACAGCTTAACAGGGGTGAGCACCGTACCATCCTTTCCAAGGGGAACACAGCCGTGTTGCTGACCTGAAACACCTATTGCCAAGGCAGAATTTTTTACCTCTTGAGGAATTTGAGCAAAGCATGAGTCCAGAGCACCTATCCACTGACTAGCATCTTGTTCTCGTGTTCCATCCTCCTTGCTTATAAGAGAGTGGGGAGCTGAAGACTCTGCGGCTATAGTTTTATTCTCGTAATCATAAAAGATTACTTTTGTACTTTGGGTTCCATTATCAATACCAATTACGGTTTTCATAGTTGTCTCCTCTATTTTATTGATATTATTGGGTGAAAACACCTTTTTTAGAATGGACAAAATGAATAATCCATGCATAAAATTGACATAGGAGTAGTATTGTGGATTTTTTAGAGACCGTTTTTGTTCAACAGATACAAGAGGAGCGAGAGCTTCGATGGCATAGCAGGTCTCATGCTCACCAACCACAGCAGTATGAAATTCACTACTTTATTCATGGAGGTAGCTCTTTTCGAATCCAAGGAAATCAGTTTACCACAAAACCGGGGACCTTTCTTATTGTTCCACCAGAAACAGAACACGCCGTAATTATTAAGGAGGAGGGAAAGTCTGTAAGTTATTACGCCCTGCTTTTCTCTATTGATGAAAGTGATAAAGAGGTGGTTGACCTTCTTGATCAAGTTACCCATAGCTCGGGGTTGCCAAAACTGTATCAACTCAAAGATAGTTACCGATTTTTCTTTGAGGAGTTGCGTATGCGTGGTAACTCTTCCAAGAAAAGTTTACGCCTTGCTGCAAAACATCAACTTTTAACGCTTCTCTATCTGTTTATAGAAGATGATGCACCACACCCCGTAGGAGATCACCGTATTGAGAGGGCGTTACAGATCATGCAAACCTCCATTTATAAGGATCTTTCTTTGGATGAATTGAGCTTGAAGTTGGGGTTGAGTTCTGCCTATTTGATACGACTTTTTCGAGGACGGATGGGAATCACTCCAATTAAGTACTTTACAAAACTAAAGATTGAGGCAGCCTCTGCTCTGCTGAGTGGTACTAACCAATCCTTACAAAATATAGCTCAGGATTTGGGTTTTTATAGTGAATTTCACTTTAGTAGGGTGTTTAAGCAGTATACAGGAGAGGCTCCATCACACTACAGAAGTAGGCACCATCTCTCAATTCCTGA
>CAZBHR010000032.1:0-8236 GCA_964492025.1 uncultured Spirochaetia bacterium | reverse complement strand
CTTCTGCTTTGTTGTACTGTGGTCTTCTCTTTTCTCCTAAGAAGGTAAATTTATATCCTTGTGTTGCTTTCCTCTTTGTTTTGGGGCTTTACAAGAATAGAAAGAATCGGTATTATTCTTCGCAGGCCAGAGTGGTGGAATTGGTAGACACGAGGGACTTAAAATCCCTTGGCTTTTTAGCTGTACGAGTTCAAGTCTCGTCTCTGGTAAGAGGGTTAAGTCATAGGCTTAACCCTTTTTTTATTATCTTGCTATATAGGAGGAGCATCATGGCAAAACTCTGGGATAAGGGGTACTCTTTAGATCAAGAGATAGAACGGTTTACGGTAGGCAGAGATTATCAGCTTGATCTCAATCTTATAGAGGCGGACTGTATCGGTTCTATTGCTCATGGATCTATGCTCACAAAAATTGGAGTGCTCAATCAGGAGGAGTTTTCCAAACTCCATAAGGGCCTTGTAGAAATTATCCATTTGTCTAGAAAGGGGGAATTCTCTATTCCAAAGGAGTTAGAAGATGGACATACGGCTATTGAGTCCTATCTGACAGAAACCTGTGGAGAGGTTGGCAAGAAGATTCATACTGGTCGTAGTCGAAACGATCAAGTGTTAACCTCAACTCGTCTTTGGGTACGGAGTGGGGTAGTGGCTTTCTTACATCAGGGTATAAAGCTCGTATCAGCTTTGGAGCGATTCGCAGAAAACCACACAAAAACTCCTATGCCAGGAAGAACCCATTTGCAAATTGCTATGCCCTCATCCTTTGGACTCTGGGCAGCTGCTTGGGCAGAGGATCTTATGGATACCATAACCTACGGAAAGGAGCTACTCCATATTATTGACTGTTCTCCTTTGGGCGCTGCTGCAAGTTACGGTTCTCCTCTTCCTGTTGATAGAGAGCATTCTGCTGAGGTTATGGGGTTTTCTCGAGTACAGAACAATGTTCTTTACGTAAACAACTCTCGAGGAAAATTTGAGTCCATGGTGATGGATCTTCTTGATTACGGTATGACCACCCTAAGTAAAATGGCTCAAGATCTTATGTTGTTTTCTCTACCTGAGTTTGGATATGTTACGCTTCCTAAGGAGTTGTGCTCTGGGTCGAGTATTATGCCACAGAAAAAAAACCCCGATGGGTTAGAACTTATTCGAGGTAAGGCCGCTGCAATTGCTGGTCAAACTACAATGGTAAAAAATATTATTCGGGCTCTCCCTTCTGGGTATAATCGAGATTATCAGGAAACCAAGGAGCCTATCTTACGAGCTCTTCCAACCACAATAGACTCACTCCGTATTATGGAGATCACTATTGATCGTATGGAAGTACATAAAAATAGACTTATTGAGAGCTGCGTTCCAGAACTTTTTGCTACGGATCAGGTGTTTGATATGGTTGCCAAAGGTTCTACCTTTAGGGATGCCTATAAAGAGATAGGGACTCATCCCGAAAAGTTTACTCCTATGGATCCAGAGTCTGTTATAGAGAACAGAACTTCCACAGGGGAGGCTGGAAACCTGAGATTAGACCGTATTCAAGAACAGGTAGCCAATATTACTGAAGCTATAAACCAAGTAGAGTCTCGGTATTTAGGAGCAATGAAAGCCCTTGTGGGGGAGGCTGTTGAGCCTTTTCAGCTAGTATAAGATTCCTCACGTATTATAATTAAGCCCTCTTTCTTTCTCCCTAGGGGAGGTAAAAAGGTAATGTTACCTTTTTCTTAACATTGAATATAGGTATACTCAAAGGTTCTTGGCACTGTCCATAGGATAAAAAAAGACTATTGCTTGGGATTTTCATCCCTTACAATAGTCTTTTTTTGTATCGTCTTATATAAGATCTATTCTACCACAATTCGTCCTTCTACCTCAGGAGCAACGGGGGAGTGTTTCTCTAGGTATCTTTCAAGTACCATATCTAATGCATCGTACTCTCCTAAGATCGGATTGTCTGCAAACATTGAGTATCCATCTCCTCCGGCAGCCATAAAATCGTTGGTTGCAAGTACATAGGTAGCTTCTACATCTACAGGAGCACCTTGAATGGAAAGAGAGGTTACTCTGCTAAGAGGTTCCCGAGACGGGTCAAAGGTAAATGACATGCCTCCAATATGAGGGAACCCTCCCTCTGTGTCTGGGTAACTTCGCACTCCAAACTCTAGGGCTTCTAATATCTCTGCTCCGGTTACTTCCTTTGCAACAATATAGTTTCCAAAGGGGAATACCGTAATAATCTCTTTTACTGTAATAGGACCAACATCAATAGAGTCTCGGATTCCTCCACCGTTGGTAATAGCTACGTCAGCACCGGTTTCTTCAAGCATTGCATCGGCAACAAGGTTCCCTAGGTTGGTCTCTCCTGTTCTTACGTACTGTCTTGCTCCCTCAAGCACTACCGCACTTTCCCCAACTTCTACACTAGTAATAAGTTCAAGCTCTTCGTTGATAGTACTAATCATAGCAGCAACTTCAGCATGAGGCTCTACGTCCTTAGCCTCTTCTTTAGAGATAAGCTCTGCCGAAAGGGTAGGCTCTCCATTCTCAAAGGTAATGGTAACCTTACCAAGGTTTTTATCGTAGTCACCGGTTTGTACAAGGAGTGATTCTCCTACCATCATTCCACCCTCTAGTACTGAGTGGCTGTGTCCATCAATAAAAAGGTCAATTCCCTCTACCTCTTCTAAGATTCTAATACTAGTGTATTCACTTGACTCATCAATACCAATATGTCCAAGTGCCACAATAAGATGTGTTTTCTCTTCTAAGGTATCAACCATCATTTGAGCCATAGTAATAGGATTGGTAAAGGTAACTCCCGCTACATTATTTGGATGAGTTTTATAATAGGTTTCAGGAGTGGATAGTCCAAAAATACCGATTCTATAACCATCTTTCTCTATGATATATCCAGGGGTAAAATCCTGAACTCCGTCTCTGCTTGTGTTCGCTGAAATTATCTTAAAATCAGCAACTTCACTGAGTTCTAGGAGTCTATCATATCCGTAGTTGAAATCATGGTTTCCTGGTGTTAAGAAATCTAGTCCCACCGTATTAAGTACCTTTACAATACTCTCACCCTTGGTAAGGGTTGCAAAAGTTTGGCCATGAAAGGTATCACCAGCATCCATATATAATACGGGTTCACCGGTTGCCTTTGCTTCCTCTATGATTGTAGCAATTTTGGCAAATCCCATGCCCGCATACTTATCTTCTACTACCCGAGAGTGGGTATCATTTGTGTGAAAGATAGTAATGGTTCCATCTGGAGCTGGCTCCAGAGTATAATTCTCCTGCTCTGTTGTGGCACACCCTATAAGTAGTGCAACTACTAACATTACAGAGGAGATCCCAATAAGTACTTTTGATCTTTTCATGTACATACTCCTTATTGTATTATGTTATGTTATCATATCATAACTTATGTAAAAATATAACCATAATTTTGAAAAAAAGAGTACTCTTGGTTGGGCTCAAAAATAGTAAGGGGAGAGGGGTGCTTTGGAGTTCTTTGTCTTGTGAATAGGGGGATAGCCCCTAAGGAGTGTCTCTTTTATAAAATAAATTGTGAATTAAATAACAAAAACTGGTCAGAGAGAGAGAAAATCGTGTTGTAATTCTACCTTCATGGTGATACATTGAGGAGGTGGAAACTAACTTATCCTATGAGGTGTAGGAGAGAAGGAGCAAATATGGTAATTCAAGTATGTATAGGAAGTGCATGTCATGTGTATGGAGCGTACGAAGTGGTTGAGAGATTGAAAACCTTAGTTGAAGAGAATAAAGCCAATATAGAAATTGAGCTCAAATCATCTTTCTGTATGGGAAACTGTGGAAATGGGGTAAATGTTATGGTTGATGATGCTCCACCAATTTCACTCATGAAAGAGGATGTTGATACATTTTTTTCTAACCTTCTGAGGTAGATTCTATGAAGTTTATTGAGTTTGATAAATCTAAGTGTGACAACTGTTATAAGTGTTTACGGGTGTGTCCAACTAAGGCTATTTCGTTTAGGGAACACCAGCGAGAAATTATAAATGATATCTGTATTAAGTGTGGTATCTGTAAAAACCACTGTCCCCAGTCAGCACTGTCTATATTTAACTATGAAGACCAAGTTAGGAAAGCAATACAGTCATCAAAAAAAGTTATTGCTTCTATTGCCCCCTCATACATAAGTGCCTTTGATATGAAGGAGGAGGGGCAGATTGTAACAGCTTTAAAAATGCTGGGTTTTGATGAAGTTGAGGAAACTTCCTATGGAGCAGAACTTGTATCACAACGGTATGATGAGCTAATTGAGAATAGTGATTATGAGAATGTACTTACTAGCTGTTGCCCTGCAGCTACTTACTTAGTAGAGATGAAATATCCAGAGCTCAATAAATATATGTTACCCGTTGTTTCGCCCATGATAGCCCATGGACTTGATATAAAAGATCGGTATAAAGATGGGTATGTTGTATTCATAGGGCCATGTTTAGCAAAAATGGCAGAGGCCAGAGAGATGGCAGGAGCTATTGATGGAGTATTAACCTTTGATGAGCTATATGCATGGCTTGATAAGAGTGAAGTGTCCTTGCCATCATTAGCTCCAGATACCTTTGGAAAGGTTGGGTCTCTTCGAGGCAAAGCGTTTCCCTTAGGTGCAAGATATTGTGATGACAGGGTTACTGAAAAATATACTAAACTCAGGGTTGATGGTATTGATGGATGTGAGCAAATATTAAAAGAGTTAAGTGGTAATAAGATAAAAGATTACATTATAGAGGTGAATATCTGTAATGGAAGCTGTATTAACGGTCCTGAAATGGTAAACTGCCGAAAGGGTCGGTTTGAAAGGGAGCATAAACTTACAACCTATATTAAAAAAAGGGTTTCACAAGAGCAGGAAGAAGGGGAGTATGTACCAGCAACTACTTCCGCATCCTTAGATAGGGAATTTACTAATAAAAAGTTGGATTACGGGATCCCTACACCCTTTGATATGAAACAGATTCTTCAACAAACAGGGAAATATAGGAAAGAGGATGAACTAAATTGTGGAGCCTGTGGGTATGACACATGTAAAGATAAGGCCATAGCTGTTCATCGAGGTTGGTCTGATGCAAAAGAGTGTTTACCCTATCTTAGGGAGAAGGCGGAGAGTATACACTCTGTAATGATTGAAAATAGTCCAAATGGTGTGTGCATTGTGAACAGCTCTCTTCTTATTGAATCCTTTAACCCAAGCTTTCAAAAAATTTTTGGAGAGAAACATCCTTCGCTCAAGGGGATGCCTACTATTGGTATTTTTGATCATGACCTTATTTCGGAGACCTTTCACACCAAGGGAAATATCATTGGGAGAAAAATCTATGAGAGATCTATTGATAAGCACTTTGTGGTAAACATTATTTATGATGCAACACAGAATTTAGTTTTTGGTTTTTTTACCGATATTACAACTTTAGAAGAGAAGCAGAAGGAGCTTCAACAGCTAAAGAATAAAACATTGGTAAAAACTCAGGAGGTTATTGATAAGCAGATGCGAGTAGCCCAAGAGATTGCAGGGCTACTTGGTGAAACAACTGCGGAGACAAAAATGAACCTTATGAGCTTAAACGAGTTATTGATGAGAGGGGATTAGTATGCCTGAGCACTACATAGATATCTCATACCACTCTCTCCATAAAAAAGGTGAAGAGTTATGTGGTGATAAGGTTGAAATATTCAGATCTGAGGATCGAAATATTGTGGTTCTTGCCGATGGACTGGGCAGTGGAGTAAAGGCAAATATTCTATCCACCCTTACTTCTAAAATTGCTATTACCATGTTAAGAGAGGGTGCTACGCTAGAGCAGGTTATTGATACAATTATTCATACATTGCCAGTTTGTCAGTTACGAGGGATTGCCTATTCAACCTTTAGTATTATAGAGATAGACAAGAATTTAAAGTGTTCTATTTTTGAATCAGAGAATCCTCCTTTCTTCTTTTTACGGAATAATAAGATAGTGAAGCCCGATAATGAGGAAAAAGAGCTCTACGGTAAAAAAATTATCATGAGCTCCCTTGATTTGCAGGTGAATGATACTATTTATATATGTAGTGATGGTGTTATTCATGCTGGGGTTGGGGAGATTCTTAATTTTGGTTGGCAGTGGGATGATGTAGCCCAATTCCTAGAGAGAGAGAAAGAGGAGTCTGCCCAGCTTTTAAGCTATAATTTAGTAGACGCCTGTAATGTATTATACGCCAATAAGCCTGGAGATGATACTACGGTTGCAACCATTAAAATTAGAAAACCATCGCCCATTACCATCTTTACAGGTCCTCCCATTAATAAAGAGGTTGATATGCCCTTTGCTAAGATGTTTATAGATCAATCAAGGTGCAAAAAACTGGTTTGTGGTGGAACTGCTGCAAATATTATATCTCGGTATTTAGATAAACCGATATACTCCGATTTAGAATATATGGATAAAGATATTCCTCCTGTGGGAAAGATGCAGGGCATTGATCTTGTTACGGAGGGTGTTATTACTATGAACAGAACCATAGAATTGATAGAACTCTGGAAGAAACATCCAGATCTTGTAGATTTTAAAAAGAAAGATGGAGCAACACTTCTTTTTAAATACATTGTTGAGGAGTCTACTGATGTTATTTTGTGGGTAGGAAAGGCCACGAATCAGGCTCACCAGAATCGAGATTTCCCGCAAGAGTTAAGTATGAAAATCAATATTGTACGGCGGCTTGTAGATGCTATTGAGTCCATAGGAAAGGATGCTCACATTAAGTATATATCAGAGGTAGATTATGAGAAAGTATGAGAATAGAGTTCAGAAAATTAAGAGTGAAGTGTATACATCCGTATCAAAATACTCCTTTGAGGGTGTACTTGAAAAAAAGTTACTCGATATTCCTATAGAGCTATGTGATGATGAAAAAAGCACATTTCGATGTTGTATATATCATGATAGGGCGGTTACTGCGGATAGGGTAAAGGTTACTCTTGGTGGTAATCCTGAAATAGATAATAGGGTGGAGGTGATTCCCTCTGCATGTGATGAGTGTCAAGAGAATAGGTATGTAGTAAATAACTCTTGCAGGGGATGTTTGGCTACCAGGTGTATTCAATCATGTCCAGTGAACGCTATGACTATGGTTCATGGGCGAGCCTTTATTGATAACGATACGTGCATTGAGTGCGGACTCTGCCATAAATCTTGTCCCTATAACGCTATTTCAGATGTAAAAAGATCCTGTGTAAAGGTGTGCCCGACAGGAGCTTGTACTGTGGATAGTAATAAGAAAGCGGTGATTGATAGTGATACATGTATTCGATGTGGAGCCTGTGTATACTATTGTCCCTTTGGGGCAATTCAAGATAAATCTCAAATTACCCAAATTATAGAGTTGTTGAAATCTGGCAATAGGCATATTTATGCTATGGTGGCTCCATCTATTGTCTCTCAGTTTGAGATAGACCACATTGGAAAAATTGTAACAGCACTTAAAAAGTTAGGATTTAAGGATGTTATAGAAGTTGCTCTTGGTGCCGATATGGTAACAAAGGAGGAGGGGAAAGAGTTTGCCCACAAGTTACAAGAAGAGGAGGACTTTGACTTTATGACCTCCTCCTGCTGTCCTGCTTTTGTCAAATATATAGAGGTTGAGTACCCAGAGTTATGTGATAGAATCTCTACCACCATATCCCCAATGGTTGCTACAGATCAAATTATTAAATCCATAGATAAGGACGCTATTACCGTTTTTATTGGTCCTTGTATTGCCAAAAAAGATGAGGCTGAAAAGCTTGGAGTTGATTTTGTATTAACCTACGAAGAGATGGCTGGAGTTATTCAGGGAAAGGGTATTGAAATTTCTGATTTAGAATCATCCTATTTAAATAATGCCTCCTACTTTGGGCGAGGGTTTGCCAGTAGTGGAGGGGTTTCTGAGGCGGTAAAGGGCGTACTTGATTCGGAGTTTAATGACTTAGAGTACAATGTGGTGGTGTGTAATGGAATAGATGAAGTTGCAAAAACCATGAAACTTGCAAAAAAAGGACTCCTTAAAAAAACCTTTATTGAGGGAATGGCGTGTAAAGGTGGTTGCTTAAAAGGACCTGTTTCTATTCAACATGGAAATGTTGATGTACGGGCATTAAAAAATTACTGTGAAATGGCAAAAGAGAAATCAATTGATGAATCTTTGCGAGTATTAGAATCATTATCAGTGATTGTAGAGTAGGA
>CAZBHR010000031.1:0-8253 GCA_964492025.1 uncultured Spirochaetia bacterium | reverse complement strand
ATACATGAAAAAGGTAGTACTGTGTAGATAGGGTTGCAACAACTGGAGGTCTTATGGGGAAAGTAGTGATATATATAGTTCTTTTGGTTGTAATTATAGTGCTAATACTATTTGGGGGTATGAGTATTATGATTAATCAAATAGGTAAAGATATAAGATCAACTTGGGGTATTGGTAAAGAGCGTTCTCTGTTTCTCAACAATATTAACTTTAATGATGGTAGTTATGCCCTTTACGTAAAGCACCAAGATTTAGGAGAGTTTATAGTTGTTGATGAAAAGATTTTACGAGCAAACAAAAAAAATCTAAAAGTAAAGGTTAGTTTGTTAAACTACCTTCCTGGAGAGGGTGACAGAAGCTATGGTGTTAAGCTCTTTAAAGATGGAGAGGTAGTAAAAAGTGAACATGGAGGGATTTTTAAGACATTTGAGGTTGGAAGTTTGCAAGAAAACTCTCTTGCTGTAAAGGAACACCGTTATGATGGAACAAAAATTGAGATTCAGGAAAAGATAGACGCTCTCAATTCAAGGAACAATACATATATAACCCTTCAACCAAAATTTACTCGAGAGGGAAAAGAGTTTTATTTTAGGGTTTTACTTCCTACGGTTGCCCTTCCAGTAAAAAGAGAAAAGGAGAACTATA
Source organism: uncultured Spirochaetia bacterium (assembly GCA_964492025.1). Lineage (GTDB taxonomy): Bacteria > Spirochaetota > Spirochaetia > CAZBHR01 > CAZBHR01 > CAZBHR01. Next base: position 7,608 of record CAZBHR010000031.1, on the reverse strand, counting down.
GGGCTTTAGAAAGTGTTAATGGTATTGATATTCAAGAGTGGCAAAGCACCCATGAAAATGCATTTATTGAAAAGGTGAGTAACCAGATTGAGCAACGAATTCGAGATAAAGCTTCAGGTATAACAGATTTTGATGTGTCTGTTATGGGAATGCCTGACTTTGATACCTATGTACTTAATGATACTCAGGACAAGATGCTTCGGGATAAGGATAATAGGATCTTATATGTAGACTATCGGTTCTATCAATTTGATGTAACTATCTCTGCCAATGAAGAAGTGGCAACTACACTCATGTCAATTGACTATAGTGATTGTGTTGATGAAGAATACAGAAACAAAGCTGGAGTTACTGAAAGCATAAAAAAGGTTATAGAGCAAAGCACAACTCCAGACCTATCTCTGGAAGACGGAGAGGTTTTCCTCAAGTTTTACACAAATTCTGCCATACAAAGAGGTTCGCTTAGTGAATGGGAATACCCACTTACATGGTTAGAAGTAGAGAAGGAGTAGAGTCCGTAGTGGGAGTTTAGGATTATAATTAATCTATATACCTCTATTGGTGAAGATCAGTTTCTTAAACTACCTTCCTGAAGAAGCAGACCGAAGCTACGGTGTTAAGCTCTCTTACATAGAAATTCTCATGTTCCAGAACCTTCTATTGGGAATGTATCATAAAAGAGGATAAGATTGTCTGTATCTCTACTGGTAGGGGTGAAAACATTTGGCAAAATCTATATGGTAGATACAACATAGTACAACAGGAAGGAACAGCCTTAGGGAGAGGTGATTATGCCAAATTATAGTGCATTTGATATTGTAGGACCAATTATGATAGGTCCATCTAGTTCTCATACCGCAGGTGCTGCACGGTTAGGGCTGGCAGCAAATCGGGTAGCGGGTAAAAAAATAGAATCCGTAAAGTTTTTTCTCCATGGGTCTTTTGCCAAAACCTACAAAGGTCACGGTACCGATAAGGCTCTTCTTGCGGGGGTTCTTGGTTTTTCTGAACGTGATGAGAGACTTCGAGACTCTATGAATATTGCGAGAAAAGAGGGAATTACATTCCATTTTATCCCAACAGATCTTGGGGAGGTACACCCCAACTCAGTACGCATTGAGATGATTACCGAAGAGGGCAAAGAGGTAACTATGTGTGGATCCTCAATTGGTGGTGGGAATATTAAGATTTGGAGTGTTAACGGTTTTGCTGTAGATATGACAGGAGAGAAGCCAGCCCTCCTTACACGACATAGAGATAGAGAAGGGGTAATTAGTGGGGTAACTCGTATTCTTGCAACCCTAGAGGTGAATATTGTTTCTCTCAATTGTGCAAGAAAGGAGAAACGAGGTGAGGCATCTATGGTTATTGAGTTGGAAAACGTACTAGATGACAGTGTTTTAGAGATGATGATCACTGAAGTTGCAGGACTAGAATCAATTATCCTGATTGAGCAGATATAGGAGTGGGTGTATGAATTATAAATTTTCCAGTGGATCTGAACTTCTTGCTCTCTGTGATTCTCATAAAAAGGCTATTCATGAAGTTATGGTGTTACGAGAGAGCGAAAGAGAAGAGTTAGACGTAGCAGTAGTACAAAAATCTATGGAAGAGGCTTTTCTCATTATGAAAGAGTCTATTGAAGGTGGCATGCGCCCAGATATCAAGTCTGTGAGTGGACTTATTGGAGGAGATGCGTACCTGCTACACCAATATGCAGAGCAGAATACACCTCTTGCAGGAAAAAGTATGACCAGTGCCATTGCCGCATCCATGGCAGTTGCTGAGGTGAATGCTTCAATGGGTAAGATAGTGGCTGCTCCAACAGCAGGTTCATGTGGAGTTCTTCCTGGGGCAGTTATTAAAATTGGACTTGATAGAAATTTATCGGATGAAACTATTATAAACGGGCTTTTTACCGCCTCTGCTATTGGTATGATTATTGCACACAATGCTACAATTTCCGGTGCCGAAGGTGGGTGTCAGGCAGAGGTTGGTACTGCATCAGCTATGGCTGCTGCGGGGCTTGTGGAAATGATGGGAGGCTCTCCTGAATCAGCCTTATCCGCAGCATCTTTTACTATAAAAAATATCCTTGGACTGGTATGTGATCCTATTGCAGGGCTTGTTGAGTGTCCCTGTGAAAAGCGAAACGCCATAGGCACGGCAAATGCGATTATCTCTGCAGATATGGCCCTTGCGGGAATGCTCACAATGATTCCCTTTGATGAGGTGGTAGAGTCTATGCGATCAGTAGGAAGAATCATGAGTCCAACCTTAAAAGAAACCGCCATGGGTGGGCTTGCTGCTGCTCCAACGGCAAAAGCACTAGAGCAGGGTATCTTTGGAACCTAGGGATTCTTTGAAGGATTCCATAATACCTACAGGTTACTCTTCTGTTACGTGTTGACAAAATTGGATATATCCTATAGATTGCTTTGAGAAAAATTATATAAAGAGGACTTAATATGGCAGTACCAAAGTACAAAACCTCAAAATCTAAATCACGATCCCGCAGAGCCGCTAATATGCGTCTAAAAACACCTACGCTTGTTGAGTGTAGTACCTGCGGTAATAAAGTTCTTCCCCATCGAGTTTGTCCAAAATGTGGTTACTATAAGGGTAATCAGATTTTGAACCTTGATGAGGCTTAAGTTTAAGGAGATAAACAATGAACACAGATGAAGTATTTGCAAAACTAAAATCACTTATTGCTGAAAAATTAGAAGTAGAAGAGAGCACAATTACTCTTGACTCAAGTTTCCAGCAGGATCTTGGAGCGGACAGTCTTGACACCTATGAGTTAGTATACGCTATTGAAGATGAAATGGGCGTAACTATTCCAGATGACAAGGCAAACGAGTTTGAAACAGTTCGAGATGCCGCGGAGTATTTACAGACTCAGCTCAAGTAAGGACTGAACTATGCGTAATAACTCTGGTTTTACCACAGAGGATGTTCCTTCTGTATCGCCGGAGCGCAAAACTGAATTACAGTTATTAGAACGACAATTAGGGGTAAGATTTAAGGACTATAGTCTCTTTAATCTTGCCTTTTGTCATAGGTCCTATACTAATGAAGTTGCCCAGAAGATCAGTAATAACGAAAAATTAGAGCTTCTCGGTGATAGTGTATTAGGCCTTTCCGTTGTAGAGTACCTCTACTTAACTTATCCTGAAAAAAATGAAGGCGATCTTGCCAAAATAAAATCTCATGTCGTGAGCGAAATGGTTTTATCTGAAATTGGATTTGAACTAGGTATCGATAACTATATACTTATCGGTCATGGTGAAGAAGTTGGAGGAGGTCGTACCCGAAAAGCGGTACTAGAAGACTGTATGGAAGCGCTTTTTGGGGCTTACTATCTTGATTGCGGTAGCTTTGAAGATGCAAAGGCGCTGGTGTTACGATTCCTTGTTCCCAAAATTGATGACGTTATTGCAAACCGTCATCAGAAAGATTTTAAAACGCTTATTCAGGAGTACTCGCAGAAAGAGCTGAAAGTTCGTCCTCAGTATCGAGTTGTGAAACAAACTGGTCCTGATCATGCAAGAGTATTTACTGTAGAAGTTCAGCTCGATGATAAAAAATATGGTCCTGGTATAGGTGGGAACCGTAAAGAAGCTGAGCAGCAGGCGGCAGCCTTAGCATATGAAGCTCTTGTGGATTCTCAAAAGAGGAGCAGTCATAAAAGAAAGAGCTCCGTAGAGACCTCTAAAAAAAATGTAGCACCTAAAAGACCAACTCATAAGCAAACCAAGGCAATGAAACCTTCTGTGCGGCATAAGGTCTTTCGTAGTAAAAAGAAGTAGCCATGGCTCTTTACCCATCGGATACATATCCTGAAATTTGTGAAATATCTCAACTGGCAAGTAGATTCCTTGAAAAAGGGTATGAACTGTATATGGTTGGAGGCGCTGTACGTGATATGGTGCTTAAGCGAGGGGTGAAAGATTTTGACTTTACCACAAATGCCACACCAGAACAGGTCATAAAGCTGTTTCGTCGAGTGCTTCCTACAGGTATAGACCATGGAACAGTAACAGTCCTTCTTGGAGCGTACCAGTTTGAGGTTACAACCTACCGTATAGAGGGGAAATACTCAGACCAAAGGCACCCCGACGGTGTCTCCTATGCGGGGCAGATTGCGGATGACCTTGGGCGACGTGATTTTACGGTTAATGCTATGGCGCTCAATATGAAATCAGGTGAGCTTGTAGATCTCTTTGGGGGGCAGACTGACTTACAAAGAGGAGTCCTTCGTGCTATTGGTGACCCTGCAACTCGATTTGCCGAGGACCCACTGAGAGTGTTACGGGGGTGTCGATTCACCTCTCAGTTACACCTATCTCTTGAAGCAAAAACAGAGATTGCAATGAAGCAGCAGTCAATCGGTATGATCTCTGTGGAGCGTATTAAAGATGAGTTGGAAAAGACTCTAAAAACTGAAAAACCATCAATTGGAATTGCCCATATGGTGGGGTGTGGTGTATTGCAGGAGGTGTTTCCTGTATGGAACACTCCCTATTCTGATACGGTTGATGAAATTGTTTCCGTATACCAGTGGATAGACCGTATTCCTGAGGATAACTGGCTTCTTCGGTGTGTTGCTCTGTTTGTGCACTCCTTGGAGGGGATGAGTAGTATTCATGAGGTTGAGGGTGGAATGAAACATCTTAAAACCTCTAAAAAAGAGCAAACCTATGTGTCTCATATGTATCGCTCTCTCTACAAAGTGAATGCAGCGCAATACTCGGATGGAGACCTAAGGAAACTTATCGTATCTATTAAGCCAATTTACTTGCAAGATTTATTCTGTTTGCTCCCCCTTGTTACGCCTCAAAATACCGACTTATACAATGAGCTATACAAACGTATGAACCAGCTGTTGGTAGATGGTTTTCCCCTAAGTATTGGGGAGTTGCAGATTTCTGCAAATGAGTTAATGTCCCATTTCTCAAAAACCCCTGGTCCTTGGCTTGGTAGCCTTCTTGACCAACTATTTCTTTTAGTGCTAGAGGATCCTTCACTAAACAAAAAAGAGTCCCTTATTGCTCAATCTGAGGCTCTTCTCTAAGATATATCCAGTTGCATATCCTTGTAAAACATGGTACATTTCCTGCTAACGTAAGGAGCGTGTATGAGTCAGAGTGAGAGAAAGGTGAGTTTTCCTAAACGAGTGGTTATTACTGGTGGAATGCCCTATGGAAATAAGGAGCTTCACTTTGGTCACATCGGTGGTGTTTTTATTCATGCCGATATTTTTGCCCGATTTATGCGAGACCGAATTGGTACGGATAATGTTATTTTTGTGTCGGGGACCGACTGTTATGGATCTCCCATTATGGAGTACCATAGGCAACAGGTTGATAGTGGTCTTTTCTCAGGATCCCTTGAAGAGTTTGTGGTGAAAAATCATCAGCTCCAGAAACAGACTCTTAATGATTATCATGTGCTATTAAGTAACTTTGCGGCCTCCGGATTAGGTTCAGCAAAGGATATTCATCGCGAAATGAGTGCTTGGGTATTTGAATCCCTTGTATCCAATGGGCATGTGAAACAGCTTAGCACTTTACAGTTTTATGATACAGAAAAAGAGACCTTTCTTAACGGAAGGCAGGTGGTTGGTCGCTGTCCTATTCAGGGGTGTCAGTCAGAAAAGGGGTACGCCGATGAGTGTGACCTTGGGCATCAATATATGCCTCAGGAGCTTATTCAGCCTAAAAGTTCTCTCTCTGGAAGTACTCCAATTCTCAAAGAGTCGAGTAACTGGTATGTAGACCTACCAGCTTTTAAGAGTGCCTTGGAGAAGTGGGTGAGTGAGATGGTAGAAAAGCCTGAAACCCGTCCATTTGTAACCCAGACCATAAAAGAGTTCTTGGCACCCCCCGCAATATACGTGGTACGAAAGCAGGAGGAGCTTTATTTAGAGATTGCAGAAACTCTTCCTACTCACACAAGAGAAGAGGGACGAGGTAAATCTTTTACCCTTCTATTTTCTCGGTTAGAGGATCGTGAGAAAGCCTCTGAGTTGCTCCAAACCGCAGGAATTCAAATTAGAAATGGGAAAACCCTTGTTCCATTTCGATTATCAGGAGATATTGAGTGGGGTGTTCCTGTGCCTACGGTTGAAGGCGTAGAGGACTCCACCTTCTGGGTGTGGCCAGAGTCTCTTTGGGCACCAATATCTTTTACAAAGGATTACCTTTTGAGCCGAGGGGCTAGTAGTGAGGATTGGCGAGAGTGGTGGTGTAATGATGAGGCCCAGGTGTTTCAGTTTATTGGTGAGGATAATATTTACTTTTATGGTCCCGCCCAAACTGCAATTTTCTCTGGTGCTGATTCCTCACTAAAAGTTACTAACCTTATTGCCAACCATCACCTTATGTTTTTAGATAAAAAAGCGAGTAGTAGTGGAAAGGTAAAGCCACCTATGGCAAAAGATCTTTTGGAGTATTATACAGCTGATCAATTGAGAGCTCATTTTTGTAGCTTGGGATTACATATACGAGGGGTGAGTTTTCAGCCAAAGCCCTTAAATCCAAAGGCTCCAGAGAAGGGGGCTGATCCTGTTTTAAAAGAGGGGAACCTATTGAGTAATGTGCTAAACAGGGCAGTGAGATCCTGTTTTTACACGGTACAAAAATATTGTAACGGTGTTATTCCTCAAGTTGCCCTAGACTCAGAAGTTCTTGAAGAGGCAAGTATTACAATTGCTAAGTATGAAGATGCAATGAGTCGTGTAAATCTTTCGGAAGCCTTTAATGTGGCAGATACCTATATTCGAGGTATCAATAAGTATTGGAGTGCCTATATAAAAGAGGCCACAGAGTCAGAGGATATTCCCGCAATTCAGCATGTTCTTGCAAACACCTTCCATATGGTGCGTGTGGCTATTGCACTAATGCACCCTATTGCTCCAGTAGGAACTGAGCTAGTACGAGAGTACCTACAACTTTCTGAGGATTTTTGGAGCTGGGAAAACATTGATAAACCTCTTTGGTTCTTTATGGATAATCCTGAGAATCACGTACTTAAGTTTTTAGAGCCCCGTGTTGACTTCTTTGAGAAGCACCCCTACCAAATTTCTCAATTTGATTAGAGTATTATTATAATCTTCATCCCATAGGGTGCGTAAAAGTACTCTATGGGAGAGTACTGTGCTGAGTTAATCTTTTCTCACTTTTCTTACAAAAACATCTATATCCAGAGCTAATATTACAGAAAAAAGAGTAATATATACATGATTTATACAGATACGATGAAACGAAGCACCGTTGTAAGAGGTCAGGGACCTCGTGAGCTTATGGGATACGCAGGTCCCAAGGAGTTGGCAGACTGGGAGTTGTTGGCAATTCTTATTGGATCTGGGGGGCGTGGTTTTGATGTTGCATCAATTGCCAAATCTATACTGAAAGAGCTTGATACAAACTCTTATGAGAATATTACCCTTGAGAAGCTGTGTGAAATTCCTGGTGTAGGCATGGCAAGAGGTGCCTCTATTATGGCTGCCATTGAGTTTGGACGTCGAATTCTTATGCCCGCAAAGAGGCAAATAAAAACACCCCAGAGCCTTCTTCCCTATATTAGACACTACGCAGATCGTCC
>CAZBHR010000030.1:0-9699 GCA_964492025.1 uncultured Spirochaetia bacterium | reverse complement strand
GTATAACCGAGTGAGTTTTACTCTACGGGATTATCGGAATGTAACTATCTATATTCTTATCCACGCAGCAGTAGCAGTTCCTATGAATATCATCTTTGGGACAAATTACCTTTTTTTATACAACGCCTATGATACTCCCATGGTAAACCTTCCCAAGGCACTGAGCTCCGGGATTATCAGTTTTGTATTCTTTGCCATTACCACACTCTTGTATTTTGGGGTGAATCGATTACAAAAAAGGGGTGCTGCTTAGATAGGATAGTGGTTTAGTGAATGTACATAAGAAAGCTCAGCTTGAAACTGTAGCCTGTTTTAACGTATTACGAAAGAGGCAAGTATCTCCTATCATAGATCCATCCTTTGACAATATTTACGGTTCTCATTATAATGGCATCCATGAAAACACGAGTACGATACGCACCATCTCCTACGGGATTACAGCATATTGGTGGGGTAAGAACCGCCATTTTTAACTATCTTTTTGCACGAGCTACTGGTGGTTCCTTTATTTTACGAGTAGAGGATACTGATCAGGCAAGAACTACTCCAGAGGCTATGAACGACCTCTTTGAAACTTTAGAGTGGTTGGGTATAGAGCCTGATGAAGGTCCTGCTAAGGGTGGAAATTTTGGTCCCTATATTCAGTCTGAAAGACAGGAACTCTATAAGCAGTATGCAGAGCAACTGGTGTCTGAAGGTAAGGCGTATCGATGTTACTGTACCTCCGAGCGACTAGATCAACTTCGAGAGGAGCAGAAAGCAAAGAAGTCTTCGGTTATCGGATATGACGGTCACTGTAGAGAACTCACTCCAGAACAGGAGGCTGAGCTTGCTAAAAGTAACCCTGATCCTGTGATTCGATTTAAGATAGATCCTCGAGGCTCAACAACCTTTCATGATGAACTTATGGGTGATATCACACGAAAGCATAAAGACATATCTCCTGATCCTGTTATGCTTAAGGCCGATGGATTCCCTACATACCACTTAGCAAATGTTATTGATGACCATCTTATGGAGATAACCCATATTCTCCGAGCTCAAGAGTGGATTCCTTCAGGACCACTTCATGTATTGCTCTACCAAGCTTTTGGTTGGGAACCTCCAAAGTACTGCCACCTTCCTATGGTAATGGGAAAGGACGGGCAGAAGCTTTCAAAACGACACGGCTCAACATCGGTTATTGAGTTTAGAAAACAGGGTTGTCTTCCTGAAGCACTGCTTAACTATGTGTCTCTTGTAGGTTGGTCCTTTGATGGTGAGCGAGAGTTTTTTACCAAAGAGGAGCTTGAAAAGGTATTCTCTCTTGAAAAAATCAACACATCTCCAGGTGTCTTTGATTATAAAAAGCTCGAGTGGTTCAACGGACAGTATATTCGAAAACTTTCTGAAGAGCAGTTACAGCAAGAGATACTTCCTTACCTTCAAGAAGGAGGCCTTGTGCAGAACCCACCATCCAGTGATGAGTTACAAAGGATTACCGATCTTATTCCTCTTGTTCACGAAAGACTCAAGTATCTCTCCGATATTACTCCAATGGTAAAATTCCTATTTCAAGAGATTGATACTCCTAGTTTAGATGAACTTACCCCTAAAAAAGGAACTCCCCAAGGTGTAGTTCAAGCTTTACAGGTGGCAGAAGAGTTAGTACCTCAGGTTGGTACTCTTTCAGAGGATGAGTTAAACGATCTTTTTCGTGCAAAAGCAGAGGAACTTGAAATGAAGCTTGGATCTCTTATGATGCCTTTGCGTATAGCTATCTCAGGAAGTTCTGTATCGCCTCCACTGTTTGGGTCTATTGAGCTTTTAGGAATGAGCAAAACCCTTGAGCGAATTGCTGCGGCTAAGCTAGTAGCAGAGCAGGGCGTGTAGTGGGAACTGTTTTCTAAGTTTTGGCTCAGTGAGAATCTATTCAGAAACTTGAGGAATAGCAAGTTGTGTTGTGCTATCCTCTTGTCATCTCTAAAAGAGCTTAGTATACTGTTGACTTAATATTCGGGGTAATTAAATATGCTTGGAGTGATATCTTTTATCGCTCTCAAGTAATTTTTATATTACCCCTTAACTATAAAATATAGGAGCTGCATATGAGTGTAACAATGGATCAGCTGGTTTCTTTGTGTAAACGAAGAGGATTTGTATATCAATCCAGTGAAATATATGGGGGCCTCAGTGGGGCATGGGACTATGGACCATTAGGTGTAGCTCTTAAAAATAATATTCGAGATTTCTGGTGGAAGGAGATGACCCAGAAACACCCCAATATTGTTGGGTTAGATGCGGCTATCTTTATGCATCCACGAGTATGGGAAGCCTCTGGTCATGTGGAGAACTTTTCAGATCCTCTGGTGGATTGTAAAAACTGTAAAAGTCGGTTCCGAGCAGATCAGATCGATGTATCAAAAGGTTGCCCAAACTGTGGTAAAAAAGATACCCTTACAGATCCTCGAGAGTTTAACCTTATGTTTGAAACATTTATGGGACCTGTTAAGGACTCTGGGAGTAAGGTGTATTTACGACCTGAGACTGCTCAAGGTATTTTTGCTAACTTTAAGAATGTGTATCAAACTTCACGGGTTCAAATTCCCTTTGGAATTGCCCAAGTAGGAAAGGCGTTCCGAAATGAGATTACCACAAAGAACTTTATCTTTAGAACCCTTGAGTTTGAACAGATGGAGATGCAGTACTTTGTAAAACCAGGAACCGATGAAGAGTCATTTGAGTACTGGAAAGCAAACCGAATGGCGTACTATGATAAACTCGGTATTAGAAAGGACAAACTACGATACCATCAGCATGGAAAAGATGAGCTAGCTCATTATGCCAAGGACGCTTTTGATATTGAGTATGAATTTCCTATGGGATGGCAGGAACTTGAGGGAATTCACTCCCGAACAGATTTCGACCTCTCACGACATCAGGAGTTCTCTGGAAAGGATCTCACTTGGCTTGATCAAGAGAGTCGAGAACGGTACATACCTTACGTAATTGAAACATCCGCAGGACTCACACGAACCGTACTAATGGTACTTTCCGATGCCTACGATGAGGAGCAAATAGACGAGAAGGACACTCGTGTTGTTATGCGATTCCATCCAGACCTTGCCCCAACTATGGTTGCGGTACTTCCTCTTGTAAAGAAAGATGGACTTGCGGAAATAGCACAAAACCTTGCTACCGAACTGTCCGATGACTTTGCCACATTTTATGATCAGTCTGGAGCTATCGGTCGACGATACCGACGGCAGGATGAAGTAGGTACTCCTTACTGTGTTACCGTTGATTATGATACGAAAGAGGATAACACCGTTACCCTCAGGTATCGAGACTCCATGGAACAGATTAGGGTACCAATGGATCAGTTGGCAGAGGTTATAAGAAAGGCAAATAAGGCGTACAAGCGAGGATAATATGGGAGTTTTTGAAACACTACAGGCAAGGGGTTTTTACAAACAGTGTACCGATGAAGAGAAGGTGCGAGAGCTTCTTAACAATGAATCACTTACACTCTATGTAGGAGCTGACCCTACGGGCAAGTCTTTGCATATTGGTCACATGGTTCCATTTTTTGCAATGCACCACCTCCAGAAAGCTGGTCATACTATTATTGCTGTTGTCGGTGGAGGAACCGCGCTCCTTGGAGATCCCTCTGGAAAAACGGAAATGCGAAAAATACTCTCAAAGGAGGAGATTTTCGCAAATGCCGATGCCATTGCAAAGCAGCTTGGTACGGTTATTGATATTGATGCACCAAGTTGTAAAGTAGTGAATAACTACGACTGGCTAGGGGACCTTAATTATATTGATTTTATTCGTGATATTGGACAGTATTTTTCGGTCAATAGAATGTTAAGTTTTGAGGCGTACAAGCAGCGACTGGAGCGAGGGCTCTCTTTCTTAGAGTTTAACTATCAGTTGCTTCAATCCTACGACTTTATGATGCTCAACCAGAAATATGGATGTACCCTGCAGATTGGTGGAGATGACCAGTGGGGAAATATTGTAGCAGGGGTTGATCTTATTCGACGAACAGGAGGAACCGAGTCTTATGGGCTTACCTTTCCTCTGGTAACTCGATCTGATGGAAAGAAAATGGGAAAAAGTGAGAAGGGGGCAATCTTTTTAGATCCAGATCTATGTGCACCGTACGACTTTTTTCAGTACTGGAGAAATGTTGCAGATGCAGACGTGGTTCCTTTCTTAAAAATGTTTACCTTCTTAGAGCTTGATGAAATTGCTCAATACGAAGGACTTGAAGGTCAGGAGCTTAATCCAGCTAAAGAGCGGCTTGCCTATGAGCAGACTAAGATTATCCATGGACAGGAGGAAGCTGATAAAGCACTTGCAGCAGCAAAGGCTGCCTTTACCTCAGGTGGTGGAGCTATGGATAAAGATGCAATTCCTTCTGTTACCATAGAGAGAGGATCTCTTGAAGTGGGGGTTGGTATTATTGATCTTTTTTCCATGACCGATCTCTGCGCATCCCGTGCTGAGGCAAGAAGGCTTATTCAGCAGGGCGGTGCACGGGTGAACGATGTTCAAATAACGGATATTGAAGCAGTATTAACTGATGCAGACTTGCAGGATGGAGAGTTTCTCTTACGAGCTGGTAAAAAGCGGTATCATCGAGTAGTAGCTTCATAGGTTATATGATAATTGAAAAAGGGACAGTTCTGAGAGGAGCTGTCCCTTTTTTTATAAGTTCGTAAAAACCTCCAACAGATCTGCTTTGATTGCACCCAGTTCCTCTTTCGAAATATCCTCTTTCTTCTGGAGAGAGCTTCCTTTCTCGTATACGGGAATCAGATGGACGTGGAGGTGAGGTATTTCCTGAGCACAGCCACTGTTTATCATGGTGTGTAGCCCCTTAGCTCCCATAGTATCTACCAGTGGTTGAGATAGTTTGGTTACCACCTTCATAAGCTCTAAGACCGTAGAGGTATCAAGGTCTCTTAAATCTTTACCATGCACCTTTGGTAAAACCAGAATGTGACCTTTGCTATTTGGAAATATATCTAACATTACATAGGTGTGGTCATTCTCATACACCTTATAAGCAGGGATTTTTCCTGCAATAATATCACAAAATATGCAGTCCATAATTACTCCTTGTTTCTTTTTTTTGTAGATTCTATTTGATCTTTCATATCTTGAAGAGCCTTTTTGTACCGCTTACTCATCATATCAGGAAAAGCTTTAAAGATTCTTCGCTCCAGTAGGTTTATAGTAACCTTATTGGCTTTTTCTTTATCATTATTAATCAACCCCAATTCTTTTGCCTTTTTGGTGATTTCCTCTATGGATAGGTTATCCGTAAGTATATTATATTTCTCTTGAAGCTTTTCTTGCAGTTTTGCTGCAGATTCACCAACAGCCGCAAGTTTCTTCTTAATACCTAGAATATTGAACAGAGTAATTCCAAAGTCTACTGAAAAATAGAGAGCAAGTGCGATAAGAAAACCAAGCTTTAAATCAAAACTTAGCGATGTTATAAAGGTACTCACCTTGGGGTGTAGGTCAAAAAATAGTACAAGAGCCATCAATCCAAAGAGCGTTGAGTTTTTAAGGCACACTCGTCCATGGATATTAAACCTTTTATGGGAGTAGTCCCACCATTTCTGATTAAATATTTTTTCCATAGCCCAGCCTGTAATATACTCAAGTATTGATGTTACAACCATTCCGCCAAGGAATATGCCAACAATTGATGGAGGTACATAACCAAGGGTGTAAAGAATTCCTAATGCTCCAAATCCATAAATAGGGCAGAATGGACCGATCAAAAAACCTCGGTTCACAAATTTTCCCTGACCAACAGAGCAAAATATGGTTTCACATACCCAGCCTAAAAAACTGTATATACCGAGATATAAGAGCGTATTTACCGTAGTTTCCATAATAGTATCCTTGCCAATCAGTATAAAATTAATTGTATCCATTTACGACTTGTTGTACTAGGTCTATGTTCTTCATTCTTCTGGTTTATAATGGGCAAGAGTAAATCTATGGGTCTTGCGTGTTGCATCATGTTTCGGGCAAGCTGTTTTGTTTATAATTCTCTTATTACAATTATCTGTGGAGTGTAAAAAAAATCTGAATCACTGTTGACCCACAAAGACTATTTTGTAATAATAGCAAAAAGCAACAGGAGCGGTTCATGCCTACAGATTCTTTAATCTCCAAGGGGTTGTCATTTGACGACGTATTGTTAATTCCAAACAGTTCAGATATTTTGCCTTCAGATGTGGATTTATCTACTCGAATTTCTCGTAATATTCGAGTGAGAATTCCTCTTATGAGTGCAGCAATGGACACGGTTACCGAGGCGGCAATGGCTATTGCCCTAGCTCGAGAGGGTGGTATTGGGATTATCCATAAAAACCTCACTATTCAGGAGCAGGCAGAGGAGGTTGAGAAAGTTAAGCGTTCCCAAGCCGGAATGATATCTGATCCCTTTTCACTACAACCACATAATACCTTGCAAGATGCGGAAGATATTATGGCAAAGTATCACATTTCTGGTATTCCTGTAACTGAGAAGAATGGAAAGCTTGTTGGTATTCTTACCAATCGAGACATGCGATTCCAAACAGATTACACCCAAAAGATTAAAGATGTTATGACCCACGAAAAGCTTGTAATAGCTGCTCCAGGAACAACACTTCAGGAGGCTAAGGATATTCTTCATAAGCACAGAATTGAGAAGCTTCCTATTTGTGATGATAATGGTATTTTAAAGGGACTTATTACCTTTAAGGATATTAGTAAGGCATTAGATTTTCCTAATAGTGCTAAGGATGAGTCAGGGCAGCTACTTGTTGGGGCTGCTGTGAGTACAGGACCCGGTGAGCTTGATAGAGCGGAAGCTCTTATTGCTGCGGGAGTTGATCTTCTTGTGGTAGATAGTGCCCATGGTCATGGTCGGCTTATTATTGAGATGGTGCAAACGATTAAAAAGAGATTTCCCCAGGTTGATGTAGTTGCAGGGAATATTGTAACAGCCGAAGCGGCAAAGGCTCTTATTGAAGCTGGAGCCGATGGGGTTAAGGTTGGTGTTGGACCAGGATCTATCTGTACTACTCGAGTTGTTGCAGGAGTAGGGGTTCCTCAGTTAACAGCCGTATTAGATGTAGTAGGGGAAGCGAAAAAGCACAATGTTCCTGTTATTGCGGATGGTGGAATTAAGTACAGTGGAGATATTGTAAAAGCACTTGCAGCGGGAGCTGAATCAGTTATGGTTGGTAGCCTGTTTGCAGGAACACAAGAGTCTCCTGGAGAGGTTATTACCCATAAGGGGCGAAACTACAAGGTACACCGGGGTATGGGTTCTATCAAGGCAATGCAAAAGGGAAGCCAAAGTAGGTACATGCAGTTTGGCGTAGAGAGCTCTAAACTTGTACCAGAGGGAATCGAAGGTAGAGTACCTTTTCGAGGACCCCTATCTGATTATGTGTTTCAGCTACTCGGGGGGATACGATCAGGAATGGGATATTGTGGTTCTCAAACTATATCAGATCTACAAGAGCGAGCAAGGTTTGTTCAAATATCTTCGGCAGGACTACGAGAGAGTCATCCCCACGATGTGACTATTACTGAGGAACCGTTGAACTATCAGGTTCAGCAGTAGGAGCGAATATGGAAAAAATTTTAGTACTCGACTTTGGTGGTCAGTATAACCAGCTTATTGCAAGAAGAGTGAGAGAGAACAGCGTGTACGCCGAGGTTCGACCGTACACATGCTCTATTGAAGAGATACGGGAGATGAATCCTAAGGGTATTATCTTTACCGGTGGACCAAACAGTGTCTATGGGGAGAAAGCTCTTCCTTATAATGAGGAGTTATTTTCTTTAGGTATTCCAATTCTCGGAATCTGTTATGGGGCACAGCTCATGGCTCACGCCCTTGGGGGTACTGTTGCAACCGCTCCAGTGAGTGAGTACGGAAAAACTGAGGTAGAGGTAGACACCTCTGCACAGAGTCTGCTATTTCAAGATGTTTCGCCTAAAACAATCTGCTGGATGAGTCATACCGATTATATTGCGGAAGTTCCTGCAGGTTTTCGGGTGACCGCAAAGACCCCTGTATGTCCTGTGGCTGCAATGGAGTGTCCCGAAAAAAACTTTTATGCTGTGCAGTTTCATCCAGAGGTGCTTCATACCAAAGAGGGTATGAACATGTTACGAGCCTTTGTACTTGATATCTGTACATGTAGTGGGTCCTGGAAGATGGACTCATTTGTAGAGCGATCTATTGAAGAGATTCGAGAGACCGTAGGAAGTGGCAGGGTTCTCTGTGCACTCTCCGGAGGTGTTGACTCTTCGGTGGCTGCGGTCATGCTCAGTAAGGCTATTGGAAAACAGCTAACCTGTGTGTTTGTAGATCATGGATTACTACGTAAAGATGAGGGTGACGAAGTTGAGGCGGTATTTGGTCCATCAGGACACTACGACCTGAACTTTATTCGAGTAAACGCGCAGAAGCAGTTTTATGATAAACTTGCGGGAGTTGATGATCCTGAAACCAAGAGAAAGATTATTGGTGAAGAGTTTATTCGAGTGTTCGAGGCGGAAGCTAAAAAGATTGGGGCTGTTGACTTTCTTGTTCAGGGAACTATCTATCCCGATGTTATAGAGAGTGGCTTTGGTGACTCTGCTGTTATTAAATCTCACCACAATGTGGGAGGGCTTCCTGATCACGTAGACTTTAAAGAGATTATTGAACCACTGCGAATGCTTTTTAAAGATGAGGTGCGTAAAGCTGGTCTTGAGCTAGGTATTCCTGAATACCTAGTGTTTAGACAGCCCTTTCCAGGGCCTGGACTTGCTATCCGAATTATTGGAGAGGTGACTCCAGAGAAAATACATATTGTGCAAGAGGCCGATGCTATCTACCGAGAGGAGATAGGAAAAGCTATAGAGAGTGGAGTTCTTGGAGCACTTGGAACCGAGGAAACTATAGGGCAGTACTTTGCAGCCCTTACTAATATGCGATCCGTAGGAGTTATGGGAGACTTTAGAACCTACGATTACGCCATTGCACTTCGTGCAGTAATGACCTCTGATTTTATGACCGCCGAAGCAGCACAGCTTCCTTGGGATCTTATTAATAGGGTTACAAGTCGTATTATTAATGAGGTAGACCATGTTAATAGGGTTATGTACGACTGTACCTCTAAGCCGCCTGGTACTATTGAGTTTGAGTAATTTTACTATTACCCAGAAGGTTTATCATATGGCAAGACATAATGAGAGGCCTTCTGGGTAACTTTATTCATAGTAATGATCCCATAAATATTATAGTAACTTATACCCCAATTTTAGAAAAATCAAAGCCTCTGTATTATCAGCACTAATGGGGAGTGTTGTAAATGAAAGTAGTGAGCTTGTTAACAAGATAACATGTCCAACGCTGGTTCCTAAAACTCGGCATGATAGATATTTTACCCATGAGCACTTTGATAGATATTATGAGAGTTTGCACTGTGAAAAGAAACTTGTTGAAATTAATGATGTACAGATATATCTCCGATTAATACAGGGGATTATGTATCTGTTGTGCTGTTTTTATTTGCAGTAAATTGTTTCAGAACAATGTAAGAAAAGAGCTTGAAAAAAACATAACAAAAAAAGATAAAAAAGTTTAAATAAAGAGTTGACATAGTGGGGTAAAATTTGTTATAACACTTAGGCGTCTCAACG
>CAZBHR010000029.1:0-9864 GCA_964492025.1 uncultured Spirochaetia bacterium | reverse complement strand
GCATTTAACGAGGTAAACAAGGCCCAACAGGATCAAGAAAAGCTTATTGAAGAGGGAAAAACCCAGTACAATACAGAGATTCCTAAGGCTCGAGGAGAGGCGTACCAGATGATTCAAGTTGCCGAAGGATACGCTTCAGAGCGAATCAATACTGCAAAGGGAGATGTTGCTCGTTTTACCTCTATTGTAGAGAGTTATCAGCAAAATAAAGAGGTTACGGTTATTCGATTATACCTCGAAACTATTGAGGAAATTTTTGGTCCATCCGATACTATTATCGACCGTGATCTTGAAAACTTCCTTCCTCTCAAAAATATAGGAGGAACTAAGTAATATGGCTAACGAATTTTATCAAAACAAAAAGTTTATTTCCCTAGCGGTTGTCGTTGTACTTGTCCTACTCCTTGTTATTCCAGTATCTCCTATTAGCGCTTTTTACACAGTAAAAGAGGGAGAGCAGGTACTGGTTACTCGATTTGGAAAGGTTGTAGATACAGAGACCGAGGCTGGATTAAAGGTAAAAATCCCAGTAATTGATACTCCTATGTATTTCCCAAAGAAACTTATTACTTGGGATGCGGAGTCTCGAATTTACCCTACCCTAGAGAAACAAAATATCTATGTTGATGCTACCGCACGATGGAGAATTGCAGACTTAGAAACATTTTATGTAACTCTTAAAACTCCATCCGCCGCAAATGATAGGCTTAACAACTATATTGCGGACTCTATCCGAGGGGTAATCTCGACAAACTCACTTTCCGAGGCTGTTCGTAACACAAATAATATTAACCTTGAAACTGAGGTAAATGCGGAGGATCAAAACATTATTGAGGAGCTCAATGCTACTCAAAAGGTATACCCCGTAATTTATCGAGGTCGAGATGCTCTTTCTGAGGAGATAACACGTCGAACTCGAAATGTTGCTGAAGCCAACGGTATTGAGATTATTGATATTACTATTCGACAAATTCGATACGAAGACCTTGAGCAGAGTGTATACGAAAGAATGATTCAAGAGCGTCTTCAGGTTGCTGCTGCTTACCGTTCAAATGGAGAGGGAAAGAAAGCTGAGTGGCTTGGTCGATTAGACAATGAGAAACGAAAAATTCTTTCAGAGGCCTATGCTGAATCTGAAAAGATTAAGGGTGAGGCTGATGCTGAGGCGGTAACTATTTATGGTGATGCCTACTCTCAGGATGTGGCGTTCTTTGAATTCTGGAGATCAATTGAGTCTTACAAACAGGTGCTTCCGGGTATAGAGAAAACTCTATCAACCGACTTTGACTACTTTCAGTACCTCTACTCTCCCCCAGGTTCGGAGAGAGGAAATTAGTAATGACTGATAGGTAATTATGAGGGGCTGTGGTTTTTCCACAGCCCTTTTTTTATCTCTTTTTAAAGAGCAGTGCCAACCCTTCTACCACCGTAGCTATTGGTTGGTATATGGCACCACAGGAATCTTTTGTATGAGGTCCTAAACATTGGGAGAATCCTAACTCCTCTACGGTTTTACACCGCTTTGCCATGTGTGGCGTATGCCGAACCTCCCCTGCTAAAGTAAGCTCTCCAGCAGAAACAACCTTCCCTGGCACCGGAATCCCTACACGTGCAGAATACAACGCCAAGGCTAGAGGAATATCAAGGCCAACCTCTTTAAGTTTCATTCCTCCTGCCACATTAATATACACATCTTGATCGGAAAATGAGAGTTTAAGCTGTTTTTCTAATACCGCAGTTACCCGAGAAACTCTGGCTGCCTCTATTTTATCTGAGTAGATACGAGAAAGTCCTCCTTTTGCAGGAACCGTAAGGGCTTGAATCTCCACCACAAGGGTTCTACTCCCCTCATATATAGCTGCAATAGCTATTCCCGGTGGTATTGCATGTTTTCGATCCTCAAGAAAGATACTCCGTGGATCAAGGACCTCCTGTAGTCCATGGGATTCCATGGTAAATAGCCCTATTTCATCTACCGATCCATATCGGTTTTTTGCAGCCCTTACCACTCGCATTCCCGTAGAGGTCTGCTCAAAGTAAAGAACTGTATCAACCATGTGTTCAACCACCTTAGGTCCAGCCAAGGAGCCATCCTTAGTAATATGACCAACAAGAAAGAGTGTTCTATTATTACGCTTTGCCCAATCAATAAGCTCCATGGTGCAGTATTTTAACTGGTTTACGGTTCCAGGCACGGATCCTACTTCACTGCTCACCAAAGTTTGAATAGAGTCTACTACAACCACAAGCGGGTTAATCCTCTCAAGTAAGCGAATAATACTCTCAACCTCGGTTTCACAAATAAGGTGTATCCCTTTTGCATCAACACCAACACGCTGGGCTCGGTGTTTTATCTGTCCAAGAGACTCCTCTCCAGAAATATAGAGTATCTCATTCTTAGCTCCTAAGGCTTGCAGTATTTGCAACATAAGTGTGGACTTACCAATACCGGGTTCTCCTCCAATAAGAGTAGTACCTCCCATCATAAGTCCTCCACCTAGCACACGGTCAAACTCCCCAAGCCCACTAGAAAACCGTTGGGTACTCTCCATAGAAATATCCTTGAGTCGTAGGGTTTTCTTTGGGGCAGATCTTTTTTTACTACTAGATACCCCTTTCCCCTCCTTTGCGGTGGGTGTTACTTCGGTAAAACTGTTCCACTCTCCACATTCGGGACACTTCCCAAGCCACCGAGGCTCCTCTCTTCCACAGCCACTGCAAAGGTAGATCTTCTTTGCTCCAGCCACTATGTATCTCCCCCATCGGTAGATTCAAAAACACCAAGCTTTCTATTTTTCTTCACTCGGTCAACAGGAAAACATCGTCCATTCATAGAGACATACACCCCAGGAGGAAGAACTTGAACAAAAGCCATTGCACCTCCGAGGTTAAAGAGCCCGTCGGAACTTCCAAATTTGTAAGGAATCATTGCTCCGGTAAGAACAACAGTTTTATCGGAATTTCCAAGCATCTCCTGTACTACTAAACCTGTTTCTACCATAGTATCTGTTCCGTGGGTAATAAGAATACGAGAGGAATCAGTATCTACACACCTCTGGGCAATCTCTTTTCGGTGGCTTCTATTAATAAAAAGACTATCCACCATCATAAGTTGCTCAACAGAGACATCTACAAGTGACCGACCTAGGGTTAACATCTCATCAAGGTGGGAGTCTTTAAAATAGAGCTCTCCTGTTTTTTCGTTATACTCCTTATCAAAGGTTCCACCAGTTATAAAAATCTGTATACTCACATCTCCTCCTTATTCTCTCAACTCCTGTAAAGCAGGGAGAGATTATATGGTGCTGATAGGTACATTCTTTGTAGGTCTGCTTGCCTTATCACATAGAATATTTGAATGTACAGCACCCATAACTTCTGTGTGTAATCATACATTTTTGTAAGATTATGCACAAGAGTATTTTTAAAATCCCATAAAACAAGAGAGCACTTAACCCGCTTTACCCACTTCCCCCATTACTCAAGATACCCTATACTAGGGCATGCTAAAAATATTCCCAGAAAGCACAGACCACTCTCTCTCCCCTATCAATAGGGCAGACTCCCTGCTTATTGATGAGATAACTCAAACATCTCCTAACCTGAAAAACCTACTCTTAGTAAATGATGCCTATGGGGCTCTGCATACTCATTTTGATCAAGCTGTCTCCTACGGCATTCAAGATTCTTACAATGGACAAAGGGCAATCAACTACAACAGAGAGTCTCTTTCTGTGCAAACTACATCTCTACTTGGAGGTACCTTAGATCCTATTCCATCCAATATTGATGGGGTTGTTATGAAGATTCCAAAAAGCTTAGACCTCTTTGAGTTTCAGCTGTATAGAATTACAGAAACTCTACCAGAGGAAACTCCTATATGGGCAGGAGGAATGGCAAAGTATCTCCCCAAAAGTTTTTTTGATATCTTTAGTCAGTATACTCAGCAGTCTACGTACTCACAATGTGAGGGAAAAGCACGGTTTTATAAGGGGACTCTACAAAAACCTAAAAACCAACACAAGAATCTTACACAACCAAATCATATTACCTACCAAGGTATTACCTTTGCAACCTTTCCCGGAGTATTTTCGCAGAAGCGCATAGATCCAGGAACTGCACTCCTGCTCAAACACTTTCCAAGAGTCCCTACCCCCTCTCGGGTAGTTGATGCGGGATGTGGGTGTGGGATTCTCCTAACAAAGGCAGCAGAACTCTGGCCAGATGCCGAACTTATTGGAACAGATGATTCCGCTTTAGCCATTGTATCAGCAGAAGAAACCGCAAGACTTGGAGATTACAATCCAACTCTTATGCACACCCATATTACCGAGGGGATTCAAGATAAATCTGTAGATTTAGTACTTTGCAACCCTCCCTTTCATCAGGGACATAGGGTATCACTGGATCTTGGTTTTTCCTTTATTCATGAGGCTTATCGTATTTTAAAACCGGGGGGATCTCTTGCTCTTGTGGGGAATAGACATATTGGATATGATAAATATCTCAAAAAACAGTTCAATTCAACAAAAATCATTGGACAAAATCGAATATACCGAGTATACCTGACAGAGAAGTAGTTTAGGTGTGGAGGTGACATATGGGCACCAAGATAGATAGAGATAGTATTATCAATATGGATGGTGATTTGCGGACAAAGCATCTACTGCTTTTCTGGATAAATCTTGCCCTCATGTGGCTTATTATGGGTTTGGAAATGCCTATTGTAAATGCCACAATAGCTAGGCTCCCCAATGCTAAGGAGAACCTAGCATCATTTGGAGTTGCCTTCTCGATTGCCCTTATCATAGAGGGTCCCATTATTCAGTTTTTAAGCTTAGCCGCCGCAAAAAGCAGATGCCAGAAGAATTATAAAAAAATTCTTAGATTTGCACACATACTAAACTTTGGACTTATGGGAGTTCATGGAATTATTGCAATTCCCCCAATTTACTACGGACTGGTTGAGGGAGTTATGAATATTCCCTCAGATATAGCTCAACAAAGCTGGAGACCCTTTCTCTTTATGCTTGTCTGGACCCCAGCCATTGGGTATAGACGGTTATGGCAGGGAATACTTCTAGCTCATAACAAAAGTAAATACCTCCCCTTTACTATGGCTATGCGTATTCTTGCTGTTACAATAGGACTTATTGTACTAGTATCAATAAACACCTTTACAGGAGCTGAAGTTGCTGCTATAGCTTTATCGTTTAGTGTATGTATGGGAATGGTGGCTACCGCTCTTGTGGTAAAAAAGACGGTAACCATACCTCAGGATGATTCAATCCCCCCACTCTCATGGAAGGAGCTTCTCTCTTTCTATATACCCCTAGGGATCAGCTCATTTATATCAATGGCAAACCGTCCAGTTATTGCATGGGGAATATCACTGTTTCCCAAAACCATAGAGTCCCTAGCCACATGGCCCGTAGTGTTAAGTTTTGTATACCTCTTTCAATCTCTTACATCGGCACTCCAAGAGATGGCAATTGTTTTGGTAAAAAGCCCTGCATCCCAGAGGATTGTTCATAGGTTCTCATTACAACTATCTATTGTAATAAGTGGACTTTACCTTATTACTGCCTTTACCCCTATTGGATCATGGTACATGTCAACTATACAGGGACTATCGTCTGAGCTACTCCCATTTACCACCCTACCACTTATGATTCTATCATTCTCTCCGCTTCTTACTGGTATTATCTGTTGGCTGAGAGGGTATAATATCTTACGAGGAAACACCAGAATTGTGGCTATTGAGGGTGCCGTCTTTGTGGGAGGATTATTTATCTCATTCTGGGGACTTATGCAGGTGCAAACCATTACTGGAGTAACCGCAGCCGCTATTGTTATGATCATTGCCATGGCGTGTGAAATTATCTGTCTACGCTTTTTTGGAGCAAAACAGCGGTGGTTACCGGTATAAGAGATATGATTTATACAGAACTCACCAATCTTCCTATTGTACAAAGATGGTGAGTTAATTATATTGACCTTATGGATGACCCCCCTTCGAACATAATAATTCTTGTAATTTTACTCTTTCTATCGGCACTTTTCTCTGCCACAGAAACCGCTTTTACGTCACTCTCTTTTTACCAAATACGAGACTTGAAAAACCGAGGGTATCGGGGGCATATTGTATATAAGCTCTCAAAAAATCCAGACATTCTGCTTACTACTATTCTTGCGGGAAATAACTTAGTAAACATTGCAGCTTCTGCTATTGCTACAACCTTGGCTATCTCTTTATGGGGAAGTCACACTATAGGATATGCAACGGGAGTACTTACCCTTGTGGTTCTGCTGTTTGCAGAGATAACTCCAAAGCAGATTGCCATTGTTAAGAGCCAAGAGATTGCTCTATTTATGGCTCCTATCATTCAAGTACTTAGCTGGATAAGCTACCCTATTATTAAGGCTATTGGGTGGATTAGTCAGATACTTTCACGGATTATCATTGGAAAGAGCAACCAGCAATCTATCTCCCTTGACGGACTTGCCCACTTTATGGGTGAGGCTAAGGATCAGGGAGTTTTAGACGAGAATGAGTCATCTATTATTCAAGGGGCTCTTCGGTTTAACTCTACCCAAGTACGGGGAATTATGACCCACAGGACTCACGTGTTTAGTATCTCTGATACCGAAACCCTTGCTTCGGTATACCCTAAAATTATTGAGTCAAAGTACTCAAGAATACCGGTATACCACGAGGAGAAGGAAGAACATATTGTAGGAATACTTCTTCTACACACCCTGTTAGAAACAATGAGTAAAGAGGATAACTCTCAGAAAATTGAAAACATTCTGGAAAAACCTCTTTTTATTCCAGAGAATACAAGCTTACAAGAGGCGTTCTCCATGTTTCAACAGGAGAGAATGAATATGGCGGTAGTATTAGATGAATTTGGTGGACTTGCAGGGGTTGTTACGGTAGAGGACATTATTGAGGAGTTCTTTGGAGAGATTTACGATGAGCATGAACAGTTTAGATCTGCTCGAATTATACCCCATGAATCTGGAACATTTACTGTAGCAGGTGATATTACGGTAGGTGAATTTTCTGACTATTTCTCAATATCCCTAGATACGGATAAACATATAAACACTCTTGGTGGAGTGCTTTTAGAAAAGCTTGACCATATCCCAGTCAGGGGAGAACGTGAAGAACTCCCCTGGGGAATATGTGAAATAAAAGAGGTAAAGGAGAATAGAATTACTTCTTTCATCTTTACCCCACTCTCCAATAATAACTAGGGGTTTCCAGTCACACTGTTTCCATAACGGAATCCGTTCTTCTCACTTAGGTTGAGAAGAACTCCCCTGTCTCGAAGGGTTCGAATAGTTTCTCCATTCATCTGAGCTAACTCACTCCCCTCTCCTGTAAAATCAATATCACAGTTGTTATAGCCCACCCCTAGGGTAATAAGATTCTCCAAACTTTGGAGGGGGCTTAAATCTTCAATACTGTTATTATGAAGAAATAAGTGCTCTAAGGATAGTATTTCCGAAATAGCGGAGATATCAGAAATACTATTATGATCTATATAGAGTGTTTGTAAGGATTCTAAAGAACCAAGAGGAGAAAGATCAGAGATACTATTCTCTCCAAGATCCAGATTTCCTAGGTTAACAAGCATTTCAATTCCCTGAAGTGACTCAATACCAGAATCATAAAGATCTAAAGATTCAATCTCTTCGTATGATTCATATCCCTGTTTCTCCATAAGTGCAACCACTCCATTATAAAGAGGGGTATTAGCCTCTAAGGGGCTCTCTTGTGCAACATCTTCTATTACAGGAATGATAAGGCTCCCATTAGGACTGATAACAAAGGGAGTTCCAATTACAGTATTGCCGTAGGTAAAATCATTCCCAAACTCATCAGTAAGTTGAACACCATTGGTCAGAAGCGCTTGAACAACACGACCATTTTTATACCCCTCAGAATCAATATCGTTATTGGTAAAGTCAATAACCATCTCATTCTCTGCTATATTTACAACCTTAAGATTCGGTATGGAGGAAAGAGCTGATATATCCCGAATATCATTTAGCCCAAGGTTTAGGTACTCCAAGGTTGGGTGTCCTGCAATGGCATCAATATCGATAATTTCATTATAGTACATATCCAAGGATACAAGAGACTGTGCATACTCTAGACCCCATAGGTCATACACATATCCGTACTGATAGTAAAAGGTTTCTAGCTCCATAATCTCTTGAGGAGATACACCATCACCAAAAATACCAAGAACACTCATAACTTGTTCTTCCAGCTCCAAATCAAGGAAAGGAACAAACTTTACTGGTGGTAACCCGAGAAGAGTATTTCCACCTTGATATAAAATTTTAGATGGATCTATGTTTTCCAAAAGGGCTTTAATCAATGTACCGTTTACATCATAGTCGCTGGTAAAATCAATAACCATTCCATTATGGGTTACATTAACATACTCAAGGTTACTAAGACCTTGAAGTATATCCAGACTTTTAATCTCGTTTTGCTGTAACTCTAAATGCCGTACAGAAGAAGGAAGCTCAATAGAGGTAATACTATTACCCTCTACCATAAGATTCTCTAATTGAGATGACTCAGCAAGATAAAGCTCCTCAATGCTGTTTAAAGAGAGGTTCAATACTCGTAAACTTGGATTAGCTATCTCAACAACTCCACCTATCTGGTTCCCTGAAAGCTGAAGTTCCTTCAAACGAGGAGCCATCTCAACACCATTAATACTTTCCAGCCTATTGTTATTTAGAGATAAAGTTTCTAATGATGGAAGAGTTCCTGAAAAATCTATTGAACGAATATAGTTATCATTTACAAGTATGGTTTGTAGTGAGGAGTGACCTCCTATAGTGGAAACACTCTCTATTCTATTAGAGTTAACAGAAAGGTTCTGAAGCTGTGGTAACTTTGATACAAAGTCAAGGGAAGATACATTAGTATTATCTGCGACAAGACTTTGAAGTTTTCGTAAAGAACCAATTTGATCAACTACGTTATATATTCCAGAAACATCAAGTATTCGCAAGCTTGGAATAGTGGAAAGAGGAGCTAGGTTTTTTACCTGAGTATCATCAATATGTAATGTATGAAGCTTCTCCATACCAGAGAGCACTGATATATCTGTTACAGGGTTACCTCCAAGATCAAGAACCTTTAAGTTCTTTGCATACTGAAGACCCTCAATAGAGGTAATGTCAGCAGAGAACAGATAAAGCTCCTCTACACCTAGCATCATTTTCTGAGTAATAGGTTGAGGCTCATCACTACTTTCATAAAAATAGTTAAGTAATTCAGCCTGTAGATTATTATCATAAAACTCAATAGTAGTATCACCAGAGAAACTACCGGGATTATCATCACGTAAGAATGATGAAGGAGCGGTCTCCCAACGGTATAGTGGCGAGAAGTCGGTAATCATATTTTGAGAAAGATTGAGGTACTCAATGCTATCCATACCTACCAGTGGCTCAATAGAAGCAACTCTGTTCATTGGCAAAGATACATAACGAATGTGATCAAGCTCTGCTAAAGGAGAGAGATCTTGGATACTGTTATTTGACCCTTCAAGAACAACCAAGTTAGGAAGATACTCAATACCAGAGAGTGACCGTACATTCATATTTGAGATATGTAATACAGTAACAGGAGAGAGAACATCTAAAGAGAGATCACTCTCCCCTACTCCTAAGCTCGTAGCTAAGGCCTCTCTTAATGATGGGTGAATAACCATTGGATCAAACGCTTCATCTTCGGAGGTTAACTCACTCTTAGTTGGTATAACCTCAACAACTGGCTCAACAACTGGCTCAACAACTGGCTCAACAACTGGCTCAACAACTGGCTCAACA
>CAZBHR010000028.1:0-10573 GCA_964492025.1 uncultured Spirochaetia bacterium | reverse complement strand
CCGTTGAGGTAATTGCTATTCCTGTTACATCTACTCCGTCAATTGCTATGGGGTGCTCTGCAGTAAGTCCTTCATACCTCGCCATAAGCTTTACGTTTGCTATATTTGCTCGGGTTGCTGGTGCTGCGGGGGCTGCTGGTTTTGCTTCTGCTGTTACCTTTCCTGCTTCATCTACCCATGCGTAGTTAAACTCAGGAATATCCCAGCTGATTTTTGCTTCCCCACTACTGGCGATTACCTCATTTGTTGGTTTCTTTACCAACGTATACTCTGAACTCGCTCCCTTCGCTAAGGTTGAGGCTCCCTGTATCTCTATATCCCAGACGGTTACCTTCGTTTTTGCACTTAATCCAGTTACATCATCTACTGCGGTAATCGTAGTGGTTCCCGCACTAAGTCCTGTTACCTCTCCTGCATCTACTTTTACTACTTCTGTATTGTACCCACTAAAAGTTCCTACATCGGCAGTTCCCTCTGGAATGATTTCATATCCGAGTGATACGACCTCGCCTTTCTTTATCACTATCTCTTTTGGATTTGCAATAAATCCCTGTACCGTTACCGTTATCTTATCGGTTATAGGATTCTCGGTTCCTACGGAATCTTTTGTGGTTACCACTATCGTTACGGTTCCTGGATTTTTCGCCACAAACTTTCCATTCTTATCTATCGTTCCTACGGTTGTTCCCTCTTCTGCGGGTGTCTCTTCCTCTAAGCTCCACACTACTCCATTGGTAGTAAGTGTTTCTGGTGAGGTTGTTGCAGTATAGGTACTACTGCTTCCTACTGCTAGGGTTGCAACATCTTCATTGATGCTTACGCCCTCTGCCACAATGTTTGTTACTGTTACTTCCACAGTTGCAGTAAGTCCTGCGTTATCTGTTACTGTAAGAGTTGTGGTTCCTGCCCCTACTCCTTTTACCATAGGGCTACCACTGGTCATATCAATAACAGCTACACTTGGATCTTCACTTGTCCAAGTAAGTTCTCCTAGATCATCTTTGGTAATTCCCTTTACACTGTGGTCTAGAGTCGTTTGTGACCCTTGCTCTATGGTACTCTGCCCGATAAGACCAGTAAGTTCTGCTACGATGATCTCATATGATTGAGTAAGTCCTGTGGTCGCATCGGTGGCGGTTATCTCTACAGTTCCTCCACTTTTTGGTGTAAGTTCTCCCGTATCTGCATCTATCTCTAATTTCCCTGGTGATGTGCTTTTCCACTCCCCTAGGTCTAGAGTCCCGTAGCTACTACTTGGTAGCATCGCTCCCGTAAGGGTCTCACCCTCTGCTCCTACTGGGATATATGATTTTCCATATTTTAGTTCAAAGTCTCTCACCTTAACAATAAAATGAGACTCTTTTATCTCTCCATCCTTTGCACCCTTTGCTGTTGCAGTTACTGTTGCAGTCCCTAAGGGTCCCAAGGAGTTTACACTACCACCCTGCACACTAAGAATACCTTCGGGTTCAACACTCCATGCAATACTTGTATTAGATGCTTCTACAGGATCTAACTCTGTTCCTAATACAAAACCTGATTTTGTATTGATAATGAGGGTACTGTCATCTACAAGCTCAGCTCCCTCTGGAGGAGTTGCTGGTGGAGTAATAGATACACTATCTACATAGAGAGGATTGATATATACATCGACATTTGTTTTAAGTCCATTTCCCGTAAGTACGGAAATCTTCACAACCGAGGGACTTTTCTCTCCTCTCAGTGCTCGAGTTGCAATCTCCTCAGGTTTTGCAGAAACAGTAACCTTTCTAGGGTCACTTTCATCTACCTTAAGGCTAGCAATACTCGCTCCCTGATCAATAGACCACGTTATCGTTCCTAAAGTGGAAAGATCAACACCTGCAGTCTTATCATTCTCGGGGATAACTTTTACCGTAAGTTCTGTGGACCCTGTGTTATCATCAATTCCTGTAGTTCCATCAATAATAATATCATATACAGTAACATCTAAAAGCCCTTTTACTTCGGGGTTAATCTCTGAGGTTACAACAACAATCGCAGCCCCTGTCTTTCCTGCATCATTAGAGACAACAACTCCTTTAGAACCTCCATCTACAATGGTTGCTAAATTTTCATCACTTATATCCCAAGATACAGCACTCTCGGTTCCCTCTGGTTCAAATACAAGAGAAACAGGAAGACTATTCTTATTTACAGGAAGCACGAGCTCACCTGAATCACTTACAATCTCAATAGCGTCTGGACCTGCTCCGGTTACCTTTACCTCAATTTGTGCGGTAAGTTTTGTATCTTGATCTGTGGCAGTAATAATAGCAGAACTCTTGATACCCTTAATGATTCCATTCTTATTGTCAACTACCACAACATGTGATGGGTTATCTGACTCCCAAAGCACATTAGAGAAGGTTAGACCAGGAATATCTGTATGTAAAAACATACTCAAGTCTCTCGTAGTATCTACCTCTACCTCTATAGAAGGAATACCTGCCTCTACTGTTACGCTAGGAGCTCTTGAAAGCTCTCCTGTAGAAGAGGTAACACCAATACTCGGATCCGCTACATATACTGGGTACTCCGCAGTAAGGGTGTGTCCTAACTCATCATAGGTGTACTCGGTGGTAAGCGTTACCTTTATAGGAAACTCTCCACCCTCAGCTTTTACTCCATTAAGTTTTCCGGGAGTGTCTGCAGCTACAGATACGTACGTTTCATCTGCACTCACCCACTTAGGGGTACCTGCTGCAAGGAGGTTTTGGAACTCACTTCCTAAGGGCGCAGGTGATGGGAGCGTAATATGCTTACCTATGGGAATCCAAACGGCTCCTGCCGAAGTAGGGTTACTAGGCATTACAGATCCATCGGGACCAAGGATAACCCCTGGAGGTATCTCTTTCGGGAAGTCTACCACCACCATATCGTGGGAATCTGTTTTGCCGGAGGTATCATCTGCAGCAACCGTTATGTTTGAAATACCAGGAGCTTTTGTAGTAATATCTCCGCTCTCTGCATTAATATCAAGGGCGATCTCTCCTGTCCTGCTCCAGATAAGGGGGGCGGTCTGGGCTGATTCTGGAGTAATATCTACGGTAAGCACTGGGGTATCTCCCACAACAACCACCGTTGGACCACTTAAGCTAAGGGTCTCTACCTCTGAATAGGTAAGAACCTCTACCTTTTCACTTTTGGTATTTCCCTCTTGGTCAGTTGTAGTTACCGTAATAATAGCAGAGTTCTTTGGACTTGAGCTTATTGCAGTGAGTATTGCTGAATTTGTCCCATCTACAGGGGAAACCGTAACAACCGAGTTGTCATCACTACTCCACTGTATACTTACAATATCTATCTCACTATTATTTGGTACGACACTTATCTCGTAGGTGCTGTCTACTTTAATAACCGGAACATCATCCAGTGTTATATTATATTCTGGTAATTTTGGTGTGCTTTCAGGTGCATTCCAAATTTGTCGACAACCAACTACAAGAACTAAAATAAGTGCTGCAATGACATATACTTTTTTTGATATTGATCTCATCATCAATACTCCCCCCCTTAAAGTCCAGAAAAATGCAACCTATTGGGGGACGCATCATAGATTACACCCTCTGTGAAATTTATAAAATATAAAAATTTCCTCGCCCCCAGGAGGTATTATATATAAATAATTTATAAGTTTCAGTCACCAAGTATTATATTTAGTAAATAAATTACAAAAAAATATCATTTTTCAATCAAAATATTGATATATTTATATCTTTTTTATTGTAAAGAACGAATTTAAGAGATTTTTCCAGCTTACAGAGCGAAATGAATTGCTCAACAGAACTCTTATAGTTCCATTAAATATGATAAGAAATCTCTTTTCGGTAGCTATTTTCTTATAAGAAGTTATATATTTAAGACCTACAAATTACGGAATATTTCCTACTTTTAAAAAACAGGTACCCATTTAAACCAGAGGGAACACCACACACCGTGAAGATCTAACACATTGCTAGTCATCCTGAACCTTGAGTCCCTGTACAATGTCTAGCCGAGATACCGCTATTGAGGTAACTAATGCCATAATAGCAGTTACTATAATAATAGATGAGGCCCCCACAATATACGCTATGGGGTACACATCGACCTCAACAACAAAGGCCACGCTAGAAAACTGTCCTTTTATGCCTTGAAGTATAAGATTCCCCAATAAAAAACCTAAAGGAATGGAAATAATCATTTGGATAACCGCTTCTTTTGCATGGGCAAGCATAATACTTTTATGTGGAAACCCCATAATTCCCATAAACATATACTCATATTCACGGGATGCTAAAGTAATAAGACCTGTTGCATAAAGTACAACAACTCCTAAAATAAGGGAGCACCCAATCATAAAGGCAACAAGTACAAAAAGACTATCTAGGAGGGATGAAAAGGTTTCCCTATCTTCAAATTGAGTGGTGTACTGAATACCTGCACTATCTAAATTATCCTGAAGGGTACCAACCTGAGAACTCTGGGCAAATACAGTGTTATACGCTTGGGGCAAGGGGATACTCTCTGATGCTACATACTTATATCCTGTATAAACTGCCAATCCCAAGTATTGAGGAACCGTTGCTGAAACCACACCTTCCCAATCACCAACTTTTAAGGTGTCTCCAACTTCCACACCCCAAAAAGACGCAAGATACTCGGGAACTACAACTCCCCTATCCAGTGCATAATTCGGCAGTTCTAAAAAATTGAAAGGAGTATCTACCACATACAAGGTGTACGACTCCCCCTCAATCATAACTGGGGATAGTAAAGCCTTGGCAGAATTATCCATAGCAGACACTATAGGGAGATCTGTAGCAAGAGGAGTAGTATCTACATAGGCAACTGCATCGTAATACACAAAATCTGTAAAGTGCTTATCCTGTATGGCATCTATAGAAGTATAAAAACCAATGGAGAACACCATAAGACCACAGGAGGCGACCATTCCTAAAAGAATTGTAAAAAATCTACCCTTGTTACGAAGAGAGTTCTTAATCCCATACCGAGTATTAAAGGAGAGCTTCTTCCAAAATCCAAAACGCTCTATGAAAATACTTTTTTTTCCTTTGGGCACCTTTGGAGACATCATAATAGAGGGAAGTAAGTGAAGTACTTGAATTACTGAAACAACTCCTGTAGCTACACATAACAGGGAAAACCCAAAAATAGTTCCAACCCAGAGGGTAGGAAAAAAAGTAAATTCCAAAGTGGGCACCACAAACATACTTGATAACACACCAATAATAATATCAATGGCAACTATAGAAGCAAGTGCCCCTAGGAGACTTCCAAAAAACCCGGAGAGTCCAAACTGAAAAACATACACCTCCGCAATATGACGTGAGGAGGATCCAAGGGCTTTCATCACTCCAATATGTCGCCTCTCCTTCTGTACTGCTCGGGAAACCATAACCCAGATAATAACCACCACAAGAATGGCAAATATGATAGGAAATATGTAGGCAAAGGTTTCAATTTGATTCACATCTTCATAGTGTACAATACTGTTTGGCTGATCCTCTTGTTCAAGGAGATAAAAAGCGGAGATGTTACTCCCGTACTCTGCTAAACCCTCGCCTCCTAAAGCTACAATTTCATTATAATGCCTACTGGAAGAGAAAAAATTGGGTTCCACAAAGATAACGCCAAACTGTTCAGGGTCTGCCATCACATTACGCTGGTCTTTTACCATATACACATATTCAGGAGATCCAACAATACCAGTAATAGATACACTGGAATCACCCAATACCAGGGTGTCTCCTATGGAAATATCCATGGCAGAGGCATTTCTTTTTAATATAACTCCTTCATCGGAGTTTTGTGGCAGTCTTCCGTCATAGAGGTGTAGATTATTCACCGAGGAAGTTGTACTTATCACTCGGAAAATAGTGTTTTCTACCCGCATATCCTCAACAATACGCCCTTCCGCAGCAAAAACACTCTCTTGACTCCTAAGTGTAGCAACTTCGGCATCAGAGAACATACCGTAATAGGTTATGTCTGCATAGGCGTAATCTGTAAAGTACTGCTCTGTACCTCTTTCATACTGAATTTTCAAGGTAAAAACCGTAACAAAGAAGAGACTGCCTATAAAAATCAGAAGCATGAGCCCAACAAATTGGGGAATGTGGTGTTGTACCTTACGTAAGGAGAGTTTAATACGGGTTTTCATTACCAGTGAACCTCATTTGGATGTAGGGGATTCTTATTTTCATAGATACTTTCCACTTCCCCACTCCCTATGGTAATAACCATATCTGCCATTTTTGCAATCTCTCGGTTATGCGTAATAAGTACAACCGTGGTATTTGTTTCTTGAGAAATAGCTTGAAGCACCTCAAGTACATGGGCACCCGTATGAAAATCAAGAGCCCCCGTTGGTTCATCACAAAGAAGTATCTTGGGACTTTTGGCAATAGCTCGAGCAATAGAAACTCTCTGCTGCTCTCCTCCAGACAGCTCTGAGGGGTAATGATCTAACCGTTTCTCTAGGTCCACATCTTTAAGAGCCTTTATAGCAACATCCCTAGAGAGTCCAGCCATTTCTGTACTAAACTCAACATTTTCAAGGGCTGTTAAATCTGGCAAAAGGTTATAACTCTGAAACACAAAACCAATATGATCTCTTCGAAAGTCGGTCATACGAGGCCTACTATAAGTAACAATATCCTCAGATCCAAATAGGATCTCGCCAGAATCGGGTTTATCCATACACCCCATCATATTAAGGAGTGTAGACTTTCCAGAACCGCTGGCTCCAAGAATTGTTACCAATTTCCCTTCGGGGATTTCTAGGCTAACATTATTGAGGGCAACTACCTGAGCTTCGCCCTCTCCGTAGGTCTTTGTTAAATTATTAATTGTATACACCATTGCCATGAATAGTTCACTCCTATGTGACAGAAGATTACCATATTTTACCCTAAAGTCCAACCTCTAACCTATACCGTCTACATACAGGTATTCTGGGAGAATACAAAAAAATATGGCTAAACAAAAGAATCTTCAAGACCCTCTGCTTAGCCATAATAGTACTGGTAATACCCTATATATAAAAGTTTAGTCGTACAACAGACCTTTTATATCGGCATCATCCATATTCTTACTATCATAAAACTTTGCTCCCGTATCTACATCGGAAACAGGTTCTCCCTTGTACGCTTTGTACGCAAGTTCAACAGCCTTGTATCCAATGGAGTATGGATCTTGAGTAATAGAACCGTAAAAATACCCCTTTCGTACGGCATTTTTCTGCCCTGCCCCAGCGTCAAAACCAACAACCACAACATCTTGATACTTATCGCTTAGGTCAACTCCATCGTTGGTAGCTGCAAGAACACCCTTTACGGTTGCTTCGTTTGTACAGAAAATACCAAGAACATTAGAGTCGGTAACCTGATTTAGTACCGCTGTTGCTGCAGCAGCAGAATCTGTGGCGTTGGCAGATGCGGGTACAATCATGTTAATAAAGACTTTCTTCCCTGAGGTGGGATTATGACTATCGATATATCCAGGATTTCCCATTACGGTAATATCATTTTTACTGAGCGATGTACTATTTGCAATAAGATCAACCATGGTATCTCTAAAACCTCGCCCTCTGCTAAGCAAAGACTCTCCAGAGGCATCTTGATTCATAACAACAATCATCACTGGGTTTGATTCGGTAGCCTTCTCTATATCTCCCTTAATCACTTCAAACATCTTCTCTGCACCCATTCCTGCGGCGGCAAAATTGTCGGTAGAAGCGTTTGCATAGATAGATCCTGCGGGTGCTTCTGGTACACCAGAGTCAAATCCAATAATAGGAATACCCTTATCTTTTAACTCTTGCAACTGATCTACAACAGAGGTGGTATTAAGAGCTGCAAGTGCAATAGCTACGGGTTTCTTATTCATAGCGTTGTTAAGCATCTCTACCTGAATTTGTACATCACTCTCAGAAGGAGGACCTTCAAAGGTCATATCTACTCCGTACTTGGCCGCTGCATCCTGAGATCCCAACTTAACCTGCTGCCAAAAGTCATGCTGCTCTCCCTTTGAAACAACTGCAATGTAAGGTGTTCCATCATCTTTTGCACATGAGATGGTAGTAAATACTGGGGTTGCAACTAAAGCAACAACTAATAATGACTTACCAAAGAGTTTCCAAAATTTCATACATACCTCCATATTGATATATTAATTTTCATACCTACTTTTTATGAGTAGGTAGTTTCACCATATTACTTGTTTTATTCCTGTACATATCTAGGAGTACCGCACCAATAACAACAACTCCCGTAAAGAAAGTTTGCCAGTGTGCTTGCAAATCCATAGAGGGTAATCCCGCTCGGAGAATACTCATAATATATACACCAATCATAGTTCCAAAAACCGTACCCACTCCACCAGAAAGAGAGGTTCCTCCAATAACAGCTCCTGCAATTGCGTACAGTTCAAAACCACCACCTTGGGCTGGCATTACTGTAGTGTATACCGCGGCAAAAGCAATTCCTCCTAATCCAGCACAAAACCCACTCATAACATAGGCACTCATCTCCCAAACCTCAACCCTAACTCCAGAGAGTCGAATAGCCTCTTTGTTGCTTCCAATACCAAATATGTAACGGCCCATCTTGGTTTTATTAAGTATGATATACGCAAGAAGGGCAGCTCCAAAAAGTACTAAAGCTCCAGTGGGAATTGGAGTACGGTTGGGAGTTAAGTACTTAAAAATATTTTTAAACCACCCCGCAGGCTCTGCTCGTGTAGGAAATGTGGCACTGCGCACATTGGATACAATTGATCCCAACCCTGTAGAAATCATCATAGTTCCAAGGGTTGCAATAAAGGGAGGTAGCTTAAAGCGAGCCACCATAATACCATTAAAGAAGCCAAAAGATGTGGCAACAGCCATAATAAGGAGAAGAGAAGCCCACATAGGCCATCCCCATGTTTTAAATGCGGTACCTCCAATAATGGCAGCACACATCATAACGGTACCACAGGAGAGATCAATTCCTCCCGTGATAATTACAAAGGTAACTCCAATAGCAAGAAATCCCGTATAATAAGAGGCATCTAAAATGTTAATCAGCGTAAAATAGGAGAAAAAGTTCCTCCCAAAAATAGAAAAGAACACATAGAGCAGAACCAGTGCCGCAGGTGCTAATAACTTCTGATAAGAAAATTGTCCTTCAAAACTCTGTAATCCCATTAGTTTTCCTCCCGTTTTGTTGCATACTTCATAATAGTTTCCTGATCGGCATCTGCTATATCAAGGGCTTTTGTAATACGCCCTTCACACATAACTATAACACGATCACTCATACGTAATATTTCTGATAACTCCGAAGAGATCATAATAATTGATTTTCCCTGCTCTACTAATTGATTCATCAGTGCATAAATTTCACTTTTTGCCCCAACATCAATACCCCGAGTTGGTTCATCAAATATGATAATATCGCAGTCACGGACAAGCCATTTTGCTAAAACCACCTTTTGCTGATTGCCACCGGATAGATTTTTTGCCAACTGTGCAACCGATGGAGTTCTTATATTGAGTACATCTCGGTACTCTTCGGCAGTGGCAACCTCTTTCTTCCTATTTACAAATAATCCTTTGCTGTGCTTATTATAGGTAGCCATAACCGTATTTGTTGTGATTGAGAGGCCCAGAGCAAGACCGTAACGTTTTCTATCTTCCGAAAGATACCCTACCCCAAGAGAAACCGCATCTACTGGAGAATCAATCTTCACAGGGGTACCGTGAAGCTCAATATCCCCAGACTCCTTTGGGTCTGCCCCAAAAACAGCACGGAGAGTTTCGGTTCTTCCCGCTCCCATAAGTCCAGCAAATCCCAAGATTTCACCTTTACGAAGAGAAAAGTTTATATTCTGAACCATTTTTCCCGCACAGAGGTTCGTAACCTTTAATACTGTGGGGTCATCCCATGAAACATTGCTCTTCATTTTTGGCTCTTCAAAGAGTGTACGACCAACCATCATGTGAATAATATCGTCTTGTGTCACCTCATCAGTAACTCTCGTTCCAATATACTCCCCATCTCGCATAACCGTAACCCGTTGGGTAATTCTTTTGAGCTCATCCATTCTATGGGAGATATATATCATTCCAACCCCAGATTTTTGGAGATCTCTCATAATAACAAAGAGGTCTTCAATCTCTGTTGTTGTAAGTGCGGCAGTTGGCTCATCAAGAATCAGTACATTGAGATCGTGGGATACCGCTTTTGCAATTTCCACCATCTGCTGCTTTCCCACTGTAAGGTCTCTCAACTTTGTGCGTGGATCTATATTCATATTAAGTCGCTCTAGAAGATTCTTTGCTTGCTTATTGAGTTCAACCTCATCAATGAAAAGGCCACCCATTTTTACCGGCTCTCTACCAATAAAGATGTTCTGAGCGACCGTAAGGTGATCCATCATATTAAGTTCTTGGTGAATAATACCGATACCATGGGCGAGAGAATCCTTTGGTCCGTGAGGGGTAAAAAGCTCCCCTTTATAGAAGATAGATCCACTATCTGCCTTATAAATACCGGTCAGAATTTTC
>CAZBHR010000027.1:0-10775 GCA_964492025.1 uncultured Spirochaetia bacterium | reverse complement strand
AAACAATGTTATCTGAAGGGTTAGACATACAGCTTATATCCAAGATGACA
Source organism: uncultured Spirochaetia bacterium (assembly GCA_964492025.1). Lineage (GTDB taxonomy): Bacteria > Spirochaetota > Spirochaetia > CAZBHR01 > CAZBHR01 > CAZBHR01. Next base: position 10,725 of record CAZBHR010000027.1, on the reverse strand, counting down.
GGCCTGACGGAGGAAGAGGTTACCCAGCTTTAGTAATGAAAGAACCTCTCTCTTGGACAAAAATACCAATTAAGAGCTAGCTGTGTTCTTAGTTTAGAACACAGCGCCCTCTATCATGGGGTATCTTAAAAGAGTATACGTAAAAAAGCCCTCCTTACTGTAAGGAGGGTGAGTGTTATTGGGTAATTTTTATGGTCTTTACCTCAAATGGGGTAAAGCTGAGGTTGCAGGTTGATTCGGTGGTAATGAGTGTTGGATTCTCTTCAACCATATTGGTCTCATAGATACCCGTAATCTCTCTTTCCACCTCTAGGGTACAGTTGCAGTTAGATCCATTCCGTTCATAAAGTCGAATAATAATACCAGAGCCATCGTCACTCTCTTTGATAGATGAGTAGGTTATCTGATCAGAGTTTAGTTTGAGTAGTGGAGCCTCTGGAGACTTTCCTGCATATGAGAGAGGTACCCAACTGTTAAACTTCATTGCTGTAGAGTCAACCTTACCAGTAATGTGGTCTCCATCATGTAGGTAGAGGGAGTATCGAATGGTGTGTTCCCCAATATCTCCATTGGTGGATGGTCTGTTTGTAGACTTTATCAAGTTAAGGTCTATGGTGCTTCCCTTAATTTTATACCCATACTTACTATCGGTTATCACCGCAGCACCCCAGGTTGTATCATTCATATCCACCCAGTTCTGTCCACAAGCTTCATACTGTGCCTTTAGCACTTTTGTGTCATTCCTTGTAGACCGTGAGAGGTGTCCAAACTGAATATCGTAGATAGCTTCATCGCTCTTTAGGTTGAGTGGGAATGCTGTACGTACCATTTTACCTATATTTTTCCAGTCTACATAAAGGGAGAAATCAAGTTGTCTACTCTCGGGTTTTAGTCGGATTGTTTGTCGTAAGAGACTCTGCTTATACCGATACTCCTGTACAATTTCCTGAACCGGTCCGTAGGTGAAGGACTCTGTTTTGGTAAGTTTCATTTTACTCTTTGGAAGAAGTCTATAGTATCGAAAAATATCCCATCCATTGGCAATATCTGTATATACGGTAAACTGATTTCCTCGTCCTTGTAGCACCTCTTTTTGTAAAGTTTTATCGTAGATGGAGGCAATTGAACCATCCTTGGCAAACCGAACAGTAAGGCACTCATTTTCCATAGTACCACTACTGTCCCCAGAAGCTTTCTGCCATCTGGTATCCTTAAGAATCTTTGATGATAGGGGTGCAACTTGAAGTTCCCTAAACTCATTTTCCTGTATGTGGTCAACGGTTATCTCTTCAAGGAGTGGGTTAAACGGTGCTACCGCCATATCTCCTGAATGGATCTGTGAGTTTATTAGCGAAGCCTCTGTTACCTGTTCTACTATGGCATCTATCTGTTTATCTAGTATTTCATAACGGGGAATACACTCCTTGTATACTCGCTCAATAGAGGAACCCGGTAAAATATCATGGAACTGGTATAACAGAACCTCCTTCCAAATCTCCTCTATCTGTTGTTTGTAAGTACTGTACACCCCGTGGTGAACAAGAAGGGTTTCTAGGGTTTTTAGTTTCTGCTCCATCCGTCGGTTAAAGTATTTTACTCGCCCTTGAGAGGTGTAGGTACCTCGGTGTTTCTCCAAGTAGAGCTCTCCTGAAAATTTTGGAAACCTATCTTTTTTCTCTGCGAGCTTTGCAAAAAACTTGCGGGAGAACTCCATGGTAACCTTTGGCAGCGGTGCTGAACCCGAAAGACGTTTAATTCTTTCAACATGGCTTGCCGATGGACCACCACCTCCGTCACCAACTCCAAAGAGGTTAAGGGTTTTATTATCTATTTTTCTCTCCTGATAGGTCTCCATAGATTTGAGTAACCATTTAGGGTTTGCAGGGCTGTTATATTCACCCTCAGGAGGCATGTGTGCAAACACCTCGGATCCATCAATACCTTCCCATGTAAAGGTGTGGTGGGGGAACTTGTTTGTATCGTTCCATGAGAGTTTTATTGTCATAAAGTAATCAAGCCCAGACTTCTTAATAATTTGGGGCATATTTCCAGAGTATCCAAACACATCTGGCAACCAGAGACTATCAACTCGAATTCCAAACTCCTCTTGGTAGAACTTAATACCGTAGAGCATCTGACGAACAAGGGCTTCCTCGCCAGACACATTGGTGTCCGCTTCAACCCACATTCCTCCCTGAACCTCCCAACGACCTTCGGCTATACGCTGTTTTACCTCCTCATACAGTGCAGGGTGATTCTCCTTAATCCACTGATAGAGTTGGGGTTGGCTTGCTCCAAAGATAAAATCATCATGCTGTTCCATAAGGCGGAGTACGTTAGCAAAGGTTCTTGCTCCCTTACGTTTTGTCTCACGAATGGGCCAAAGCCACGCCAAATCTAGGTGAGCATGTCCAATGGCACTTATTTCATGATCTACCTTTGTTGGAACCGCAAGAAGCTCTGCGGACTGCTTAAGAGCTAGTTCCTTCCAACCTGGCTGTTGTGCTTTAACAGTTTTTGTTACCGCACTGATACCTTTTTTGTAGGTTTTACACGCCTGGGGATCACGTTTTTTAGCCACCCCTATAAGTGAGTGTATTGCATCAAGGTTGTAGTAAAGTTCTCGTATTTGTGCATCCCTAGCAACAATCTGTGCTGTTTCTATACGGCCCTTCTTTTTTACATTTCCAAAAAGATCGTTCATACCAGCATCTATCCAAAGATCAACCGTTCCATCCTGTTGTATAAGGTCTTTCACTGGGTAATAACGCTTCTCTGGGGATCCAAGCTTACCCATGAATCCAAAGTTTGAACTACCACTGGTAAACCCTTTTACAGGATTTCCTTGGCTGTTGAACAGGAGCGCTTCTCCGTTAAGATCTAACTTGAGGTAGAGGTTTTCCCAATCATCTATAGTAACCTTTCCTGTAAGGTGAACCCATGCACAGGAGAACAGCTCTCCCCAGGTGTCTCCAACAGTATAGGTTTTATAGGTGAGTGTTTCTCTCTCTTCAAAAAGTACTGGCTCATCGGTTATCCCAAGCTCTATAGATAACTCCGTAACCGGTGTGTCTATCATATTTCGTATCTGTGTAATAGTTCTACTTTGGAACATAGGTTAACTCCTTATGTAGTGTTGATTGTTGTGTAAGCTCTTTGCTTCTGCTATCTGGTTGTTGTCCCCCAATAAAGAAGGATATACTCCCAGCAACTCTTTTGGCATTACCATCTTGGTCAAACACCTCAAGTCGCTCCTCTGGAAGAGGTATAGTTATGGTTTGTTGTTCTCCTGGCTTTAGATACACCGTAGAGAATCCACAGAGCTGAAAGTTTGGAGTAGGAAAGGGTAGGTCTGTTCTTTTGTAATATAATTGAACAACCTCTCGTCCTCCTACAGAACCGGTATTGGTAACCAATACGGTAGCGGTGTACTCACCAGTTTCGGCACTGCTTTCCTCTATGGAAAAATCGTTGTACCTAAACTCTGTATAACTCAGCCCATATCCAAAGGGGAATAGTGGAGCCTTTTCTGCGTACCGGTAAGTTCTTCCCGTTAGTGAGTAATCCTCAAAGGGAGGAAGGTCTTCGGTTGATTCAACAAAGGTCATAGGAAGTCGTCCAGATGGACTAAAGTCTCCAAAGAGTAATTCTGCTACTGCCTTACCTCCATCCTGACCGGGGTACCACGACTGCACAATTGCCGATGCATAGGTGTTTGTATCTCTTAGATCAAGTGGACTTCCCGCAAGGAGTACCACAACAATAGGTTTGCCTGTTTCTGCAATACGATCCAAGAGCTCCCGTTGTACACCAGGCAGAAGCAGGTCTGGTTTATCTCCACCAGCATCAGCGTTAAAGGCATCTCCCTCTTCTCCCTCAATCTGTGGGGATAGACCAAGACAGAGAACCACCGTATCTACCTGATTTGCTACCTCTACAGCCTTCTCAAATCCATCTCTATTCTCCTTGCAGAGAGGACAACCCTCTGCAAACAGCACTTCACCATCAAATCTCTCCTCAATTCCCTTGAGAGGAGTTGTGTAGGATGAGGGGGTACCGTTGTAGTTTCCAAGAAGTACCGCAAGTTCATTGGCATTTGGTCCAATCACCCCAATTTTTCCTTGTGAGTCACTCTTCAGAGGAAGAATTCCATCATTTTTAAGCAATACTAAAGATCTTCTAGAAGCCTCTAAGGCTAGGTCTCTATGTTTCTCACAGTCTATCACCTCAGGTCCAATATTGGAGTATGGATTATCCTCTGGTGAGTCAAACATACCGAGCCGTATTCGCGCCTCAAAAAGACGTTGTAATGAAGTGTTTAGGGTCTCTTCGGTAACAAACCCCTTAGATACCGCTCGTTTAAGAAAGTGGTAAATATATCCACAGTTCAGGTCACACCCCGCATTAACCGACATAGCTGCTGCTTGGGTAAGACTTTTTGTAATTTTATGGAACTTTTGAATATCGTGTACCGCGCCACAGTCCGAAACTACAAACCCATTAAATCCCCACTCATCACGAAGAATATCCTGTAATAAAGTTTTACTTGCGGTAGATGGTTCTCCATTTACCCCGTTATATGCAGACATGATTGACCACGCCTTTCCCTCTTGAATGGTAGCCTTAAAGGCGGGTAGGTATGTTTCGTAAAGATCTTTTTTACTTACCTCCGCATTAAAACCGTGTCGGATTTTCTCCGGTCCACTATGAACTGCAAAATGTTTAGGAGTGGCAACGGTTTTAAGATACTTAGGGTGATCCCCCTGAAGCCCTTGAACAAAGGCAACTCCCATTCTTGATGTAAGAAAAGGATCCTCACCATAGGACTCATGGCCACGACCCCAACGGGGATCTCTGAAAATATTAATAGTGGGGCTCCAACAGGTAAGACCACGGTACTGCAGTTTTTTTGAGAGAGACCAGCCCGATATAGCTTCAGGGAGTAAGCTCTTTTTTTTACTTGCAGGAACAAGCTCCTTTTCTACAGCCTCGTTATACTTACCTCGTACCTCATCGGATATAACAGTGGCAATCTCTTTCATGAACTGCTCATCAAACATAGCACCAAGCCCTATAGATTGAGGGAATACTGTTGCTGTTCCTGCACGGCCTACACCGTGGAGACACTCGTTCCACCAGTTGTATGCGGGAATATGCAGTCGTGAGATACCACGAGCCTCATGAACCATCTGTGACACCTTTTCCCTAAGAGACATGGCGTCAACCATCTCTTTAGCACGTTTTTTTACCTCTTGCTTATCCACTAGAAACTCCTTGTGTATGAGTTAGGCTTATCATATTATTTCACAATAGAATATGCAAGGGATATGTATTTTTTTTCAAATTTTCTATGACAAAAAAGGAAAAACATGATAAACTGTTAGGACTTTTAGGTAGTTTGTTTGTTGGGGGGTAAGAGGAGATGGAGAGCCATGAAGATAAATAAAAAGTTACTTGTTCAGTTACAAAATCGACTTAAGGTAGGAAATAAGCGAGGAGTACACCTCAATGCTATTCCTGGTCGATCAAGATCAAAGTTTGACATCTCAAGGCTCAACAGTATCTCCAAGGGTATGGCAGATGACTTTGTACACGGATTACTTCGGGACTCAGAGTTTTCATTTCCTATTACTGTTCGTTCTCTTCAAAAAACACCAACCACATCACAGCAAGATAGGCTTAAGGGAATTCAGAGTAGTTTTCAAAACCTCACAAATGACTCTGAGTCTACAGAGCTAGAACAGGGTATCAACAGTTTTGGATTTGGATTTCCCCTTGTTATTCGACGTGACCAAGCTGATAAATCCCTTACCGTGGCACCCCTTATTATTTGGTCTCTACGAATACGACGACTTGCAACACAAGATACCTGGGAGATTGCACGGGATAGTGATGACCCTGTATATGTGAATGAAGTTCTGCTTAACCACTTACGGAGTGACTCAGATGTGTTTATGGGTGACCTTGCAGAATCTATTATGAACAGAGGATCTGTTTCTAAGAAAGAGCTTGTAGAGGTATGTTCCAAAGTTATGGAAGCAGTAGCAGGAGGGACTCCTCATAACTTTAAGAAAACCATGCGAAAAACTATTGAGCAGGTAAAAACAGTTGGTACCTTAGAGCGGTATGATAAGAAGATTCATAAGAGATCACGTGATGTTATTATTCAACCATCAGGAATTCTCTCTTCTGCCTTTGAGGTACAAAAGCAGAGTATTATTCATGACTATGAGTTGCTTAAGCGTGCGAAAAAACAGCACCTTGATACACAGCTGTTCTCTTCCTCTCCATTTCAAGCACTCTCATCGGTAGATACAGATCCCTCGCAACAGGAGATTTTACACGCCCTTGAAAATACCCGAAACATTCTTATACAGGGGCCTCCAGGAACAGGAAAGAGTCAGTCCTTAACCGCAATTTTAGTAAATGCCTTAGAGAATAAACGAAAAACAGTTGTTGTGTGTGAAAAGCGAACAGCCCTAGAGGTGTTAGAACAGGCTCTACAAAGACTTGGTTTGGGGCATCATACTGCGCTCATTAAGGATTATAAAAAAGATAGAACTATGATTGTTGATGCTGTTAGAAACAAGGTTGACTTGCTTCCTCCCTTTCATAGCCCTAAGGCCTTAGAGGCACTGCAAAAAACCCATAGAGAAATACAAGACCTTATTGAGGTGATTCATAGTAAGCATAAAAAGCTAGATAAACCACTTATTGGAGCGTACCCTTGGTCTGCGGCTGTTGGAGAGTTTCTCAAGGTACATCGTAAAAAAACAAGCCAAGGAACAGTGAATCTCCAGCATATTGATGCAGATTTTTCTGTAGATGAGTTATATCAAATTGCGGAAAGTTTAGAGGAGGCTGAAAAGCGGTACAATGATCATACACGGAGTGAAGGTCAGCGGTTTCTTAACCCCATGGTGGTAAAAGATGGAACACCCTATGATTTAGAGCATGAGATTCATGGAGCCTTTGCACAGTACCGAAAAGAGCTAGAAGAGATACTTTCTGAGATTCGACTCTATGAGATAGAGTACCGAGAGAGCCGAGGCGCACTGCTGCTTGAGTTAGAGAAAACAATGATGGAGCAACGTAAGTCGTTGCAACATATTTTTACAAAACATAAGGATAACCCCGATTTCTTTAATGAGGAGGCTACACAAAAAGCATCTTATGTTGCTGGAGCTATGTTTTCTAAAGAGAAAAAAGAGACTCTCCGTGATAGAAATAGGGTGCGTTCACTTTATAAAAATATATCTACCTTAAGCAAAAAATCCCTAGATTTACGTCCAATAGACTTAGAAAAATGTTCCCTTGAGGAGGGGCGTGATATCTTTAAAAATCACCTTAAGCAGATTCAAAATATTAGAAAACAGTTTGACCCTCGTATTAAACAGACCTTTCAGAGGTTATCACTTTTTGACTTAACCGGTAGTGTTCATGAGACCCAACGACTACAGGGTATTGTGAAGCGAATTCAATCACTGGCCTCCATGATTGAGGAACACCAGTACTCAGTTCACAGGCTTATATTAGATAATGATAAAACAATTATTCAAAGTATTCAGGATCTTCTTATAGAGAAAGAGCGGTACTTTACCTCGGCAAAGGATCTCTACCTAGCAGACTTTGCATGGTTTCAGTGGTACTATCAAAGTTCTTACAAGGTGCAGCAACTTTTAGACTCCTTTCAAGGAAAAAAAGAGTGGACATTAAACTTTCTCCATTTTTCGTTAAATGCACTGTTAGAAAAGTATGCAGACCCAGACCTGCCTTCAAATAATCAGGACTATAAAGCACTCAATCGACTTATGAAAACGGTACAATCTGATCAGGTGGATTATATTAATGAGAGTTGGAGTGCTGTTCAAAAGCAGGCGGTAAAACAGTTTGAAGAGAAGTATCCAATTACCGTAAAAAATCTTTACAACAAAAAGGGGAGTGCTCAAACACTGTACTCCTTACGAAAAATTATTCAATTTGATGTTGATTTTTTTACTACCTTTTTTCCTGTGGTTTTAACAACACCAGACGTCTGTTCTACACTTTTTCCCTATAACAAAAAGAGAGATCCCTATTTTGATATTGTGATGTTTGATGAGGCAAGCCAGTTACGAGTCGAGGATAATATTCCAGCACTTCTCAAGGGAAAGCAGATTATTATTGCGGGAGATGAACACCAGATGCCACCGTCAAATTACTTTCACAAATTGGTTGACGCTCCAGAAAGAGAGACTCAGATAGATGACGAAGAGGCTGAAATTTTAGCCCATAGGGAGAAGATTTTTCTCTCATGTGAATCTCTCCTTGATTTTGGACTTGAGGGAAGCTTTCAGAAAACCTATTTAGATTTCCATTACCGATCTCAACACCCTCATCTTATCGATTTTTCAAACTACGCCTTTTACGAACAAAGACTAAAACCTCTTCCACAACACACCGTAGAAGCTCCTATTGAGTATATTCACGTTGGTGGATCTTATATTGATAGAAAGAATATACAAGAGGCAGAAGCGGTTATTGAAGTATTAGAAAAGAAAATCCATCCTAAGAGAGATGGGTCATATCCATCTGTTGGAATTGCCACCTTTAATATTACTCAGAGAGACCTTATTACTAATATGATAGCCGACCGAAGGCGAATGTCCCAGCATGAAAGCTTTCATAAAAAAATACTAAAGCTTGAGGAGAGTGGGTTATTTGTAAAGAACCTTGAGAATATTCAGGGAGATGAGAGGGATATTATTATCCTTTCTACCACCTTTGGAACTACGGCGGATGGTGAGTTTTACCATCGATTTGGACCGATAAATCAGCAACAGGGGTATAAACTACTTAATGTAATTATTACTCGAGCAAAATATAAAATATACACCTGTACCTCGGTTCCTGAGGGGATATTTTTAAAGTATAAACAGTACCTCAATGAGACCAAGAGCAACAATAGAAAGGCAGTATTTTTTGCGTACCTTGCGTATTGTAAAGCGGTAAGTTCAGGAGATGAAGAGGGACGTCTTGCGGTTCTTGATATGCTAGCTGAGACAGCGGGTTATGCTCCAATGGCTTCGCCTCCCACAAGGTTTTCTAAAAATACCTTTCCATCAGAGGTTGCCACGGCACTGGCAAAACATATTCAGAGAGGTACAATTGTTCCTCATACCGCACTTGGAGGGTTTACTGTAGATGTTCTTTATACTCCGCAGCTCAAAAGATCTAAGAAGGTTGTTATAGAGTGTGATGCATCAAAGGACCACGGGAGTAATGAGGCGTATCTCCACGATATACACAGAGAGAAGGTTTTAGAGTCTCATGGTTGTGTATTTTACCGTGTATGGAGTGTAAACTGGTGGAGAAATCCAAAGCGGGAACTTACAAAATTGTTAGAGGTTATTAAAAAAGAGGATCCCCGGGCTGTTAAATAGTGTAGGAATAAAAAGTATAAAAGTGGTTTACTTATTTTTGTAAAACCTAATGACTTTTTTCACGATTTATTATATCATGTATGTATTACACTCTAAGGAGCCATAATGTCATTATTACATAAGATTAAATTTTCTCTAGCCCAACCATTTGATGTGTTATTTGCAGAGCGTCCAAACCCAATACTGTACACAGGACCAAAGAAGATGCTGGAAATTCCTGAGATATGTGTATCTATGGGAGTATCTAGAGTATTTCTTGTAACAAGTAAAGGAATTCATAGAAGAGGACAACTTGATCTTGTAATAAGCACTTTAGAAAGTAAAGGGATTACCACTACTGTTTTTGATGATATTACACCAGATCCAACCTATGAGGTTGTAGAGCATGGTCTAGAAGCTCTTCGAGAATACCAAGGAGACTGTGTGCTTGCTATTGGAGGAGGATCAGTTATCGATGCAACAAAGGCTATAGTTGCCTCCTATGGATCAGGAAAGAGACCTGAAAAATTGAAAGGACTCTTAAAAGTTTCAAAACGAGACACCCCATTTATCGTAGTGCCTACAACAGCGGGAACAGGATCTGAGACCACAATAGTTGCGGTAGTTTCAGATACAAAAACCCATAAGAAGGGTTTGATTATTTCTCCTAAAATTATTCCTGATGTGGTAATTTTAGATCCAGAGATTACCGTAACCCTGCCTCCATCACTTACCGCAAGTACTGCTGCTGATGCATTAACCCACGCTTTAGAGGCTTATGTGAGTAGATACTCATCTGGCCAAAGTAAGTTTTACTCAGAAATCTCTATTCGTCTTATTTTTGATAACCTTGAAAAAGCATTATCCAATCCAACAGATCTCAAAGTTCGCGAGAATCTTCTTGTAGGATCTTTGTATGGTGGAATGGCATTTACCAGAGCTTATGTTGGGTACGTACACGCATTTTCCCACGCAATTGGAGGCAAATATGGAGTTCCCCATGGAGTAGCCAATGCGGTGATTCTTCCCCATGTAATGGATTTTTACAAAGAGAAGTGCCAGAAACAGTTTGCACATTTAGCCTCTGTCATAGGATTACCCACCGTAGGATCAGAAGAGGAGCAAGCTCAGGCCTTTCTTTATAGGTTACAACACCTCTTGCAGTCAGTAGGTATTCCAAATCAGCTGGATGATTTTCCAAAAAATGGGATTCCTGAGATTGTTACCATGGCGTTCCGAGAGTGCAAAAGTACCTATCCAGTTCCTAAGTACTTTAGTAAAAAAGAGGCTACCCAACTGCTTGAGAAATGTGCAGCTAAGTAGC
>CAZBHR010000026.1:0-12546 GCA_964492025.1 uncultured Spirochaetia bacterium | reverse complement strand
GTGAGCTAGATATTGAAGTTCTTGAGCAAAGTGTGGATAGATTACTTGATTTGATCTTTGCGACTACAGAGCTAGAAAATGAACCACAACTAGACTTTAATATTGGGAAACATCATAGGTTTACTCAACGAGTTGCAGAGGAGTCAACGGTTTTACTCAAAAATGAAGACGCTATTCTCCCAATAAAGTTTGGTACAAAGGTCGCTTTTATTGGAGAGTTCGCTGAGCATTCTCGATATCAAGGAGCTGGCTCTTCAATTGTGACACCTACTATTTTAGATCACACACTTAAGTGCCTTGATGAGTCTGGTATTACTAGTATTGGTTATGAGCAGGGATTTACTCGATATGGTAGACCGTCTAGTACATTGGTACGTAAGGCTTGCAACTTGGCGAAACAGGCCGATGTGGTACTTCTCTACTTAGGACTTGATGAGTGGTCTGAGGCTCAAGGTATTGATAGGTCTACTATGAAGCTACCCAAAAATCAGGTTCATCTTTTAGAGAGCCTTTCCGAGGTTTCTCATCAAATTGTTGTTGTCCTTTCTTGTGGTACTGTAATTGAAATGCCGTGGATTAATAAAGTGAAAGGACTTGTTCATGGGTATCTCGGAGGACAAGCCGGGGCTAGAGCTATTTTAAGAATTTTATCGGGAGATGTTAATCCTTCCGCAAAGTTAGCAGAAAGTTATCCTTTATCTTATGGAGATGTTCCTTCTGCTGATCATTTTCCTGGAAGTGAAGCTACAGTAGAGTATAGAGAAGGAGTTTTTGTAGGATATCGCTATTATGAAACGGTGAAAGTACCTGTTTTGTTTCCTTTTGGTTTTGGATTAAGTTATACGGATTATACTTATTCAGACCTCAAGATTGAAGAGAAAGGGGTATCGTTTACTATTGAGAATATAGGTGCTGTTGCAGGTATGGAAATTGCTCAGCTCTATATCAGTTATCCAGACTCAAAGATATGGAGACCTTTAAGAGAGTTGAAAGGATTTTCTAAGGTTTTTATTAACCCTTCTGATAGTAAGCGGGTTTATATTCCGTTTGATGATAAAAGTTTTCGATACTTTGATGTTAATACTAAAAACTGGGAAGTAGAAGAAGGGGAGTATCAAATTCTTATCGGTGCATCAAGTCAAGATATTCGTCTTACTGGTAATCGATATATTAAGGGAACCAAAAAGTTAACTCACTCTTATAGTGAAAAGTATCCATCGTATTACAGTGGCAAAATTTTTGATGTGACAGATCAGGAGTTTGAGAAACTGTTAGGGGAACCTCTTCCTTCGTCACAATGGGATAGAAAAGTTCCTTTGGGGTACAATGATACTATTGCTCAATGTAAATATGCGAAAAGTAGGTTTGCGCGGTTCTCTTATGCTCTTCTTGTTTGTTATCATTGGTTTTTACGAAAAATAGGTCAACGTAGGAGAGCCAACGTTATCACCATGTCTATTTATCAGCTTCCTTTTCGAGGTATTTCGCGAATGACACGAGGTGCTGTAAGTATGAGCCAAGTGGATGGGTTGCTTCTTATTGTAAATGGTCATTTTTTCAAAGGTATAAGACAATTGTTTCGAAGGAAAAAATCTACGTCTACATCACCTTAGAAGCCTCGAAAAAGGATTGACACGACCTTAATATAACTTAGGAACAACTAACCGTTGCTCCCTATCAACGTATTTCTGATGGCTTTATCATAAAAGCTATGCTACGCTACTATTATCTGAAAGAGTCAGAAATTAAGGGAGTTTTGCATGGCAGAAAATAAGAAGATAAAAAAAATAGCTAAGATATTTCTTTCTATTTGCTTGATTTTGGTTGTAGTAGTTAACGTCTTACTTAATGTTTTTGAGGGACACGTAAATCTCTACTTAGGCCGTGGGAATCTTGTTGTATCACAAGCTGAGGGAACTGAAAGTTGGGATTCCCTTTATTATAAACCAGAATATCAGACCCAAGAAGATGTACAAAAGGCGGCTTCTGTAATGGTGGAGACTTTATCTGAGGAAGGTTTTGTACTCCTGAAAAACAACGGAACTCTTCCTTTACGTATGAATGCTCAAGTCACATTATTAGGGAGAAACTCCGCAGATCCTGTATTTGGAGGTTCTGGTTCTGGTTCTGTGAAGTTAGATACCGTTGTTAATATCCGAGACGGATTGTTGCATGCGGGATTTGGAGTCAATGAAACTGCATATGATATTCTTGAAGATTATGCAAGCTATGATATGACTACCGATCAGTTTGGAGGCAAAAAAAGAGCTTACCATAATCCAAAAGCTGATATAGTGATGGATAAACCTTCGGCTTCTACCTATTACATTGGAGAGATGCCTGTGGAGAAATACACTCAGGATGTGATAATGAGTTTTTCTGATTATCAGGATGCTGCGATTATCTCCATTGGACGTGGGGGAGGAGAAGGAGGAGATCTTACTCAAGATATGAAGGGGTGGGATGATAATTATGAGCAAGGTCAGCATCAGTTAGAGTTGAATCAAGATGAAAAAGATCTTATTGCCTTTGCTAAAAAGCATTTTAATCAAATTATAGTTGTTATTAATGCAAGTTCTATTATGCAGCTTGGCGAATTAGAATCTGATCCTGAGGTAGATGCAATTGTTTGGGTTGGGTCTCCTGGTCAAACTGGTTTTAATGCTTTAGGAAAGATTTTGAATGGCACTGTGAACCCCTCAGGTCGGACCGCAGATATCTATCCATCAGATTTTACAAAAGATCCAACTTTTTCTAATTTTGGGGATTTTCAATACTCAAATATTAGCAAGCGTAATGCCACAGGTGATGCTTATTTTGTTCATTATAAAGAGGGGATTTATATTGGCTATCGATATTATGAAACTGCCGCTGTAGAAGGGTTTATTGATTACGAAGATGCTGTTGTGTATCCCTTTGGACATGGGTTAAGTTATACATCCTTTGACTGGGATGTTTTGAAGGCTGATCTTCGGGGTGATGACCTCTCTTTCGAAGTTAAAGTAACCAATACAGGAACTACTTCTGGAAAAGAGGTTGTTCAGCTATATTATTCTGCCCCTTATTATCGTGGTGGAATTGAGAAGTCAGAGGTTGTTCTTGGAGATTTTGCGAAAACAACATTACTTTATCCCAAAGAATCTGAGACGCTTATTCTCACAATTCCCGTTGAAAGCATGGCATCTTATGATTATAAAAATGAACGATCTTATGTTCTTGAAGCGGGAGAGTATGAGTTACGTCTTCAGGTGAACTCTCATCAATTAAAAGAGGGGGTAGAGCCTTATATCTTTGAGGTGGATGAGACTATTGTTTATAGTGGAGATAATCACCGAAAGTCAGATTTTTCACAGGTGACTAACCAGTTTGATGAGATAAATTCTTACTTTGCTGATCTCCCAGAGGAGGGTAAAATCTTAAATATGTCTAGATCTAACTTTGAAGAGACATTTCCAACAACTCCCTCAAAATTAGATACAAAGGCTGATAAAACTATTTTAGCAGGCTTTCAACCTTACATTGCTAAAGATCACCAGAACCCCGAAGATATTATGCCTGTATCAGATCAACAAAATGGTTTTCAGTTAATTGATTTTCGTGGAGTTCCCTATGATGATCCAGCATGGGATATGCTTCTTGATCAATTGAAAATTCAAGAAATTATAGATGTTGTTATGGACAGTGCTTACAATACAAAGTTAATGAAAAGTGTGGGTAAACCAGCAACGGTTGAGTTAGATGGTCCTGCGGGTATTGGTGCATTCATGGGGGATATTAATGGCATTGCATACCCCTCTGCTGTGGTGATTGCATCGACTTTTAATGTTGCCTTAGTGAAAGAGCTAGGTACTATGGTTGGGGAAGAAGGCCTTAATCTTGGTGTGAATGGATGGTATGCCCCAGGAGTTAATCTTCACAGATCTCCATTTGCGGGTCGAAATTTTGAGTACTACTCAGAAGATCCTGTATTAAGTGGAAAGATTGGAATTGCCTGTGTTGAGGGAGCTGCAGATCGAGGGATGTACACTTTTGTAAAACATTATGCTTTGAATGATCAAGAAACAAATCGTATTAATAATGGAGTAGCTTCCTGGGCTAATGAGCAGGCTATTCGAGAACTCTACTTAAAGCCCTTCGAGATGATTATTAAGGATTCTAGAACAAACTTATTATATCACAAAGACGATAGTGGAACTCTTGTATCTAAAGAGGTAAAAGGGGCAACGGCACTTATGAGCTCTTTTAATAGAATCGGTACGACCTGGGCTGGGGGACATTATGGACTGATGGAAACTGTTCTCCGTGGAGAGTGGGACTTTGAGGGGTTTGTAATTAGTGACTTCAATTTATATGAGTATATGTATCCAAATCAGGGTATTATGGCAGGTACCGATGTAAACATTACCTTTGCCTCAATGAAAAGTATTGAAGATACTACTAGCCCAACTGCGGTAAACCATTTGAGAAAATCTGCTCATCGGTTGTTATATACCGTTGCAAACAGTAGCGCTATGAATGGGATTGTTCCTGGTACTACTATTAAGTATACCATAGCAACATGGAAGAAGGTTCAGATTGCAGCGAATATTATTATTGGTATAGGGATTATAGCATACATTTTCTATATCGTAAAAAAGAAAAGAAAACAGAGTTAAGTAAAGTATGAGATACAAAAAGTTAATAGGTCGTATGACTTTAGAGGAGAAGGCATCTCTGTTATCTGGGGAGAATTTTTGGAAAACTAAGAGAATTGATAGGTTAGGAATTCCTTCTATAACTCTTGCCGATGGTCCTCATGGAATTCGAAAACAGGAGGGAGATGCTGATCACTTGGGACTTCATAAAGGAGTACCTGCTACCTGTTTTCCCCCAGGATCTACAGTGGCAAATAGTTGGGATCCTTCTTTGAGTCAACGGATAGGGAATGCACTAGGAGAAGAGGCTCGATATCACGGGGTTGATGTGGTTCTCGGACCCGGTATGAATATAAAAAGAGATCCCCTGTGTGGTCGAAGTTTTGAGTATTTAAGTGAAGATCCCTACCTATCTGGAAAGATGGCTGCTGGGTATGTAGTAGGTATACAAGAAAGAGGTGTTGTTTCCTGTCCTAAGCATTTTGTTGCAAACAATCAGGAGCACCTGCGTATGACTAGTAATTCTGTGATAGATTCTCGTACTTTACACGAAATATATTTAAAGGGTTTTGAAATTGTTGTAAAGGAAGCTCATCCCAAGGCAATGATGTCTGCTTATAATCAAGTAAATGGAACATATGCAAATGAACATTCAGAGCTTCTTCAGGATATCTTAGTTAAACAGTGGGGATTTTCAGGGTTTGTTGTTACTGATTGGGGAGGGAGTAATGATCATATTTCCGGTGTCTTAGCGGGGAGTCATCTTGAGATGCCTGCTACTGGAGGAGATAGTGATCGAGAGTTAGTAAAAGCTGTAGAGTTAGGACTGCTTTCAGAGTCTGTATTGGATCAGCGTGTTGATGAACTCTTACATGTTATTTTTACTATAAAAAAACTCCAAGAAGAATCTTCCTATACGTATGATGTAGATGGGAACCATCATTTGGCTCAAAAAGTAGCAGAAGAATCTACAGTCCTCCTGAAAAATGATGATGATATACTTCCTTTGCCTGATTATACTCGAGTTGCAATCATTGGAGATTTTGCAAAAACCCCGAGGTATCAAGGAGCAGGATCGAGTTTAGTAAATCCAACCAAGTTGGATAATTTTGTAGATGCAGTATCCGATAGTTCTTTAGATGTAATTGGATATGCCCAAGGATTTTTACGGTCAGGAAAATCTAAGCCTTCTTTGATAAAAGAGGCTTGTAGCTTAGCATCGGAGGCCGATGTGGTTCTCTACTTCATGGGATTAGAGGAGGTTAGAGAAACAGAAGGAATGGATAGGACTCATGCCGCTCTATCGGAAAATCAAGTCTCTCTATTAAAAACATTATACGGTTTTAACAAGCATATAGTTGTGGTACTGAGTTGCGGATCTTATGTGGAAATGGACTGGTTAGATCGTTGTAAGGGGTTGCTGCATGGCTATTTAGGGGGACAAGCGGGAGCAAAAGGAGTAGTTCGTATTCTTACAGGGGAGGTAAACCCTAGCGGCAAGCTAAGTGAAACATATCCGTTTTTGTATAAAGATACTCCTACCTATCAATATTATCCAGGGAAGGGTCGTACCGCAGAATATCGAGAGGGGCTTTATGTTGGGTATCGGTATTACTCATCTATTGGTAAATCTGTACAATTCCCCTTTGGCTATGGATTGAGCTATACGCAATTTGATTACAGTGATCTCAAAGTTACACAGAGTGAAGTTTCTTGTAATCTTACTAATACTGGTAGTGTCGCTGGTTCTGAAATTGTTCAGCTGTATCTTGGATTTAGGGGAACTTCTTACGTCGCCCCTGTATTTCGTCCTGTTAAAGAGCTTAAGGGGTTTTCTAAAATATATTTACAACCAGGAGAAACTCAACGGGTGAGCATTTCCTTTAATCAGGATGCTTTTGGATTTTACTCTATTCAGTCACATCAGTTTGAGGTGATCTCAGGTGAGTATACTATTATGCTTGGAGCTTCTGTGGAAGATATTAGGCTGGAGGAATTGATTTTTGTGAATGGATCTTTGGATACCTGTGACACCTATGATTCTAGAGCACTTGAGCACTACTTTTCTGGAGATATTACTGAAGTTCCGGATGAGGAGTTTGAGTTGCTTTTAGGTCGACCCTTGCCACCATCAGAACGAGACCGGTCAAAACCTTTAACCCTAAATGACCCGGTAAAAGAACTTCGCTATGCGAAAAGCTTTCTTGCACGACGAGTAGGGGGAATGCTGCGATACTTGAAAAATCGTTCTATAGAGAAGGGTAAGCCTGATTTGAATATTCTCTTTATGTACAACATCCCTTTTCGGGGGATTGCGAAAATGATGAATGGTATGGTTTCGATGGAAATGACGCATACCTTATTGTATATGGCTAATGGTCACCCATTTCGTGGTCTTTGTCGTCTTTTTGGAGGGTGGTGTCGTCTTCGAAAAGCAAAAAAAGAGACAACCAAGGCGTTACGTCAGGCAGGAGAGAGCTCTCCAACCTTTACACATAATCAATCAGGAGGTTTTGATGATTAAATTTTTGGAAATGCCTATGAATAAAATACGACAATTTAAAGAGACCCACTCATCAGCATATGAATTTATTATGTTTAACTTATTAAGTAATATTGCTACGATAGTTAACTTTTTAGTTTTAAATATATCTAATAGCTTGATTTTTAGGAGCTTATCAGAGAGTCCCTTTTCTTTTTGGATATTTGATTACTCTATTGAGAATGGTGGGTTAGCGGGGTTTTTGAGTTTTCTTATGAGTTACGCAATTGCCCAATGTGTAAATTTTATTGTTCAGAGGAAGCTTGTATTTAATGCAAATAATAAGTTGCATTGGCCTATTGTCATATATGCTTTGACTGTAGTGGGCGTTTATTTTATCTGCTTGTATGTACCTTCTCTAATTATTGCACCATTGTCTCAATTTGTTGGTAACTTTTGGGCTACTAATATTGCAAACATGGCTAATATCATGATTCAAGTAATTATTATTTATCCAGTGCTTAAGTTTGTAGTCATGAAGAGAGTTCCAGAACAGAGTTCATCTTCGGAGGCCTTATGAATACAATAATTTCTTTTATCATTCCGTGCTATAACTCAGAAACATATCTACGTAGGGCCGTAGAGAGTGTGCTTGGTTTTGATAGTATTGAGATTATTTTAGTCGATGATGGATCAGATAAAGATAATACTCCATTACTTTGTGATGAGTATGCAAGAAAGTACTCCTATATTCGTGTTGTTCACCAGGAGAATGGAGGCCATGGTTCGGCTGTTCAAGCAGGTATTGCATTAGCTACAGGCGTGTATTGTAAGATAATTGATTCCGATGACTGGTTAGACCGAGAAGCGTTGAACAAAATTCTATGTTTGTTGACAAGCTTAGACACTCCTGTGGATGCCTGTATTGCAAACTATGTGTATGAACATGCAAATTATAGGCAGAAAGTTATGAAATATACTAATGTGTTGCCTCAAAATACAGTTTTTTCTTGGAAAGATATTGGGCGGTTTAAGGTTTCGCAGTATGTATTGATGCACTCTGTAATATACCGCAGAGAACTGCTTGCTACCTGTGGTTTGTCTTTACCTCGACATACATTTTATGTAGATAATTTATTTGTATATCAGCCTTTACCATTTGTCAAAAAGATGTATTACATAGATGTTGATTTGTATCGATATTATATTGGTAGAGATGATCAAAGTGTTAATCAAGAGGTCATGAAAAGTAGAGTCGATCAACAGGTTTTAGTGACGAAGGCTATGATTACCGCACATGATGTAGAGGGTATAAAAACATACAATCCTCGATTGGCTCGATATATGGTCAATAAGGTTTCCATGATGATGGCAATATCAACTATTTTTTTACTCATGCATAAAAACAAACGATCCTTAAAAGTAATAGATGATTTATGGATATTTCTCAAGTGTGAGAATTCTTGGTTATATCGTAAAATTCGCTGGCAAAGTATTGCTTTTTTTACACATCTACCAGGATCTTTAGGTCGAAAAATCACCCTAGGGTTATACAAAATAGTTCGAAGGGTTTTTAAATTTAATTAGGTAAATTTGCTTGTTTTTAAGGCTGAGGGTTTACCATAAAGGAGAAGTACTATGAAATGGAAAAGCATGGTGTTATTGTTGAGTGTAATTTTTATATTCAGTAGTTGTAGCGAAGGCACAGAGCCTTCCACGGAAGAAACTCAAGAGACCTTGGAGGTTACTGAACCAGTTGAGTCTGAGGTAGTTCATCTACCCACTGTCTCTGTTGTTGAGGCTCTTGGTTCTGGTGATGTAAGATGGAATGAAGAGGCAACGGATTATGGATTTAACCTTGTGTACAATCAGGATGGAGCAACTTTAGGTTATTCCCAAGGTTCTGGTGTGACACTGATTCAGGTAGATGGATTTGCCTTTAAAGATTTAAACCAGAATGGTATGCTTGATCTGTACGAAGATTGGAGACTTGATGCAAATATCCGAGCTACAGATTTAGCATCACAGATGACAGTTGAACAAATTGCAGGTTTAATGCTATATAGTCCTCATCAGTTTTCTGTTGATAAAAAGCTTACAGATGATCAAGTAGCTTTTTTAGATGGCGGAGGACGTGCCATGCTTAATGCGGCCACTGCAGCCTCTACAAAAAATACAGCAGAGTGGAATAACTCTATGCAAATGTATGTAGAGGGTATAGATCTTGGTATTCCAGTAAACACTAGTAGTGACCCTCGAACCGAAGGTATTTCTCTCTGGCCATCTAACCTTGCTTTAGCTGCAACCTTTAATCCTTTATTGGCATTTGAATCTGGTCAGGTTATTTCGGAAGAGTACCGTCTTTTAGGAATAGGTACCTACCTAGGGCCTCAAATTGATCTTGCTACCGAGCCTAGGTGGAGTCGGATTCAAGGAACCTTTGGGTCAGACCCTGCACTTTCTCGAGATATGACTAACTCTTTTGTAAGTGGATTACAGTCAACCTACGATGATCAAGGGGATGATCTTGGTTGGGGTGCAGATAGTATGAACGCTATGATAAAACATTGGCCTGGAGATGGAGCTGGTGAGGGTGGGCGAGAGTCTCACTATTTTGGTGGAAATCATACTGTATATCCTGGGGAACAGTTTAGTACTCATTTTATTCCCTTTGTGGATGGTGGTTTTAACCTTGAGGGAGAGACAAAATCTGCCTCTGCCGTAATGGCATCTTATTCTATTGCCTGGAGTGATGATGAAGATTACGGCGATCTGGTTGGGAGTGCATATAGTACTTATAAAATTCGAGATATTCTCCGGGGGGAGTATGGATTTGATGGCGTTATTTGTACCGATTGGGGTGTAACCGAAGATGTTGAGGCTTCCCCTATGGCAGGTAAATCTTATGGAGTAAGTGACTTATCTATTGCAGAGCGACATTATGAAATTATTCTGGCAGGAGTAGATCAGTTTGGAGGAAATAACGATCCTAACCCCATTATCGAAGCTTATGAGATTGGAGAGTGGGAACTCGGTGAGAATGAAATTAGAGACCGTTTTGAGGAGTCTGCCCGAAGGCTGACAAAAAATATATTTAAGATTGGTCTTTTTGAAAACCCCTATGTGGATGTTAAAGAGGCTCGTTCAGTGGTAAATAACGATGATTTTATTACTGCTGGTTATGAGGCCCAGTTGCAGTCTGTGGTTATGGTGAAAAATGAAAAGAATGCAATTGCTCAAGCAACAGAGACATTGCCTACTGTTTATATTCCTATGGTGTATATTCCTGCGGATAAACCATTTTTTGGCCCTCCTATTGCCGCACATTGGAAATTATCTATTGATCAAGATATTGTATCGGAATATATGAATATTATAACCGATACGGTCAAGGATCCTTCGGGACCTGTGGATGCCGATGGTAATCCAACAGTATCTCCTGACGATATTATACGAGCTTCGGCTACAGAGCTCGAAACTTGCGATTATGCTTTAGCAGTAGTACGAAATCCTATCAATGTAGGAAGTTATTTTACAGGGTATGGATATGATCATGGTACAGAAGAGTATATTCCAATTTCATTGCAGTATGGTGAATACACCGCTGACTCCAAAGCTGTTCGGAAAGAGTCACTCTCTGGAGATATGATAGCAACCGAGCAAGATGGTGTATATGGTGTTCAGATTGTAGAAGTTAAGGAAAACCGTTCTTACTTTGGCAATAGTTCTCAAATGGTAAATAGCTTAGATTTAGATGCAATTTTGTATGCAGCGGACACGATGCCATCAGAATCACCTGTTATTGTTGCGGTAAAGGCGAATGGTCCTATGGTATTATCTGAATTTGAAGATAGAGTAGATGCTATTATCTTTGGTTTTGGTATTAATGACAAAGCTTTAATAGAGGTGGCTACAGGACACCATGAACCATCAGGACTTCTGCCTCTTCAGCTTCCTAAAAACATGGAGACTGTAGAAGCTCAGTTTGAAGATGTACCTCGAGATATGGACTGTTATACAGATAGTGTTGGAAATACCTATGATTTTGCATTTGGTCTAAACTGGTCTGGTGTAATCTCAGATAACAGAACAAAAACCTATAGAGTGGATCCTTTAGTAGGTGCTAGAAAATAAATGTTATTTTTACTCCTCTCCATTTGTGGGGAGGAGTTTTAAAGAAGGGGGTATATGAAAGAGGCAATAGTAGTAGGTGGAGGATTTTCAGGAGCTGTAATTGCTCGAGAGTTAGCAGAACAAGGTATAAAAGTTCTTTTACTAGAGAAAAGAGATCATATTGGAGGTAATGCCTACGATATGTATAACAGCGTAGGCATACTTACACACCTTTATGGACCTCATGTTTTTCATACAAAGAGGAAACATGTTTTTGATTATCTCTCTCAGTTTACCCAGTGGAGGGAATATGAGCATAGAGTTGTTGCAAACGTACAAGGACTCTTGTTACCGTTACCTTTTAATGAGACCTCTTTTGAAGCAGTTTTTGGTGTCGATTGGACTATGGGAATTGTTGAGAAACTTCGTCATACTTATGGTAATACTACCACTATTCTAGAGTTACAGAAAAGTAAAGATTCACAGTTTAAACAAGTTGCTGAGTATATATATGAGCATATATTTTATCATTATACAAAGAAGCAATGGGGACTACGTCCAGAAGAGCTAGATTCCTCAATAACTGCACGAGTGCCCATAAGCCTTTCTCGGGATGATCGGTATTTTCAAGATGAATATCAATGTATGCCTCGGCTAGGATATACTGAATTATTTAACTGTATGCTTGACCATCCATATATCTCACTAGAGCTTAGAGTTGATGGAGCACAGAGAATCCATATAGATAAAGGGGTGCTCTATTTTGATAACAAACCTTGTAGGTTACCAGTTGTGTATACTGGCGCTATTGATGAATTATTTCGCTTCTGTTATGGACAATTACCATATCGTGGTATATCCCTTGAATTTGAAAATATAAGTACTGAATATTTTCAGTCAACAGGAACTGTCAACTATACTATGGAAGAACCATTTACTAGAATTACAGAGTTTAAATATCTTACTGGTCAGAATATACCCCATATAACTACTATTGCCCGAGAGTTCTCTTACGCTTACCGGAGAGGCTCTGAAGGTGAAGCCTCATATCCTATTATACGTGAAGAAAATTGGGAGATTTATCAAAAGTATAGGCTACTGGCAGATTCTTGCCATAACTTATATATGCTAGGACGACTTGCTCAATATCAATATCTTAACATGGATGATGTAGTTGATGCTGCTTTGGCACTAGGAAAAGAGCTACTAGCAGTATAGGCTCTTAAGCATCAAGGTCTGTACCTAGGGTAAACTCCTTACTTACATTGCATTTCTTTCTGTTCTCCTATATACTGGTCTCAGATCATGAGGAGGAGT
>CAZBHR010000025.1:0-14475 GCA_964492025.1 uncultured Spirochaetia bacterium | reverse complement strand
AAATAAAAACACCCCAGAGCCTTCTTCCCTATATTAGACACTACGCAGATCGTCCTCAAGAACATTTTTTGTCTATTCACCTAAATGGTGCTCATGAAATTATAGGTGTTCAAGTTGTTTCTATTGGACTGGTAAATAGAACACTAGTTCATCCCAGAGAGGTGTTTGCAGAAGCTCTGAAAGATAGGGCTACTGCTATCATAGTTGCCCATAATCACCCATCAGGGTCTGTTGTTGCAAGCAGAGAGGATATTGCTGTTACCAACCATCTTAAGCAGGCTGGGGAGCTATTAGATATTCCTCTTCTTGATCATCTTATTTTTACAGAAACAGAATACTACTCATTTTTGGAGGAGGGTGTTTTGTAATCAGCAAAGTAAGAGTATCTCTAGTTGATTGAACCCCTATGAATTTGATATATTGAGATATGAAAAAGTTTGTTTTTCTTGCTATACTTAGTATCTCCTTGATTTTGGGCTGTGCTACAGGTCCTTTTGGTAGTAGTACCGATCTGTATAATAGACCATACGTAACTCTTATTCAGGATAGGTCTTTTAAAATTTCTATAAACTGGGTCTCGTCTAAAAAGGTTGAGGGGGAGCTTCTTTATGGAATTTCACCCAGCCGTATGATCTTAAGTCAAAAAACACCAGAAGGGCGATATCATCAAGTTGATATTGTTGCGCTAAAGCCTAATACGCTCTACTACTATACTATTGATGGAGGAACAACAATTCATAAATTTAACACCCCTAAGCTAGAGGAAGATTCGGTCTCTATCGCTATTATAGGGGGTGGTTCCTATGTAAATGGAGATAGTAGTGAGGCCCAAGAGATTAGTAAAAGTATTAAGATGCAGCATCCTGATATGATAATCTCTTTTGATCAGTTCTTAACCTATAATATTTTCCTCCGTCCAAACGCCCAAACCTTCAGGAATTTTTTCCCCTATAGTATGGAAGTTCCTCTACTTCCTGGCCCTAGTGTGAATGATTATGATGCTCAAAATATAGAGTTTCTCACACAGCTGTTTCCCAGTACCTATAACCCTTATGGTGACTATACCATAAAGTATGGTGAGTTAGTTCGAATTGTGATAATTAATCCAAGAAACCAGAGTACAGAACACCTTGAATCGGTGAGAGAATCACTTGCTGAACCCTTTACTGGATATACCTTGGTGGGTATACATAGTAATCCATTTGTTAGAAAGCCTAGTGAGGATTCACGGGGTGATATACCTTTCTGGTCAAGTCTTATGGGTATTTTCTATGATTTAGACACGCCCTTTGTTTTTTATGGTGATACGGGAGGGTTACAATACTACAAATTTCCATTTGGTCCAAAGAATCTTCACTTTTGGGGAACAGGAGGTAATGGGAGTGTATCAAGTAAAAGAGAGACCTCCTCAGAAGCAGGCCTTCAGTACCTCTTGGAGGAAGCTCACTATCTTATGGTGTATATTACAGAGGAACGTGTATCAATTGAAGTATTTCTTTCATCAGGAGAGCCTCTTTATGTTGAGGGAGAACCTGTTCAATGGATATTTTCTTATTGAACAATAAACTCAGAATCTTTATACTTATACTATGAAGAAACTTCTGATCTTTCTAGTAGGTATACTCCCTCTATTTTTAAGCTGTGAGAATAATCAAATTATTGGTAGATCCTCATCGGTACTCATTGTGTCCGATCCTCTTTGGGCTGAGTATTATGCAGATGAGAATATTAGGTCGGAAGATTTTTTCATTATTAGTGAAGAGTCTACGGCGTCACTGGTTAAAAATGCACAAAATTACGAAATTGAAGATAACAGACCTCTTCTTATCAGCCCATTACTAAGTTCTGCCTTAGAGGATGTTTGGTATGATGACATACAAAGACGGGTGTACTACTTTTTACCACTAGGTGAGGAGGCTACCCTAAATGATTCTAATGCAATTCCAATTCATATTGATATTGAACCAGGCTTACATATGGCGGGAAGAACCTTAGAGTTTTTTGCTAAAAATGGGTCTGATGAAGATATTATCCCCATTTTTGTTCATCAAGATTTCCCTGTGGAGTTTCAGGGTTTTCTTTTAGACGGAGTTACCTCGGTAAACCCAGAGCGACGGGTTGTTTTTGTACGATTTGCACCCAATGATTACTCTC
The DNA here is from genome assembly GCA_964492025.1 of uncultured Spirochaetia bacterium. Classification (GTDB taxonomy): domain Bacteria; phylum Spirochaetota; class Spirochaetia; order CAZBHR01; family CAZBHR01; genus CAZBHR01. The sequence continues at coordinate 12,321 of CAZBHR010000025.1, read as the reverse complement.
AATACATGTTTGATGAGTATAGAAATGGGTATAGTGATGGTGCAGGGATCTTTCTTGGAAAACGAACTTCCATAGGAGTAAACTACTGGACTCTACTTGGTGAAGAGGTGCGGTATATTACCATATTCACTGGTGAGGGAGCTGAGAGGCAATCTTTAGGATCTGTAGATTTTAAATGGAATACTCTTATGAACCTTTTAGATGAAAGCGTATTTCGTGGTAGTATTGATCCCATAGAACTACCTACTATTCTTAAGTAGGCAGTTGTAAAAAATTTAGAAAGTTCTGTCCCGTTTGGGCAATAATTACCTCTTTTGCCACTCCTCGGTATTCTGCCATTACCTCAATTGTATGAATAATCATAGAAGGATCATTAGCTGTACCTCTATAAGGGTGAGGGGTAAGGTATGGGGAGTCTGTTTCCACTAGAAGAAGCTCTTGAGGAACTATGCCCATTACTTTCCGTAGGTCGTGAGCATTTGAAAAAGTTAGGTTCCCCGCAAAAGAGATGTACCACCCACGGTCAATGGCAAACTCTGCCATTGAGATATTTGAAGAGAAGCAGTGTAACATAAGCCCATATTTTGGAGGCGTTGATGTAAGTATCTGCTTGAGAGCATCATCTCCCTTTCTATTATGGATAATTACCGGGAGTCCTCTATCATTTGCCAGTTGAATCTGTTTTTCACATAACTCTATTTGTAACTCAGGAGTTCCAAAATTCCAGTGGAAATCAACACCAATCTCACCAATTGCACTTGGTGAGAATAGATCAATATGCTTAGAGAGTCTATCTATTTGAGAGTTTATATCACCCTTGGTTACTCCATCAGGGTAAATGCCACAGGAGAATTGTATCTGGGGGTAGTTCTTAATGATATCAAAGCGACTTTGATCTTGGTCTAAATCACTTCCCACATCTATACCACCCGCTAAGCCTAGATCAAGAGCTTTGTCAAGAATCTGTATATTATCATGCTTCTGTATAGTAGATGCTAGATGAAAATGGGCATCATAAACACCCTCCAAAGGTTTTGTATTAGTAGCTTCACTCATAGGGGTATCATACTATAATGGTTACAATGAAGCAACTGATTAGGTTCTTGTGAAATCTGTCTATTTCTGATACCCTACGGAAATCAAGGAGTGCCCATGAAAAAGAACAGTGAGATGGATTGGAAAACCGTGTCCCGCCATAAGGTTGGAGAGTATCCCGTTTTTGATATTTACTCTGCGGAAAGAACATCTCCAGATGGGTATACAGGCTCCTATATTGAGGTGAAACCACCACTTTGGGTAAATGTTATTGCTGTTATTCAAAAAGATAATACACCCCATTACCTTATGGTAAGACAGTTTCGACATGGGGCTCAAGCTGTTACTACAGAGTTTCCTGCAGGGGTAGTTGATCCTAATGAGGATCCCCTTGTTGCGGCAGAGCGAGAGCTTTTAGAGGAGACAGGTTACAGTGCTGATACACTCATTGAAATAGGCTCTATCTCTCCAAACCCCGCAATTATGTCAAACCGAGTGTACACATACTTGGCGATTAATCCAAAAAAAGTAGATATACAACATCTTGATAAGGATGAGAGAATTGATGTATTGGAGCTACCCTGTGATGAGGTAGATCAAGCTATGGGCTCTGGGGAGTATGATAATGGAATAATTATGATTGCCTGGAGTTTTTACCATAGATATAAAAAAGCTAGGACAGAATCGGGGCAGAGGGCACAAAAAAACCCTCTACAGAAGTAGAGGGTGAGAGGCACCGACCGGATTCGAACCGGTGCATGAAGGTTTTGCAGACCTCTCCCTTACCGCTTGGGTACGGTGCCGAACTTCTGCTAAGGTACCAAAAATATTGATTTATGTCTATCTTTTCTTGGTATTATTTGTAAAAATATGTAAAGTGATAGGAGAATAGGAGAAGTTATGGTAACTCTAAAAGGTGAAACTAAGCAGATTTTGCTTGTTGATATGACAAGACAGAGCCATGAAGTTATTGTTCTGCCGAAACATATACGGCAGTTATATCCAGGAGGAAGATCTCTTGGGCTTTATCTATATGGAAGCTTGTCTTTAAATCCTGCTGTTATTGATCCTATGGGTACGGAGAACCTCTTTGTTATTACCCTAGGTGTGTCAACAGGTATTAGTGATAGTGGTTCCTATACAATTGTAACAAAATCTCCTCAAACAGAACGAATTTGTGTAGACTCATCTCATTCGTCATTTGGTGTTGCTCTGCGATCTGCAGGGTGGGATGGGGTTGTTATAAAAGGAAAGCACCCATCCCACGGCATTATGGAAATTTCCTCAGAGGGTGTTTCTTTTCAAACTGCTAAATCTATCTGGAAAGATGGTAGAGCTGCTCTCTTAGAGAAATTGAATGACCAGCTTGTAGTTGATAATGTTTCGTGCGGAATGATTGGTATTGGTACAGCCGGTGCTTTGGGTGTTCCTGTATCCTCGCTGATAACCGAAGGAGCCTCATTTGGTCATGGTGGAATGGGTGCTGTTCTGGGAGCAAAGAACCTTAAAGCTATTATTGCAAAGGGAGGAACCTATCAGATCACTCCTTGTAATAAATCATCCTGTGATGACCTCTTATCTAATATACAAAGTCGTATTGAAAAGGATAGAACAACTCCTATTTTTGGAAAACCAAAAGAGCAAACCCCAGAAGATCGTATTAAAAGAATCCGTCCCACAGTTCACTACAATGAACTCTCTACAGATAGAAAGTGGAATAGTGCAAGTTTTTACAAGTTTGTTGAACAGCATATTTCAGGAGATATGCTTCTAGGTTTTGGAACAGCTATCGACAATTTACAATTTTTTCATATTGAAACTTGGCAGGATGATCTCATTGACCTTGGGTTAGACATACGTTCTATGGGGCATATTGTTGCTTGGGCTATGAAAGCTAACGAGCTTGAGGTACGACCATCCTATCTGAAGTTTGGTTCCTATTCTGATGTGAAAAAAGCTATTGAATATGTAGGAGGGCAGAGAGGGATTGCAAAGGAACGTAATCTTGGTTTAGGGCTTAGATGGCTTGTAGATAAGTTTAAGGATACCCAAGAGATACCCTCTGTGTATGGAGGAGATTTACCCGCCATTGATCTACCGTGGAAAAGAGACCTCCTTGGGTGGACTAGTTCTGCTACCGTAGGAGCCTTACGGCTTGTGTACACCCTTCGAATGGATGGAATACTGCTAGATGAAACACTCAGTGAAGAAACTCTTCAAAACTTTGAGCGAATTATTGTACTTCTAGACCTTTTTGGATTGGACTATACCACAATAGAACCACTTTTTATGAGAGTTCAGGGGTTACGAAGATTTTTCTCCTCCCTAGAGAAAATTCCTCACCATCTAGAGAAACACCCAGTTACAACACTTCTTGCAGAGTATGGTTCTTCTATACTTGGCTACGAGATTTCCCCTAAGGATCTTATTGATATAGCTGATCGTACGCTTGTGCTTGAGCAAGTTATCAACGTTCCCATGCAGGTTGCCGAAGAGGGCGATCCTGAACGGTATGAGGGGAAGGATTATCAGGAGCTTCTAGGCTTTAAGCAGGGAGTACCTAAGGAGAATCAATTACGGAATTTGGGTTTTCATGTTCCATGGATGGATGAGGAACTATAGGGGACTAGGAGTAATCATGCAAAAGAATCATGTTATATTACGACCTATGATATATGATGATATAGGCTCTCTTTCTACCTTAGCAACTAATCCTAATGTAACAGATACACTGAGTCCAGGATTTCCAAAGCCCTATACTATTTCTGATGGAGAGAGATACTTAGCCTCATTACAGTCTCAAGAGACTTTAACGCATTTTGCAATTGAGTATAAGGGTGTATATGTTGGAAATGTAAGTCTTACCCTACATGAAGACCCCCTAAAGAGAAGTGCTGAGTTAGGTTACTTTGTGGGAGAACCATATTGGGGTAATGGCATTGCCACTATCGCAGTTTCTCTTATTACGCAGTTTGCTTTTGAACAATTGTCCATTACTCATATATTTGCTGGTGTATATAAGAGTAATAGAGCATCAATGAGAGTCCTTGAAAAGTGTGGATATCACAAGGTTATACCTCAGGGTACCGACGACATATCTCATAGTCATACGTGTGATGTGTGGTATGAGATATGTGTACCGAAAGAGGAGGTCGCTTTACCATGAAAATTATTCCACTTTTAGAGAATAAAAAAGAGAACAACTCACTTATTTGTAAACATGGATTATCTCTGTATATTGAAACAGAAGATATTCATATCCTTATTGATGTTGGTCCCGATGAAAGTTTTATCAAAAATGCCAAAACATTAGGAGTTGATATATCCTCCATAGACTACCTTATTATCTCCCATGGACATGCTGACCATGGAGGTGGGCTACAAGCTTTTTTATCATGTAATACTCGAGCAAAAATTATTATGAGTTCCTACGCCTTTGACCAACACTATGTTTCCGTTTTGGGTCCTCTGAAGCTTAATGTTGGGTTAGACTCTGCACTGTGTAATAACTCTCGTATTCAGTTTATTACTGGTGATCAGGAGGTTTGTGAGGGTGTCTCAGTTTTTGATTCGGTATTAGGCGAGCATCTTCTGCCTAGGGGGAATAAGAAACTTCTGGTAAAAGATCATGGTACCTATCAACAGGATACATTTAATCATGAAATATATATACGAATTGTTGATGCTAATAATACCTATCTCTTTAGTAGTTGCTCCCACCGTGGAATTCTGAATATTTTACAACAATATCAAGCCCTCTATAGAGAGGTTCCAAGCTACGTATTTGCGGGCTTGCACCTCTATAACCCCATAAGTAAAAAAGGTGAAGCCTCAGATTTTATTGAAACTCTTGCAAAAGAGTTAGCCCAGACAGGGGTAAAAACCTATTACACATTTCATTGTACAGGAAAAAAAGCTTACGTGCAAATGAAGCCTTTACTCAAAGATAGGATTGAGGAACTAAAAACAGGAACAGTTCTACATCTTCCTTGTAAGTAGCTGTAAATTCTCCAACTCATCTTCAATTTCTCTTGACGGATAGGTGTTGTACATGGTATGTTTCAGAGATTGTTTAATATGCAAGGAGTATATATTTTATGAATTATTTATTAGCAGGGCTTCCCTTACTTAAAGCCGCTCCTGCCAACGGTGAATCTGCTGGTGGAAGTATGTGGGTAACTCTTGTGATGTTTGGTCTCATGTTTGTTGTTCTTTACTTTTTTATGATTCGACCTCAGAAAAAGAAAGAGAAAGAGGCTAAGGATCTGAGAGAGTCTGTAAAGAAGGGTGATCGAGTAGTTACCATTGGTGGAGTACACGGAGTTGTTGTAAAAGTGTATGAACAAACTATTCTGCTTCAGATTCACGACGCAAAGATTGAGTTTTCTAAGGGTGCCATTTCTACGGTAACTCCAAAGGATAAGGCTCAAGATAAAAAAGTTGAGGTTGCTGCTAATAGTAGTGAGGACTCAGAACTGAATAGTGATGCGAACTCTGCTGACAATTCAGAAAAATAGATAATTAAACCCTAGGAGATAGAAACAAATGAGTAAACGAGCACGGCTAGGTATTATTCTAGTAGTACTTGTGGTTTGTGGGCTCTTTGTATATCCTTCCCTAAAGTGGTACTTCATGGTTCCTGAATCAAGTAAGATTGAGGCATCTGGTTCACGGGAGGATATTCAGCGAATCGCACGATCACGGGCATCTAGAGATTTTGAATATCTTACAGAAACTTACGCCACCGATCCAAGTAGTGAGCTTCCAGAGAATCTCTCATACCTTATTCCTCTTGCAAAAAAAGAGTATAAGCGTATTGGGAACTCTGTACCCTCTGTTTGGACTGTTGAAGCAGTACAGCAGGCGTACCCTCAGAGAAAAGAGCTTTTTAAGACAATTGAAACCTATTATAGAGATGAACTGCTAGCAGTTAAAAGTCTTAGTAATAACATTGTTCAATTGGGACTTGATCTTTCTGGTGGTATGAGTGTTCTGCTTGGTGTTGATGAAGCAGATTTAGCAGAGAAAAATGCAGTTATCCAGGCACAGGGTGGAACACCTATGAGCTTAGATGAAGCGGTTGAGCAGGTAATGGAGATCCTTAATAGTCGAATAGACCAGTTTGGATTAACCGAGCCTCAGATTCGACGTCAGGGAAGTAGTCAGATTTCCGTAGATATTCCGGGAGCAGTAAACTCGGATAGAGTTGATGCACTTCTTCTAGGAAAGGGATCTCTTAACTTTCATATTGTAGACTCTGCAGCTACTGATAACCTAATTGCATATATGCAGGAGAATGCGAATTCCTATGACGCCTCTGGTAATGTATACTGGCCAGGACTTCCTGCTGGACGAATTATTGCTGGTAACTACAATAAGAATGAGTACGGTATTGATGAGCTTAATATTTATCGACCCTATGTAGTTCTTTATGAAGAGGTTGGTCTTTCTGGTGAGTATGTTGAGTCTGCAAATGTAACAACCAATAACGTTGGTCTTACTGCTGTATCTTTTATGCTTAGCAACACTGGAGCCGATATCTTTTATAAGTTAACATCGGAAAATGTAAATGAGCCACTTGCGGTTGTTCTTGATGGAAGAATTAAACAGATTGCTACCATTAGTGGTCCAATTCGAGACCAAGTTCAGGTGTCCGGTTCTTTTACAAATCAAGAAGCTCAGGACCTTGCTAAGGTTCTTAGAACGGGAGCTCTTCCTGTAGAGGTTGTTGTTGAATCTCAAAATGCGGTTGGTGCATCTCTTGGTGCAGAGACCGTAAAACAAGGGTTATGGGCAATCCTCATTGGTCTTGTTGGAGTTATCCTATTTATGGCTATTTACTATAAGGGTGCAGGTCTTATTGCTGACTTAGCTCTTGTTTTTAACTTAGTTATTATTTTCTCTGTACTCTCTGCATTAAACTTTACCTTAACCTTAACCAGTATTGCGGGATTGATTCTCACAGTTGGTATGGCGGTAGATGCAAATGTTATTATCTTTGAGCGTATTAAAGAGGAGTATCGACTAGGAAAAAGCCCAGCAGCGTCGGTACGAGCTGGATATAAAAAGGCTTTCAAAACCATTGCAGATGCAAACATCACCACATTTATTGCGGCGATTGTACTCTCAATGCTTAACTCTGGACCAATCAAGGGATTTGCTACAACTCTCTCCGTTGGTATCATAAGCTCCCTGTTTACAGCACTATTTGTATCTCGATTGCTATTTGATTTCTTTATCGAAAGAGTAAAAGTAAAATCTCTCAGCATTGGGTGGGGGGTGAAAAAATGAATAAAATTATAAAATTTACAAAATATAGATACGTAGCCTTTGCTATTTCTGCGGTACTTCTTACTGCTACAATCATAGGACTTTTTACCAAAGGGTTTACCCTAAGTCTCGATTTTCAAGCTGGGCTAAGTCAGCAAGTACAGATTGCAGATCCTCTTGCTGCTATAACATATAACGGTGAAGAGAGTGTAGAGCTTTCCTTATCGGGAGACCGTGCGGTGCTTAGAGTTGTATCTACGGATGTATCAAAAGAGTTAACCTATCTTTTTTCCGATTATGCTACGGTTGAAGAACTCTTTATGGATCTTGCAACTAATTCAGATATTGAGATAGCTCTTACTGATAATGCAGGACAGAGCACCAGTACTATTGTAGTGGGTGTTAACTTTCCTGCTCAGCTCTCACCAGAGCCAGTGATTGTACATGGAACCAGTGCGAATGCTACCGTACTAGCAGAGGATGTACGAACACTTCTAGCAGATGTGGATACAGGTGTCATTGTACAGCAAGTAGGGGCTTTTGAGAATCAGGAATTTCTTGTTCGACTAGCAGACCCAGAAGGAACACAACGTGAGGTTCTTCGAGATAGTACTGTAAATGCTCTTGGTGATGCCTACGGTGCCGATAGGGTTGTGGTAAAATCTATTACCTACAGTGGACCTACGGTTGCAAATCTTCTTGCAAGTCAGTCTGTGTGGTTAATGATTATTGCTCTTCTCCTTATTATGGGTTATATTTGGCTTCGATTCCAGTTTGTATACTCCATATCTGCAATTGCTGCACTGTTACACGATGTTGTTATTGTTGTAGGATTTATGATCTTTGCACAAGTAGAGGTATCTGTGGCTACGGTGGCAGCGCTTCTTACTATTGTGGGATACTCCCTCAACGATACAATTGTTGTATTCGACCGAATTCGTGAGAATAGAAAGTCTCTAGAGGGTCACCGATTGGATAGTATTATTAACATGAGTATTACTCAATCCTTAAGTAGAACCATTATTACATCATTAACTACAATGATTGCGGTACTGGCTATCTACTTCCTTGCAACAGGAACTATTAAGGATTTTGCACTTAATATTATTATCGGTATTCTCGTGGGAACATACTCTTCAATATTTATTGCTTCTCCTGTACTTCTTCTTATCTCAAATAGAAAGAGAAAGGGTGAAGAGAAAGAGTTAAAAGAGGTTCCACACTCTGCAGTTGCAAAAGTAGCAAGTAGTAATACTGATGCTGCGGATGAAGCTGAAGAGGATGAGAGCTACAAGATTGTTCATGTAGATCGAAAACTTAAAGGAAAGCGACGAAGAAAGTAGTGTATACTTTCTTTCTTAGGGCAATCATCATAGATGGTTGCCCTTTTTTATTTGTTTTATTTTTATTATACTACTGCTTATGGAGATTATTGTATCAAAGGTAGCAGATGTGTGTATGGGTGTTCGTCGTTCACTAGATCTGTGTAATCAGCTTACCCAAGAGTGTGATACACAGATTTATACGGTGGGCCCAGTAATTCATAATCCCACGGTTGTTGATGGACTTGCTAACCAGGGTGTTCATGTTGCAACTATTGAGTCTCTTATTGAAACTCCTAGAGAAGAGGATACTTGTGTTATTATTCGTGCTCACGGAATAACTCCTGAGCAGCATAGTAATCTCAAGAGTGCAGGGTACCGTGTGTTTGATGGAACCTGTCCCTATGTACTTAGATCTCAAAAGAAGATTCTTACCTGTAAAGATTCCCACTATGTAGTAATTGTGGGTGATAGAAACCACCCTGAGGTGGTTGGACTTGTAGGGTGTTTTCAGCAAGGTTGTGTTATCTCATCCTACGATGAGTGGAGTACTCTTATTGCTAGCTATACACGGTCTCTTCCTATACTTCTTATTGCCCAAACTACTTGTGATCCATCTTTGTATGATAAGATTGTAGATGAATCACAATCCATAGACTCTATTATGGTTGTATCATCTATTTGTGAGGCTACTCGGATACGGCAGGAGGCTCTGAAGGATCTCTGCAAAGAGGTGTCTGCTGTCCTTATTGTTGGAGGAAAGAAAAGTGCCAATACTAAGAAGCTTGTATCTTTAGCAAAACAGTGTGGAGTGCAGGCGTACCATATTGAGGGGGTAGAAGATATTCCTTCAAATATATATGATAATAGCAAAGTTGGAATTGCACTGGGTGCCTCAACTCCCAGAGACCAACTAGATGAAATAATAGCTACCTTAAGGAGAAATGCATGAGGGTGAGTCCCATAATAAAGCTTACTAGTTACCGACTTCAGCACACCTTGCTGTTTCTCTTTTTTCTCGTATTACTAGCCATGGCTTTTTATCTTTTTGGAAGCCAGCAAGGGTTTCTTGATGAAAATCTTATTTTACTTATGGAGATTGCAATGAATGCAGCTCTTGCATATATGGTTGTAGGCGCTATACTTGTTGTTTTTTTATTGATAGAAACTATCCAGGGAGGAGAGTTTCATGCGGTGAGGTTTGCGGTAGCTACTATTGGTGCGGTGGTAGTTGCCATTCCATATTTTTTAATGCATATGATTTTGGTTTGGGTATAGGAGTGTTCTATGGTGGTAAGTGTTCGTGGTGCTATTCAAATTGATAAAAATTCTCAGGATCATATATTTCAGGGTATTCAAGAACTTGTTACTGGGCTATGTGAGAAAAACCAAATTACCGAAGATATGCTTATATCAATTCAGTGTAGTCAGACGAGAGACCTTGATGAGGCTAATCCTGCAACTGGGTTACGAGAGTTAGGGTTTCAGAAAGTTCCTCTCTGGTGTGTCCAAGAGCTCTATGTGAAAGGTGGTATGGAGCGTGTTATACGTGTATTACTCACTCTCAACTGGGAGGGTTCAGAACCTCCACATCCTGTGTATCTCAGAGGGGCAAAGGCTCTTCGCCCAGATATATCTTAACTCTGTATAAAAAAACACCCCAGTAGCCTTGGGGTGTTTAGGTATTCTATTATTTCTTATTAAGACTTTGGCTCAACCGTAATATCTATCTCTTTTATTGTGGCAAGATCATGCAATGTGCTTCGTAGGGGTACCACCTGTTTAGATGGAACCATTGCAGTAATCTCCATCTTAAAAAGAGGGGTTCCAGAAAATGCAGCAGGGTATGTTGCGGTTGACATCTTTTGTATGTTTACATCACGCTCTCGTAAGGATTTTGTAATAAGGTTTACAATTCCGGGATGATCCATGGTAACACAGGTAATGAGGTAGGGAAGTGCCGTAGAGTAGTGCTTTTCCTCGGTAGTCTCCTTGAGGTGAATGGAGAGCTTAAGCTCGTCAGCCAGAGACTGACGAGCTTCATAAAGCGCCTTTATCTGCTCCTGACTCCCTGAGATAAGCGTGAGAATTGCAAAATCCTCTCCAAGAATACTCATATTACTCTCTTCTATATTACATCCAAATTCAGAAATCTTGGATGAGAGTTCCTCTACAATTCCAATACGATCAGCTCCTAGGGCTGTACAGATAAGGTGTGCCATAATAATTACTAGAAAGTAACAGGAGACTCTGCTGGCCAGGAGATTTCAATCTCCAGTTCAGTTTTCTCTGTGCCTTTCTTTACCTTCTTTTCAAGTTCAAGTTCAAACTTCACCTGTTCTGGAATCTGATAGGGAGTATCCTGTAAGGTTATCTCTCCCGCATCAAGCTGGTCTGCTAACTTCCTTAAAAGTTCTGCAGCCTCTGTTTTTGTTGTGATGTGCTTTCCTCTATAAAGAGATTGCTTAAGTTTTCCGCTCATAAAAACCTCCTTAGGTACTTCTATTTTACCAGAGAATAGAGATATTGAAAAGTGGAAATTATAAAAATTTTACTTCTTGACCATTGCTTTTGTTCATAGTAACATTGTGGATAGCTCTATTTGTGAGGAGATTCTATGAAAACGGTGACTATTCTATTTCTTTGTACAGGGAACTCCTGCCGAAGTCAGATGGCAGAGGGGTGGGCTCACCACCTCCTCTCAGAAAACATTAAACCCTATTCTGCGGGTATTGTTTCCCATGGGATAAATCCATCTGCAGTTGCTGTTATGGAAGAGGTAGGGGTGGATATATCGAATCAAGCTTCTGAAACCTTAGAAGATTTAGGAGCTATCCATTTTGATTGGGTTGTTACCCTCTGCGACCATGCCCATGAGGTGTGCCCTACGTTTCCTAGTGCTACTCAGGTTATTCATGTGGGATTTCCAGATCCCCCACGACTTGCTAAAGCTGTAGAGGAAGCTGGTGGTTCTGTGGAAGAACAGCTAGACTGCTACCGGCAAGTGCGAGATGAGATTAAAATATTTATTCAAGAGGTGGCTAAGTCCTTTTAGTGAAGGACGAAAAACATAATAAGTTACTAAGGAGTACTTTCTCTGAGAAAAAGTGAAAAGAGTAGCTCTCATCAAGTATCTGTGGACGGTAGTTAGGATTAGAAAGAGAACTGTCTCATTGATCCCATAACTTTGTACACATCTTTGATATCACTCTTATGTATAGCAATACCATTTTCTTCGGAAGTTGTTGGATTTGTTAAACGCAGAAAAAGAGTGTTTTCATTCTGAGGATCCTGAAATACTAATCTGAGGGTACATGGATGCTTAGCTACTCGTGTTACTAGAACATACATTTCTCCAGAAAAAATTACTTGTGAAGTATCGACTCTACGTAGTGCAATAATATCTCCTTGAGATATCTTAGGCTCCATGCCGTCTCCCGATGCTCGTATACAGAAGTCGCAATATTTAAACGGTGGAAAACTGATAAAATATTGTGGCTTTATCGTATGGAGTTGGGACTCTTGTATAGAGTCAATAGTAAGATCATAAAAGGGGGTTCCCTCTTGGGGGCTATTCTTTACCATTATGTTCCCCTTTGATTGTTTTCTGTATATTCCTAGGTTATCTAAATCCTCTGAGTATGAATCAAGTCCAGTAAGTAGGTATTCCACAGATACACCTAGGGCACTTGCT
>CAZBHR010000024.1:0-14565 GCA_964492025.1 uncultured Spirochaetia bacterium | reverse complement strand
ATAATTACTACTATAGAGAAAGGAGTTAAAAGATGAAACAGCAAAGCTCGGTGGGTGCTCTTGGTAATTGGATCTCTTCGTGGGTTCAGGAGAATGGCGCAATCCATGGTTTCCATAATCATTCGGTGTGGGGATCTAATCCCTATCGGTTACAAGATTTTACTGCTGGTCATAGTACTTGGGCGTCCCCCTTTCTTGCGGGACTCTCTCTCGCTCTTTCTCACTGTGATGATGAACAGGGAAGGGCTCTTTTAGAAAAGCTTATTCAGTTTCAAGCCACCTCATTTCAAGAGAATGGTCAATACAATCATGTGGGTTTTCAAGTTGGAGAAACATTGCAGAGCGGGCTGATTCATAACGCTATTGCTAATATATCCTTGGGGCTTACCGCCTATTACGGTAGATCCTTTTTATCTCAGTCCACTAAAGAGATGATTAAGTGTGGTATTCTCAAGAACCTAAGTGGTACCCATGGTTGGGGAGGTGGACACCCCTCTACCGATGGATGTTGTAATCAGGAGTACGCCCGTATCTGGAGTAAACTCATATTTCAAAAAACCTTTCAGGATTCACGATTTGAGCAGAGTATTATTGATGACCTTAATTTTATGATAACCAACTTTCACGTTGCTGGGTTCCCCGACGAAGAGAGTGTTGCAACGTACCGTAATATATGCTTTGCTGAAAACAATGTTGTAGAGCCTGGGGAATACTACGGTCTTATGATCTGCCCTCTTGTTGAGGCTTATGAGCAGTATGGAGAGCCAAGGTTCTTGGAGGCAGCTCTTAGTATTTGTCGACATGTGGTACGATCATCCTGGATTGACACCAACAACCAACGAAGATTCCATAAAATGTGGTACAAGGCTGACCAGCATTGGGTAAAAATAGATGAACCCATGTTAATTGGGGGAATGGGTATTACTTTACTAGGTATCTCAAACTACCTTTCTTGTAGAGAGGATAAGGAGTTAAGAGAGTTTCTTGAAGCCTGTGAAGGTACCTATGAGCATTACCAAACAAAAAGAGGGTTTCTCGCATCCGCTACAGGTTGGTCTGCGGAACCTGATGTTGCTCCTTCTACTGCTTGGCAATCCCACGACTTTCTTTACATGGTGAGTCGTCTTGAATCCATCTCTTCTTCTTTCTGGGATGCCTTCCATGAGCAACGTAATGAAATATCCATTCTCCTTGGAGAAAACTGTCTGTGGATTGAAAACCAAACTCACTGGGCTATTAAGGATTACTTTTCTAATGGTATTTACGGTGTCCTTGGCAAAAAGAGTAAAAACAAGTTTGGGGTAGATATGGGATGGATTCCGGGAAACCGTAGCTTAGACCCTGAGTACACCTTTCCTTACACACCGGTCTGTATAAAAATGAAAGATAGGGTGCAGATTGTTACAGATTTTTCAGAACCCCTATTGGTAGATTCGCTGTTAGATATTCCCAGTGAAATTACCAAAAAAACAGAGTAGGAGTGTGGTAGTATGAACCAGAATGATTTAAAAGATCTTGAGGCACTGTGTATTAAAAAAACTCAACTTAATATGACACTGATGGGAGATACTTTGAGGGAGTACCCGAGTAGAAAAGATGGCTTCTATTTTACCACTCACCCTGACGACAGTAAGAATCCCTTAGATCTGTCCCATATCTTTGTATGGACTCCCTCATTTTTTACTGGTATGGGAGCATTGGCATATCAAAGCACCCATGACCCCATGTACATACAGTGGTTAAATCAGTTTTACTCCATATATCACCATAAGGTGTTTGAGACGCCCTTAGATACTATGCATGACTTAGGTTTTCTCTACTCCCCATATTCCGTAGCGCTTTATAAGCTTACTGGAGATATGAATCAGAGAGATGTTGCTCTTAAGGCTGCGGATGAATTGGCCAAAAGATTTTACCCAAGGGGTAACTATATTCGTGCATGGGGTAAACTTGACAGTACGGTACCATCCTATGTTTCTCAAGAGTTAGCTCAGGATCATTTTTTTACCGAGAGTAAGGGGTTGGCTATCATTGACTGCATGATGAATCTTCCCTTACTCTATTGGGCGTCGGAAACTACGGGAAGTCCCTTTTATCGAAATATTGCAAATGCCCATGCTGATATGACACAGCGTTACTTTATTCGAGAGGATGGAACTCCATTTCATGCGTACCGTTTTCATGAGGATACTGGAGAGCCATTAGGTGGAACGAACTACTGCGGATACTCGAAGGATTCCTACTGGGCACGTGGAGCCTCCTGGGCAATATATGGGTTTGCCATTGCATACCGATATACAGGTGATAGGTCTTATCTAGAAACATCAAAAGCTCTAGTACGCTCTTTTATAAAAGAGAGTGAGGGTACCATAATTCCTACTTGGGATTTTCGGCTACCACCTGAAAAGAAACCTCACCAAGATAGTTCTGCCGCAGCGGTGGTTGCTTGTGCTCTACTTGAACTATACTCCTTAGAGAAAAATCAGGACTATATGAACTACTTTTATACTATTATGGAAAAACTCTCATCCCAGAAGTACCTTAATAGAGATGATTCCTGCTCTGGAATACTTGACCACACCAACAAGAGTGAAGGCTATTGGATCTGTGGTGACTACTTTTTTATGGAGGCTGTTGTAAGAGGTATTCATGGTGGTGAACTGTTTTGGTAGATAACTATTTTACCATGTAGAACTCTTCTGGAAAGAGTTACAGAGGAGGTATGGCTCTTTATACTTTATTTGGAGCCATATACCTGTTATAATGAGGAGAATGGAAAAAAGAGGAGTTTTTAGTGTATACCCTTATCATTGTAGATGATGAAGAGCTGATTCGAAATGGACTGAACAAATTTATTAATTGGGAAGCTCTTGGTATTCAGGTGGTTAAACTTTTTGAAGATGGAAAGGAGACCATTGACTATCTTTCTAAGAATCATGTGGATATTGTGTTGACTGATATCGCTATGGTTGAAAAATCTGGCTTAGATATTGCTAAATACATTTACGATCATAAGTTACCCATAAAAACAGTTTTAATTAGTGGACACCGTGAGTTTGAGTATGCCCAGAAGGGTATTCAATATAAAATAGAAAACTATATTCTAAAGCCCACTAATTTTAAAAATGTACACGATGTGTTTAAGAGTATTGTAGATAAGTTGGACAAAGAGAGGGAGCAAGAAAAAAGCTCATCCATAGATTTACCTGTTCTTCCTGGGTACAGGGATTATAATTTTAGTGATGAGGAACTTACTATTTACAAAAATTCTGTTGATCTTTTTGAGGAGTTCTTTAAAAATATTAACAGTGGAGATACCCAATCAATAGTTGAGTTGAACCAGGTGTTGTTTGCAACACTGAACGGTGCTACTATGCATTTTATTCACGCTATTGTGATAGATCTATTTTCTAACTTAGTGTACAAGTTTAATCAGTTGCACTTACATATTGCAGAACTTTCAGAGGGTAGAATAAACTCCAGCAATATTATGGAAATAGATGACCATAGGGAGTTAGAGATCTACTGTAAGGAGCTATTTCTCGATTTGACAGAGAATATGAAAAAGAGTAAGGATGACTCTTCCGAGAAGGTTATCTCTCAAGCTTTGACATATATTCATGAAAACTATGCAATAGATTTAGCCCTTGATGATGTTGCATCCAGGGTAGGTCTTAACCCTGTGTATTTTTGTAGATACTTTAAGATGAAAACAGGAAAAACCTTTGTGGATTATCTCACTCATATTAGAATGGAACATGCTGTAAAGCTGTTACAGCAAGGGGAGTTTAAAATCTACGAGATTAGCGAGCAGGTTGGATATAAAAGTAGTAAATATTTTGCCCGGGTGTTTAAGAAACACACAGGGTTGCTGCCAAGTGAGTATTATCATATATGTGGAAATACTTAAAATCCTACAAGTTTCACTCTATTCTGATTAGAAATTTTATTTTTATCTTTCTTATCTGTTCTATACCTACCGCTTTAGTAACCGTAACAGTGCAGAACAAGTATAATCATGCGGTGGTGGAAGAGATAAAAACGGCAAACTACAACTCCGCATTACGAACAACAGAAATTGTGGATCGTATCTTAAAAGATAGCACTCTTATGGCAACCCATCTTTCTATTTCGCCGGTGCACAATTTGTACTTTGTTTCTGATCAATCTTTTGTAGACTACTATAATATAGAGGATTCTATTATTAAGAGAACCGCCGAAGTTCTTAGTATGTATGATTACATGCATACAGTCTTTTATGAACCAGAAAACCTAGGAGGGCTCTTTGGGTCCATTGTAGAAACAACCAGTATGGTAGGACTATCTAACACCTCTTTAACTGATAAAAACTGGTATGAAAAAGACAAAGAGGAGCCTGATACGATAAACCGTTATTTTGGTTGGAGAGAGGCTCGATATGGCAGAGTACCCAATGATTATATTGCGGTAGTTCACTATGTGAGAAAGGGGCGTGATCAGTTTTTAGGATCCGTAACAATTAACCTAAAGGTTGATACTGTTGCAACCATGGCAGGTATTCGGCATAACCCTGAGGACAGACTTTCTGTGGCCGTGGTTGATAACTCTACGGGTAAGGTGATTCTCTCTCGACAGGGAGAGGATTTTCTTAAGAACATAGAGGATATATCTATATTTAGCATGGTGGATGTACAAGCGCCTATTCTCTCAGAGATACAAACAATCAACGAAGAGAAGTATGTTATGACCACTATTCAGTCTACCTATACAGATCTCACCTATCTTTTTGCACAGCCCCTTACTGGGTATAGTAACGATGTTCATAGTATCTATAGTTATGTAAAGAAAGTTCTTATTCTTTTTGTTATTATGAGTTTACTTATGAGTTTTCTTCTTGCAATGAAAACGTATGAACCCGTAGGTACTATTATGAAAATTATAGAGAATGGAAAACTGAAAGATCGAGATAATAGTAGCAAAGTTGGTACCAACGAGGTTAGCTTTATCTCGGATAATATATTTAAAATTATCACCTCGCATCGTGGGTTAGAGCAGGAGCTACGACAAAAGATGAACCTGCTTGACAAGGCTCAAAATAAGGCTCTTCAAGCACAAATGAGCCCACATTTTTTACATAATACCCTAGAAGCAATTAACTGGACTGCCATTGAGATGGCTAATGGACAAAACGAAATATCTCAGATGGTTACCTATCTTTCTGAGGTGTTAGATTACTCCCTTGATGGAGAGCAGTTTGCTACCTTTAGCGATGAAGTGAGTTTTTGTAAGGTCTATATTGAACTTATGAAAAAACGATACAAAAACAGGCTTGATGTTTTCTGGGATATTCCAGAATCAGTAGAATCTTGTCATATTATAAAGCTTTTTCTTCAGCCTATTTTAGAGAACGCTATCTACCATGGAATTAAGCCCAAAAGAGTAAGTGGTGAAATACACATCAAAGCAGAGGTGCTATCGGGTAATACCTTGCGTGTTGTTGTGTTTGATAACGGTGTTGGTATGAGTCCAGACACTTTACAGGCACTAAAAGAGAAGATTACCAGTGAGTACCTTTTACAAAAAGAGGGGATTGGTCTGTATAACGTGAACCAGAGAATAAAAATACTCTATGGTCACGATTATGGTATTGATATTTCTAGTACCGAGCAGATTGGAACATCCGTAGTAGTAACCATTCCGTACCGACAAATTGACCCATCGTAACTTAAGGTAAATATCGGAGAGTATAGTTAAATATTTACCATTGTTATGTCCTATATCGGTGATATTATGGGTATAGGAGTAACTATGAGAAGAAAAACAACCGAGTCTTTTCGGCAGAATCTGTCACTGCTTTTTCTAACCGTTCCTGCACTGATATATTACTTTGTTTTTGCGTATATCCCCATGTTTGGTGCGGTTATTGCCTTTAAAGATTACAAAGCACCAAAGGGAATTTTGGGGAGTGCTTGGAATGGACTGCAAAACTTTGAGTTCTTTTTTACCTCCCAAGATGCTTGGAGAATTACAAGAAACACTGTTGGATATGCCTTGCTATTTATAGCGGTAAATCTTATCTCGGCGGTTATTGTTGCTCTTATGCTTAATGAGGTGCGAAACAGAAAGGCACTCAAATTCTATCAAACAGCAATGATTCTTCCCCGCTTTCTCTCTTGGGTTATTGTAGGGTACATATCATACACAATTCTTAGCCCTTCTATGGGTATCTTAAATCAAATAATTGAGTTTTTTGGAGGTGCTTCTGTTGATTGGTACTCATCACCTGGGTACTGGCCGTACATACTTGTTATTACAAACACGTGGAAAGTCATTGGATTAAACTGTCTTATGTATTACGCAGCACTTATGGGAATTGATAACTCCTTTTATGAAGCCGCAGAAATAGATGGAGCAAATAAGATTCAGCAGATTATTCATATTTCAATACCCTCTATTAAGTCTCTTATGATAGTACTTACCTTACTCGCCTTTGGGAATATTTTTAGGGGTGACTTTGGGTTGTTTTACATTATTCCTCGGGATATTGGGTTACTCTATCCAGCTACAGATATTATAGACACCTATGTGTACCGAGGGTTGCGAATTGGTAATTTAGGGATCACCGCAGCTATTGGGCTATTCCAGTCGGTTGTTGGCTTCTTTATGGTAGTTACCATGAACTGGCTTGTGCGTAAAATTGAACCAGATTCAGCACTATTTTAAGGAGAGGGTTATGAGTACAGTACAAAGAAAACATATTATCAGTTATCGTGTATGGATTCATCTATTTTTCATACTCCTCTCCTTAGGGTTTATTATTCCTTTCTTGCTTATTATCAGTGCATCATTGACAAATGAGCAGGTGTTAACAACCGAAGGGTTTAGCGTTATCCCTCCATACTTAGACTTTACCGCATATAAGTACGTTTTTCAGAATTCAGAAGATATTGTACGAGCATACGGAGTTACCGCCTTTCAAGCGTTCTTTGGGACATTCCTTTCGGTTTTGGTAATGTCACTCTGTGCTTACCCCTTGGCAAGAAAGGATTTTGCCTTTCGAAAGGGAATATCCTTTTTCGTATTTTTTACGATGCTCTTTAATGGTGGTCTTATTCCCACCTACCTATTGGTGTATAAATACTTGGGTTTAGGTAACAGTATATGGGTGTATATTCTACCAACACTCTGTTCTGCATTCTATATTATTATTTTAAGAACCTTCTTTCAGCAACTCCCTCTGGCGCTTATTGAGTCAGCTAAGCTTGATGGTGCAAGTGAAATTCGCATTTTCTTTCAGATTATCTTACCACTCTCAAAACCTGTTCTTGCTACGGTAGCCCTGCTGACGGTACTTGCAAAATGGAATGATTGGTATACCAGTTTACTCTATATCACAGACCCCAAATTATACACTTTGCAGTATCTCCTTCAAAGAATACTGCAGGAGGTTGAGTTCCTACGACTTATGGCTAATAATCTTCCTCCTGGTATTGATTTATCCAGTATGAATGAGACACCAACTGAAAGTCTTAAATTTGCAATGTCTATTGTTGCAGCTGGTCCTATGTTATTTGTATTTCCCTTTTTCCAAAAGTATTTTGCCAAAGGTTTAACCGTTGGTTCGGTAAAAGGGTAGGAATTGTTTTCATTTTTATATAAGGAGTTATGTATGGTAAAAAAACTGGTCGTATCAATGGTTGCACTACTTATGGTTCTTGGGCTTGTAATAAGTTGTGGTGGAGATTCTAGCTCATCTGATTCTTCAACTAAGACAAAGGTGCTTAAGGTGTATCTTGCAGCAAGTATGGAGAAAAAGGGGCAGGCTGAGGTTTTTGCCGCAGCTAATAAAATGCTAGAGACCAAGCTTCCCGGTGTTCAGATGGATGTAACTATTATTCCCTATGGAAACTGGGCAGAGAAGTGGAAACTCCTCACCGCAGCGGGAGATCAGATGGATGTTGCATGGATTGGGTGGATGCTCAATTTTGATACAATATCTCGAGAGGGAATGTTAAATCCTCTGGATGACTTAATTGCCAATCATGCTCCAGAAATGATGGATGTTCTTCCTCAGTTTGTTTTAGACAAAGCAACTGTAGATGGGTCGGTATATGCGGTTCCAAATTATCAGCAAATGGTTGAGCATCGACGAGGCATTCGACTCTATAAGCATCTTGCAGATAACTACGTTGATGTGGATGCCTTGGAAGCTCAATTTACGAGTGATCTCACCTTTGATCAGGATGACTGGGATGCTCTTGAACCATATTTTGCAGGAGCAAAGCGAGACGGCCTTCTACAACGAGGTTTATCTATCTCTTACTCCTTGGGAAGTCTTGCCCTCTATAACAACGGGTATGAGGCTCTTTCTAACCAAACATCACCAGTTGTAGTAAGAATAGATGACCCCGATTGTACTGTTATTAATAGATATACCACACCTCAGTATGTTACCATGATTAAAACTTTGGGAGATTGGTACAAAAAGGGGTACATAGAGCAGGATATCTTGGCAATAGCATCCTCTGATAAGTTTCGTGATGGTGAGTATACCAAGGGGGGGAATATCTCTTGGGTTCATGAAACACTGAAAGATCAGTCTCAAAAAGACACAAAGCGAGCCCAGGATTCTGGGAATGATGTGGAGATTGTTGTAGTTCCTACTGCGGACTATCAGTACTTAGCTCCCTATGGAACTCCTACAAACTTAGCCATCCCTTTTACCGCAAAGTACCCCGAGGAGGCAATTCAGTTAATTAGTCTTCTTAATACGGATCCAGAGTTTTACAATCTTATGGTGTATGGATTAGAGGGTAAGCATTATGAGAAGACTGAAAATGGTACTATTCGAGTTTTGGATGCAGACTCATATCAGCTTGCAAACTGGTCTACAGGAAACACCCTTATTGGGTACGAAATAGAGGGTGGTGTATCAGGGTGGAGTGAGTACCTTGATGAGATGCACCGATCCGCACGACAGTCTCAGCTTATGGGGTTAAAAATTAATACAGAGCCCTATGCTACTCAATTACAGCAGATTGATACCATTGTAAAAGAGTATCAGGCTGCCCTTGAGTTTGGAGCCCTAGGTGATGGGGTTATGGCGAAGTATGATGAATTTATTGCAAAGCTAGAAAAGGCAGGCATTCAGAAAGTGATTGATGGATTCCAAGAGCAAATTGACGAATTTTTAGCTACAAAATAGAGTAGTCTCATGTATCTGTGGGGCTGCCTGTATAGGCAGCCCTTCTCTTTAGGAGGTTGTTGTGACACCAAGACCCATTAATATTGGAGAGTCTGTACTTGAAGCATTTTGGGATCCCTCGTTACGAAATTTTGATACTTGGCAGGTTACTGCACCCTCTACTGTAGGATTACAATTAGAGGGGAGTTGGTGTGCACAAACCTTCTCTTGGCTCGACTCCTCTCCTAAGGAGCCTGCTTTAATTTTATCTAAAGAGTATTCCCATATTAACTGTACCCCATGGGATAGTGTTTTACTTTCAATTCATGCCCCCATTGGATCTGTTGTTATTCTTGAGGTAACTACAGACCTTGGAGTATATAAGGGAGAGTCCAAAAAGTTTCTTGATATATCTCAAGAGGTTAGAGTAGATATTGGTAAGAGTTGTGCACTCAAAAGAGTTACTATTGAAATACGCTCTTCCCATGTTGGGTATCAAAGTGGGTCTCTCCTCTGGATACTTCTAGAATCTTCCTCTTTACTTAAGCAACACCTTGCACAGTATGATCAGTACGATACTCATTGGAGAGAGTACTTACAGGGTGAAGAGTATACTCCTACATTTCTTCCGTACTACGGATTAATACTCTCTCCAGAGGAGCTTAACCTTCTACGAAAACGGCACAGTGAGGTTGAGTTAGATACGGGACGATCTATGTATAAAGAGTATGTAGAGGGTATCCAAGAGGAAGTTCCAGAACGGATGATCCATGATTTTGTGGTTTTTTGGACAGATCGTAGATTTGCTAGAGAGAGAGATTGGAATAAGAGACTTACCCAAAAGGGACCAATTCTTGCCAGTGCGGGAGTGCTATTACAAGATAAGAAACTTCTCCGTTTAGCTGCACGATTTGCCATGTCTCTAGCTATGTGTCCTAACTGGAATGACTCTTTTATTACAGAATTCTCCGGTGGTCATTGGGAACATCGGAGTTTTGTGAAATCTATTATCTGTTATGAGCTGGCTGTGATTTTAGATCTTGCGGGAGATATGTTTACCCCGTTAGGGAGAGATCTTATTTTGCGTAGACTTGCAGAAGAGGCTATTGGTGGAATCAATTTTGTGAATTGGAAACATGATTATATATATCACAACAACCAGTTGGCTTGGTTCTCCCATGGAAAGTTGCTTGCCTACGGGGTTTTGGAACACCATTTTCAGCATGTACAACCATATACTGATCTTGCATATAAAGAGTTGTTAGAGAATATTGACAATATTATGTATTCCGATGGAGCCTACGGTGAAGGGCCAAACTACTTTAACTGTATTGGAAATAATGCAAATCTTGGCATATACGTGTATGCTAAATTACGTAATAAACCCTTTAAATCACTGGTTCCTTCCAAAATCTTAAAAACAGGTGACTTTATTGAGTGTCTACGGTCTACCGTACCAGAACAGGATGTTATACCACTCTGTGATGGAAGTCCCTGTTTTGAAGAGAGAACCCTTGCTTTTATGGCGTACCTGTTACCTAATACACACTGGTCAGCTCTTTACCGTAAACGTACCCAGCTCAATCATGGAATACCTAAAGATATCATTTCCTTTGTATTACAAGAGCGTACTCATTACACACCTGTACACTTTAGACACTTTGTGGCTCTTCCTGAAATGGGGAGTATCTCCTCTGTTCGGTATGTTTCAGGAGAGCCTGTAAAAATAGGTATTTGGGGGAATAAAGCGTATATTGATCACGCCCACGAGGACAAGGGAAGTTTTGTTATTGAGTTTTGTCATGAAACATTTGCCATGGATCCTGGGAGTTGTGATTATGCTACGCTGCTATCAGATACACTCAAGCATGGATATCGTCATAATATTTCAATTCCCATGGGTTCCTTTTCAGAGCGACCACATCCCGAACGGCCAAATACCAAGGATATTAAGGTTATTGGTAGTGGAAATGATACAGGGTTATCGGCATGTGTAGATTTGAGTGACACATGGTCACCTTGGTTTAAAACTTATACACGGGAGTTTTTTTCAGAGACGCCCGATCGTCTCGTAATTAAAGATACCTATGAGCTAGCAGAGGGTGAAGGTATTGATTTTGGTTGGAGTACAGAGCTTCCCGTAGAGATCTCACCACATGGAGATAGAGTTACTATTTCTGGATCAGCAGGGCGAGCTATTATTTCACTTTCTAAGGGGGTAATACCTTCGGTTGAACAACTCCCTCTAGCAGAGAAGAATCGTACTCAACAAAGAATTTCATTTAAGAAGTTTGGGCTCCAAGGGGAGTTGCAAATATCAGTTGTTTTTGAAACCTACTCAGGGTAAAGGAAGGTACTATGGCTAAGGTTGATGGGTTTGCAGAGATTGCCCTACGGGGAGGAGACTGTCGAGATAAATCACTTAAGGAGGTTACTCCTGTTCCCTACGACATTCAGTATTTTACAGAGTCATCAGAGAGTTGCAAGTCGGTAGTTGATAAAAGTTATAGTGAGTTATTGGAACAATTCTATCAAGATATTCCCCGTTTGCGGGAAAGGTATGTTCCATTTCTCAAAGATAATGCGCCAAAAGCAGTACCTAGAGAGTCGAGTGAGTTAGGGGCCTTTCAGTTTCGTTATGAGGAGCCAGCAGATGCTTTAGATTTTGGTAGAGTGTTTCGGGGAGAGGGTGATTTTGTGTCTGTGAAGGTTCCTGAGTATCGTGGGCCAATTGGAAAGTGGCGAGGATTTTACCGAACCGAATTTATCACTCCCTTTATACAAACATCCGATGATAGAGTGTGGCTTAGGTTTTTGGGTGCCGATTATATTGCTCATATCTATGTAAATAGTAGGTATGTTGGGAGTCATGAAGGTTTTTTTGCACCCTTTGAATTTGATGTAACTCCCTATATATTATCAGATTCCTCTAATATACTGGTAGTTGAAATTCTGAATGATGCTCCTATGTTAGGAGTTGACTCTGATCGAGGCAGATTGGATGGTGATAAAATATATGCAGCCACTGGGTATGGCTGGGATGATAGTGCCGAGGGTTGGCATCACTGTCCTCCTGGAGCGGGGCTCTGTGATAAGGTAATCATAGAAAAAAGAAGCTCCCACTTTATCTCAGACATATTTGTTCGACCTAATATTGATACAAGTTCTGTTGAAGTGTGGTTTGAAGTGTACAACTCTCTTTTTGAGAACAGTCCTCTGGAAGCAACCATTTCTATATATGGAAAAAACTTTATGGGATTTTCACTAGAGAACCATCCCGTTGGGATGGAACCCTGTGGCCCTGGGGTGAATTTCTTTCGAGCGGAGATTCCCATGAGTCATGTAAAGCTTTGGCACCCAGACTCTCCCTACCTGTATAAGGTTCGGGTAGACCTACTACAAAATGGGAGTGTCCTTGATCAACATGAAACCCATTTTGGAATGCGAAAGTTTTTTATGGATGAATCTGCAGAGGTAAAGGGAACACTTTTTCTTAATAACCGGCAGATTTTTCTCCGAGGGGCTAACACAATGGGACACTTGCAGCAGTGTGTTTTACGAGGAGATTTTGATCAGCTTATTGATGATATTCTTATTGCAAAATATTGTAATATGAACTTTTATCGACTTACCCAGCGTCCAGTTCAGAGTGAGGTGTATGACTACTGTGATGCTCTTGGTATGATGCTGCAAACAGATCTTCCTACCTTTGGGTGGATACGGAGGAATAAATTCTGTGAGGCAATTAAGCAGGTTGAGGAGATGGAGCGACACATTCGTAGACACCCATCAAGTATTATGGTCTCCTACATAAATGAGCCATTTCCAGCAACCTGGGGATTTCGTGGCCATCGGAGTCTTCTTAGACCTGAGTTAGAGGAGTTTTTTAGAGCTGCCAGTTGTGCTGTTCGTGTGCAAAATCCAGACCGTGTTATAAAATATGTGGATGGAGATTATGATCCTCCTACGGAAACTGGACTTTCAGATTTTCACTGTTATACAACGTGGTATACTAACCATGCAATTCCCTTTGGAAAACTTCATAAGGGGTATCTACCTGCAATAAAAGAGGGGTGGAAAACAGGCTGTGGAGAGTATGGAACTGAAGGACTTGACCCATTGGAGGTTATGCTAGAGGAGTATCCTAAAGAGTGGGTACCTAGCAAGATACATGACCCTTGGACTCCGCAA
Organism: uncultured Spirochaetia bacterium; assembly: GCA_964492025.1. Taxonomy (GTDB): domain Bacteria; phylum Spirochaetota; class Spirochaetia; order CAZBHR01; family CAZBHR01; genus CAZBHR01. The sequence goes on along the minus strand of CAZBHR010000024.1, from coordinate 1,211 downwards.
CATATTGTAAAGGCACAAAGTTTTACGATGCATGGAGATTGGTATGAAGAGCAGAGTAACATAACTGCTTGGATACAGGAGAGTCAGAAGCATCAAGCTTGGGCTACAAAATATATGAATGATGCTTTTAGGAGATCTTCCCACATCCTAGTATCTACTGCGGTGCATCTGCTTATTGATGCATGGCCAGCGGGGTGGATGAAAACACTTGTTGACCACCGAAGAAAGCCAAAACCCGCATACTTTGCATGTAAGAGGAGCTTAGAGCCCCTCCGTATTCATCTAAGAAGTGACCGTTTTATGGTACACTATGGACAGTCTTTTAATGTTGAGTGTTTTTCTCTGAATGATAGGGATGAGAAATTTGAAGCATGTACTATTTCAGTATCTCTTCGATTAGGAGAAGAACTAGTTGATTCATACACACTTTCAAGTAGTGTAACCCCTTCGACCTCTCAGTACCAGGGAACAGTCTTCTGTAAGGTTCCTACAGGTGGAAAGGAAAGAGATCTTTTTCATATAGATGTTACACTTACGCAAGAAGGATTGCTCCTTGATACTGAAAGATTAAGTATTCCTGTTTTACCATGGAGTGGAACACAATATAACCTGAAAGATCTTGAGCGATACGACGGGTCAGGACCTTTCTTTATTCTCGATAAAGAAAGGTTTTCTATACAGTATCAACATATTTTACAAAAGGTAGAAGAGGGAGCTACCGCAGTTATCTCTCTTTTGGATATTGGTAGTTGTACCATTGGAACAAGAGAGTTCTCTCTGGAACGACTGGGAAAGATGAGTGCCGATGGGCAGATGGGTAAGGGAATATGTTTTATAGCTAGGAATAGTGAACACCCGTATATGAAACAGTATGAACCTAAAGACTTTTTCTGCCCCTACGATATATCAATTGACGCAGTAGGAGCATTTGCGGAGTACGGTATTCAAGGGGATTCAGATGAGCACCTTCTATATACCTATGATATACCCAGTTTTGGCACCGAGTCACATGGAGAAAAGCAGAAGATAGGCATTCTCAGTGAGATTCGTGTTGGATTAGGCAGGGTGTATGTATCAACCCTTAGACTGAAGGAGCTATGGGGAGAGAACCCCCAGTTGGATCAGCTACTGCACAGATTATTAGAGGGGTAAGCTAGGTATAAAAGTTTAGTAATAGTAAATAATAGTTCCGATAGGCAATATACTCCTTG
>CAZBHR010000023.1:0-17479 GCA_964492025.1 uncultured Spirochaetia bacterium | reverse complement strand
TCTCACCATATCTAATATAGCACTACTATTATTTTTTCTTATGTTCAGATTCTCCAAGTAGATTTCGGAAACACCCCCCTCTATTGCGAGGAGAAGAGGCTTAATATCGTTGAGAAAGGGAAAGATAGGAGATATGAAAAGGCAGGTTTTTATACCATGCTGCCGTAACACTCGCAGAGCATGAATACGCCGCTCTGCAGATGGCGCATGGGGTTCTGTAGATGATTGAAAACTGCTATCCAGAGAGTTGAGTGACATAGAGACCTTACAAGAAGGTATCTTTTTCAGCAACTCAATATCACGGAGTACAAGATCGGATTTTGTAATAATTTCAACATTGAAACCGGTACCCTCCAAAGCAGTAAGAATCTTTTTTGTACTTTCATACTCCTCTTCAAATCGGTTATAAGGATCTGTTACCGATCCAATTACTAAGGTTCCTTCTTGCGTTTTGGGAAATACTATAGGATCAGGTAGAGTTTTTACATCGAGAAAACTCCCCCACTCCTCACCACTATGATTAGTAAACCTTTTCATAAAATCTGCATAACAGTATATGCAACCATGCACACAACCGACGTAAGGGTTGATCACATAGTCTGCACTGGGAAGCTTACTTTTTGTACATATCTGCCTTACTTGATTGGTGTGGTTAACTGTGATCATAATTTATGATAGATTGGTCTGTAGGGTTTGTCAACAATTTTCTTTACTTGATGTAATCCATTAGGTTCCTACAAGTACTCATCCCCCCGAAGATACGCCTTTACCATACCCCAACTAAACCCTTTACGGAGCATGGCATCACGAAGCTTATCTCCATCCTTCGTCCGACTGAGCTTCTCCCCTACTCGACAGCAGGCATCCCATAGAGCAAGATCATCGACATACTCCTCCATAACATCTCGTACAATCTCTCGGGATATACCCTTAAGGGCAAGTCGTTGCCTAAGCATTGTAGCTCCTTCTGGATGATTACGAAGTCTACTCTGAATAAAATTCTCCGCAAACCGCTGATCATCTATAAGTTTCTCCTCTTCAAAAAGATTAAGGATATCTTCATACACCTCTGGGCGAAACTTTTTAAGTCGCAATTTTTGTTCTATCTCTTTGCGACTATGATCTCGTCTTGAAAGAGAGTCATAGATTTTTTGCTTACAGAGATACTGCTCTGATCGTTGTTTGAGTTCTTCTGCTCTAAACTCAGAAAGAATATCCCCTGAGGATAACCCCTCTTTTAGAGCAATGGCTTTGGGAATAAAAAAAGAGGCCCCATCGGGACTCGCCACAATAAGCGCACCCCGGGGACCTTTCTTTGACAGAATCTGAAAACTATCGTTTTGAGAACTGGAACTGCTTTCGTGCACCCTTCTGTCCATATTTCTTTCGCTCTACCATTCTGGAGTCTCTGGTCATAAAACCATTTGCTCTAAGAACAGGCTTAAGCGCTTCGTTGAACTCTACTAAAGCTCGTGAAATTCCTAATCGACAAGCACCTGCTTGACCAGAAGGTCCTCCACCCTTTACGTTGATAAGGATATCAAACTTGTTCATAGTATCCGTAACTTCAAGCCCCTGTTTTACTACATATACAAACAGTGGGTTACCGAAGTAATCATTTACATCTTTACCATTTACGGTAATTTTACCATTTCCATCTCGGAGGTATACTCGTGCAACGGAAGTTTTTCGTCGGCCCGTACCCTGGGCAATATTAATTGAATTCTCTTTCATACTATCTCCCTTAGAGTTCGAACTTCTCTACTTTCTGTGCCGCATGTGGGTGCTCAGCACCTGCATAAATTTTCACATGTCGAAACAACTCTCTACCAAGTCGGTTTTTTGGGAGCATTCCCTTAACCGCTCGTTCCATAGGAAAGGTTGGCTTGCTTTCAAGCTTCTCTCGATAAGTCTCTACTGTAAGACCACCAGGGTATCCTGAGTGTCGATAGTATTTCTTCTTATCCTCTTTTCCTCCGGTTAGCTCAGCCTTCTCCGCATTAATAATTACTACGAAGTCACCCAAATCTTGGTGTGGAACAAACTCTGGCTTATGCTTTCCTCGAAGGAGCTTAGCCGCAGCTACCGCAACTTTTCCAAGACGTTGACCTTCAGCATCAATAAGATACCATTTCTTCTCAACATCTGCTGGTTTAACATATAATGTTTTCATTTTCTAAAACCTCTTTGCTATATTTTTCGATATAGCACCGAATAATGTGAACGTGGAGGTATATATTGTCACAAACAAAGGTTGATTGTCAAGAGGCTTTACCTAAGCTGAATGGATTTGTGCAGGTAAACTCATACCTAAAAAGTGAGCCCTCCCACCCTTCCACCCTATTAACTCTTATTTTTCATAGGTTTTCCAAGTATAATTGTTAAATACACACCTTTGACATTTCTGATATTTGATCGATCACGAATCATGTAACCTTCCCACACACCCCATTGATTCGATCATCTGGCTAGTAAAGTTTACAATTAACCCCCTTCTGAGCTACTCCTTTTGTAAGTCAAAGACAAAACCCACTCCCTCGTACTGATGAGCTCCAATAGTTATAATCTTGCTCTCTATAGCTTTTCCCCGATGCTTTCTATAAAAATCGTTATTTTTAGCCCCTTGCAATGTCCAAAGTATTACTGATTGGAAGCCTTCACCTCGGAGATATTCTTTCATATAGAGAAAAAGGGATCCTCCAACCCCTTGCTGCTGAGCATCGGGATGGACGTACAGTCCTACTATTTCATAATCGTAAAGCTCACCACAGGGCTTCCCTGAAATAAATCCTTTTACAATACCATCATCATAGACAAAAACCTTTTCCTGTGCATGTTGAATATTGTTATCCATAATCTGACTATATCTATCCACACTCAATGTTTTTGGATAACTCGGTTCAAGAATACCAGAGAATGCAGTTTGCCATGAGGCAACAATAATAGAACCGATAGCAGAAGCATCTTTTCTTGTAGAATCCCGTATCATAAACAACCTCCAACTAATAGGTATACTCCTATTGTACAAGAAAGAAAGCTACTTATCAACAAATTCCACAGGCCCCACAGAGAAGCCATAATTCTCTTTATCTCACTTGCAAAGTCATCTCAATTTCTATATCTTACAACCATGAAGCAGGAATCTCCAAATATTCAAATCTCAAATTCCCCCAACAATGACTATATATCGTTTATAACCATAGAATACCGGCTTACTTCATCCCAAACTCGTATACTTCAAGAGGCAGAAACAGATCTTGCTATGTGGAATATGCCCTCTTTAGAAACCCTGTTTCAACCAGAGGTCCCAGAATCCCTCAAAGGAAAAGATCGGGGGAGAAGGTTCATGTCTCAGCTAGATACCTTCATGGAAAAACTCAGAGAGAACCAGGCAGATTACTCCAGCTTCACCCCTCAACCAACATCAGCATCAAAGGGTAGAGGAGTTCAAGAGCCCCCATCACCTACAATTCTTTCTCTCTGCCCCGTGGCAGCGGAAGAGACTCGATGTTGCAACTTACAAACATTAGATGTGGTAACCCAGTGTGCCTTTGGTTGCACCTACTGTGCAATTCGCTCATTCTATCGAAATGATAGTGTGTTATTCCCTGCAAATTTGAGAGGTCAGCTAGAGTCACTAGATATAAACCCAACAAGAACCTACCACATTGGCACGGGACAATCTTCGGACTCTCTCCTATGGGGTAACCACGGAGGAGTTTTAGAGGACCTTTTTGATTTTGCAAAAAACAATAGGAATATTATTTTAGAACTAAAAACTAAGGCGACTAAAAAACCAATTCTTGAAGCGCTTGAGTTACACCCGCCCAAAAACGTACTTTTCACATGGTCATTAAATCCTCAAACTATTATTGATAATGAAGAACATCAAACAGCCACTCTAGAAGAGCGACTAGAAGCAGCTGTGCAGGTTGCTCAGTCGGGATACCTCGTAGGATTTCACTTTCACCCAATGGTGTGGTACCGTGGCTGGGAGGAAGATTATAAAGCCATAGCAACCCAAATCATGAAGCGATTTACTCCCGATCAAGTTGTTATGATCTCTATGGGTACCCTAACCTTTACCAAGGCGGTACTCAAACAGCTGCGAGAGGAGGGAGTAAGAACACTCACCACAAAGATACCCTTTGCTCCTGCGGGAAACAAACTATCCTACCCCACTCACATAAAAGAACAACTCTTCTCCCATCTCTACCAAAGTTTTACAGAGGAGTGGAAACAGGCGGTATTCTTTTATCTCTGCATGGAGGATCCAGCACTGTGGCTCCCGGTATTTGGGTATGAGTATGGGGATAATACAGAATTTGAAGAGGCGATGAAGGATCATTACAAAAGTAAAGTTGATTGCCTCACACAAATAAAAAGCCCCCAAGGGGAATAACCACAAGGGGGCATCATGCTAGCCAAATGGGGGAACTCAGCTAGCATGATAATATACACGAATCAGAAGAGCTACTCTTCATCATCTCCAATCATATCAGTCATCTCTGCTACAGTATAGGTACATACCAAGTCACCAGTAACATTATTCATAGTTTCAAACATATCCAAAATAGGGTTAATTCCAAGGGAAAGTCCTACGATAATTGCAATCTGATCGGCTCCAAGTCCCATGTTTTGAAGAATAATAAATAGAAGCATAAGGCTACCACCGGGAACTCCACCAGCCCCTACAGAGGCGAGTACCGTAGTAATAACCAAAATAACAAGCGTACTAAAGCCCATATCCAAGCCAAACATATTAGCCGCCAGAACTGCAAACATAGGAAGGTGCACACACACTCCATCCATGTTAATTGTTGCGCCTAAAGGAAGCGCAAAGGATGCAAGACTCTCATCTACCTTAAGCCTCTCTTCTGCTACGGTAAGTGACACGGGAAGGGTTGCCGCACTACTCCGTGTTACAAAGGCAGTAAGAATAGCCTCCCGAATAGAGTTGAGCACTTTAAATGGATTCTTTTTTGCAAAAATTGCGAGAAGTACGGGATACACAACAAACATCATAACCAGAACTCCAAGGATAACTCCCAAGGCTAACATAATATATGGACCAAACAGACTGGCTCCATACTGAGAAAAGTTTACCGAGGTTAGAGCAAATACACCAATTGGGGAGTAGAGCAGAATCCAATCTACCATCTTAAAGACAGCCTCTTTAGAACCATCTACGATATCTAAAACAGCTCCAACCTGGGCTTTATGCTTATCTGTTCCTCCATCGTGTACAATTTTGAGGGCCAATCCAAAGCCAATAGCAAACACAATAATCGCAAGAAAACTCCCTTCCGAAAGAGCGGCAAAGGGATTTTGAAACATCCCAAGAAGTACATCAATAAGAGAGCCTCCACTGGAAGCCACAGGGGCTGATCCTGTTTGAGCAAGCTCTACCCAAGCATCCTTTGATGTACTACCTCCAGGGTTAAAGATAACCGCAAGTACAGAACCAACAACTGCTGCAAGCAGAGAGGTAAAAAAGTACCACACAATAACCTTAATACCCACTTTCCCAAACTGCTTTGTGGGAATTGAGGCAGCTCCAGCTATGAGAGAGAGAAAAATAACAGGAACTACAATCATTTTGAGCATCGATACAAGGATGTTACCAAATGGAGAAACATAGGTAACGTATGTATCTACGTTGATCCCTGAAAACCATAAAGCAATACCTACAATGAGACCTACAATAAATGCGATAAAAATACGAACTACTAACTTTTTATTCATAACACCTCCTGAATTCTTATCTACATTATTGAGCAGAATATTTCAGGGGTCAAGGAAGAAGGAAAAGGATACTCTATATTACACCCATTATTCCATAGAAATTACAGAAGTACTCAGAGGTAACAGCAAACCGCACCACAAAAGGCACTGTTGCACCGATCCAAAAAATCGGGTATATATGAGTTTATTACAAAACAGATTGTAAGGAGTTACATATTATGGAAGAGAGAAAAATTGTTGTGGCAAATCCCACACCCGTTGGTCTATTGGGACTAGCAATTGTTACCCTTGTGGCATCATCGCAAAAATTCGGATGGACCGATGGAACATCTTTAGTGATTCCCTGGGCAATATTTTTAGGAGCAGCTGCCCAACTCTATGCGAGTATCTTGGATGCAAAACACAATAACACCTTTGGAACCACCGCCTTTGGGGGATATGGATTTTTCTGGTTAGGTGTTGCCATGACCTGGATGGTTCAGCACGGAGTATTTGGAGAGTCTATGCAAGCATCTGCCGATGGAAGCCAGTTAGGATTTGCCTTTTTAGGATATCTTATTTTTACCCTCTACATGACAATAGGCTCCTTAACAACAAATAAGAACCTTACTCTTATATTTGTAGCTATTGATTTTCTCTTTTTGGGTCTTACCTTATCAACCTTTGGAATTATTCCTGAAACCATGCATCTCATTGCAGCTATCAGTGAATTTATTATTAGCATGCTCTCCTTTTACGGAGCTGCTGCAACTATCATAAACACCCAGTTTGGCTATGAAGTACTCCCTTTGGGAAAGGCGTTTGTAACTCCAAGGTCATAACAGTAGATTACATATCAATCGTATATGAAACAAAAGCCCTCGGAACTTCCGAGGGCTTTTTATACATATTAAAGTAGTTTTCTTAATTTTCAAAATCAGATTCAATAACCTCTTCCGCAACAGAAGACATGAGTTTACTTAACTCATTAAAGTTAAAGTCAATATCCAGAACTGCTCCTAACTTTCCTTGTGCGTCGGAAATAGGGAGGGCAATAGTAATGGTAAGCTCATCGGTAAACTTAGAAACAAAGAGTTCAGAATGATAGGGTTTTTCTGTTTCCACAACCTGTTTAAACCACTCCCTATCTGCAAAGCTCTTATGCTTAAGATTTCTAAACCGAGCCTTATCTCCCCTTCTTGTTTCATAGGAGTTAATAATATTTCCAGCTAGATCGATGAGGGTAATAAACTGAACAGCAGGCTCACTCTTAACTGTTTTTGAAAGAACTTTTCCCGTATCCTCAGAAATAGTTCCACGAAAACCATCGGTAAAAATTTTGTCTGCCAACTTTGTTGCCCACTTATGCGCATACACCTTAGCCATATCAAAACTAGACTCAAAAAGTCCCGGAATGTAGTGGCGCGCTTGAACCAAGATTTCCTCAGCAGAGATACTGGTGGTTCTTCCTTGATTATACTGTGCCATAACCCAGTCGTAAATCTGTCCAACCCGAGGATCCCGCTTAGTAAGTGGCTTTTGAGATCCACTGGTAATAGCCTCAACATTCTCATTGAGCCAGTGGGCAATACCCGCCATCCCTGACTTATCGGTAACCATAACTCGGAGAGGTCTATTAAGAAGCTTATCTGTATCAAAAATGTTGTAAATCTCCTCATTCTTAAGAAGACCATCCGCATGGATACCCGCTCTGGTTGTATTAAAATCAGTTCCTACAAAGGGGTAGTTAATAGGAATATCCGCTTTAATCTCTTTACGAAAATATTCGGCAATCTCTGTGATAACAGTAGTATCAATACCATCGGTGGTTCCCTTGAGTCCAATATACTCCATAATAGCACCTTCCAGTGGTGGATTCCCTGTTCTCTCTCCATACCCAAGCAGTGATGCGTTAAGTGAAGAAATTCCGTAGAGCCAACCGGTGGTTCCATTGATATGCACCTTATGGAAATCGTTATGCCCATGCCACTCTAAATACTCAGAGGGGTATCCCGCATCTACCACAAATGCGTGGGCTAGCTTATCTACACTTCTTGGGAGCACTGCTCCGGGATAGGTAATTCCATACCCCATGGTATCACACAGCCTAATTTTTACAGGAATACCAGACTCCTGAGAAAGCTTTAACAACTCCTGTGCAAAGGGAACACAAAACCCATAAATATCCGCACGGGTAACATCCTCAAAGTGACACCGTGGTACAATACCTAGTGAAAGAGCCTCTTTTACCACACTAAGATATTTTTCCATAATCTTCTTTCTTGTAGATTTCAATTTGAGAAAAATATGGTAATCCGAAACAGAGGTAAGTAGTCCTGTCTCTTTAATTTCAAAATCCTTAACCAGCTGAAGGTCTTGAGCATTGGCTCGAATCCAACCGGTAATTTCTGGAAATGGGATATTCAGCTCCTTACACTTCTCTACAGCTCGTCTATCTCGTTTACTGTATAAAAAGAACTCACTCTGGCGAATAATGCCCTTCTTCCCTCCGAGTTTTCCCATAAGACCGTACAGATGAGCTATCTGTCTTGGAGTATAGGGCGCTCGGGATTGCTGTCCATCTCGGAATGTGGTATCGGTAATCCAAATATTCTCGGGGAGATTCTGAGCAACATGGGTGTTATCGAATATAATACGGGGGACTTCACTGTAGGGAAATTGATCGCGAAAGAAGTTAGGCTTCTTCACATCGTCCAGTACGTAGGTTTTCTTATCTTGTAAATACATACACACTCCTTAATTTAATATCTAGCAATAAATATATCATGTAATTTAACATTTGTGTACATAAAACAAACAAAAAACATATATTTTTGTCAAATTAATGTACTCGTTATGTTATTTTACATCAAAAAAATCAAATAAGATAGAAATTAATAACATGTTTAGAATATTATGATACTAACAATGCAAAACTCATCTACTTCCCTCTATGCAGTAAAATCTATTCCTTATATACTTTCTGTGTGGAGGAGTAGACCAATGCAGAAAGAAATACAGGTTATTGCATTAGATTTAGATGGAACGCTACTTAATAAAGAGCAGGAAGTATCAAGCTATAACAAACGAGTGCTTAAAGAGCTTGAAGCACAAGGAGTGGAGGTTATAATTTGCACAGGAAGACCCTATATTGCAATGGAGCAATTTTACAAGGAGCTACAACTCAGTTCTCCTATGATCTGTTTTAACGGAGCAAGAATTGTTGATTCCAAGGGTAAGTCGCTCCTTCATACCACCATTGAGGAGAGTATAGGAAAACGACTTATCGAAATAGGAGAAGAGGAAGATGTGTTCTGCCATGGATTTATCGATAACCAGTGGCTGATAAAGGAGGAGAACGATACCACAAGAGCCTATAGCGGAAAGAGTGGTATTACACCAACCCTAGTTAATTTTCAAGATCTTACCCCTCTCAACTTTACCAAGATGATGTACATTGATGATTCTGAAAAACTTAAACGGGTAGATGCGAGACTTACGGCTGAACTTGGAGACCGCATTTACAAGGCTTTCTCATGGAACACCTACCTTGAAGTTATGAATAAAGAGAGTTCCAAAGCACGGGCACTTGAGTTCTACCTCCAATCAAAAGGACTTAGTCATAAAAACCTTCTTGCCATGGGAGATGGCTGGAACGATATGGAAATGATTCAGTTTGCAGGAATTGGAGTTGTTATGGAGAATGGAGAGAAGGCCCTTAAAGAGCATGCAACCTATATTGCTCCACACCATGATGACAACGGCGTAGGAAGATTTCTTGAGGAGTTTTTTGAATTAGCATAATTTTGTTAGAATGAAAAATGGCTATACACACTTTTTACCATAAGCGTTAAAAAAGTTCACACTCCCTTAGAGCCTGGAACAGGAACCCTTCAATTTGTAAGAATTGAAGGGTTATTTTATATTGTCACATATACATAGAATTGCAAAAACCCCATAAAACTGATAGGGTGCACCCATGGACGCATATAAAAGAACAGTAACCTGTGGCGAGCTTTCTGCTCAGCATGTAGGAAGTACCGTAACTCTGAACGGTTGGGTACATCGAAAAAGAGACCATGGTGGTGTGCACTTTATCAACCTCCGTGATCGATACGGAATCACACAAACAGTGGTAAATGAGCAGAGTTCTCCAGAGCTAGCCAAGGTAGTTAAAGATCTTAGGTATGAGTTCTGTATTGCCCTTGTGGGAGAGGTTGTGGCACGACCAGCAGAAATGGTTAACTCAAACATGGCAACAGGAGAGATAGAAGTACACGCTACTCACATAGAGGTACTTTCAACCTGTAAACCACTGCCCTTTATGATTGAAGAGGATAAAACCGATGCCCGAGAGGATCTTAGACTTTCTCACCGATACCTTGACCTTCGGTCTGGGGCAATGCAACGGTACATTGCACTGAGACATAAGTTTACCTATGCGGCACGAGAATTTTACAACAGCCGTGGGTTCTACGAAATAGAAACTCCAACTTTTATCAGGTCAACCCCAGAAGGAGCTAGAGACTTTCTTGTGCCTTCAAGACTCCATCATGGAAAATTTTACGCCCTACCCCAGTCTCCTCAGCTATACAAACAGCTCCTTATGGTTTCTGGATTTGATAAATATTTTCAGGTTGCCCGATGCTATCGTGATGAGGACGCCCGTGGCGACAGACAGCTTGAGTTTACCCAGATTGATGTAGAGCGAAGTTTTGTCTCCCAGGATGATATTCTTACGGAGACCGAAGAGCTCTTTAAATACACCTTTGAAAAGACTATTGGATACAAGGTAGAAACTCCTTTCCCAAGAATTTCTTACGCCGACGCAATGAACCGTTTTGGTACAGATAAACCGGATCTCAGATTTGGTATGGAGCTTCAGGAGTTTGCACAGTTTGCAAGCAAAAGTGAGTTTCAGGCTTTTAAGGGAGTTCTAGATAACGGAGGGTCTTGTAAAGCCTTAGTTGCACCGGGATGTGGAGAGTATTCAAGAAAGCAGATTGATCAACTTGAGGCTCAAGCGAAAACTTACGGAGCTAAGGGACTAGCGTGGACCAAGGTTCAAGATGGAGAGTTTCAGGGTGGAGTTGGAAGATTCTTCCAAGATCAATACGAGGAGATCTGTAAAGCCCTAGGAGCACAAGTTGGAGACCTTATTCTTATGGGAGCTGACACATGGAAGCGTGTATCCACATACATGGGAGCGGTTCGAACTAAACTTGGTGAAGACTTAGAGTTAACTGATCCTAAGGTGTTTGCTTTCTGCTGGATTGTTGATTTCCCACTGTTTGAAGAGAATGAAGAGGGAGGATGGAACGCTGTTCACCACATGTTTACCATGCCCCATGAAAGATATATTGATACCATGGAAGAAAATCCAGGAGAGGTTCTTGGACAGCTTTACGATATGGTAATTAATGGAAATGAGATTGCATCAGGATCTATTAGGGTTCATGACCCAGATATTCAGAGCAGAATTTTCTCTATTGTAGGATTTTCTGAAGAAGAAGCGCGAGCGCGATTTGGATTCCTCCTAGAGGCGTTCTCCTACGGGCCACCTCCACATGGTGGGATTGCCCCAGGGCTTGACCGAACAGTTATGCTTATGGTGGGAGAAAAAACTATTAAAGAGGTTATCCCTTTTCCTAAGGCAACTAGCGGTATCTGCCCAATGGTGGAAGCACCAGCGGAGGTTGACAAAGAACAGCTTGACGACCTCCACATCTTAATTGCACCAAAGCCAGAAAAAGAGTAACTGCCATAATGGAACTCGTTCCTCATAGCGTACACAAAAAAGGCACAGGTTTTCCCTGTGCCTTTTTTATGCATCTACCCTAGCCTAGTAGTAAGTTATCTCCCTATCTTCTAGCCTATCCAAACTTCGACCTTTCTTATCAATCTCAAAAATAACTCGTCTTGTCCAATTCCCCTGTTTATCGTACGATAGATACTCATAGTCATAGTTAGAGTATCTATCAAACTCCCCATTAGTATATTTTCGCCGAGAGGTTATATCTCCATTATCATTATAGGTGTATTCCGAGGAGGTCTCATGTTTTACCTCTCCATCTTTGTTCAACTCCTGAGTCAAAACACCTACTAATTGACCTCGCTTGTTAAAAGATTCCAAGGCTTGAGACAGTAACACCCCATCGCTGGAGTATGTATATATCTCAGTCTCTAAGTCCGAAAGAAATACGATACGGTCTTTTGCCGTAAGTTCCTCCGACTCACGCGCATATCGGGAAACTTCAAGTGTATTATTTTCCGTATACACCCTTACTTGACGAGAACTCATTTCTTCATCTTTATCAAACCACAAAATCTCTCTTGTATTTTTATCAACATTCAAGTCCGTAACTTTTCCAAAAGAAGAGCCATCAAATGAAAACAGCGTATAATTTGTCTCATCTTTTGAAGAATATTCTACATTCCTGGCAAGAGCTGTTACCACAATATTCTGCTTCTCCAAAAAGGTCTGAGAATATAAAATAGCATCGTAAGAGTTCCACCTATAAGATATGTAGCTACCATCTTTAGGGGGAAGCGAGCTTATTAACTTCCCTTTTTCATAGGTATTCTCAACCCCTCCCATTAATTCCCCACTGGAAAAATATACAGCCGAAGAGATAATGTCTCCTGACTTGTTGAAGGAGACTACAGAAACATTCGCTTCACCCTCTTCTGGAGTATATTTTCCAAACTTATAATCAACATCCATTGCACCGTACTCTTTGAAAGTAACTTCTTTGACCTTACCCTGCAACTCAAAACGCTGCAAGTCTACAGTTAGACTCTTATTTACAAAACCACATCCAACTAATACAGCTACAGTAATCAGTAAAAATGTATACTGAACAAATCTCTTCATATTGCCACTCCTTTTATGAACACAAGTCTAACTCTACCAGAAGGGTAAAAAAGTATCTATAGTAAATAACAGCTAACTCTAGGAACTAGAAAAAAGAACTAACTCGGGAGGGATTAGCGTGCAGAACACACTATCATGGGGGGGGGGATGATAACATCTCCCGAGCTAGAAAGAGGAAATCCCTCTGCTAAAAGATATTACAGAAAAATCACCGAAAATAAAACCACCAACATAGCAAAAATAGAAAAATTTTGCATTTTATTCAAATTTACAAAACGTAAATTTTATATTATATACATACACTCAGAAACTCGAATATTGTTATTTCAATATTTCGGTCTCATCATAAGGTGTTGTCTGATAAACACAGTAGTTAATCCAGTTAGCAAAAAGCAAGTGAGCGTGAGCTTGCCACTGAAACAGAATTTCTCTCTCAGGATTATCATCTCTAAAATAATTATGAGGGACATCTAGAGAAATTCCTTTTGCTGTATCTCGTAAGAACTCTTTTTCTAAGGTTTCTCGAGTATACTCTAAATGACCAGTACAAAAAATACGGCTATAATCTTTGGTAGCAACTATTGCCACCCCCGCTTCTTCAGAGTTTGCAAGTACTACTAATTCACTCTTTGTCAATATATCAGATTTTTTTATCTCCGTGTGTCGAGAGTGTGGGATAAGAAAGGTGTCGTCAAAACCTCGGAACAGAGGAATAGACTCATCCTGCTCCAATCTATGAGGAAAAACACCAAAACATTTCTTTTCCAAAGGATACTTAGGAACCCCATAATAGTAGTACAGACCAGCCTGAGCTCCCCAGCAGATAAAGAGGGAGGATGTTACATGGTGAGAGGCATAATCCATAATACGAGTAAGTTCGTCCCAGTAGGCAACCTCTTCAAACTCCATATGTTCCACAGGGGCTCCTGTTACAATTAATCCATCAAAATTTACATCTTGTATTTGATCAAAGGTTTTATAAAAACTTGAAAGGTGCTGTGGAGTACTATGTTTTGCCTCATAAGATGCAGTTCTTAACAGAGTTAACTCCACCTGAAGAGGGGTATTTCCTATAAGCCTACAAATTTGGAACTCCGTGGTCTCTTTGGTAGGCATAAGGTTTACCATAAGAATTTTAAGCGGACGTATATCCTGCGTATACGCCCGTTGTGAATGCATGACAAAGATATTTTCACTCTGTAGAATTTCAGTTGCAGGAAGATTTTGGGGAATGACAATTGGCATATCTACTCCTTATACCTGTGCTAAAGCTTGTGTAATATCTTCAAGGATATCACCGGTACTCTCAATTCCTATGGAGAGTCTAATTAAGTCGGCTCCAATACCAGATGATTCAAGCTGCTCATCAGAAAGTTGTCTATGCGTAGTAGATGCAGGGTGAATCGCCATAGAGGTGTTTGCAGCCACATGGGTAACAAGAGAGATAAGCTTGAGGTTTCCAATAAACTTCTCAGCACTCTCTTTACCCCCCTGAATACCAAAGGTAACAACTCCACCACACCCATGGGGAAAATACTTTTCTGCATATGACTTTTCAGAAGAGTCCATTAACTCTGGATAGGAGACCCAAGATACTTTGGGATGATCTGCCAACAATTTTGCTACTGCAGCTCCATTTTCTGAATGTTTTGCCATACGAAGGTGAAGGGTCTCTAAAGAGGTGTGCAAAAGAAAGGCGTTCATAGGATTCATAATACAACCAAGATCCCGTAACAGTACAGTTCTTGCTCTTATGGCAAAACCCATTGGTGCATAATCTGAGCAGAAGGTTGTTCCATGGTATGATTCATCTGGCTCTGAGAGCTGTGGGAACTTACCATTATCCCAAGGGAAGTTCCCTCCATCCACAATAACTCCTCCAATACAGTTACGATGCCCATCAATGTACTTTGAAGCGGAGTAAACAACAATATGAGCACCCAGCTCAAGAGGTTTACAAAGCACGGGTGTTCCTAAAGAGTTATCCACCACAAAAGGTACTCCCCTACTTTCGGCAACCCTATTCCATAGAGAGAAATCCACTATGTGTAAAAGAGGGTTTGATATAGTCTCGGCAAATAACATCTTTGTATTATCTTTCATAGCGGCCATAAGCTCTTCTTCCGACGCCTTGGGGTCTACAAGAATAACTTCAATTCCTAGTCTCTGAAAAGTTACCTGCAAGAGATTTAAACTTCCCCCGTACAGAGAGCGAGATGCAACGATACTGTCACCAGCCTGACAGAGGTTTAGAACAGTTACCATAAGGGCACTCTGCCCCGAAGAAACTGCTACCGCAGCTACTCCACCGTCAAGTGCTGCAATCTTAGTTTCAAAGGCTGCCACCGTGGGATTACTGATACGTGAATACAAATGCCCTGCTGCTTTTAGATCAAAAAGTTCAGCTAACTCTTGGGCAGTTTCATACTGATATGTTGTAGACTGTGCTATTGGAAGCGAAAAAGGCTCCCCTGATTCTGGCTTATAGCCACCGTGAATACATAATGTTTCTAAAGTTTTGCTTTCCATAGACAGACTATAATAAAAAAGCTTCTCTCCGTCTATACAGAGAGAAGCTCGGTAGATATTTTTACAATATTCACTATTTTTGACTCTAGAATCTTTAAATAACTTTACTTAAAAACTCTTTTGTTCTTGGATGTTTCGGAGATTGAAAAAGCTCTGCAGGAGAACCACTTTCCACAATTTGCCCCTCATCCATAAAAAGCACACGGCTACTCACCTCTTGGGCAAAGCCCATTTCATGAGTAACTACAGCCATGGTCATTCCCTCTTTTGCCATGCTTCTCATAACACCAAGAACATCACCAACCATCTCTGGATCAAGGGCGCTGGTGGGCTCATCAAAAAGCATCACATCAGGTTCCATTGCTAATGCCCTAGCTATGGCAACACGTTGCTTTTGCCCACCTGAAAGCTTTGAAGGATACACATTTGCCTTATCCTCTAACCCTACCTTCTGAAGAAGCTTCATTCCATCCTTTTCCGCCTCCTGCTGACTTTTTTTCTTAAGCAGCACCGGTGCAAATGTAATATTCTGCATTACCGTTTTATGGGGGAAAAGATTAAAGTGCTGAAACACCATTCCAACCTTTTGCCGAAGCGCATCAACATCAGTTTTAGGGTCGTTAATAGTAACACCCTCCACAATAACCTTACCAGAAGTAGGCTCTTCTAGCATGGTAAAACAACGTAGAAGGGTACTCTTTCCAGATCCACTTGGACCAATAATGCTTACAACTTCTCCAGGATGAATATGTTCATTAATACCCTTAAGAACTTCTAATTTTCCAAAACTCTTGTGTAGATCTATAACTTTAATCACTGTTCTGTAACCTCCTCTCAAAGTATTTTAACACCGCAGCCATTACCGTAGTAAGAAAAAGGTACATAAGGGCTGCAGTAATAAGAGGAATAAAAGCCTCATAGGTTTTTGCCCGAATTTTACTAGCTGCAAACATAAGATCAACTAAGGATATCATTCCTACAACCGCAGTCTCTTTAAGAAGAACAATAAACTCATTTCCTAAAGCAGGAAGAATATTCTTAATAGCTTGAGGTAAAATAATATATGTCATTGTTGAACGGCTGGAAATACCGAGGGATCGGGAAGCTTCAGTTTGCCCTTTGTCCACCGCTTGAATACCCGCACGAACAATCTCTGAAATATAGGCACCACTGTTAAGACCAAATGCAACAATTCCTACAAGTACCTGACTAACATCTACCGATGCAAAAATAACAAAGTAGATAATCGTAAGCTGAGCAACAACCGGGGTTCCTCGTATAATCCAAATATAGAGGTCCGCTATTTTACGACCAATATATCGTACAATAGCAGAAAGGATCATTTTTACGGGATACCCTTTAGATTTTGCCGCACGGGAAATCTGTTTAATTGTATCCAACCCATGGGGAGAACCAATTCGTAAAAATGCAGTCACTACCCCAATCACAGTTCCTAAAATTATAGCAAAAAAGGTTAATTGTAGAGTAATCCCCAGCCCTCCCAACATATATTGGAAACCTGTCTGATCTCCAATATATGGGGTAAAAAGGGACTCCTGAACCCTCTCAATAAAACTCATATCAACCTACTTAATGTGGGTTTCAACCCAAGAGTCGTACAAATCAGAATCGATGATATTCTCCAGAACTCCATTAATATCATCAAGAAGTTCTGGATTTTTCTTACTTACAGCAATACCGTAATACTCTGGTTCAAACTCCATAGGAACTACAACGAGACCATTCTTTATTGCAAAATTCTCTGCAGGAGCACTATCTATAATCATCGCATCAATCCGTCCATTTTTAACCTCTAAGGCTCCTTCAAAACCAGACCTATACGTAGAAATTTGACCAGCCGTAAAGTAGTCATTTGCAATAAACTCTCCGGTATATCCTAGAATAACCCCAATTTTTGCATTTTTTTGGAGATCAATAATTGCCGAATACTGCTCAGCACTCTCTGGTCTCATAACTACAACCTGAGTCGCAGTATAGTAGGGTGCACTAAAATTTACATTTTTCTCTCGATCTGGAGTGATAGTGATGCCCGATATACACACATCAACCTTACCAGAATTAAGAGCGGGAATAAGACCATCAAAATCCATATCAACAAGTTGAACTTCCTTCCCTAGCTGCTTTCCAACTTCATAAATAAGATCAATATCAAAACCAGAATACTCTTCACCATTGGGACCACCCACAGATTCAAATGGTGGAAACTGTGCATTTATTCCAACCTTTAATACAGAGTCATCCTTTGAAGAACACCCTACCAAGAGAAGCAGAGCTACAAATACAGCTAATATATACTTTTTCATACACACCTCTTTTTATAAATATACATTA
>CAZBHR010000022.1:3754-21074 GCA_964492025.1 uncultured Spirochaetia bacterium | reverse complement strand
TAAAAAAAGCCCTTGCAAAAGCAGGGGCTTTTTTTCGGAGAGGGGGGGATTCGAACCCCCGGTACGGTTACCCGCACAACACCTTAGCAGGGTGCCTCCTTCGACCACTCGGACACCTCTCCAAGTGCATAATTTGCACAAAAAAATCGGGGAGAGAGGGATTCGAACCCCCGGAGGATCTCTCCTCAACAGTTTTCAAGACTGCCTCCTTCGGCCGCTCGGACATCTCCCCTAATTTGTTCTACTACTATAGAGAAGAGTTTCCTATTTGTCAACTGTTTTTTACTGTGATTTTTGGGATTGTATAAAATATATTGAGAGTAAGGTTGATTTATAGAAATCTCCCTTTCTTGGGGTATGCAAGGTTTTAGGTATTCCTTATAATTTTATTATGAATAACCATATAACATCCCTTATAGGAAACACCCCTTTAGTAGAGCTTAAACATCTTACCCAAGATCTTCCTGGAAACCTTTTTGTAAAGGTTGAGAGTAGAAATCCTGGAGGCTCTGTTAAAGATAGAATGGCCGTATCAATGATCCGGGGAGCCATTGAGCGTGGAGATCTTCAGCAAGGAGGAGTTCTTGTTGAAAGTACCAGTGGAAATACGGGAATTGCCCTTGCAATGATAGCATCATCCTTAGGTTACTCTTTTGTGGCAGTTATGCCAGAGAGTATGAGTGTAGAACGACGAAAGGTTCTTCAAGGATTTGGTGCAAAGGTTGTACTTACCCCTGCTCAGGGGGGAATGGCAGAGGCAAATAGGGTAGCTCAAGAGATTGCCCAGAGAGAACATGGTTTTTGGATCAACCAGTTCTCTAATGAGGATAATCCAAAAGCTCACTTCCTTGGAACTGGTCCAGAAATTACCAGAGACCTTCCGGACCTAGGTGCCTTTGTTACTGGTGTGGGTACCGGTGGAACCATTACTGGGGTAGGTGAGCATCTTCGGTTAATCAACTCCAATGCAAAAATTATTGCGGTAGAGCCAATGGAATCCCCTGTGCTCTCTGGTGGTAATCCATCACCCCACGGAATTCAAGGGATAGGAGCTGGCTTTATTCCACCTGTGTTACACCGGGAGCTGATTGATGAAGTGTTAACCGTATCCACACAAGATGCTATTGCTATGGCAAAGCGAGTTCGTATGGAGTGTGGGTTTTCCTGTGGGATTTCCTCGGGAGCCAATATTGCAGGGGCTCTTAAGGTTGCAGCACGAGAGGAGTTTCAGGGACTCTCTATTGTTACGCTTATTTGTGATACCGGTGATCGGTATCTAAGTACCGATCTCTTTAAGGAGTAGTTGCAGACATGGTACATACTGAAGATCTTATTCACAAGCTTACTCCAAGGGAAGTTTCTCTTTCACGGTGTAGTGGGGAGTCCCCTTCAAGACGTGGGTTAAAAGATTTAGTACGGCAGGTTCGAATGGTAGTTTTTTCATCTCTCTACTGGGATGGAAGCTCCCAGGAGAGTTTAAGGGACTTTTTGTCCCTACGTATAACAAAAATTTCTGAAATACTTCGAGAGCAACTCTATCGGGGTATCTGCTTTTCCTGCACACAACGGGGAAAAGAGAGCTGTAAAGATATTGCACATGACTGGGCAGACCAGATTCTTGAAGGGCTTCCTCAGCTACAGAGCCTACTTGAAAAAGATGTTGATGCAGCGTACAGAGGTGACCCCGCAGCAGTTTCTCGTGGTGAGATTGTATACTCCTACCCATCAATAGAAGCTATGCTCCACTACCGTCTTGCTCACGCTATGTATCGCATAGGGGTTCCTTTTATTCCAAGAATTCTTACGGAGTTAGCACATAGCTCAACAGGAATAGATATTCACCCTGCAGCAACTATTGGGGAGTACTTTTTTATTGATCATGGAACAGGTGTTGTTATAGGATCTACCACAATAATTGGTAATCACTGTAGGTTGTATCAAGGTGTTACCCTTGGTGCTGCAAACTTTAAAACCGATAAAGATGGATCCATTATAAGAGATAATCAGAAGCGTCACCCCACTTTGAAGGATTCTGTGGTGGTTTATGCAGAGGCTACAATACTTGGAGATATTACCATAGGAGAGGGTGCGGTGATTGGAGGAAACCTATGGGTAACAGAGCATGTAGAGCCGGGAGTTAAGGTGTTACAGCAGAACTATGCTACCCAACTCCCTTCTCGGAAGTAATCTTTAGCTGACTTACTTTAGCAGCTCCTGTAATCGAAGAGATTAGCAGTTGAATTTGCACAATATTTTCGGTACTATAACCTTCAAAGCAAAAGCTTAGGAGGATGTAATGAAGCAGGAGCAGTTGTCTACAACGTACAAACCAAACGAATTTGAGGATCGAATTTATAAAATGTGGGAAGAAAAGGGGTATTTTACACCCTCCCAGAGTGAGAAAGATCCATTCGTCGTCGTAATACCTCCTCCAAATGTTACCGGAATACTTCACATGGGGCATGGGTTAAACAACTCTCTTCAGGATATTTTGGCTCGATACTATAGAATGCAGGGGAGGCCAACCCTTTGGCTTCCAGGAACAGACCATGCGGGTATTGCTACACAAAATGTGGTAGAACGTAAACTTCGTGCCCAGGGAGTAGAGCGAGAGGCTCTTGGAAGAGAGGCCTTTGTTGATGAAACGTGGAAAGTGAAAGATAGTCACCATGCTACTATTCTTAAACAGCTTAAAAAAATGGGATGCTCCTGTGACTGGAGTAGAGAGCGTTTTACCTTAGATGAAGGGCTCTCAGATGCGGTGCGAGAGGTGTTTGTATCACTCTACGAAAAGGGAATTGTATACCGAGGTAACTATCTTGTTAACTGGTGTACCTCCTGTGGAACAGCACTCTCTGACGATGAAGTTGAACATCAGAACGAAAATGGGAGAATGTACCATATTTTATACCCCTTAGCTGATGGTTCCGGAAATTTAGAAATTGCTACCACCAGACCAGAAACACTTTTGGGAGATACCGCAGTGGCTGTGCATCCCGAAGATGAGAGATACGGACATCTTATAGGTAAGACTGTTCTCTTGCCTGTAGCAAATCGAGAAATTCCTATTATAGCAGACTCCTATGTGGATAGAGAGTTTGGTACGGGAGTGGTAAAAATTACTCCAGCCCATGACCCCAATGACTGGGAGATTGGAAATAGGCACAACCTAGAGAAAATTACAGTTATGGATCCCCAGGGTAGGCTGAACGAAGAGGCTCCCGAGGAGTACCGAGGACTTACTATGGGGGAGGGACGAAAAAGAATTGTAAAAGATTTGGAGGCCCTTGGTTTATTTGTTGATTCTAAGAATCACCCCCATCAGGTTGGACACTGTTACCGATGTTCTACGGTTGTGGAACCCCGTGTTTCTGACCAGTGGTTTGTAAAAATGCAAGACATGGCAAACAAGGCACTTGATGCTGGAAGAAAAGGGGATATAACCTTCTATCCAAACAGATGGATTAATACTTATAACCACTGGCTAGAGAATATTCGAGACTGGTGTATTAGTCGTCAACTCTGGTGGGGCCACCGTATTCCTGTTTGGTACTGTGATGACTGTGGGGAGATGATGGTTCTTCGGGAAGATCCTACGGTTTGTAACAAGTGTGGATCCTCTCATATTCGACAGGAGGAGGATGTTTTGGACACATGGTTCTCCTCTTGGTTATGGCCTTTCTCTACACTTGGTTGGCCAGAGAAAACTGATGATCTAAAGCGATTTTTTCCAACAACCTCCCTTGTAACTGGATATGACATTATCTTTTTCTGGGTTGCCCGTATGATTATGGGAAGCCTTGAGTTTTTGGGAGAGGTTCCTTTTAAGGATATTTATATTACCGGTCTTGTACGAGATAAGCAGGGACGGAAAATGTCAAAGAGTTTAGGCAACGGAATTGACCCGCTTGATGTTATTGAGGAGTTTGGTGCGGACGCTATGAAGTTCACCCTTGGATTTCTTGCCGCCCAAGGTCAAGATATTCCTGTAGACTCAAGTTCTTTTAAATTGGGAAGTAAGTTTGCTAATAAAATATGGAATGCAACACGATTTTTACTGATGAACCTAGAGGGTATATCTGTTACCCCTATTGATCAGGTAGAGATGAGAGATCACGATTTGTGGATATACCATCAACTGAACGAAACTGCAAAGGCTATTCATAATGCTATGGAAAACTACCGTTTTGATATAGCTTGTCAGAGGGTGTACCACTTTTTCTGGGATGATTTCTGTGACTGGTATGTAGAGATTTCTAAGGTATCACTCTCCTCTGATAATATCCAAGAGAGAGAACGGTCAGCATCTATTTTAACCGCTCTTCTTGAGGAGTCAATGAGACTTATTCATCCATTCCTCTCTTTTGTAACAGAGGAGATATATCAGAAGCTTCCTAATAAAAAGGGAGATCTTATGGTAGCCCCTTATCCTGAATACCAAGAGAGTCGTGTACAAACTACGGTATCCGATAAATTCACCATATTCCAAGACCTTATTGGTGGAGTGCGAACGCTTCGAAGTACCTTTGCCATTAGTCCAGATAAGAAAATTCCTATCATTATTAAGGTAGAGCAAAGTGAGATAGAGGAGTTTTTTAATACGTACTCAGCCATGGGTGCTTCCCTTATGGGCGCTTCTGAACTTACTATTACCACCAATCAGGTGGATGTTGAAGGGAGCATTCCCGTTGCAGGAAGGGGCGTAGAGGCGTACGTCTATGTAAGAGATGTTGTAGACCTTGAAAGGGAGCTTGCAAAGCTGAAAAAAGAGCTAAAAATTAGTGAGAAAGATAAGGTTATGACCGAGAAGAAACTCCAAAACAAGGGATTTACCGATCGTGCTCCTGCGGATGTTATTGAGAAAGAGAAAAAGAAACTTGCGGAGTTTACCGAAAAAGTGGAGAAGTGTCGTAGGTATATTGGGTTGCTAAGCTAAGTAGTTTATTCAATAAAGCAGAAGAGGTTAGAATAATTGAATTATTCTAACCTCTTTCTCTAACCCTTTTTTCTAGGGTGGGTTTTATATTTTTCTTATTTATGGTATGTAATGAGTATGGCTTTTGAACCTACCGCTACAGTAATGCGCCCAACCACCTTTGATGATTTGGCTGGACAGGAGTTTGTAGCCTCCACTTTAAAACACGCATTTGCCCAAGGGCGTATTGCCCCGGCTTATCTTTTCTCTGGTCCTAGGGGAGTGGGAAAGACCTCTGCAGCGAGAATTCTTGCAAAGGCTCTTAACTGTGAGGCTGGACTTACGGGAACTCCCTGTGGTACTTGTAGTAGTTGTAAAGACATTACAAAGTCCACTGCTATGGATGTTCTTGAGATTGATGGAGCAAGTAATACTTCGGTTAACGATGTTCGAGAGATTAAAGATGAGGTACTCTTTGCCCCCGCAGAGGGTCGGTACAAGGTGTACATTATTGATGAGGTTCACATGCTCTCCAATAGTGCCTTTAATGCTCTGCTTAAAACCATAGAAGAACCACCTCCATATGTGGTGTTTGTGTTTGCTACTACAGAGATTCATAAGGTTCCTGCTACAATACGATCTAGGTGTCAGCAGTTTCACTTCAGACTTATTCCTCAACAAACCATAGAGAGTCACTTGGGTGATGTTGCCAAACGGTCAAATTTTACGGCAGAGCCTGAGGCGCTTCGGTGGATTGCTCGAGAGGCCGCTGGTTCCATGCGAGATGCCTATACCTTATTTGATCAGGTTGCAGCCTTTTCTCAAGGTACCATTACCATGGAAGAAACAAAGCAGAAGCTTAAACTGATGGGTTCTGAAAAGATTGCTCAAATCTTAGAATATCTTATAGAGCAGAAGGTTCCTGAAGCACTATCTCTCATGGAGAATGAACTTAACAAAGGGGTAGAGGTAGAGCGGTTTGTTACGGAGCTTTCTCAATACTTACGAGCTCTTTTACTTCTTAAGCATGGGGTGTCTTCAGAGGTTATTCTTACCCAGAGGGTAGATGAATTTCCCGAAAGTCTACGAAATGCTTTTACTGCTCCACAAATAGAGGTGGCACTAGAACTCTGTTTAGGACTGTTCCGAAATATTCGTTACTCCTTGAGTCAGCGGTATGAGTTAGAGCTAGTGTTGATTCGTATTGCTATGCTTCCTAAAATGGCATCATCCGAGGAGCTTGTACAAAGGTTAGAGGAGTTAAAAGAGGCAGCCCAATCGGGAACCCTTGCTGTAGCTCCCCAAGATCCACCCCAGAAGGTAGCACCCCAAGTACATGTAGAAACTCCTAAGGATACCCCGCAAGCTTCTGTCTCTGAGCAGGAAGTTGTACCACCTCCTAAGCAAGAAGAGGAGCATACACCACAACCACAAAAGCCAGAATCACCAAAAGAGGGTAGTTCTGGAAAGTTAAGTAGGGATCAGTGGAAAGAGTTTACCACTCTGTTAGGTGAGGATATGGCTCTTAAAGCGCTCCTTAGTAAAGTTCTTGGTCAAAAGTACGATGCTACTGGATTTTATGTGTTGGTTTCTGGGGGGTATGAGCAGAAACAGCTTGAGCAGAAAAGTGCTATTGTAGAGCCTGCAATATCTTCAGTTCTAGGTAGCCCACATAAATTTATTGTTAAGGTACATAAAAAGCAGGAGCCAAAAAAAGATGCTCCTGAAGAAACAGTTACAGATAACGATCCTCTTGCCCTTGTTCAGGATGTGTTTAGAGGAACTATTATAAACCCTCAGGAGAAAAATTAGATGAGTGATAACCCTTTTGAAGCGTTAAAAAATTTAGGAAACCTAGGAGATAGCTTGAAATCTATGCAGGGTATGCAGGATAAAATTAAGGCTATTAAAGAAGAAGGCTCTGCCGGTGGAGATATGGTAAAAATTACTATGAATGGATCTATGCAGGTTGTTCAAGTTCACATTGATCCTGAGGCGGTAGATCCAGAGGATGTAGATATGCTGCAAAGTCTTATTGTAGCAGCCTGTAATAATGCTCGAACCAAGGTTGAGGAGAAAATCCAGGAGACCATGGGCCCTCTCGCTTCTATGATGGGGCAGGGATCTTTCGGATTCTAGGTATGTCATTCTTACAAGAGCTTGTAAAGGATCTTTCTCGATTCCCTGGGGTAGGAAAAAAGAGTGCCCAACGGATGGTGTATCACCTACTGAGGTCTGATCCCGTTTATGTGAAGAGGTTAGGAGAGTCTATAGCAACTCTGCAGGATACGATTATTCCCTGTTCTATTTGTGGGGCTTACTCCGAAGATGATCCTTGCGAAATTTGTAGTAACTCAAAGCGAGATAGCTCTGTTATCTGTGTTGTAGAGGAACCTCAGGATATTCAAACTATTCTAGACTCTGGAGCATTCTCAGGTATGTTCCATGTGTTGGGAGGAATTATCTCTCCTATGGATGGAGTAAAACCAGAGGATCTACGTATTTCTGAACTTATACAACGTATCAGAGAGGGGGGAGTGGAGGAGATTATTATTGCCACAAACCCTACCGAGGGTGGTAATACAACAGCTCTCTACTTACAGCATATTCTCAAAGAGTTTCCGGTAACCCTAAGCCGTTTAGCGTCTGGAATACCTGTAGGTGGAGACTTAGAATATACCAATAGAACAACATTGGCACATTCATTCAGAGGGCGTGTTACCCTAGATTAGTAGAGAAAATTGATAAAAAAAAGCCTCAGTAAACACTGAGGCTTTTTTCATGGTAATAGATATTACACATCTTTACCGCAGTATCTGCAAATTATAGCTTCTGACCTAATAAGTTCAGCACAGTATGGACACTTTTTGACTTTTCCTGATTGTAGTATATTTTGTTCTGCCACCTCTATATCTGCAGGAATCAACATTCCAATAAGAATACCAATAAGAGGAGTGAGAAAGAGGGATGTAAAAAATCCCGCTATAAAACTTCTTCCCTTACTGTGCCAAAATGAGGCAACCAGAAAGCAGATTGCTAAGGTTAGCACAATACCAACCACAGAATATAACCATGTCATAATAAACCTCCTAGAGTTTGTCGATTAACATAGAGCAACGTCCCGATGGAATGGGTAGGGTCTTTCTTTTCTGGGTATCAAGGATTTTGATAGTGAAATAGTAGAGTTTTTCGGACTCTAGTCGAACTTCCCACCCACGGGTGTCTCTTTTGTTTGTAATAATGGTAATCATATTTCTCCGTAACGATAGATCCTCTATCCCCATAACTTCTAGGGTAGGCATTGTCCAGTCAACGGTTTTTCTTGGTAAACTGATAGAGAATCCAATGACATTTTCAATCATGAGCGCTATGGTAGCAAGTCCCACAGTGTGGATAAAATGTTTTCGAGGAAACTCTGGGTTCTCCTTCCATATCGAGGGGCCTTCGTTTGTTGGTAAATATGCCTCGTATACCCCACCTTTATTGTTATCAAGGTGAAGTGTATCAATCATAAAATAGATGTGTCTAATTGCACACTCTCGTGCAAACTCAAACTCATCATACTTCTCAAGTCCCTTGAGCACCATAAATGTAAGATCTGGAAGTACTGAACCTTGGTATCCTTCACCCTGATCGGTAAATCCCTTTTGATCCATCGCAAGTGTAGGGAAGGGGTTATCAGATCCAAAAATCTGATCATTCTTGAGTTGTTCAATAAATGCTTTTGCTCTCTCCTCTGTTGGAAGCTCTGCAAGAAGTGTCCAGTATGATGCAATTGTCTTAACCTTAACGTGTTCTTCTTTTTTATTAAGGTCATAGTAAAATGAGTGTTCTTCGTTCCACATAAGAGTATTCATTCGAGTTTTGATAGTGAAGTATATTCTCTTGTACTTAAAACTAATCTCCTTATCATTTAAGAGATCACCAATAAGCGATAAGTAGAGAGCATTAATTGCCATTTGGGCATTGAAGTCTACAGGATATACGGTACTTTCTCTTTGGGGCGATGGAGTAGGCGTTGCACAGAGAGGAACAGAGTAAAGTCCATTTTTATGCTTGCATTGATTTTCAAGCCAAGCAAAGTGCTTCTCTAAAGGTCCAATAACCTCTTTTAGTCGTTTTTTATTTCCAATTTTATGGTAAAGGTTTAGCTCTACGAATGCGAAAAGAGGAGAAGATATACCCAGTGGATTACCCTTCTGATCAATCGCTTTTCCCGTTGTGATATCGTAATGGCTTCGGATAGTTCCATCACTCTCTTGCTTACTATAAAAGTAATCAAGGATAGAGTAGGGAGAATAGTGTTGATTGCTGTAAACCAGAAAAAAGGTAGACATCAACGCTTCATATTGACCAATTGTTGACATATCAGGGTAGAATAGTCCATGTTCTTTGCCCTTAGGCTCAATGGGCTTCCATAGATCCTGAATCCAAATCCATGTTTGATCGTAAAGATCTACAAAGTCTTGGTCGTAAAAGTGTACAACCGGAAATCCTTTAGGTGCCAAATTTTGCTCCTCATTACCCACTCAAATGTGGCTTATTTTATTACAAGAAGGCATTATATCACAGATTAGGTAAATTTTCAATCTTTTACTATTTTTTTCTACCATCTATTAGTTGTTAATTGTTATGTCTCCTGTATTTCTAGTTTTATCGCCTTTGATCGCTTCCAAGAGTGGAGGGCTAATGATACACCTATAACACCATACACTACAAAGGATCGAAAGAATTCTCCTATCTGGGCATCTCCAAAAAGGGTTTTTCCCGCAGTAGGAGATACAATAAATACTGAGTGAAACAGCACAGTTCCAATTAATGCGTGTTGTATCTTGGCGGATGATACAGAAGCTCCACCTATGAGAATTGCGGCAATGGCAAACATTCCTACCTGCATGTGGCTCCCGTAGGTGTTCATGGTTCCAATATTTTGTAAAAATATGATTTGCCCCCAACTTGCCAGTACCGTAGAGATAACCACCGCAACAGTTCGAGTTCTGTTTACCTGAATTCCCGATACCGCAGCAATGTGCTGATTCTGTCCGATAGCTCTAAAATCCTGTCCTAACTTTGTTCTCATAATTAATGTTGTAAAGGTTGCAAGTCCTGCAATAATTGCCCATGTCACTACGGGAACCTTTATATTTGCTAGGAGCTTTACACTTTTCTGGGGTGATGTGAGTACAAATATGCTGAGTGCAATACCAATAAGAGCTGTAATGATTACACCCCATGGCATTTGATGAAGAGAAAGTTTCTCTTTCTTTATCAATTTTTTGCCCACAATCAGCCAAAGAAGTACGCATAGAGCTACAATGATAATAAACACCCAAAGATTAATTCTAAATATGTAGTCAAGGGCGTACTTTATGCCCTCACCGTGACGTGAACCCATGGATATGGTATTTCGTAGTCCTATTCCATCTGGCTTTAACATAGGAGTCCCCTCGGCTATGGGGATAACTTTTCCTACTAAGAAGAGAAAGATAAACTGGTATACACCGTTAGCAAAGAATCCTACAATAAGACCAGCTATCATCTCTTGACCCTTGGTTCTATTAAATAGTCCTGCAGTAAGCCAGCCGAAAAGTATGGCGATTGGAGTTGATATTAAAAAGGCTAGGGTTATGCCTCCTATGCCACCAATACCCCAGTAGGTAATTAATATAAGTGCTATTTGCCCAGCCATGGCTCCTACTACAATTCCAAAATTTAAGCCAATTCCCGCAATAATTGGAATAATAAGAGACATTACAAGGAATGAGTTTCGAGTTACTCTTGCAACAAGCTCTCCCACAATGAAGTGAAAGGGGAGGGTTGATAGCATGGTTCCAACTATTGCTAAAATAAGAAAGACAATAATAACAATATTATGTTGGGCTTTTGATATTAGGTTTTTTGTGTAGTTTGGTTGGTTCACTTTTTACCTCCCGTGTTTACCTTTGTGAGGGCGTACAAGATAATTCCATTTTGTACTACCATTCTAATAATCTCCGAAAGGTTTCCTTCGGGGGCTAGTTCGTTTGCTACAGGTAGAGATATAGAGAGGAGTCCTTGAAAAAGGAAGACTCCAATAATAGCGTGAGATACCTTTGCACTCCGTGCGGTTGCTCCCCCAATAAGTATAGCTGCTACTGCGGGAAACGCCATCATTAATGGTGCTGTATACAGTTGTACAAATCCAAAGCTCTGGGAGTATACAATAATACCAACTGCCCCCAGTGCGGTGGAAAGAATATTTGCGGTAATTCGATTCCTATCAATATTGATACCCGCGGCTAGTGCATACTGTGGATTCATCCCACCTGCGTGTACCTCAATTCCAGTTTTGGATCGGTTGAATAGGTATACTAACAAACAGCAACCAAAGAAAGCTAACAGTAGTCCAGTTGGAATAGATACATCTCCAATGTTAAACCTAAGAAAGTCGTCTAGAATAAGACCATAACTATTATCCAAAGGGAAGGTGCTTCGTAACCCTTGTCCAAGTGGCCACTTCATAGATCCTGATTGAAAGGGGAGAAGAATCCACCCTATACACATAAGCTGAACAGCAGCAAACCCAGTATAGGTGGCTATGGTCATTTCTGAGCCTTTTACCATGTTGAGAAGTTTTCCGTAAAAGTACCCTGCTACGACTGATAAGGCTACACCTAGTGATACGGCAGCAAGAAATCCTTCAAACCCGTTAATTCCTATCTCCTGTCCTATAACAATACCCAGCAGTCCACAGAGGATTCCAATGGATAAGGCAAAATTTGGTCCTGTTCCCGATTTGATTGATGGAACCATGGCAAGTACGAGAATTCCGTACATTCCTACACGTTTTATAATATCGTTCATAAAGCTTTGCATCTGCATATCCAGAATGCCTGCTAAAACAAACAAAAATAGAAAGAGTGTAGATATAATAAGACGAGGCCAACCAATAGCTGATATTACTCTATTCATGATAATACTTCTCCTTCCTCTGTAAGCCCAGACATAAGAAGTCCGAATTTTGCACTTGGTGCATCTGGAGGAAGTACTCCTGCCAGCCTTCCTTCAGTTACAATGGCAACTCTGTCGGAAATACTACACAGTTCCGCTAGCTCTGAAGAGGTTATAACAATGGTCATCCCAAACTTTTGATTGAGTTTAACCAGTAGGTCTAGTACCAATTTTTTTGCTCCAATATCAATTCCTCTTGTGGGTTCAGATACTAAAAGCAGTTGTGGGTCTTGAGTAATGGCCCGTGCAATACACACTTTTTGTTGGTTTCCTCCACTTAACCTTCCTGTGTTTTGGTGAGGCCCTGTGCAACGAATATCTAAATCTTTAATAAGCTGTTTCGCATGTTTTGTAATCTCTTTAGAGTCTTTTTGAGAGAAGAAAAGGATTTTTTTGAGAAATCGCTTTTTCATACGCAGTGCAGTAAAGGCAATATTCAGTTCAATAGAGTCATCTAGTAAAAGACCCACACCTCGCCGATCTTCGGATACAAATGCTATATGATGTTGAAGAATCTCAATAGTTTTATTGAGGGGGAGTTCTTTCCCGTTCATAGTGGCACTTCCCGAGGCTGGATAAAGACCCATAATCCCATTGGCTATACCAATTTTTCCTTGTCCCGCAAGACCACCAATACCAAGAATTTCACCCTTTTGTATGGTAAGGTTAATATTCTTTACCTGTTCCCCTGGCATGGCAACAGAAAAATCTTTGAGATCTAGGCACACCTCGGAGGAGGGGGCCTTTCTGTTGCTTCTATCAGGGAGTTCTACCACTCGTCCAACCATCAGTTCTGCCATCTCCTCTACAGTGATCTCTGAAACTGGTCGCTTTGCTATAAGTTCTCCATCTCGTAAAACAGTAATGTTATCTCCAATCTCCTTTACTTCATCAAGGCGGTGGGTAATAAAGAGAATAGCGATACCCTGTTTTGCAAGATTCTTCATTGCAAGAAGAAGGTTATTTGCCTCAGATTCTGCAAGTACAGCTGTGGGTTCATCAAATACCAGTATTTTTAAACCGGTTTTGTCAATTTCTCGGGCAATTTCTACAAACTGCATATGACCTACAGGTAGTCCTGATACACGGGTGTATTCATCAATGTCCAGCCCGAGGGTATCAAGCGCCTTTCTGCTATCACTGTGCATGTTTTTATAGTTGATTGCACGCAATCGTGGTCCGAAAAGTTTATCTAGTCCTGTAGATGTTGTCTCCTCTCTGTTGAGTTTTATGTTTTCAGCAATTGAAAATGCGGGGATTAGCATGAACTCCTGATGAACCATACCAATATTTGCTGCCAGTGCAGCTTGAGGGGAGTCTATGGTTACTGATTTACCATCAATAGACACCTCTCCTTTGAATCCTCCTGTAGAGTGGATAACCTCCATTCCAAAAAGGATATTCATGAGTGTGGATTTTCCTGCACCGTTCTCTCCAATTAAGCAGTGAATCTCACCGGGCTGAATCTCTAAATCCACCCCTTTGAGCACTTGGTTAGAACCGTAACTTTTAGAAATCCCCTTCATTTGTAGTACATAATTACTCAAAAGGAATCCTCCTGTTTTTGCTCGTTGATACAGAAGGCTGTCACCTAAGGTAAGTGACAGCCCAGAATTAGTTCATTAAAATGTTAAGAAATCAGAGAGTACTAGATTGTAGTTATCGAACTCTGAACCATTTTCAGCATATTTAGAAACAGAAACTTTTCCACCGCCAAACTGCTCAAGGTAGCTGGCAAATGCAGCATCTAACTCAACATCATCCATTTTATCAAAACCCTTTTCAATCCAAGCTACTGCATATTCCGCACCACTTTCAATAAACATCATGCTTACAGGTACAGGCCAAGTAGAGAGTCTTCCTGTCATACCAGCGTCTGCGGTAAGGGAGGTAAGTTCTGCAATAATCCAAGAAAAATCTCCGGTTTTGTTTTCAGGAATACTCATTTCCATAGCACTTGGAAAACCGTGGGTAGGAGAGGGGCAACATGGCTGAGAGTAAATTGCTCCAGTGTCAATAACTGCTTTAATCATTGCAGGCTGCATTGCACAGTTAGTTCCAAAGAAAGAGGTGTTTTCTCCATACTTTGCCACCATTCTTGGAATGTCCTCTAAAATAAACTGCTGAGTTCCAGAGGTTCCTGCATCTCCTGTTGGGTCTGGAGCTGTTGCATCTACAAAGGTAAGTCCAATTCTTTCTGCATTCTCCTTAAGAAGATCCCTTCGAGCTGCTAGCATTGCATAAGACATGTGTCTGGGGAAAGAGTAGTGTACTAGGGTAGTTGCTCCCTGAGCTTTTGCCTGCTCCGCAATGGTTCTCCCCATTCCTAAATCATCTGCTTGAAGTACTACATCTGCACGGGTACCAATCATTGCAGGGTCCTCTCCTGGGGTTCCTACAATAATGAGAAGGTCTTCACGGGTTTCTCTGATTTTATCAATTGCTGCAGAGGTTCCTGGAATTGCTTGGCAAATAATAAGTGCTTGTACATCTGGATCCGCCGCCATGCCTGCCAATGTCGCAATTACGGTTTCCTGCTCATCCATAAATTTATCTGGGTATGTTTGCACAATAACATGATCTGCTCCATATTTAGCGAGGACGTTTTGAGCTGCTCGATACTCCTCTTCATTTTGGGTCACAGTTCCTGTGAAGATACCAATTTTCCAAGTATCTTCTTTGGATGACGCAGTATCGTTATCCTGCCCGCACCCTACAAGAAGAATTAAACCTAAGGTCACCAATAATAGTAATTTTTTCATAAGATCCTCGTTTGTATAAGATTATTTAGAGTATCACTCTAAAAGTTTACCTGTCAAGTGAATATGTCTATAATCGATCTATTTTTTGTGATATTTAGTATATTTTTGTTTTTATTATAACACTTTATTGGTATTTATTCTGTTGTGTTTTGTTTTAATGTTTATATTATAACTTTATATACATTAAATGTTCTTATAATAACGTTTTTGTATTTAGGGTGGATAGGTGGGGGATGCTATGGAGTCTCTTCTATGTGGGTTAAATCTTTGAGCCACTTTCTACTTTTTACGCGCCATAGTCCCAGACTCATCTTAATAAGATCTTCACAGGATACAAGAGTTACCACCCAGTAGATGGGGAGTTTCAGAATAAGCCCTGTAATAAAAGCAACAGGAACACCCCACAGCCATACAGCACTTATTTCAATGGTGAAGGATGCCTTAGTATCTCCACCTGAGCGGAGGACGGAAATAATAAGGGTCATGTTAAAACTCATAACTGGAAGGAACAGTGCTCTTAATAGGAGCATGTTTCGGATATATCGTTGGCTTTGAGGGGTGACTTTTACCAGGTAGGGGAGAATAAATGCGGATATCATCATAAGACCCATAAGGGCTACTCCCGAGAAAAATGCCATTTTGAGGAATCTTTTTCCATAGATTTCTGCAGTTTCTAGATCTCCTCGTCCAAGGGTGTTTCCTAACATTACCGCAGAGCTGTGGGCAATGGCGGTTGCTGCAATAAAAAAGAGATTCCACATTCCTTCGGCCACATTGATAGATGCAATAATGTTGGTGCCCATTCGTGCGTATACAATTTTGTATACCACCATTCCTAGGGACCAACACATTTCGTGGGCGAGAACAGGAAGTGCCACGGTTACAAATTTCTTTACCAAGGGTTTGTGAAAATGTATCAGAGATGAGAGGGGTGCCCCACTTACATGCTTCTTACCCCGGTAACTTACAACCAGCAAAATAGTGAGGTGCAAAGCTCTTGCACAGACCGTAGCAATAGCAGCACCCATAATACCGAGTTCTGGAAACGGTCCAAGACCAAAAATCAGCACCCCATTTCCAATACAGTTTAATATAAGAGATATACCAATTGATAGGGTTGGTATTTTCATATTTTCTGTGCTTTTAAAGGTTGATTCAAGAATAGAAGCGGGGCCCAAAAAGAGATAACTGACACTTACGGTTCGTAAATATATTGCTCCTTGGGTAATAACCTCCGTATCGGTGGTGAAAATTCGTAGAATATATTCAGGAATGGTAAGGGCTAGGGTTGTGAACACAAGAGATCCTGCTATGGCAATTGTGTATCCTAATCCCATAACACGATGAATCATGTGTATATCTTTCTTTCCCCAAAACTGTGCTATTAGGATAGATACTCCACTGGAAATTCCAAAAAAGAAGAGCATCGTAAAGAATAAGAGTTGGTTTCCTAGCCCTACTGCAGCAATTGCTGTTTCCCCTAATTGTCCTATCATCAGTGTGTCAACAAAGGTGAGGGAAGAGGTAAGTAGGCTTTGAATAATGAGAGGAATAGCCAGAGCAAAAAAACGAGATGAGAATTCCTTATCCTTATACAGAGTTATCATAGTGTGTTCTCCCCAATCTTGGTAGTCTATACTTAACCATTTGAGGTGTCAATTTGATCTATTCCCTTTTTAACAGTTTTTTGATACTATCTTGTTATGGTTATTACTATGTACAAATACGAGGAAGATACTCCTAGGTACTACACTATCTCTCTTGCTGAGGAGCGTCGTCACAAGGAGAAAACTCTTAGGATCTGTGAAAATCAACACCTACCCGATGCAGTTTGTAGCGAAATACAGTTTTTTGATAGACAGGAGTTATCAGAGATTGTGGAGAAACTTTTGAAAGAGAGACTGGAACTACGGTATCGAATGCTCTTTTTTTATACCCAAAGTTCAAGACTGCACAGTCTTATTACCGATACGGTTCGAAATTATCGAGATTTGGAGGAGGGAGTATGAATTTACCAAATAAAATATCTCTTTGGAGATTGGGGTTGGCACCGGTGTTTGCAATCGTATGGAGACTCACTGTAGAGTTAGCAGAGTGGCAGGTGCCTTTATATGTGGTACTTGTGTGTTTGTATCTCTTTTTGGAGATATCCGACGTGGTTGATGGGTATATTGCAAGAAAGTATAATTTAGTGACAGATCTGGGTAAGGTATTAGATCCTTTTTCCGATGTTCTTAGTCGGCTTACCGGTTTTTACTGCTTTGTACTTATTGGGTTAATGCCTCCATTTTTCTTTCTTATTATTTTGTATAGAGAGTTAGGGGTTACCTTTGGTCGTATGGTTATGATGAAGGGTGGGGTTGCTATGGCAGCCTCTAACTGGGGTAAGTTTAAAGCTGTTGCCTATGCGGTAGGTGGCGTATTTGGTGTTGCCTATTTAGGGATTGTTATTTTTGGAGGGTCAGAAAATCTTCTTGGTACCTTACAAACCGTAGGATTTATTATTTACGGAGTTGCAGCAGCCATGTCCATTATCTCTTTTTTATTCTATCTTCCTCCAATTATGGAAGCGCTTAAAAAGGGTGATTCTTAGAATATTTTTTTAATTATACTGTAATATCAGGTCGTATCGAGGCCTGATATCTTTTTTTTT
>CAZBHR010000022.1:0-3654 GCA_964492025.1 uncultured Spirochaetia bacterium | reverse complement strand
TTTTTTTTTGATAGATTATGAGAAGGAGTGGTACGATGAGTGGAACACTGTTAAGTTTACGAGAAAAGAGTAAAGAGGAAATTTTACATCTCTTACAATTGGCAGGGGATTTAAAGTCTGCGAAAAAAGCAGGAAAAGAGGAGCAACATTTACGGGGAAAAAATATGGTGCTTCTTTTTGAGAAAGCCTCTACCCGAACTCGTTGTGCCTTTGAGGTTGCCGCCTTTGATCAAGGTGCTCACGTAACCTATCTTACCAATAGTCAAGTTGGGAAAAAAGAGTCTATTGCAGATACCGCTCAAGTGCTAGGACGATTTTACGATGGCATTGGATTTCGTGGTGCTCTTCATCAGACAGTTACAGATCTAGCAACCTATGCGGGGATTCCCGTATGGAATGGGTTGACCGATGACTTTCATCCTACCCAAATTCTTGCTGATTTTCTCACCGCCCAGGAGCATATACATAAGCCCTTAGATCAGATGAAACTCGTATTTCTTGGAGATGCCCGAAGTAATATGGGAAACTCCCTTATGATTGGAGCAGCAAAGGTTGGAATGGACTTTACCGCTGTAGCACCAAAATCACTGTATCCTAAACAGGAGCTTATTGATGAGGCCTTATCCTACGGAGCAGGATCAACCTTAACCTTTACGGAATCCCTTGATGGTGTAGAGGGTGCTGATATCCTCTATACCGATGTGTGGTTTTCTATGGGTGAGGAGGATCAGATGGAATCAAGAATCAAGCTTCTTGAACCCTATCGACTCACTATGGATCTTGTGAAAAAAACAGGGAATCCTGAGGTGAAGGTTATGCACTGTTTACCCGCATTCCACGATAGATGTACCGTAGTAGGTGAGGATGTGTACCAAAAATTTGGATTAGCCGAAATGGAAATTACCGATGAGGTGTTTCAGTCAAAACACTCTGTGGTATTTGATGAAGCAGAAAATAGAATGCATACCATAAAGGCTGTTATGGTATCAGCTTTTATGTAATAGATCTGTAGGAAAATAGCTGGTAGGCATAAAAAGGAGATCGTATGATTGAGTGTAAAGGCGTATCCAAGGTTTATGGAAAAAGTGGCATTAAGGCAGTAGATAATATTAATCTGCTTGTAGAGCCAGGGAAAATTTGGGGGTTCCTTGGACCAAATGGGGCGGGTAAGTCTTCACTTATTAAGATGATTGTTGGCCTTCTTCAACCCTCCTCTGGTAGTATTACGGTTCAGGGTATTGATGTACGACAGGATCCTCTTTCGGTTAAGAAACTTATAGGGTATGTACCGGATGGGGGAGTTGTATACCCTGGAATGACGGGTATGCAGTTTCTTAACTTTATTGCAGATATGTATGAGGTTTCATCTGATCAACGGAAGAATCGCATTGAAAAGTATGCAGGAGCTTTTGGTTTTTTTGAGGATCTTTCGAGGAAAGTTACAAGCTACTCCCATGGAATGTCTCAAAAACTTGCTATTATTGGAGCATTGATTCATGATCCAGAAGTTCTTATTTTGGATGAGCCTCAAGGTGGTCTTGATCCAAAATCTAACTTTGTACTCAAGGAGATTATGCGTGAGCTCTGTGTAGAAGGAAAAACAGTTTTCTTTTCAACCCATGTGCTTGATATTGCAGAAAAACTGTGTGATCATGTGTCTATTATTAAAAAAGGTACCATTATTGCAGATGGAACCCTTGATGAGCTCCGAAACTCTCCTGGACAGGAACACGCTTCACTGGAACAACTTTTTCTCGAACTCACCGAAGATGATGAGTAGAGGAGGTACCTATGATACGTAAAATATGGAAACTTATTCTAGCTTCTTTTTATGCGATGGAGTCTGAAAAGCTTCAAATTCGAAATGATCAAGGGAAAATTCGTACTGGTTCGGTACTTTTGGTTGTTGCTCTTGTTGTTGGTTTAGGAATACTGTTTTTTTCTCTTTTAAAAGGGATGTTTTTCTTAAGTAAGTCTCTCCACATACTAGGTGTTGCTATTGGAGCACCCTACTATATGATAGGTCTTATATTGGGAATGAGCTGGATCACCTCTCTCTGCTTTGGATTTATTTGGGTAATTCAAATATTTTATAGGTCAAAGGATCTCTCCCTACTTATTACTATGCCTATATCTACAAAGACTCTGATTACCAGTCGATTTGCAATTGTATGGCTGTATGAAATGGGTGTTCACCTGCTGATTATATCACCCGCTTTGGTTGCATTTTATGTGGTTGAGGGCGTTACAGTCCTTTCCCTTCTGGGGGGAGTATTTCTCATTGTATTTGGATTGATCCCTATTATCTGTCTCTCTGCGGTTCTTGCTTTTTTGTTAGGTAAGATTCCACGATTAACCCAATCAAAAACTGCATTTGAGCTCATTGGAATTCTCTTAACAGTCACTATTGCCTTAGGTGTTCAGTTTGGAATGCAATCGGTCCTTGAATTAGGATCTTCTGGAGAGCTTACTCAAGAGTTGCAGCAATCTATTCTAATTACTAATATGGCTCATCTCTTTAGTACATGGAAAAATCCTCTTGTATGGTTTGCCTCTGGTATGGACTCAATAACCGCACTTCTCCTTGTTAGTATAGGAAGTATCCTATTTGGATGGTTTGTTGTATCGGTGATGTCTCAAAAAATGATTCCCGTAATTCAAATGAGCCTCGAATCCTCAGGTGGACGTTCTAGGATAAGTCAGAAGAAAGAGCCTATGGATGTTTCAAAAACCTATGAGCAGAACTCTGTTTTGATGGCACTTGTTCGAAAAAATATTCGTGTTACCTTTTCGGAATCAGTATTTTATATGCAAGAGTTATCGGTATTTTTTATTGTGCCGATTATCCTTGTTTCATCCATAGTATTCTCCGGTGATATTGAGAGCTATTCGGAATTTTTTACGATGTTTGGAGATTATTTGGCTCTTAGCTTTTTTGTGGTAATTTCCTTTATTATGGGATTTCTCGTGTTTTCTGGATCAATTGCTATTACAAAAGAGGGGAAGTCTTTTGATAGAAGTAGAATGCTCCCTGTTGATCCTTATGTACAGATGAAAGCGTATATCATCCCTTTTCTTGCTGTATACACCCTGTATGGGTGGCTATCTTTAGGTGTAGTGGGGGGGCTTCTTGGAGCTTTACAAGATATGTTCCTGTTTTTTATAGCACTGGCTATACAGAACATATTTTTGGGTGGGTTGGGTTTGTGTTTTAATCTGATATTCCCAACCACCAGCTGGGTAACTCCTCAGCAAGGAGTAAAACGGAGCAAGAATGCTATGTTTGGGTCCTTCTTTTCCATCGGATGGTTTATAAGTATTATAGCAATAGCCATTGGTGCTGGAGCATTAGAAATACCCCAGCAGTATATTGCTCTTGGTTTTATAGTACTATTCTTGGTTCTTTCTATTTTACTTTGGAGGATAGTAAAGAAGAAGAGTCGCTCTCTTTTTACCTCTTATGAATCCTAGAGAGCGTGTATTTTGCCAAGCTTGTATATTGACAGAGTAGGGGAACTTCTGTATATTATTCCCTACACGGTGGCGTAGCTCAGTCGGTAGAGCAAACGGCTCATATCCGTTCGGTCAGGGGTTCAAGTCCCTTCGCCACTAACAAGTCGTGCAGATCGCACGGCTTTTTTTATGTAGTTTTCT
>CAZBHR010000021.1:0-23203 GCA_964492025.1 uncultured Spirochaetia bacterium | reverse complement strand
CCTCGCTCAATGTTTGGATCATAGCATACAAGTATCTGATTATCGTACTCTTTTAGTGTAGATTCAACCTGCTTTTTTATAGAAGTAAAGGCTTGATCTCCTAACTTTCTTCTTCGCTTATTAATTGATATAAGCTCTTCTACCTCTGTTTCAATAACAGATTGATCTTTGGCTCGTAAATAATTTACCGCAACCTCTGGCACTCCAAGTCTTCCTGTTGCATTAATAACAGGTGATATGTTCCACCCTATATCTTTTGCTGTAATTTTTCGTCCTAGGAGCTTGTTTTTTGCTAATAACATAGCCAACGGTGGTCTCGGGTTTTTCTCTATTTGAGCAAATCCCTTTCGTACAAGAATACGGTTCTCATCTACCAGAGGCATCATATCCGCAATGGTTCCTATGGCTATCAAATCTAGGGTTTCTGTAAACTTTGCATGAACCTCTCCCTGTTTTAGGAGTAGCATTGAAAATAGATGAACAAATAGTTTTGTCTCTTTTAACCGTTCTCCAGGCTGGTACATAACAGATCGGCTATTTTGGACAAGCCGTAATAGCGAGCTGCCTTGGAGTGATGGAAAGAATTTTATTAACTCTTCAATAATAGGAAGTACATGTATTTCTGCTCGAAACGCTTTTTCAAGCAAAGGCATCTCATCTTTTTTATCAAAAATAAAAAGTTGGTGCCCCTGTAAAAAGTTATGATACAGATTGGATTTTTCTAAGTCAAATAGCTCGGGAATAATAAATTCAGTTGCACTATCAATTTCAACTAGGTTTCTAAGCTTAACAGCCTCAACACGTATGGTCTTATTGTGGCTTTCACAGTGGAGTAACACAACATCCTGATTGTAAAACTGAGTTGTACTAAAGATAAGAGCAAAAATAAATTTCCCTGTTACCGCACAACCTGCTAAACCATCAAATGGGTACCCAGAATCCTCAACCTTAGGGTTAATAATAGCATAGGCGTCGGGGAGATTTTCTCCTGGTATGTGGTGATCAATAATGATCATATCTACTCCCAGACTTTTTGCCCATGCAACCTCTTCGGTTGCAGTAATACCACAGTCCACGGTAAAGATAAGTGTTCCATCCTGTTTGGCAAAATCCTCAATGGCTTCCTTGCTGATACCGTAAGGATCATCTTGTGACGGAAGTTTCCACGTTACCTGAACTCCCATTGATTCAAGGTGGTCCACGAGAAGTACTGTAGAGGTAATACCGTCTACATCCCTATCACCAAATACCATAACCCGCTCACCCTCATGGGCAGCCTCTAAAGTTCGCTCTACCGCATCCTCCATCTGATTAAATAAAAATGGAGAGTGTAAATACATTAAATCATCCTCTAGGAAAAATTTAAGTTGACCGGGGTCAACAATCTCTCGGCGTGTAAGAATTGAGGCGGTAAGGAGATCAATCTGATAGTTTTTTGCTAAGGATTGAACATGTTGTGAATCTATATCTTTTTTCTCTATAATCATACTACTTCCTATATGAGTCCAGAGGAGAGTGTTTGAAGCCTTCCCTCTGCAACTATTTCTATTACTCGTAAAAGTATCCTTTTTGCTTCCGCTACTTGGGGAGCCACCTGTGGGTTATCCTGTAAGTAACTCCATGAATACTGCTCCATACTTACTAGAAAAACCCTTCCACTGGGAGATAACTCTACCATACTTGGATGCCCACAATCCTCGCAAACTAAGCCAGGTATCTGTTCATCTAAAAACATTGAGTTACCATCCCCTATTACCGATTCACACTCAACACACCGTGTTATTCCATCAATCAAGCCTGTATAATGAAGAAACCTCCACATAAATCGAATAAGCACAATATCCCTTGGATACCCTCTCTGGAACAGTCTTAAGGTTTCTAAAAAAAGTACTCTCATTTGCGAAAACTCTCCTCCTCCAATATGGGTTTTCAGGAGAACCTCAGCACAAAAAGATGCGGTATATAGTAGGTAAATATCCTCGGTAATGTGATCAATAAATTCCACATCTGAAACCTCCTCTACTTTCCAAGTTTCCCGTACTGGGTTGTGGTAGAGGTGAAATATTCCAGAGGTAAACTGATCGCCTATCCCTAAACTTTTTCCTGTAGCAACACCATACTGAATAGCTTCAATAATGCCAAATTGGTCGGTGAGGATAGTAAGGCTTTTATGCTTTTCCTTAAATCTTCTTGTTCGTAATATGACACCGGGTGTTGTGATATATCGTTCCATTTTCTCTATAATAAACAAGAGTTCTTCTTATGTATAGCCCTAAATTTTTTCTATCCACAGTTCCTTAATAGAATGACCCTTTCGTACTCCTTTACTTTCAAATTTTGTTGTTGGACGCCATGGTACTGGTGTAGCAAATCCATCATAAGGATTTCTATACCGCTCATCACTTTGAGCCACCTCTAGCATCCAATCTCCATAGGGTTCCCAGTCAGTTACTGAGTATATATACCCTGATGGCTCTAGGAGGTCGTAAAGAAGTGTTAGGAATTTTTTTGAGTATATTCTTCGCTTAAAATGCTTCTTTTTAGGCCATGGATCTGCAAAAAAGAGATGGACCCCATGGATAGACCCCTTTGGAATCATGTGAGTAAGAACCTCTACCGCATCATGGTGTATAATACGTATATTCTCTAAGCCGAGCTCTCCTGCTTCATAAAGAACTTTCCCAACTCCTGGCGAGTGTACCTCAATACCGATAAAGTTTTTACTACTTTGGGTACGTGCTATTTCAATAGTCGCATCTCCCATACCAAAACCTATTTCAATAATCACAGGCTGATCTTTGGTAAACTGTTCTTGTACATTAAGTTGCTCTTCTGAGTACGGGATAAGGTAGTTTGAGTAATTTGAAAAACCCTTATGATGCAAGGAGCTCATTCGACCTGTTCTACGTACAAAAGTTTTTATATCTTTTCTTGTTTCCATTATGGTACCAGCTTTATGTATTGGTTGAGAAGAGTTCCAAGGGTCTCCATATTCTGGTAGTACTCTTGAAGAAAGGGGTCAAACTGTATAACCGTTAACCCTTCACTTCTTGCTGCAAGCAGCAGAGATTCACTAAGCCATGCATCCCATGGTGCAGTAATGATAAGAGATCCCCCTTGCTCCTTATAGGACTCAATAAAAGAGATATCTAATGTATTATTATTGAGTATAGGATATCTAAAAAATCCAAATTCAGTAAAAATCCAAAAAAACTCTCCCGATGTTGTTGAAGCTAGGTTTATTCCTCTGCGATCTCCCAGCTTGATTGTAATATCATCTTGAAGATCCATCAGTTTCTT
Source organism: uncultured Spirochaetia bacterium (assembly GCA_964492025.1). GTDB lineage: Bacteria > Spirochaetota > Spirochaetia > CAZBHR01 > CAZBHR01 > CAZBHR01. Next base: position 19,903 of record CAZBHR010000021.1, on the reverse strand, counting down.
AGCATAAACTTCAAAGTTTTCCATGTAGGTAATAATATGCTCTTGGTCTACTATTGATAGTAATCCCATTAATGTAAGAGAGGTAATTTCACGAGCAACCTCTAAAGAGAGCCAGGGAAAGCTTGTTTTGCCAGAAGAGAGTCCATCAAGTGATGGTATCCCTTGAGTAGCACTTACTAGAGGAAGATCTGGATAAAATTCCTTTAGAGTAGGAATAAGAGAACTCTCAAAATCCATTCCTATGGTGATATAAAGGTCTGCATCTGTAAAGGTCTCAGGGTTAAAACTGTATGTTGGTTGTAGAAGACTTTCTCCCTCTGGAACAAGAGAGTACACCTCTACGGTATCTCCTGCAATACTCTCAACAAACTCAACCTGTGGAGGAATTGAGACAATAATTTTAGGTAACTCTCCAAAATGAGGCAGGGTTATACTGAAAAAGATTATACATACAAAAAAAGGACGTTTCATTTCATGAGTGTATCATAAAAAGGGCTCTTCAAACAAGTGATTACCTCTTCATGATATCTCAGATTTTCCCCACTTTAGATTATGATATAAAAAAAGAGGACACTCTTAAGTATCCTCTTTTGGTTTAATAATATTAACTAATATTCTGGTTGGCTTGTGTCTACTCCTCTACTTTCAACACTATCCCTAAGAGCCTCTTTATACGACGCAAGGCGATCAAGTCCTTGATTTTCTAAAATATTTTTTTGACTTACCTTCAACTTTTTATACAGTGTTGCAGGTGAGGCTTGACCCGATGCGTAATAGGCATCTATCGCCGTACCAACTTCAAAATAATATGCCGATACATCTCTGAGTACAGCAGGCTCTATTTCAAGGGTGCTATCATTAAATTTAGCAGAGTCAAAAATAAAGCTATTAAGTGCAATACCCTCAAAGTGCTCTTTGTAAGGGTATGGATTATCTCCAACCTTATCAATATACATTTGTACATTTTCCATATTCGCCTCTAACTCGCTGTAAAGAGACTCTGAAAGGTAGTAGGTGCCTCTATCAGCTCTAATTATTTCTAACTCTAACGCCTTGGAAAAACCTACCGTTGCGGCTAGATATACACCAATAATTGTTGCCACCACCGTAAACAGGTGCCCAATCCAGTATGTTGGATTTTTTAGATTATCACTCATTAATACATCTCCTTTATCTCCCTCCCCCCTTGGAAAAGAGCATGTTTAAAAATAAGAGTATCTATGACTATAGATACTCTCTTAATGAGCCAAAGGTGGGAATTGAACCCACGACCTACGCTTTACGAGAGCGTTGCTCTACCCCTGAGCTACTTTGGCGATATGGTATGCACTCTATTACATACCACAACTATTTACTTATTTGCAAGAACACTCTGTGCTGCTGCCAATCGAGCTATTGGTACTCGATATGGAGAACATGAGACATATGTGAGCCCTACTGAGTAGAAAAATGCGATAGAGTCAGGGTCACCACCATGCTCTCCACACACTCCCATTTTCATATTCTCTTTTAGCCCACGTCCTTTTTCCACTGCAACTTCTACAAGGGAACCGACACCATCAACATCAATTGATGAGAAGGGATCCTTCTCTAAGAGTCCTTTCTCTATATAGTCTGGTAAAAAGGATCCAATATCGTCACGGGAGTACCCAAAGGTCATCTGTGTTAAGTCGTTTGTTCCAAAGGAGAAGAAATCTGCATGCTGTGCAATTTCCTCAGCCCGAAGTGCTGCACGGGGAATCTCAATCATAGTTCCCACCTGATAGTTAACCTGTACACCCTCTTTTTTGAGTACCTCTTCTGCTTTTGCAACTGCTATTTCTCGAAGCATACTAAGTTCTCCTACAACTCCTACAAGAGGAATCATAATTTCAGGAAGAACGGTTACACCTTTTTTTGTTGCCTCACATGCAGCTGTCATAATAGCTTCCACCTGCATTGCATAAATCTCAGGATAGGTAACTCCTAGTCGACATCCACGGTGTCCAAGCATGGGGTTAAGCTCATGAAGAGATTTAACCTTTGCCTTTAACAGAGCTTCATCAATATTGAGTTCTGCTGCTAACGCTTTAATATCCTCTTTTTTAGAAGGAAGAAACTCATGAAGCGGTGGATCGAGGAGTCGAATATTTACAGGAAGACCATTCATAGAGGTAAATATTCCAAGGAAGTCTTTAATTTGGAGTGGAAGAATTTTAGCAAGTGCAGCTTTACGAGCTTCTACATTCTCAGCTACAATCATCTCTCTAAATCGAATTAACTTACCCTCATCAAAGAACATGTGCTCTGTACGACAGAGTCCAATTCCTTGGGCACCAAAGTTTCGAGCTGTCTCAGCATCTTCAGGAAGATCTGCATTGGTTCTGATGATGAGTGGTTTTCTTGTAGTATCCGCATTTCGGATATCATCTGCCCAAGATAAAAAGGTTTCAAGTGAACCGGATACCTCTGGTTTAATAAGCTCAACCTTTCCTGGGAATACTTCACCAGTAGTACCATCTATGGTAACCCAGTCTCCTTCGGTATACTGCTTTCCACCTGCAGTTAGAACACCCTTAGCAATAGAAATCTCGTTACATCCTGCGACACAGGGAGTTCCCATACCACGAGCAACAACCGCCGCATGGCTAGTCATTCCACCTGTTGATGTAAGGATACCCTCGGCAGCATTCATTCCACCAATATCCTCAGGGCTTGTTTCACGTCGCACAAGGAGAACCTGTTCACCCTTAGCAACCAACTCTTCTGCACGATCTGCGGTAAACACTACTTTTCCTGTTGCCGCACCGGGAGATGCGTTAAGCCCCTTGGCTATAACAGTAAGATCTTTTCGTGTTTTTGGATCAATCATTGGGTGGAATAACTGGTTAAGCTGATCGGGGCTTACCCGAGAAACAGCCTCCTCCTTAGTAATAGCTCCCTCTTCTACCATCTCCACTGCACATCGAAGTGCCGCAGCTCCAGTTCTTTTACCACTACGGGTTTGAAGTATGTACAATTTTTCTTGCTGAATGGTAAACTCAAGATCTTGCATATCTCTGTAATGATTTTCAAGCTTATCTTTTAGAGCAACCAGTTCTTGATATACCTTATCATTCTCCTGCTGAAGTGTTTTAATAGGCTCTGGTGTTCTGATACCAGCTACAACGTCTTCACCCTGAGCATTCATCAGGTACTCACCGTAAAAAATATTCTCCCCTGTAGATGGATCTCGAGAGAAACAAACTCCCGTTCCTGAGCCTTCTCCAAAGTTTCCAAACACCATGGACTGAACGTTTACTGCGGTTCCTAAAAGTCCTGTAATGCTATTAAGCTTTCGGTACTTAATAGCTTTTTGGTTTTGCCAAGATCCAAAGACCGCATCAATTGCTCCCCAGAGTTGTTCTTGAGGATCCTGAGGGAAGTTTTCTCCCTTAGCTTCTACGTACGCTTTTTTATAGAGACCAACAAGTTTCTCTAGGTCTTCCGCGTCTAGATCTGTATCGTTAATAACACCTTTTTGCTCTTTCATATTATGAAGAATATCTTCAAATATATTGATATCTAAGCCCTTAGCAACATCACTGTACATCTGAATAAATCGTCGGTACGCATCCCATGCAAATCGTGGATTATCTGTTTTTGTAGCTAACCCAACAACCGCCTTATCATTAAGACCAAGGTTCAAAATAGTATCCATCATTCCGGGCATGGAAACAGCAGCTCCAGAACGTACAGAAACAAGAAGAGGATCATCTGGGTCACCAAGCTTTTTACCCATCAGATCCTCTAACTTCTTTAAGTTCTTCTCAACTTCTACTTTTATATAATCAGGATAACTTCTACCCTCATCATAGTAAATTTTACAAATTTCAGTGGCTAATGTAAAACCTGGAGGGACAGGAATCCCAAGAGAGGTCATCTCTGCTAAATTAGCACCCTTACCACCAAGAAAATCCTTCATTGAAGCATCTCCTTCTGCGGTACCTGCTCCGAAAAAATACACGTACTGTTTTGTACTCATTAGGGCCATCCTTTATATATAGAAATAGTTAATAACAATGTAAAACATAAAAAGCCCTTGGTCAATATTAACCAAGGGCAAAGGGTGGAGAAGAAAAGAAAATTAGTGAGAATAAGAGTAGAGGTGTGCCGCCTCTTCGGATGTCTGTAGTTTCCGAATAGCTCCCTTCTCAATCTGTCTAATCCTTTCTTTTGTCAGGTTATATCTCTCGCCTAGCTCGTTAAGCGAATGCTTTCGCTTATCGTTAAGTCCAAATCTATATTCAATGATTTCAGACTCTCTATCGGAGAGAATTCTTAATACTTTATTAATATCACTTCTCAAGTGTTTATCCATTACTACAGCCTCTGGGCTTGGAGTTTTTGTGTCTCGTAAGCTCGTATCGTAGGTAGGATCATCAAGAGGGTTAAGCGTTGATACAGGCTGAGAAATTGAGAGTAAGTCCCCTACAAGTTCTACAGATAAATCTGCGGCAAATGCAATTTCCTCTACCGTTGGTGATCTATCATACTCACACTCAAGATCCTTTATAATACTTTGAATCTTCATAAGCTCCTGAGCTCTATTAGCTGGTAATCTAATCTGCTTCACCTTTTCGTTAAATGACTTGAGAATAGTCTGCTTAATCCACCACACCGCGTATGAGATAAAGTGATAGCCCCTATCTGGATCAAACCGGTCTGCCGCATGGATCAGCCCAATATTCCCCTCATTAATAAGATCCTCTAAGGGAAGTCCTTTTCCCTGATATTTTTTTGCAACCTGCACAACAAATCGAAGGTTTGCCTGAATGAGTTGGTCCTTTGCAGATGTATCACCATCTACCATAGCTTTTGCTAGGGAGTACTCTTCCTCTCGTGTTAAAAGAGGAATACTGTCAATCTCTTTGAAATATTGCTGCAAGTGTCCATTGTAACTTTCCATCTATAGCTCCTTATAAGAATAGTCTTTACCCCCCAGGTTGACTTATCCCGTATGCTTGTATAAATGCAATTACCGTGCCAAATATTTCAATTCTGTATAAAAATATTATAATTCATTGTGTATAAAAGAAATAGCTGAACAAAATACAGATGTATTTCATTCAGCTACTAAGAATAAAGTGTGCAATTTTTACACACCTAGATTAATATGGTACAAAGTGCACATTACATAGAGGCTAAATAAGGCACTCCTACAAGGTGCATAGCACTTTGCATCACTAAACTTATTGCAGAAACAAGAGCAACCCTTGCATCAACAAGGGAATCAGATTCAGCCTTAAGAATAGAGTTGTCATGGTAGTACCGACTAAAGAGTTTCGCTATATCATAGAGAAATGAGGTAATCAGTGCTGGGTTATGATCACTGGCCGCTTTAGTAACTAGTTCAGGATATTTCTGCATAAGTCCGAGTAACTCTCGTTCTTGGGTTAGTTCAAGCAAAGAGAAATCTATCTTCTCTACAGGGAGAACTGGTTTGTTGTATTTTCGTAGAATACTTGCCATTCTTGCTCCAGTGTACTGAATATAGGGCCCAGTATTTCCCTGAAATGATATAGACTCCTTAGGATTAAAGATCATATCCTTTGTAGGGGTAACCTGTAGGAGGTAGTAGTTTAATGCTCCTAGGGCAATAGCCTCCGCAGTCTTATCAAGATCATCAACGATATCTTGACGCTCCTTAGCAATAATCTCATCTCTTGCTATAGTAACAAGCTCTGCCATAAGGTCATCCGCATCAACCACCGTACCCTCTCGTGATTTCATCTTTCCATCGGGTAAATTTACCATACCGTAAGAGAGGTGATACAGGTTCTTTGCCCAATGATTATCCATCACTTGCAAAATGTAGAATAGCACCTTAAAGTGATACTCCTGTTCAGAGCCAACTACGTATACCAACTGATCAAATGGCCAGTCTCTGTGACGTGCAATGGCAGTTCCCACATCCTGTGTCATATATAGGGTGGTACCATTCCCACGAAGTAATACCTTTGAGTCTAGTCCAATGGGTTCAAGGTCAACCCATACAGAACCGTCTTCCTTTGTAAAGAAATGACCATTTTCAAGCCCCTGTAATATCTCATCTTTCCCGTGCTTATAGGTATCACTTTCATAGTAGATTGTATCAAAGGAGATTCCTGTTTTTTCATAGGTCTCCCCTATTCCTTCCATGGTCCAACTATTCATGGTGTTCCATAGCTCAATGGTTTCAGGGTCACCCTTCTCCCAGAGCTCAAGCATATCTTGAACCTGTTGATCTGCGGAGTCATCTTCCTTTGCCCACTGTGCAAATTTAACATAGAAACTTCCCACAAAGTGGTCACCTTTCATCTGCTCACTTTGTGGTGTTTTACCCTCACCAAAAAGCTTATATGCAAGCATCGATTTACAGATGTGCATTCCTCGGTTATTTACTAAGTTTACCTTACGAACCTCCGCACCATTAGCCTTAAGGATACGAGAGATACTCTCTCCTAACGAGTCATTTCGCAAGTGCCCTAAGTGCAGTGGTTTGTTCGTGTTGGGGCTCGAAAACTCTACCATAATTCTCTGATCATTAAGGGTTACATTGTGTCCAAAATTGGAACCCTGTTCAAAAATATTGGAGAGAAGATCTTTTGAAGATCCTGCTAAATTGAGAAAAATATTGATATATGGCCCCGCTATTTTAGGTTCTCCATAATTGGAAACATCCTCACGAGCATTAAGAGCCTCTACCAACTTAGTTGCAATAACCGGTGGTGCTGTACGGGTAGCTTTAGCATAGGGAAAACATGGGATAGCCAAATCTCCCATATCCGCCTTTGGTGGTGTTTGTAGGGTTGGTTGAGGAAGATCCTCTTTGGGTATATCAAAGAGTTTTGCTAGCTCCTCTATAATTGCACTACTCCACCAAGATTTCAAAGCTTCCATTTATTGTACTCCTTCTTTATAGGTATTCATATTGTTTTGAATTCGTTCCTCTACATCTCCTGTGTAGTAAACAAACTCCTTTCCTGTAATCATCTCATAGAGTTGAATATATCGAGAACTGAGTTCAACAATCAGTTCTGTTGGAGCTTCTGGCAACACCTCATCTTTATAAGGGTCACACCTCTCCTTAAACCAGAGCCGTAAAAACTCTTTATCTATGTTATCTGGATTTTCACCACGCTCAAAACGATCTTGGTACGTGTCTGCAAGCCAGTACCGAGAGCTATCAGGGGTGTGAATCTCATCGCAGAGGTATATGGTTCCATCTTCATCATAGCCAAACTCATATTTCGTATCTACAAGAATAAGACCATGCTGTACCGCAAGCTCCTGACCTCGTTGAAAAATCTCAAAGGCCTTTTGTGATGTGTACTCCCACTGCTCTTTTGTCATACGACCAGAAGAGATAATCTCTTGGGGAGTAATCTTTTCATCATGCTCATCATCCTTGGTTGTGGGAGTAATAATAGGCTTATCAAAGGCTTGATTTTTTTTCATGCCCCTAGGGAGAATATTACCACAAAAATCGTACTCACCACGTTCATATGCGGTCCATGCAGATGTAGAGGTACTTCCAGTCAGATAGCCACGCATCACAAACTCTACAGGAAATATGGTTAATTTTTTACCGGTTACTACGTTTGGGTCTGGGTGAGCAACAACATGGTTGGGAATAATATCAGCAACCTGCTCAAACCACCATGAGGATGTTTCTGTTAAAACCTGCCCTTTAAATGGAACCCAAGCTAAATTCCTGTCAAAGGCAGACTGCCTATCGGTTGCTACAAGATGAATAGTCTCGCCATCTACATAGATATCTCGTACTTTTCCTTTAAGCTTCTCACCTATTCCAGTAATCTGAGAGTTTTGTAAGGTGTGCTCTAAATTTGCCTCTATAAGTTTTCTGTCTATCATTTTGGGGTCCCCTTCCAAAAGTGTTTTTCCTATTCTACATAGTTGATTATTTTTTTACAAGTGGAATTGTATCTGGTAAATTGATGAACTTGGATAATCTCCTGTATTGATTAATTCGTAAGAACAAATAGTAAAATCACCTTGTGCTTGAATTGACACATATAGGAATTCATAGAATACTCAACTATAAGGGAGTTCATCATGATTCAAAACCAGTGGTACGCAATTATGGAAAGTAAGGAAGTTAAGAGTAAACCTGTTGGGGTAACAAGGATGAATGAGAAACTGGTACTCTGGAGAGACTCCAAGGGAAATCTAAGCTGCATCTATGATAGGTGTTGCCATAGAGGTGCGTCCCTTGCGTTGGGCTGTATAAAAGAGGAGCAGATTGAGTGTCCCTTTCACGGTTTTTTATATGATGCATCAGGTAAGGTGACAAGAATTCCTGCAAATGGAAAATCTGCTCCAGTGGCAGATCGGTTTACGGTACACGCCTACCGAGTAATCGATGCGTATGGCCTTATCTGGTTGTGGTACGGCCCTTATGAGTCGGACTTAAACAAACTTCCAAAAATTCCATTCTTTGAAGAGCTTGAAGATAGATTTACCTATAAAACATTTTCCGAGGTGTGGAGTGTTCATTATACCAGAGCAATAGAGAATCAACTTGATGTGGTTCATGTTCCCTTTGTTCATAGTAATACTATTGGAAAAGGAGATAAAACAGTGGTAAATGGTCCTGTGGTTACATGGGAAAATAACCGAATGACCTTTTATGTTAACAATGTACATGATGATGGAAAAACCCAAGCTCTTAGGGCTTCTGAAATTGAAAACTATGAAGATCTTTTTAGTCTTCAGTATCAAGTGCCAAACTTGTGGCAAAATAGAATATCCACAAAGGTACGGGTGTTTGCAGCATTTTCTCCCATTGATGATGAGCATACCAAGATTTATCTGCGGTTTTACCAGAAGTTTTTACCAATTCCCCTTCTTGGAACATTTGTAACTTGGAGTGCAAATATCTTTAACAGAGTGGTTCTTCACCAGGACCGACGGGTTGTACTTACTCAGGAACCAAAAAAGTCTGAATTAGCTATGGGAGAGCAACTTATTCCGGGGGATCTTCCTATTATTGAGTTCAGGAAAAAACGTGCGGAGCTTAAAAACATAGACTCCTCAGATTCCTAATAGTGGTTGGGCAGATATCTGCCCAACTAGTTACTTCTTCTCCATTCTAGGAAAGTCAAAAAGGATTGATATAATTCCCATACATACCATGGTTATGGGATATATTGAGAATGGCATAATCTCTACAGGAGAAAGCCCTGCAAATCCAGCAGCCAATAGGAGCTGAGGTGTATAGGGAATCATCCCTTGGAATGCAGAGGAGAATATGTCTAGTAAAGAGGCAGTTCTTCTTGGATCTATCTCATACTCCTCAGCAATATCCTTTGCTAGAGGACCTGCGGTAATAATAGCAATTGTATTATTAGCAACCGATGCATCAATAAGGGCAACAAGAGAGGCAATGCCAAAGAGTCCACCCTTCTTGCTTTTTACTCTCTTTCGTATTGTTTGTAGAAGAAAATCAACACCACCATAATACCTCATAAGTCCAGCAAGTCCACCTACCACAATAGAGATTACAATAAGATCTTCCATTCCAACCATTCCCCGATGAAGTACAGAGAAGAACTCTATAAAGGAGAAACTTCCCTTTACCAATCCAACAATACCACCCGAGAGAATACCGATACCTAGGACTGTCATAACATGGTGTCCAAAAAGTGCACTTATGATAATAACTCCATACGGAATAATATCAAAAAATGAGTACTCATATACTACGTCAGAAGATACTCCTGCTATAGGGAAAAATGCCAATATAGCTACAGTAATAATAACTCCAGGAAGAACAACTAAAATATTAGCACGAAACTTATCCTTTAAAAGTACCCCCTGGGTTCTCGTTGCGGCGATGGTGGTGTCCGAAATAAAAGAGAGGTTATCACCAAACATAGCTCCACCAATTACTGTTGCCATAACAAAGGCTAAGTTTGCATCGGTCTGTTGCGCAATTCCCACACCTATAGGAGCAAGAGCTGTAATGGTACCCATAGAAGTACCCATGGAGAAAGAGAGAATACACCCTATCAAAAATAGTCCAGGAAGAATCATTGTTGGAGGTAATAGAGAAAGTCCAATATTAACCATTGATGATACCGCACCCATTTCAGCGGCAACTGAGTAGAAAGACCCTGCAAGTAAGAAAATAATAACCATAAGCATAATGGTTTCATCTCCCGCTGCCTTACAAAATTCTCGAATCTTATCATCAAAGGAGGTTTTTTCTCCTCTTTTATCTAAGAGTAAGGCAAACGCAGCAGCCAGTAAAAAACCTACTAACAGTGGCATGCTTCCAAAATCACCAGTAATAATTCCAGTTCCTAAGTAAATAACAAGAAAAAATAACAGTGGTAACAAACCTATCCAACCTAAACTCTTTTTCGTACTCATAGGGTATCCTTATACATAATTTGGATTAATGTACCATTTTATTGGTACTCTGCCCATAGGATACTTACTGTTATACATAATTTTTGCTTCTTTATACAGAATCTTTTTTACAAAAAAAGCACCCCATTCAATGAGGTGCTTAATATGACTCTTATATATTTACCAGTATCGGTTCCAGTCCTTTTTAAGATAACGAACAATAGCCTCTAGGTAGAAGTAGTCACCCCAAAGGTTTGCCTCATTTACTCCATTTTTCCCTGGCTTACTATAGACTCCCTCTTTAAGCAGTCCTTGAGCCTTTGGCATATCTTTTGTGGTATATTTTGTCATTAAAGATACCATCATGTTATCCGCAGCCTCTTGGTATGTTTTGTAACGACTATCATCTGGAGACATATATTGCAGAAGCTCAAAAAGTCCACACACCGCAATTGCAGCAGCAGATGTGTCTCGTTCTTCACCACTTCCATCGGTAAAGCAGAGATCCCAGTAACACACACTGTCTTCTGGTAGGTGTTCAAGGAAAAAGTCGGTTACAATAAAACATTTCTCTAAATACATTGGATCCTTTGTGTACCCATAGGCTAAGGCAAAACCATAAATACCCCAAGCCTGTCCACGTGCCCAAGGAGAATTATCTGCATAACCCTGTGCTGTAGCACCTCTCTCTGGAGCTCCCGTTTCTGGGTCAAAGTAAAAGGTATGAAATGTAGAACCATCTGGACGTAATATAACATTGGCTGTAGCTTTAGCATGGTTTTCCGCTATCTCTCGATATACAGGGTTTCCTGTTACATCGGTTGCCCAGAAAAGCAGAGGAATATTCATCATACAATCAATGATAAGACGATAATCTTTAGGGTTATTAATATCACCCCAAGCTTGTATGAATCCACCCTTCTCTTTGTACCGTGTAATAAGGTGGTCAGCAGCTTTAAGGGACACCTCTTTTGCTCGAGCTGATCCTGTTATTTGAAAGTTTGATGTGGTTGCTAAAATATATAAGAAACCTAAATCATGGTGATTTACACCATATTTTCGGTCGATCCGTTTCTCAAAATGATCTAGGTGAGACTCTGCAACTGTTCGTAAACTTTCATCATGAGTCATCTCATAGGCAAGCCAGAGCATACCAGTCCAGAATCCACTGGTCCACTCATCAAGCTTGGTGCCATATCGAATTTTTGGATATTTGTACTTCTTTGTCGCAGCATCAGGGAACTTTCCGTTAAAAGCCACAACCCCTTCTTTGAGTTTCTTAACTGCATCCTCTAAAGCACTCTCTAATGCTAGCTTATCGACCGTATTACTCATGATAGTTCTCTCCTTGTTCGCATATGCGAATATGATTCAATACAAATATTATAACAGAGAAATAAAAGAAGTCAATCATATAAGAAGTGGAGTTCCCTATTCACCCTGATTTATCTATTTTACTCGTAGCTGAGTTGGAATAATTACGGTTTTAGGATCCGTTTCTGGAAGATCGATTTTATTAATAACAAGATCAACAGCTTTACTAGCTACTTGGAAAAAATCTTGAGACACCGTAGTTATATGTGCAGGTAGGGATAGAAGTTTTTCCATATTATCAAATCCAACAATCTCAATTTTATCTTGAATCCCTAAAGTTTTTATTTGGATAGCACACTGGTTAGCAAGTAGGTCATGTTCACACAGTATACAGGTAAAACCATTATTGTAGAGGTCTAACATAATATCTTCCTGCTCATTATCCTTGAAGGATGTAATAATTTGATAATCAAGAATTCCATGACTTTTAAAGTACTCAGACTGGGCAAGATAACGATCCCTCGTAGAGCTTCTCTTCATAACATCCTCAGAAAAAAGAGATGCCACTTTAAGGTGCCCCTCTGCTACAACGTAACTTGCAAGCATTCTTGCGCCTTCTGTATTATCTGATAGTATACTGGTAAAATTAAATCCGTAGAAAAACTTATCAATAACCGCGAATGGATAGTTTTGTAAACTCAACTCATGAAGTGTTTCTGCCCCGTGAATACTATCACTGGGATAACAGATAAACCCAGAAACATCATCACGAACGGTGCGTAAAATAGTTTCTCTAAAATTATCAGGGTTACGGTAATCATAAAAAACAGGAGTAATAAAGTAACCCTTTTTTTCTGCACTATGTCTCGCACCGTTCACATATTCAGACCAAAGGTTTCCCACATTATCATTAGGAAAGATCATAGTAATAATTTTCTGCTTCTTAGTATTTGTATTTTTTACAAAATTCCCATGCCCAACCTTTCTTACTATGAGATCTGACTTTGCAAGCTCCTCTAATGCACGCTTTGCGGTAATTCGGCTTACCTGAAACATCTCAGAAAGCTCTTTCTCCGAGGGTACAGAGTCTCCTACTACAAGATTTGAACTTCTAATCTCATGCTCAACCCAATCTATAATTTTTTGATATTTTGTAGACACTAAGGTTCCTTCTACGCTGACGTATAGTTTATGTTATAACCACAGTATACATCATAAATATTATTCTCGCAACATCTTCTTCTTTTCAGAACTCTGTTGAAACAGAGCTAATTTTAACAAAAAAAGAGTAATACTGATATGAATCAAGAAAAGTACCATGTCGATCCTATAACTCACATAGCTCAAGAAAGGTTTGGAATTCCCTATCTTTTTCCATATCAGCATCTAGTTATTACAAATATTCTTCGATACGCAAAAATTCTTCCTAAAGAAATGCAGGCGACGCAATCACCAAATAATCAGTTAGTAATTCTTCCTACGGGTGCTGGAAAAAGTTTATGCTTCACCCTTCCTGCTACACTGTTACAGGGAATAACTCTTATTATATTCCCTCTTCTTGCCCTGATGAATGATCAACACAGAAGGCTTATTGAGTCTGGCATTACCTCTGCCATACTTTGTGGAGGACAGAGCCAGGAAGAAAGAAAAAATCTTTGGGAGAGAGCAGAACATGGAGACATTACCTGTATCTTATCAAATCCAGAAACATTGCAGAGTAAGGAAGTTATTTCACATTTGCGTCATTTATCAATTGCACATGTAGTGGTAGATGAAGCACATATTATTAGTCAGTGGGGAGACTCTTTTAGACCTGCTTACCTCACACTTCAAAAGGTGATTGAGCAGATTCAACCTCCACAAATCACCGCATTTACCGCAACTGCATCTAATGATATTATTGAAAGAATACAAGAGGTTCTGTTTTACCATAGAGATATGCACCTTATTCGAGCAAATCCTGATAGACTAAATATCTTTTATCGTATGATTCCATCACTTCACCCTGTGCAGGATGTTCTCTCACTTGTATACAGTAACAGTGTAGATAACTTTCCATTTCTTACACCGGTTGAACGACCTCTTATTATATTCTGTAGAAGTCGTAAGGGTGTAGAGCAACTTGCAAATACTATTAAATACCTACACCCCAATGAGGATATTCGTTTCTACCATGCAGGATTAGAAAGGGATGAAAAGGTTTGTATTGAGGAGTGGTTTTTTACATCTGAACAGGGAATACTCTGTGCTACAACTGCATACGGTATGGGTGTAGATAAGAAAAACATCAGAACAGTAATCCACACAGAGCCACCAGAAGATGTGGAGTCTTATTTGCAAGAATCTGGTCGTGGAGGTCGGGATAAGCAGAGAAGCACCTCAATTCTACTTTACCCTCCCAGTGGCTACATTCAAGATAAAGATATGAAGGAAAAGTCCGATAATTACATATTAACCATAGCCAGACAGCAGAACAGGTGTAGAAGAGAGCTTCTTTTAGAGCCTCTCGAAGGGAGTGTAGAACTTTGTGGTGGCTGTGATATTTGTGAAGGAACAGCTATATCACAACCAAAATACAGAAGGATTATTGAACGGTACTTTAGACGATACAGAAACATACTATCACCTAAAATTTTTGCGGAACTCCTTGCTGGGGAATGGTCACCTTCTGTTCGAGAACAGAGATTATACCAGTACAGGTGTTTTGGATTATTACACGGGTGGCAACAGGAGCATATATGTGAAGTTATTGAAAATCTTCAACTAAAAGTGAAAGGAAAGAAAGCTAATTAACCTTTACTTCTTCATACTTAAAAATCATACGTTCATCAACTACTCCATCAATATAAAATATATAGGATGTTAATTTACCATAAGAGTTATAGGTGAACTTTTTTGAGTCCCAAATAGTTCCATCATCTCCATGTAGATTATATACTAATACATCGCCATCTTTATTGTACTCATAGGTCTCATAGTTTAACAACATATTATATGGTGAGTAGAGTGAGTATTTTACTCTACTGCCAAAACTGTTATATTCAGAAGTATAGTATATTTCAAGTTCATCATCTGAGTTATAAAGGGAGTACTGGACTTCTTGGTTTTTACTATTATACTCATAAGTTTTTCTTGTGATAAGAGAGTCATCCCCTTGATACATAGCATCCTCAAGAAGGTTATTATGAGTATCATAGAGGTATGTAGAGTACGAGTGTAAATTACCATCTTGGTCCCAAGACGAATACCTTACCTTATTACCTTGCTGATCATACTCGGTGGTCTTGTAGGATATGAGTGTTCCATTTCCTGTAAACTCTGCAACAAAAGTCTCATTACCAAAAGAGTCATACTCATAACTGTTATATCCAGAAAGGGTTGAACCATTTTGATAGTTCATATGTTGCTTTAGATCACCTGTTGGATAATACTCAAATGTTTCTCTGAAGCTCACAGTTCCATTGGGCATACGCAATATTTGCTCACTCTTTTTACCACTGCTATTATAAGAGTATTCGGTCTTATATAGCACCTTTTTACGAGAGTCCAATACGGTAATTGTTTCTAAGTTTCCACTTTTATCATAATCGTAAGTTCTTGCTTCAATCAGATTATTTGATGAGTTATAATGATAAAAATTGGTAACCCTAGAGGTTGTCCTTCTTATATCGCTATTAGGATCCCCTATTTTAGAGTTTTCATCAACAAAGAGTTGAGAGCAGGAAAAGGATAGTAAGGGTATAAACAGTATTAACGTAATATATAGTTTTCTCATGGTATTTATTCTCTCTAAGAAAAAATATCATATATTTACATTCTCTGCAATGAAAATATTTTCAACTTATAGCTTTTTTATGGAGGCAATTTCATCTCGCAGTACTGCGGCACGCTCAAACTCCATGCTTTTTGCAGCCTCAAATCAATCAATAATTAAATAAAAAAGAGTCGCTGAATAACTCAACGACCCTTTTTTATATACTTATGCGTAATATTTACTAAAACCGATACCCCGTAGAAAAGGTAATCAGAGAAGAAAATCCAATCTTAGTTTCGTAGGTGTAGTCATAGTATCTACCATTATAATATTCTTCGGATCTCCAAGTTCCGTACGCAGCTCCTACTGCTGGACGAAGGTGAATAAACCAAGCACCCTTTTTGCCAGTAGGAAAAGAGATTCCTAAGGTCATGGTTCCATATAATCCACCGAATAAAGAACTGTCTGCATTGCTGTAATAAGGAAGTAGCCCTCCTGCAATATCTAACCCACTCCTAATGTAAAATTTATTTCTATCAGTTTGTCCAAAAGGAATAGTTAAAAACTGATACTCTGTACCAATTGTAAGTATATAGGTATCCACCCCTACATTAACTTGAATAGGAACATACCAGTTTCCAGCATGTATGTTTACGCCAACTCCACCGTGGATAATAGATCCTATTCTAGGCAGACCTATTGCGGTGTGAGCATATAATTCCGGATGTCGCTGAATCCTTTCTATAGAATTTACTGGCTCAACAAGCGAGATGCTTCCCCAGTCAGTTTTACCTGGAGTTATGTTCAAAGTTTCACTCTCTGAGGTTTCTGCAAAAAGAGATAAACTTATAAACAAGAAACAAATGGTTACTAGCAGTTTCTTCATATAGTGCCTTCCTTAATTAATTATCTTTGAATTGATATGAATAGAGAATGGATTATGGCTATAAAAAGAATCATAATCACTATCTCTATAGCTTCGGTTGCCCTCAGGATCTATAGTTAATATTTTATTACTGTAATCTTTTACACCTCTGCAGCTGATTGTTCCATCAGTATAAATTTGAATAGAGTGGATATCTACGCTACCAAAATTTTGTCGATCGTATTGATGAGTTCTTTCATCTAATTTTATATCGGTATAGTTTTCTGTTTCTAAATCAAACTTAGTTATAAACCCCACAGAATCTGTATCTTCGTACAACTCATCATAATCAGAATCCAAAAGAGCAGAACCAGAATAACTATAAAGGTAAGGATAATGGTATTTAAAGTTACTTTTATTTTCGATTGTTGTGGGTACTATCTTTAGTTCTCCACTACGGTCGTGTGTTACTAAAGTCACCTTTGATTCATACAATACTACAAATCCATTATTAAAGAATCTAGGTGAAGAAGAGAAATCTCGCAAGATTTCTGTTTTATAAGTATATATTGCACTGTTAGTATTCCAGTCCATTTCTACCGAATAAATTTGAAAAACATCCCAATTATCATTATTAATAACCACAGCATAGCTCTTACCTCCTATAGTAATAAGATTGTGGCTATCAAAATTATTCAAATCTAAATTCTTAGTCGCTTCTGTAATGTTACCATTTGTAGGTATAAGATAAATAGTGTCACTATAGGATTCCCAAAAAACCCCGTTATTATCAAATACCAAACTATCTAAATCCATATAAACATAAAAGTCATCACTTGATTGAGAAATGTAATTAGGTATAAATCTTGGCGAATCTGGAGATGAGAGATCAATTTTATGTAATGATCCTTCTGTTGTATAATAGATGTTACCCTGTAAATCTGAAATAGTCTGAATATCCTTTGAATTAGAATTTAATATATAAGATGGATCGGAATCTCTATCTGCCAAAGTAAAAGCACTTCCTGTCTCTTTATTCACTAAGTAACATCCAAATATGGTTGAAAAATCTGAACTGATACTATTATCATATGTAATCAATATATATTGATCATTAACTGATTTTATAAATGATGGAGGATTTGGTTTCGGGATAATTTTCCCATCTGCTGTTTGATGTGTCACTATTTCTTCAGTTCCATCTGATAAGGTTTTAATAAATTGGTACCGTTCTGAATCATCCCAAGCATTTTCTATAACAGAAAGGGTCTCTGCT
The DNA here is from genome assembly GCA_964492025.1 of uncultured Spirochaetia bacterium. Taxonomy (GTDB): domain Bacteria; phylum Spirochaetota; class Spirochaetia; order CAZBHR01; family CAZBHR01; genus CAZBHR01. Next base: position 2,320 of record CAZBHR010000021.1, on the reverse strand, counting down.
CCACGAATATCTATCATAGTTATGGGAATTGTCTTCTTTCTTTCAATAGGAGAACATCCTACAAGAAAAGCTATAACAAATACTGACAATCCTACCATAACAATATGCCTTGATAATTTTGATTGCTTCATATGCATAATACTCCTTATTCTAACTTTCCTGAGTATAGTTTAATTATTCACAATTTGCAATAAAAATATTTTCAGCTTATAGCTTTTTTATGGAGGCAATTTCATCTCGCAGTACTGCGGCACGCTCAAACTCCATGCTTTTTGCAGCCTCAAACATCTCTTTCTCTAGTCTACGGATAAGTTTATTTCTGTCCTTTTCAATTAATAGGTTATACCCAGCTTTAATCACCTCAACCTCTGTAGACTCGGCCTCTGTTTTCTCATCTCGTTCTCGCTCTATGATTGTTTGAACTGCTTTCTTAATAGTTTTTGGAGTAATACCGTGCTTTTCATTATATGCCTGCTGGATAGCTCTGCGCCTTTCGGTTTCTTCTATAGCAACACTCATAGCGGGACTCTCTACATCTGCATACATGATAACCTCTCCTGCTGCATTTCTCGCTGCCCTACCAATTGTCTGTATGAGCGACTGGGTAGACCGAAGGAATCCAATTTTATCAGCATCCAGTATAGCAACTAAGGAGACTTCAGGAAGGTCTAAACCCTCTCGTAACAAGTTAATTCCTACAAGTACATCAAAATCACCACTCCTTAAACCCTGTAAAATCTCAACACGTTCTACCGTATCAATATCTGAGTGGAGGTAACGAACCTTTAGGTCCAGTCCTAAAAGATAGTCAGTTAAATCCTCTGCCATCTTTTTAGTGAGTGTGGTAATAAGTACACGCTCTTTTCGTTTTATCCGTGCAATAATCTCTCCATAGAGATCCTCTATCTGTCCCTCGGTTGGTCGTACAGAGATTGCAGGATCAAGTAGCCCTGTAGGTCGTATAATCTGTTCTACTATCTGGGATGATTCCTCTAGTTCCCTATCTCCAGGGGTTGCAGAAACATAAATTCTTTGGGGAACCATCTCATCAAACTCCTCATACTTAAGAGGTCTATTATCAAGTGCCGAAGGGAGTCGAAATCCAAAATTTACAAGATTCTCCTTTCTTGATCTATCGCCTCGGTACATTGCTCCAATCTGCGGAAGTGTTACATGAGACTCATCAATAAAGGTAAGAAAGTTCTCTGGGAAGTAATCTAAAAGCACCGCAGGACGCTCACCCTCTTTTCTACCACTTAGATGTCGAGAGTAGTTCTCTATACCTCCACAGTAACCAACCTCAGATAGCATTTCTAAATCGTAATTAGTTCTTGCTTTTATTCTCTCTGCTGCTACCAGATTCCCCGAGTCTAATAACTCCTGATACCGATCATCTGCCTCTTTCTGAATAACTCGCAAGGCACCTTTCACTTGATCCTCAGGAAGAACAAAGTGTTTTGCAGGGTATATTGTAGTACGTGCTAGCTCTTCAATAGTCTCACCTGTTATGGGGTTTATACGACGGATACGATCAATCTCATTCCATGTGGTTTCTATACGAATAGCACTCTCCTGATATGCAGGAAATATTTCTAAGATATCCCCACGAAGACGAAACTTACCCCTATCAAGATAACTATCATTACGCTCATACTGAAGACTTACAAGCTGTTTTGTGACTTCACTAAAATCGCAGGGTTCTCCCTCTTGAACTGTTATCTTCATATCAATATATGCTTTTGGGTTTCCTAATCCATAAATACAGGAGACCGTAGCAACAATAATTACATCATCTCTTTCCATAAGCGCGGAGGTTGCTGCGAGTCGACGTCTATCAATTTCATCATTAATAGAGGCATCCTTTTCTATATACAGATCTCGAGAAGGTACATACGCTTCCGGCTGGTAGTAGTCATAGTATGAAACAAAGTACTCTACCACATTATTGGGAAAAAATGTTTTAAACTCACGGTACAGCTGGGCCGCCAAGGTTTTGTTGTGGGAGAGTACAAGGGTTGGCATGTTAGTAGCTTCAATAATTTTAGCCATGGTAAAGGTTTTACCAGACCCTGTTACTCCCTTCAGTGTCTGTTTAGTATCTCCTTTTACAACACCACGAACAAGAGACTCAATAGCTTGAGCCTGATCCCCTGCTGGTTCAAAATCTGCGGTTATAGAAAAATTACTCATATAGAAGATAATATCGTATAGGTAGTGGCATGTCCATATATGGAGAAACCTTGATTTTTATAATAATCTATGCAACTATAGGTAACCTATAAGGAGTTTTCTGAATGAGAGTAAAACATTTACTAATTTC
>CAZBHR010000020.1:0-24172 GCA_964492025.1 uncultured Spirochaetia bacterium | reverse complement strand
AAATACAGCTAATATATACTTTTTCATACACACCTCTTTTTATAAATATACATTATTTTTGCATATTTATTCATTTTATGCAACCCATGCAAAGAGTGAAAAGAAATTTTTAAAAACTAAAGTATCTTAAGACCCCAATCTTTTAATATTCCAATGATCCTAACCCTAGGAACTGAGAAAAAAATTTGATATATTCCATATCATGAAAAAAGTAGCATCTTTCATCCCCATTATTTTCTTAATAGCAGTTCTCACTAGCTGCCCATCTTTTATTCCCAGTGCAAAACCATACTCTGGGAAACTAGAAGTTACAAAAGTAACAGATAGAGCTTCTTGGTCCGCCAGACGTGGACATCAAGTGGCCTCAATGAACGGTATATTTTACCTCTTTGGAGGATATAGCCAAAAAACCCCAGGAAGGGATAATTACATGGAAGATGTATGGAAATCTTCTGATGGAGAAAATTGGACAAGAATTACCCCCGAAGCTCCATGGAGAGGACGCTGGGGTCATGCCGTTACAGTCATGGACAACACTATCTACCTAAGTGGTGGGTTTTACCAGAATGAGGAGAATCGAAAAGATAGAGGGTACTCATCGGAGGTGTGGAAATCCCAAGATGGAGAAAACTGGGAGCTTGTTACAAATAATCCAGGGTGGGTTGGAAGAATGGGCCATTCTATGTTCTCCTCAGATAATGGAGATCTTTACCTTCTGGGTGGAGTTAGAGATAGTCGTGATCACTTAGGCGATATGTGGAAATCTTCTGACGAGGGAAAAACCTGGACCAGAGTAGCACAGTCGGGTGATCTCCCTTTTGGAAAGCGGTCATTTTTTGCATCTCACCAGAAGGATAATTTCTTTTTTCTATTTGGAGGAAACACTGCTATACCAGAGCTTCCTCCCCCGGGTGAGGAGAGTGGTTACTCCCTATTATATCGATTTGATATTGATACAGAAAGCTGGGTGACTATCACAGGTATAACAGGTGATATATATAGATTCATGAGTTCAATGATAGAGGTTCGTGGAAATCTCTGGTTACTTCAGGGACGCTCCCATGAGGGGGGAGGATTCTACTACATGGATAGTGACTCTTCAACCTTTGCAGATATAACCTCTATATACTCACTACCTATGAGCCAGCTTACCATACCTGGAACTGACTCTTTTTCTGTTGAGTGGTCATTAGATTCACAGGCTCCTCTTATAACAGGACGTTACGGGTACACCACCATAGCAGATGAGGATTCTGTACTGTTTATGGGCGGGTGGGGAGATTTTGGTCTTGAAAGTGATGTTTGGAGGATTGATTAAATGAAAAAGAGTATTGCTATTATTATTCTAGCACTTACAGTAGTAGGATTTCCTCTGTTTGGTAATACAACAGTACCAATACAGGAACAAGAGACACCCACTACGGAGAACCCTCAAGAGGACTGGACACTTACAGAAGTACAACCTCTAAGAACAAAAGATTCTGGGTGGATTTGGTCCCTCTGGAATAGAGAGCTACTTTATAAAAACTATATCGCAGATCCCTTTGCTCCTACTATGCAATTTTTCTACCAGATTATGATTGAGAGTGAACTTATAATGGAAAACCGTTTTGAAATCCGCCCAGCATTTTCAGCCTCTCTTCTTCGGTTCTCCAATGAGAAGAATCCAAATATTGGAGCAGATTTATTTCTCACCATAACCCTACCTTTTATTATGGCTTCTCAACACTTTGAGATGATATCCTTTGAGGGAGTCTTTGCTGTAGGGGTCTCAGTAACACCTATAGAGGGTTTAGGCTTTAAGCTCTTTAGGCACCACTTCTCTTCTCATACTGGAGATGAGATAGGAGATATAGATCAATCAACCATAGATTGGGATACATCAACATCTATGCAAAATGCAACATACCTTAGAGATGAGTGGGCCCTTGCCGTTGCAATAGAACCACTAGCCTTTATGGAAAACTCTCCAGAGCGACTCTATACAAGATTGTATGGTGAGGCATATTTAGGATTTAACAGTTCTGGTATGTTTGGAGGAATGTTCACACGACCAGGTATAAAAAGCCCTTGGTGGTTCCAATGGGGTGCTGAAGCAATTTACACTTTTAGCAACCCAAAACATGGAGGATTTTATGGAGCCCTCAACGTGAGCCACTTCCAAGAAAATGGATTTGCCCCAAATACATCTATTATGATTGGGTATACACTACCTTATGCTAAAGATGTAGAGACTTCCGTAGGATTCTCTTGGTATAGAGGTAGATCTCGGGCAAATAATTTCTACTATATGCAAGAGACCATGACGGGTCTTGTACTAAAACTGAATATTTAAATTCGGTTAGGAAGAGAGAGATTCAAACCACCGCGAAAGTACTATGGCAAAGGCGGCAGAAACATTGAGAGATCCCTTGACCCCAACCATAGGAATGGTGACTACTCCATAGGAGCTTTTAGCTTCCTCCAAAAGCTCTGGAGATACGCCGAGTTCTTCGGATCCCACAATAAGCACTCCATGGGAGGGAAAAACAAACTCCCCTAAAGGAGTTCCTCCTGTTTCCATTGCGAACAACGGAGTCCCTGAAGGAAGATGATCTAATAGAGACCTCTTACTGGTATTCTGCTGATCAATGATACGGTGTGGTATCATATCAATGGTCCCTCTTGCAGTTTTATAAGTACGAGGATGATCTATGGCTGCGGTACCAGAAGATATCATCATTTCAGAAACCCCAAAAGCCTCTGCTGTACGAAAAAGAGAACCCACATTAAAGGGGGATCGAACATCATCTACATACACCTGCATGGGATACGTGTTGGCAATGCGAGGCTCTTCTTCACCTCCTGCTATATCTATAAAATCCCAATCGCCAGGAGATTCTCCTAGAGACTTTGCCAAGCTATGTCGTAAGTCGTTAAGAACCCTACGGTATGTAATATGCTCTTTCCCCATAGGATTGACTGTACCATTTTCAGGAATGGGATACTCTAAAAATGATACAACTCCCATACAGGAGGAATCTAACAGAGATACAACCCTCTTCAGATAGAACCCATCAACAGGGAGACCTTGTACAAAAGAGAGCTCCGCCTGCTCTAGTATTCGAAGAATCTTTCTCTCCCGAGTTCTCTGTGAAAGACTCTGAAGTTTGCGTACAGTAATCATTACACTCCCCTACTGGTCAGAGTCATCCTTGACTTTCTCATACTTATTTTTTGATTTCTCTTTTTTTGCTAATACCCCATATATCAGTAAAGCAAACTCCCCTTTAATGCTCTTTCGACTCTCAAGGTCTGCAAGAACCTCTTTAGCGGGTCCTTCTATATACTCTTCATACATTTTAGTCATCTCTCGCCCAATAAGAATCATTCGAGTAGGGTCAATAGCAGCAATTTCCTGACACACCTTCACAATACGAAAGGGGGACTCATACACAAGGGCACTATCTTCTCTTTCCATAAGCTCTTCAAGACGGCGGCGACGCTTTCCCGGTTTCTTGGGAAGGAATCCTTCAAAAAGAACCCCCTTTCCACCACGGCTTACACTTATTAAGGTAGTTGCAGCAGAAGCCCCAGGCAGAGGAATCACTGTGAAACCTGCATCTCGTACAGCAGCCACAACCTTTGCTCCAGGATCACTCATACCTGGTGATCCCGCATCACTTACATAGGCCACCGTTTGCCCAGAGTCTAATAGTTGTACAATACCTTGGGCAGAGGCTTCCTCATTTTCACTTCGACAGCTAATGAGTCGTCCAGAAATGCCGTAGTGATTCAAAAGACCTCGAGTATGTCGAGTATCTTCGCAGGCAATAACATCAACCTCTTTAAGTGTTTCTACTGCACGGTAAGTAATATCTTTTAAGTTCCCAATAGGGGTTGCAACAATGTATAACGTAGCCATAGATTATATGGTATCATAGTTATGATATTAGAGGAAGGGGTTACCTAATTACATCCTCTTTCTCACGCAAATGAAGTATCTCAACACCCTCTTTCTTGAGTTTTTCTAAGGTTGCCTTATGGACCTCTTTGCTATCATGCCCTTCAGCATCAAATGTTGCACAAAGATTATCAATCACCCTAACCTTCAAATTTAAGTTATGTTCATGCACATATTTGATTGCGGTATACGCAAAATCATACACACAAATATCAGTTACACAACCAATAATATTGAGATTCTTCTTTTGAGAAAATGGATTCTTTGCTAAAAATCCGTTGGTACTATTTTTCTTCACCACATAGATCTCTGCAAAGTCAAGCTCTGGAATCACCTTACTCTCGTAGGTGCCTGCAACACAGTGTTTAGGGTATACCGAAAACTCCTTTGCATTTTTATTGTGGGCATCAACATAGTGCCAAACCTCAATCCCTTCATCAAGACACTGCTCCACAAAACCACTCATTCGGTGAACAAGGGATGCTACATTATGTGATGCAAGAGCTCCTTCATAGACAAAACCATTGCTCATATCTATTATTACAACCATGTCATTATAAGTTAACACTATAGCTACCCCCACGCAAATTATATCATAAAATATATTTCTATCAAGAGTTTTTATCATCTTCTATGATTTTCTTCTGTTGTTGGTTGTTGCCTCTATATGGAAAAACAGCCATCACCTATAAAAAAAGTAACACCCCTCAATTAGAGGGAACTCTTTTGGTTGTATAAAAAACAACACATTGGTACTATGAAAGCATCTAAGATCACCTAGGAGCATATCTCATGAAAACAGCATTGATTAGTGTATTTGACAAAGAGGGAGTGGTGGAACTGGCAACATTCTTAAAAGCAAAAGATTGGCGTATTGTATCCACAGGAGGAACCTTTTCTCACCTAAAAGAGGCAGGTCTTGATCCTATAGAAGTTGCTTCGGTAACCCAAGCAGAGGAGATGCTTAATGGTCGAGTAAAAACCCTACACCCAGTGATTCATGGAGGAATTCTAGCACGGAGAGATATTCCAGAACATATGCAAACTCTTAAGACCCGTGAGATTGACACCATTGATATGGTTGTAGTGAATCTCTACCCATTTTTTGAAAAGATGAATGAAAACCTGAGCTTTGAAGAGACCGTTGAGTTTATTGATATTGGAGGGCCATCAATGATTCGTTCGGCCGCAAAAAACCATAAGGATGTGACCGTACTTTCTGATGTCAACGATTATCAACGAGTTATGGAAGAGATGAACCAGGGAGATCTCTCTATAGAAACACGTCAGTATTTAGCAGCAAAAGCGTTTAATCTTACCGCTGCCTATGATGGAGCCATTGCCAAATTTTTCTGTAATGACCTAGACAAACTCCCCTACTTTACGAATCCTTGGGTAAAGGAGTCTTCTCTACGATACGGAGAAAATAGTCATCAGAAAAGCTGGTTTTACAAAGATCCCACCCATAAGGGGGAACCCTTTACTCAACTTTGGGGAAAAGAGCTCTCCTTTAATAATATTCGAGATATGGACACCGCATGGAAGGTTGTTCGAGAGTTTGAAGAGCCTGCGGTATGTGGACTCAAACACTCAACTCCCTGTGGTGTAGCACTGGGAGAAAGTATTGATAAGGCGTATCTTGCTGCCTATGAGGGTGATCCAATGTCAATTTTTGGAGGCATTGTTGCGGCTAATAAAAGAGTAAACAGAGCAATGGCAGAGGAGTGTGTAAAAATATTTTTAGAAATTGTCATAGCTCCATCCTTTGATGATGATGCATTAGAAATACTCAAGACAAAGAAAAACCTTCGAGTTATTCAAGGGGATGCACTACTTACAAGCACATACGAAACCATTCCTGTACAGGGAGGGATTCTAGTTCAAGAGTGCGATAACAGTTTTGCAACAGAGTTTAAGGTAGTTACCAAAAAACAGCCAACCCCAGAGGAGATGAGAGATCTTATCTTTGCGCAAAAAGTGGTAAAACACGTAAAGTCAAACGCCATTGTGGCGGTTCATGGAGAGAGAACCCTTGGAGTTGGCACAGGGCAACCCAATAGATATTGGGCAACAGAACACGCACTGGACCACGGAAAGGGTAAGGCCACGGTGATAGGATCTGACGCATTCTTTCCATTTAAAGATGTGGTAGAACTCTGTGCAGAGCGAGGAGTTAAAGCTATTATTCAACCGGGAGGATCTATTCGTGACCAAGAGTCTATTGACGCCTGTGATGAGCTAGGCATTGCAATGGTTGTTACAGGAATGAGGCACTTTAAACATTAAGGAATTGAGGTTTTGGGAGAACCTCTACACTTATGTACAACTATACAAGGGATACCCCTACTTGAGTTTAGAACTCTTGAGAGGTATCCCTTTTTTATATAATACTTAGTTTATAGGGATCCGAATGGTACCATCACCATTATGGAAAACTTCTACTCCTATAGTATTACCAGATTGGGTTATCGTATAATCCCCTCTTCGTACACTCACCTCTGGAATAACCGAAGATACCCTTTGGGGATCAATCTCAAAGGAAAATATACTTGTACGGTGAGTATTAAGAACCTTTGGATCTTGTAGTCTCTCTAAATACTCCCCATAATCCATTTGAACCTCATTGAACCAAACCATGGTATTGTGGAGGAAGTTTTTCCAGTTAAACGTATCACTTGTTACCGACCAAATAGCCAAATCAGAGTCAGTACGAAAGTTATTAAAATATACTTCAATGGCATCACTGGTCTCTTCGATAAGAGCATATCCATTTGGAGATAACGCCCCTGTAATATGAGAAACACCGTTACTCTCCACCGGTGAAAAAGAGAAGTCTGCTTGAACCTGCTCGTTCTCTTCTGGGTTAGCAAGATACCACAACCCTTTATGCTCAACCACCCAGGCAGATCCCTGTGACAATTCGGGGTATAAAGCGTTAAAGTACTCTTGTTTAACCTTCTGGTTTGCTAAAAACTCTTTCTCATACCTTTGGGTGGTAACAATAAGAGGAAAGTCTATATAACTTTCAGGATTTGCATATTGAGGAATCACAGGAAGGTAGTAGTATCTACCAGATGAGGGTAGCCACTCATACATACTAGATACCTCTGGACCATACAACCCCTGAAAGAGCTCATCATTTTGAAACTCTCCGGGCATAACTCGGTCTGGAAGATAGGCTACCTGAATTTTTTCTTTCATTTCATCTTTTGGAACAATAAGATTGCCATACACAATTTTTCGGGAGAGTGGTAGTAATACCTCATTCCAAGCGGGCACAAACCGAGGGTTTCCTCCCCAAAAATCAGCTATTCCATGAAAAGGGGCTTCTAGAGAGTAGAGCGTAGCCCCTCCAGCAGCAGCCATCATCCACTCAATTCCAAACATAATTTCAGGGTAAGTGTACAGTGACTCCCACATTCTATGGGCCTTAGTAATATTCATAGGCTCTTTACCTATGGGTCCAAGACCAGCCTCCCACCAGATCCAGCTTTCCGCATTGGGTCCCCAAGCTACTGCATTATCGGTAAGGTAAAACCCTAATGCAGTAGCTGTACTAAGTTGTCGTTTAGATCTTCCATTGCGTTTATCCATAAGCAAGAGATGGTCAGCATTTTCTTCAATCTTATGAAAAAGAGCTTTATGAGATCCCGCAGTAGAAAAGGGGTGCCTAAACTCATACCCCATATCCTGCCACATAAGATACGCCCCCTGAGCAGAAACCACATCAAGAGCTTCAGAGATAACACGCATATGCTGATAGTCCATTCCATAAAACGAGGTATTAGCAGCACTAAACTCTGCAACCACAAGCCCAATAAGTGATTCATATTCATCAAACAGATTATCAAAATAGGATATAGGGATATCGCTATCGCTTAAACAGTTCTCTATCTGAATAAACACATCAAACCCAACTTCATCGGTATACTCAAGGGCCGCTATTATTTGCTCCTCCGTACTTGGGTTATGCTCCACATAAGAAACAAACTGTATTGCCCAATAGGGTCTTAAATCTTCTGGTAAGTTCTCATGAAGCCACTTAACAGAATCAAGCCCAAAGCCATAAATATTAAAGAGAAACAGTGGGTTATCCTCATCAATAATACGCCTCATAGGTCTTGGATTATTAAACTGGGAAGACTCGTAGGAAGTATATCGAATGGTGGAGTCACTCTGCAGAGTATCCCACCCCAGAAGTAGGGTAACAAAAATGACAGGAACCATGAGATGAGAAAAACTCCAGCGAGGGAGGGAAATACCTCTCAAGATTGTAACACATGCATATACCACTCCTGGCATAAGCAGAAGATATCCCAAAACCTCAAAGTAGTAAATTCTATGGTATCCATAAAAAGGGAGTCTGTACCCTGGGAATATACGCATAAGAGCAACTATAAAGCCAATAAAAAAGAGCAGAGTTCCAAACAAAATAAGCAACTTGCACATGAGAGGTTTCGATGTTACACTCTTTCTACCAGACCTTTGACTAGAATCCTTACGACCAGCACGCAACGCAAAGAGTGCAAAAACTAAACTCACAAGAGTCACAGTTCCCCATAAAACGCCTAGAACAACAGGCATATAGTTCATTGGATAGAAATAGAACCTAGAAACCATGCCATTCCAGGCTAAGGTAAGAACCCCCAACAGGTGTATTACTATCCAAGCTTTTTGATACCCCTTCATACAATTACCTCTCTTTAGGGAAAATATTATTTAGCTTAACTGCTTTTATAGGAGAACACAAGAAAAAAGATTATATCATCAAAAAATGGTATATTTTGTAAAGAATAGAACAAGAAAACACCCTTTCTACTCATTGAAAGGTATCAACATACTTGCTCATTGAACAAATGGCACAAACTGAAAGGGACCAATAGGGGTTTACACCTCTCTACTGATCCCTCTATGCAACTATTTTTTACTTCGGATTTTTCTATCCTGGGCGGAAAGTAAGATTTTACGAAGTCGAACTTTTGTAGGAGTTACTTCCAACATCTCATCATCTCCAATAAATTGTAATCCTCGCTCTAGGGTCATAGGAGTTACTGGAGTAAGAGTTACCGCATCGTCCTTTCCTGCTGCCCGAACATTGGTAAGGTTCTTTGTTTTACAGGCGTTTACGTTAAGGTCTCCCTCTTTATTGTACTCTCCAATAATCATACCTTCATACACATCATCACCGGGAAGAACAAAGAGTTTTCCCCGAGGCTCCAAGTTAAACAGTCCGTAGGGAACAGCTTTTCCCAATCTATCGGCAACTAAACTTCCCGTATGTCTTGTGGGGTAATCACCTCGGTACTTCTCGTAGCCCTCTAAGATAGAGTTCATAATTCCAGTACCACGGGTATCTGTTAAGAACTCATCTCGGTACCCAATAAGCGAACGGGAAGGAACAGAAAACTCAATCCGAACAACTCCACCCTGCTCATAATTCATAGCTATGAGAATAGCCTTTCGCTGCAGTAACTTCTCGGTAACAGCTCCACTATACTCATCATCACAGGTTACCGTAAGCTTTTCAATCGGTTCCATTCTAACGCCATCAATCTCTTTGTATATTACCTGAGCCCTACCTACAGAGAGCTCAAACCCTTCACGTCTCATGGTCTCAATAAGGATAGCCATTTGAAACTCACCACGACCTTTTACAATAAAGTTGTCGTTATCACTGGAAACTTCTATCTGCATAGAAACATTGAGTAAGCTCTCTTTAATAAGACGATCATATATTTTGGTGGACTGAACAAACTTCCCCTCTCTTCCAGAGAGAGGAGAGGTGTTTTTTCCAAACTTCATAAATACCGTAGGCTCATCTACGGTTAAACGAGGAAGGGCCTCGGGATTATCAACATGACAGATAGTATCACCAATAGCAACATCGTCAATTCCAGAGAGTACCACAATGTCTCCCGTAGCAACCTCAGAAGATTCCTCTAGGGTGGTACCGTGGTACACTTGAATCTTAGACACTTTAAGAGGTACCGCTTTTCCATCTTCTTTTATGCATACAAGAGAGTCCTTAGCTGCAACCGACCCATTTACAATTTTACCAATCGCTAACCGACCCAAGTAGTCTGAATAACTCAAATCGGAAACAAGCATTTGAAAAGGTTTTGTACTATCCATAGCAGGACCAGGAATAGTCTCCAAAATACAGTCCATAAGTGGATTCAGGTTAGCTCCTAGTTCATCGGGGGTTGTTGATGCAACTCCATCCTTTCCTATGGCGTAGATTATGGGACAATCCAATTGCTCTTCATCTGCATCAAGATCAATCAGTAAGCTATGAACTTCGTCCAGAACCTCTGCTGACCGTGCATCTGGTCTATCAATTTTATTGATAACTACAATAACAGGTAGTCCAGAAGATAATGACTTATCTAAGACAAACCGAGTCTGTGGGAGGGGGCCTTCAGATGCATCTACAAGAAGCACAACTCCATCTACCATAGAGAGAGCTCGTTCAACCTCCCCTCCAAAGTCGGAGTGCCCTGGGGTATCAAGGATATTGATTTTCACCCCTTTCCACTGGACAGAGCAGTTTTTTGCAGAGATGGTAATACCTCGTTCTCGCTCAAGATCCATGTTATCCATAAGACGATCATGTACCTCTTGACCCTCTCTAAATAGTCCACTCTGTTGAAACATTGCATCGACCAGTGTGGTTTTTCCATGGTCTACGTGCGCAATAATAGCAATATTTCTGATATGTTGGTTATGTGTATCTTTCATTATTGCTATGTATACCATTCTATAGGCAGGCTCTGCAAGTACTTTTATACCGTATAGAGAAAAGGTCTACTTTTTTTCTCCTATCAACATTGCAATAAAGAGCCCAACAACACCGGCTATTGCGGAAATAAGAAAGGTGTTAGTATAGCTTCCAACCAAAGCTTTTATTCCTATTCCAGAAAGTGCGGCTATACCGTACGCTTGATACACAATACCGTAGTTAGAACCGTATCGGAAAGATCCAAAGGTTTGGTTTGTGAGAATGGGAAAGAGTGTCAAAAATCCACCATATCCAAAGGCAACTCCCATAATACCAGTATAAAAGAGTATCCTAATATCACCAAAGAACGTAAGGAATACAAGGGAGACTACCGTAATACAGAAGGCAACCTTAATAATATTGAGGGTTCCAAAGGTATCTGATAATGTACCAGAGATCAGTCGACTTGTCGCATTGGCCAGAGCCAAAAGGGTAACAAGGCTTGCTGCGGCTGTGGGGGTTAAGTTTGCATCTAGCCCAATATTTTTTGCGGCCCCCAGTATAAGAAGTCCTGGAATTACTGCCAGCCAGTACATAAACCAGATTTTATAAAACACCGAAGATTTTACCATCTCCTGGGTAGTGTAATCTCCATACCCCTTACGAAGTGCCTTCTTATGATACCCACGAGGAAGAGATACCAATTGGGAGGCTAAAAAAATTACCACTGCAGAGCCTATACCTAAATAGAAAAACGCCTCTGAAACAGTACGACCTTCTAGGAGAAAAGATATAATCTCTTTAAAGATAATGCTTCCACCTCCAAAAATCGCAACCGACAACCCTGTGATAGTACCTTTTTTATCGGGAAACCACTTAATTAACGTGGAGAGAGGACACACATACACAAAACCAACACCCATTCCTGTTATCACTCCGTAGGAGAGGTGCAACATAAGAGGACTCTTTGCAAAGGAAGAAAGAATTAACCCTGAACCATATAATATTCCACCTATGGTAAGAGTTATTTTTGGTCCTCGCCTATCCACTAATCTTCCAGAAACTATAGTGCTTAGGGCAAATACAAACTGAGCTATAGCATAGGTGAGAATAACTTGATTCTCTCCCCACCCATACTCATCAATAATAGCGGTACTAAAAATACTCCAAGCATACAATCCTGCTATGGTTAGCTGAGCTAACAGGGCCCCCACCAGAACGGTATATTTTTTATACTTTATCTGAGATCCTGCACTACGAATACTCAATCCTCCTGAAACTCAACCAGCGTACTCTCCCAGAACGGAATGATAAGCACCCTAAGTAAGTTGTATACACTGTAGTAAATAATAGAGAATTCTTCAACCTCCTAGGGAAAATCCTAAGAGGAGAAATAGGAGGATAATTTCTTAAACGAGTGTTAAAATTTTATCGATTGAAGGAATATCCGCAAGGTTCTTTGCATACCTACTATAGGTAACCCTACCCTGTTGATTGATAATACATAGAGCAGGGAGCTGTAGCTCCTCACCCTCATAGGTACCATGGGTAAACCCTGCTCTCTTTGCAGCTTTCACCTTTCGAATAGTTCCAAAGGATACAAGACCAAGCTTGCTTTTTGCGGGGTATATCTCAAACTTCTGGTACAGTTCCAGTTTTGGATCACATGCCACAATGTAAGGAAGGTCAACTCCTCCTTCAGAAACAATTTCAGGAGTGCTCTGTAACACAATAACAACCTCAAAACCTTTATCTTTGAAATCATTGTACCGCCGTTTATACTCCATTAAATCAAGTTGACATACCGTACAACCGTAATATCGTAAGAAAAGTACTACAGTGTTATTATTCTCCTGAACAACCTCTCCAAGAGATATATGCTCTCCCCTATGGGTGTGTAGTGTAATATCAGGAATAGTAGTTCCTACATTAAGTTTCATAATACCTCCCGAAAAGTCGAGGGTAGCTTCACGCCACCCTCGAGTATCTCCTGCTATAAACCCTCAAACTCCCGTGCAATTCTACGGAACGCTTCTTGCACCAGTGACCGAGGAGCCGAAAGACAGATCCGCTCAAATCCAGTACCTTGATCGGGGTCATACATACGCCCTTCCTCTAGTACTACATTTGCATCAATATAGATTTTCTTTCTAATCTCATCTCGGGTTAATCCATATCCTCTAAAATCCATCCAGAAAATATAAGTTCCCTCGGGTCTTACACATTTCACCTTGGGAAGGTGCTCTTTGCAAAAATCCAACACCCAATCAATTGTGCCATCAAGGTACTCTTTGAGCTCCTCTAACCACTCCTCACCTTCATTATAAGCAGCTATAACCGCATTGTAGGTAAAGGGTGTGGGGAAAGGCATATTAAGCTCTTTCGCATACACCTCTCTTAGCTCGGCATCCTGAATCACAATATTTGAAGCGTGAAGTCCCGCAACATTGAAGGTCTTATTGATTGCTGTACACGTTACAATATTTTTTGGGCTATCTGCCACTTTTACAATAGGGGTAAAAACGGCATCCTTTCGAATAAGATCTCCATGAATTTCATCTGCAATAATAATGACATTATTGTCTACACAAATTTTTGCCATTTTTCGAAGATCATCATTACTAAAGATTCTTCCCGATGGATTGTGAGGATTACAGAGAATAAATAGTTTATTTTCTGGCTTTTTTGCTTGCTTCTCAAAATCTTCAAGATCTGGAACATAATACCCCTTAGCATCAACCTTCATCTGATTATTTGCTACCACTCGACCATTTCCCTCTATGGCACTTGTAAAAGGAAAGTACACAGGCCGTTGAATAATCACACCATCTCCCGGTTCAGTAAAGGCTCGAACAGCAACACCTAAGGCGTGCACTGTTCCTGGAGAGTATAAAATCTCTTCCGGTAAGATATCCCAATCATGACGTCGTTTAAACCAGTTAATAATTGCATCATAATACTCGGGAATTGGCATAGTATACCCATAAATTCTTTGGTCTGCCACCTTATGCATCGCATCTACCACACAGGGGGGTACTGCAAAATCCATATCCGCCGTAAAAAGAGGTATGGTGTTCTCATCAAATCGCTCAGTAAAGCCCATTTGAATCAACATCTCACCAAAGTCCCATTTTACGGAGCCGGTGTTTCGACGCTCTACAATTTCATCAAAATTATACTTCATAAGTACCTCCTATTTGTAGGCAACAACCTCAATCTCAACAAGCGCATGTTTTGGAAGAGTCTGTACCGCAAATGCTGCTCGTGCTGGGTATGGAGCTTCAAAATATGTATTGTACACCTCGTTCATTGCAGCAAAATCAGCAATATCATCGAGATAAATAGTTGCTTTTACCACATCGTTCATGGTATAACCCGCTTCCTCTAAAATAGCCTTAACATTTGCCAAGGACTGTTTTGTTTGAGAAGTAGCATCGTTTCCCGCAAACTCTCCTGTTTTTGGATCAATAGGTAACTGTCCCGAAACATAAATAAATCCACCAGCAACAGCTGCCTGTGAATAGGGTCCAATAGCTCCTGGTGCCTTTTCTGTACTAATTGTTTTTTTCATATTCTTCTCCTTATATATTTTATATAGTTATTATTTTACTGTAAAATCTAGCCCAGACTTTATTGCTTCAATTGCCTGAGGAAGCATTTTTGAATAGTGAAGGAACGCATGTAACACCCCCTCAAATATATCTATCTTAACAGGAATATCATGGGATCTCAATATTTCATGAAGGAGTATGGAGTCATCACGAAGAGGATCAACTCCTCCACAGGATATATAGGTTCTTGGCATACCGTAGGTAAGATCAATATCAAACATTCGAAGATACTTCATGAAATCACCGGGCTTATCAATAAGTTGAGACATATAGTACTCAACATCCTCGGGCCTCATACCATCCATTTCACTTCCATATAATCTTGCCGATACAGAATCCTGTAATCCGTACTGCCCATAGTAGAGCATAAGACCTGAAATAAATGAATTATCTCCACGATCATCTCGGTACAAAAGATTCATAATCATACAGAGAGCTGCGCCTGCTGAATCACCAGCAAGAATAATCTTATTAGGGTCTATATCAAAATCATCGGCACTCCCACGAATATAGTCGATTGCTGAAACACAGTCATCAATTTGGGTAGGCATCTTATACTCAGGAGCCAGTCGGTACTCTATTCCGATAACAGGAATCTCACCGTGCTCACAGAGAAGGCGCATAATAAGACTATGGGTATCATTATTCCCTGTCATGAAACCACCACCGTGAATAAAAAGAATAGCACCCTTTTCAGTTCTTACGTGAGGATAGTGGACTCGAAGAGATATTTCTCCTCCTTCAACAGGACAGGAAATATCTCTTATTTCCTTTGGTTCATATCCTCCGGCATTCCAAAACTCCCGCTCTTGGTTGTAATTTTCTCGTAGCTCACTGGGGGACACATCACCCCCAGTAACAAAGCAATCTTTTGAGAGTTCCTGCTGTTTTGCTACTACAAGCTTCATCTCCTCGGTTAAGAGGGACTGGTCATTACATTTATTGTTAATTTGCATGGGCTCTCTTCTTTTTCATTACTATATGATCTACAACAAAAGTAATAGCCCCAGTAATCACAAGAGCAATGAGCATAATACCAAATATAAGTGAATACGCCGTTTCTACAGGGTTTGAGTCAATAATATTACCAAACCACGCATAGAGAAAAACATCAGGTAAAAATCCGATAAGTGAAGCAAACCCAACAACCGATCCAATTGCCGCAGCAGGAGTTTCCATATCTTCAATAATAGACCAATACACAGCCCTTATCCCACAAAGAAAGAACCCTAAAAGGAAAATAATACAAATGGCAGATATCAATAACCAAGGAACCAGAGGAAGTAAAAACAGTATTCCTAATAGAATAATACAGGCTACAAATGACCATTTTATTAACCCCGTAGATCGGCCTAAACGCTTTGCCCCATATCCAAAAACAGGACCAGCAAAGATTCGAACCCCATTAATTCGTAAAACATTAATGGTTCCAGCCATTGCAGCGGATAGGAAAAAACAGTGTTCTAAGTAAGGGATAAAATAGTTTGCCCCAGAATATACAAAGAAACAACCAAATATAATTACCGCTAAGATATATGTTATGGGCATTTTCATCACACTAAACATGCCTTTTAATGTATCCTTTGCAGAAATACGATCTTTTCCACCAGCAGGCTCTGGAAGGATAAGATAGAGTAACACTCCTGTGAGAATTAAGATGACAGAATAGGATATCATAATAATAGAAAGAGATGTAGATGTGGCACCTAATACAGAAAACCCACCTAACCCTAGCAGTAAAAGTAGAACCTGAACAATTCCACCTCCACCTTCAATATATCCATAATTTTCTGCTGTTTCTGCAGAGGTTTCGCTTAATAGGTTAATGATTTTAATAAAAGCAGACCAGTACGTAAGTACCGTAGTGATTGCCCACAATGCCATAATGACAAGTACAACATTATACGATGGCCATGTGGCAAACCAGAAGCCTAAAAGACCAGTAGCCACGAGAGATCCAGATAACAGCTTTCTTGTAGAAAAGGTGTCCGCAATCCACCCTCCAGGAATATAAAAAATGATAGAAAGCAGTCCGTATACTGAAATGATAAAACCATATTTACCATGTTGACCAGCTAACCCCAAAGCTTCTTGTAGTGGAGTATAAAAAGTAGACCTAAAATAAGGAAGGTTGTAAATAAGCCCTCCAGAGATCATGAGTAAAATAAGTACAAACCACTTTTTTTTCTTTGTTAAATCGAAAACCTTTTCTTTCATTGATTATCTTCTCCCAGTATGTAAGTCTTTTGTATGCACACTTCGTGCAAAAAGCTACCAACATCATACTACGAGTTTTTTATCATGTCAAGAATTTTTTATCATAATGAATATTTTGTTTTACATAAGGCTAAATTATGGAGGCATTTCAGCTTATGTAAGAAAATTTCCTCACCCTACTCTATGATCTCTTAGGGGCAAGAAGCACAAGTTACTTATTATTTCTTTTTAATCACTCCTAAGTACCTATATACCGTAGGCTCTGAAACTTTGAGCTTCTTAGAAACTTCAAATACTGCTCCCTTTAGGAGAAACACACCCCGATCATGAAGTTCTTCTATCACCCTAAGCTTCTCATCATAGGACATTCTCTCCGGTGCAATTGAAAAAGAGTTTACTACACTATCAATACTATCTAAGGTGAGTTCATTACAGTTACAGGAAAAGGTTTCGCAAATATTCGCCTCTCCATGAATGGGATCTATCGGCTCAAGAAGCTGGTCCAACAGATTTCTCATATTCTCTAAACCACTCATATCTCGATTAATACAGAGCATACCAATAATATCCCCTTCCTCATCTCTGATAAAATAGGTAGATGAACGTAGGGTATTCCCATTTTTTAATGTTCCCGTATAGTTACAAAGTGAATTTGTATTCCCTTCGTTATTTTTTAGAATTTTCAATACCAAATCGGTAGCAGGTGCTCCAACAGACCTATTACTAATATGACCATTAGCAATTGCAACCACCGAAGACTCAAGGTTTGTGGTATCTTGGAGAACAACCTCCGTATGATTCCCTAAGGATTTCCCTAAAAACTCGACCAAGTCGACATACTGCTCTAAATGCTTATGCATATATACCTCCATACACAAGTATATAATAGAAATCTCCCTTCGGCAACAGAAAAGGGATAGCCAAAAAGGCTATCCCTAGGTCTAAGAGGTATTACATTGATCTAGTTATCAATAGTAATTTCAATTTTCTTTGGTTGGGATTCCTCTTTTCTTGGAACATCAATAAAAAGCAATCCATTGGAAAACTTAGCTTGTAGCTGCTCGGTATCCGCACTATCTGGCAGAGTAAAGGTACGAGAGAAGTTAATATTTCGTCTCTCCCTCAAATAGTACTTACTCTCTTTCTCCTTTTCCTCGGTATTCTCCTCTTTTTTTACCTCAATAGAGAGTGTTCTATGTACAAGCTCAATCGCCACATCTTTTTCAGATACTCCAGGTAGCTCCGCTTCAATATGGTATCCATCCTCACTCTCCCACACATCCATAGCCGCCCGTTGGGTCAAAGTAGAGTTTAATTCAGGAAGTCCTCGAAAAAAATTATCAACCATACTATCTAATCCATAATTTCTTGTTTGTAATGCATATCTCATATTCTTACTCCTCTGCATGTAATCCATGCTTAATAATTTCTACAAAGGTAAATGCAAGAGCCGTGCCAACTTTTTGAAAAACATATAATTCATTATAACATAAGTAATTACAACTTTTTCTTTTAATTCCATCAAAGTATCCTATAAAAAATTGAGTCAATTTGACCCATGTGCACAATAATCCTTTTCAAAAAGAGAATTTTCGAGTACACTGGCGCCATGAAAGAGAGAATGATAGAAGCTTTTATCAAGCATTTTGGCACAGAGCCAACATTAGTTACAGAGGCCCCTGGACGTATTGAAGTATTGGGTAACCATACGGACTACAATGAGGGATTTGTTTTAAGTGCTGCGGTGGATAAAAAAACATGGGTGGCAATGATTCCTCAACAAGATGGGATATGCGAAATATACGACCTTCGATTTGATGAGTCCACCTCCTTTCCTATTAATCAGCTAGAACCTTTTACAAAGGGTGACTGGGCAAACTACATTAAAGGGGTTTGTCTCATACTTAAGGAGGAGCATGGAGCTAAAATTCCTGGATTTAAAGCAGTTATGTTTAGCACTATACCTCTTTCATCTGGAATGAGTAGCTCCGCGGCCATTGAGATGTCCTTTGTTTTAGCCTTAGAAAAGGTTGCAAACCTCTCTTTTTCTCCTATTGAACGTGCAAAGGTTGGTCAACTTTGTGAAAACAAAGTGGTAGGAGCAAATACAGGTCTCATGGATCAAGCCACATCGCTTATGGGAAAAGCGCACCATTTACTTTTATCAGATTTTAGAAATCACACATTTTCTCATATCCCAACACCAGATGAAATTCTTTTTGTGGTGGCAAACAGCTACGTAAGTCACGATCTTACCTTAGAGTACAACGAGCGACGGGTAGACTGTGAGGAGGGTGCGGAAATTGCAAACAACACACTCACAAAAGAGGTTACAGCCCTAAGAGATCTATCCTTAGGAGATTTAGATGTGTGTAAAGAAGCTATGGGAGACCGAAGGTACCGACGAGCAAAACATGTAGTTGGAGAGAACCATAGGGTAACCATGGGAACAAACTTTCTTGAGCAGAAAGACATTCGTGGCTTTGGAGGACTTCTCAGCCAGAGCCATGAAAGCTCTCGATCATTTTTTGAAAATAGCCACCCAAAATTGGATATTCTTGTATCCCTTGGATCTAAAATTCCTGGATTTATGGGAGCCCGTGTAAGTGGGGGTGGCTTTGGAGGAATCTCGATTCATATGGTAGAGAAAAACCATGCAGAGGAGTACAAAAAAGTACTACAGGAGCAGTTTCTTCAAGAAACAGGAGTAGACTGTACCCCTGTTATTTGCGATGTATCCGAGGGAGCTTCCGTACTGTATGAAAGGTAACACAAAAAAACATTGGAACCAAGAAGAGTGGAGTCGTTTTTTTACAGCATTAAGAAGCATAGTAAAAGAGGAGACTCCCCTTCCATCGGTCTCTATGATAGCCGATGAAAAGTATAGCCCCTTCCGTGTGCTTATTGCAACGGTTATCTCCCTACGAACAAAGGACGCAGTAACCCTAGAGTCATCCCTACGACTTTTTGCACAGGCAGACACCCCAGAGACCATGGCAACACTCTCTCCAGAACAGATAGGAGAACTTATCTACCCTGCGGGATTTTACAAACGGAAGGGAGAGCAGATTCATAACATATCAAAAATTATTTTGGAGAACCATGGGGGTGAGGTTCCAAAGACTCAAAAGGAGTTAATTGATCTTCCTGGGGTAGGATTAAAAACAGCAAACCTTACCCTCTCTTTGGGATATAATATCCCCGCAATCTGTGTAGATATTCATGTACATAGAATTTGCAACCGTGTTGAGGCAGTTACTACAAAAACCCCAGATGAAACAGAGGGTGTTCTAAGTAAGACCCTCCCAAAGGAGTACTGGAGAGAGATAAACGACTCCCTTGTACTCTATGGACAGAAGGTGTGTCTTCCTGTATCACCATGGTGCTCCACCTGCCCCATGGCGGAGTGGTGCCCCAAACAGGGTGTTGAAAAACATCGATAACCGGAAAAACTCTAGGACTCTACAAAAATACTCTCAAGTTCCTCTCTCTCAAAACTATGGTTAGTACCACAGTGAAAACAGCACACAGTGAGAGGAATTGGGCCATTTTCTAAGATATCATCTTTCTCAGATTGAGCCATACCTCCCAATATTCCCGTAAACTGCTCTTTGGTACACCCACAAAAGAAACGTACCGACTTCCCTTCATATATGGTGGGAGTATACTCCTCAAACTGTTCTAAAATATACTCCTCTGGGGTTTGCCCAGACACCAGAGCTTTTGCGGGATCTAAAAAACTAGAGATACTCGCATGTAGAGTATCTCTCAACTCCTCATCACACCCAGGAAGAGCCTGTAAGAAAAGTCCAGCTCCCTGGGTAAAACTGTTATTATCATCAAACTGTAAACTGAGTAAGAAAGCTGTAGGAGTCTGCTCTGATGAGGCAAAGTAATGAGCCATCTCTAGTGGAAGAGGATCTCCAAAGTACGGAACACTTCCACGAAAAGGCTGCTTCTGCCCCTCCTCAATACGAGTCACCGAAAGATCTCCAGGCCCCATAAGGTCTTGTAAGGACTCTGCATTTCCCGTATCAATAGGGTTGGTAAAAAGGAACCCTCTCACATCACCTTCAGAAGTAGCTTCTACAGAAAAACCCTTAGCCGGTCCATCACTCTCAACTTTAAGCTGTACTCGTCCCTTATTTTTAAGAGTTTGTCCAAGTAAAGCTCCCGCTAAATAGGCTTGCCCCAAAATAAGAGTTTCTAAAGGGCCTGTCTTATGTCGAGTAATCATCTCTTCAATCATATCGGCACCCCGAAGAAATATTCCTCGGAAGGAACCATTGGCTAAGGTAAATGGAATAGCTGTATCTTTCTGCATCTGTACTCTCCTCACTTTCGGTTATTGTACAAAATCAAAAGAGTTGGTCAAGGGTACCTCTTAAACCTACCCTACCTTATTCTGGGAAGGATGATACCATATCCTCTATTGCACGTAAGTCTGCTAACGCCTCATAGGGAGATCCTAGATTGGATTCTTTGCCCTCACAGAAGTGGAAAAAATCAAGAAACTCCTCATAATAACCCATAGAAGATTCTACAGGATACACCTTAGATACATCCCCAGTAACTCCAGTGTGCACCGTAACCTTATCATTCTCAAGAGTTACATATCCCTGGGCACCTCGTACCATACAAAGATCACCACCACCCGTAAGACCATAGGTTCCATAGTAGCTTCCTATGGCTCCAGATTCAAACTGTAACGCCGCACTATAGGTATCCGCTGATCCCGTATGAGGAAGCTGCTGAAATCCATACCCTCTGATATGAGAAACTTCTCCCATCAAAAATCTGATACCAGCCATGTGGTGAACTCCTCCATCAGAAAGATACCCCCCAACATGTTTGGGATTGGCTCGCCATTCGGTTGCTCCATACCCTTCATTAGGCTGAACACACCCCCACTGACTCCACACAATCACCTTAGGATCTCCAATAATTCCAGAAGAGATAAGCTCTTTCGCCTTATGAATTTGTGGCATATGTCTATAATTCTCGGCTATATAAAGAAGGTTACCGTAGTTTTCTACAAGAGCTAACACCTCTTCTCCTTGTGCTATATCGAGGGCTATAGGTTTTTCACAAATCACGGGTATGCCTCGAGAAAGGAAGGTTTCTATATAAGAGATATTGTGTTCCGTAGGCAAAGAGAGCAGCACCGCATCAAAATCACCTTGACTCAGAAGATCCTCAAGCCTTTCAAAAATCACAGGATCATGTGGTAATAACTGTGCAACAGTTTCAGCACTTTTTCGAGTACGACTCAATAGAGACGTAACGGTGTACTGATTACTCAATTTTTCTAACGCTGGAAGGTGTAACCACCGTACCGCAAGACCACAACCAACAATAGCTAATTTCATATAGACGACTCCTCTCAAAAGTATTGTACCATGGTAGCATACTTTTCATATTTATGGTAAGGTTCTTACCATAATTCTAACACAATGGAGAGTAAAGAATGAGAAAATATTTAAGTGTCTGTGTAATTCTACTACTATCAGGGGCTACCTTGTTTGCAGATGCATCACAGCAAAAAACGGATTCGGTGAGTGGAGCATCTGACTCAGGTTACACAGTAACCACCGATGTTGATACATTCACTACAGCATCTATAACAAACTACTATGAAGCAAGTTCATGGACTGGAGAGACCTTAATGGATGCAATTTCTAGCAGGACAGGAGCTTGGACTATAGCAACAGTAAATCCAGATGGGTCTCCCAATATTGCGGTTGCAGTGTTTGGAGTATTAGATGAGGATACACTACTCTTAAACTTAGCTCCAAACCAAACAGCAGCAAATATCACAAGAACTGGTGAGGCAATGGCTATTATATATAAGTATACAGCAGACCTAGAAGTTGATAGGTCCACAAGAAATCAAGGGGCTAAGCTTATACTAGAAACTGTATCTCCAGAAAAACATAAGAGCTATCAAGATACAGATTCAGTAACCCCTAACTCCTTCATATTTACTATTAAAGAGGTTCGTCCGCTAGGATAATACAACGCCCTTACTTATAAGAAGTATCAATTTGTCTTTTACATGAGAGAAGGCTCCCTTTGAGGAGCCTTTTTGATAATCAGAGGCTGTTGTAGAGAGGTCTGAATAACGTTGTAACGACTCTTTATATCCCCCACTTTTCTCTGAAATGAAAATAGTTTTATGCATTATATTACGATTTTTATAATTTTTAGTTGTATTCCCCTATATATGTGATATACTACTCATAGATTGAGGGGAGGATATGGCTAAAGTGTTATCCCCCCCCCCAAAAAAAACATAGGAGGTGCTGTATGAAAAAATATGGTATACTTATACTTCTAGGGCTCGTTCTCTTCCTTTCTGGGTGTGGACATCCTCCAGAAGGGTATTTTCACATGTATACCTACTATGTAGAGGTTGTAAACAGGACGGAATCTGATATTTTTATGTCATTTGAAATTTATCACGTATCTAGCTCTGATGTACTGGACGATGATGTTTTTCAGGTTGCTGCAAAAAGCACTTCTGAAAAAATAAAGTTAGGCGGGCTCAACGGTCCTGATTCGAAGCCTAATGCGCTTATGTGGCATTTTGATTCTATTACTTGGAAAGATCCAAGTAGCTCTCAGGTGTTCAAGCAAGCATATTATCCATCAGCGAGGGATGAGGATAAGGGAGAACGCATATACTATCTACATGGAGGCGATGGTATTACCAAGGAACGACTTTTTGAACCTTCGGAAAGTCGCCCTTTTTACCTCGAACAAGACACAGAGGATCCAACACTAGGGCGTATTATTATTACGGGAGTTCCTTATTAGTGTTGTAGTGCTGTTGTACTAGGTACACACCCTCTCTCTTGTTCTCAGAAGGGAGGGTGATTTTGCAAGTTGAAAAAATATACAATATATAAGGAGATTATATGAAAAAGTTACTTATAGCTGTAGTATTATCGGTAGTACTTTTCATTGCTAGTTGTGTGGATCCTTTTTATAGTTCAGTATACTCTTGGGAAACAATGGAGGTATATATCCTAAATTATACCAACGAAGATGTTTCTGTTTTACTGACTACTCAAGGACTTGATACTTCTGAAGCAGTTGTTGCTCCCTCAGGTCTCACACTAACTCAGGCTGATTTTAAAAAAGGACTTGATAAAGATAGTTATCTTGCTGACCCTAACTTCAAGAAAACCTTACATATGACTACCTCTGAGGATACCTATAATATAGGTATTTCAAAAGCAGAAAAAGTAGGAGATACCTATATATATAATGGTGTAGATAGTATGGATAGAACCCTTGGAAATATACAGGTAACACAAAATAGTGAAATATTGTATGAGAGTGATATCTATGTGGATAATGCATGGAATGAACTCTATACACGTGCAGGGACCTCTGATTATATAAATATATACAGTGTGATACCTTTTGAGAGAGATACCATAGATGAGGTGTATATTTACTGGGTGGAAGAGGACTCCAACAATAAAGATATGCTACTAAAATGTTATATAGGAATATTCCCTACGGAATAGATGTACATGGCAGTACAAAATAGTTTTAGTATAGGTGATTATTAATTTGGTTGTTATCAGTACTAATTTTTTAATAATGTAGGCTCCCTCAGGGGAGCCTTTTTGATAATCAGAGGCTGTTGTAGAGAGGTCTGAATAACGTTGTAAC
>CAZBHR010000019.1:0-27051 GCA_964492025.1 uncultured Spirochaetia bacterium | reverse complement strand
CAATTGATGAATCTTTGCGAGTATTAGAATCATTATCAGTGATTGTAGAGTAGGAGGATACTATGAGTACAACACTATTTCCAGGTAGGTACATTCAAGGGTATAACACCCTGCAACGTCTTGGCAAAGAGGTTGCAAGAATGGGTAAGAAGGCATACGTAATATGTACTCCTTATGCGTACAAAAACCTTGTGACGGACTTAGCCCCCTCACTACAAAAAGAGGTAGACTCAGAGATTGTCTCCTTTGGTGGAGAGTGTTCTGATGAAGAGATTCAGAAACTCCAAAGGGATGCGACATTAAAGGGTGCTGATATAATTGTTGGTATTGGTGGAGGCAAAACCTTAGATACCGCAAAGGCAGTTGCCCATGAGTTGGGTACTCCTGTTGCGGTGGTTCCAACCTTAGCCTCATCCGATGCTCCCTGTAGTGCTCTTTCTGTGATTTATACAGAGGATGGAGAGTTTAAGCGGTACTTAATTCTTGACAAGAACCCCGATTTGGTGCTCCTTGATACTAAGGTTGTGGTTGATGCACCCTCTCGATTTCTTGTTGCAGGTATGGGAGATGCATTGGCAACATGGTTTGAGGCAGAATCCTGCAAACAGAGTTGTGCTGCGAATATGTCTGGTGATGTTGGTTCAGTTGCAGCTTACGCCCTTGCAGAACTTTGTTATAATACGCTTTTAGAATACGGTTTAGAGGCTAAGCTTTCGTGTGATGTTCATGCGGCAACACCTGCGGTAGAGCGTATTGTTGAAGCAAACACCCTATTAAGTGGACTAGGCTTTGAGAGTGGGGGACTTGCTTCTGCTCATGCAATTCATAATGGGTTAACCGTTTTAGAGGGTACCCATCAATATTATCATGGAGAAAAAGTTGCTTTTGGGACTTTGGTTTCTTTAATACTCACAGATAAAGACTCATCCGTAATTAATAGGGTTTATAGTTTTTGTGAGTCCATTGGACTTCCCACAACATTGGCAGATATTGGTTTAGATGGGGTTAAGGATAGTGATCTTATGAAGGTTGCCGAAGCTGCTACTATAGAGGGTGAGACTATCCATAATGAGTCATTTCAAGTAACGAAAGAGAAGGTTTTCTTTGCAATTAAGGCTGCGGATGCTCTAGGGAGAGTTCGAAAATAAGATGGGTTTTTTATTTTCAGAGTTGACAACAGCTCTCAATTTTACTATGCTTAGAAACATGAAAAGAACAATGCACCACCATAGCTCATCGTCTCAATAGATTCCGACTGAGTGTGGTATGTTATAACCTCCGCTTAGTGCGGGGGTTTTTTGTTTTATAGGAGAAAATATATGGCTGTAAAAGATCTGGTTCGTCCCAATATTGTAGCAATGGCACCGTACTCATCGGCTCGAAGTGAATTTTCGGGAGAGGGAAAGGTGTTTTTAGATGCCAATGAGTACCCTTCGCCACTTATTGGGGAGTTGAATCGGTATCCAGATCCTTTTCAAAAAGAGGTTAAGGAGATGGTTACTCAGTTACAATCTTTTCGAGGAATCACTTGGGACCAGCTTTTTTTAGGAAATGGAAGTGATGAGGCTATTGATTTGTTATACCGTATATTCTGTACTCCAAAAGAGGATAGGGTGGTTATTATGCCTCCCACCTATGGAGTGTATAAGGTGTTTGCCGCATTAAATGATGTGCACTGTTCAGAGATTCCTCTTACAGAAGATTTTTCTTTGAACATGGATAGCCTCAAGAGTGAAATTGTTGGTGCTAAAATACTGTGGATCTGCTCTCCTAATAATCCTACCGGTGGAGTAATTCCCTTGGAAGATATTGAAGAACTCCTCTCTTTTTATACCGGTATTGTGGTTGTTGATGAAGCGTACATAGACTTTGCTGATGCTTCCAGTGCCATTACGCTATTACCTCGCTATAAAAATCTTGTTATTTTAAGAACCTTTTCAAAGGCTTGGGGTTTAGCTGGAGCAAGAATAGGCGTTGCCATAGGATCTTCTGAAATTATTGGATACTTTAATAAGGTAAAGTACCCTTACAATCTAGGGAATCATACTCAGGATCTTCTGGCACAGGCTATAGCCAAAGAGAGTGAGGTTATCCAGAGAGTTGATCATATTAAGCAGGAGCGATCATGGCTAGTTGAAGAACTTGAGAAGCTCTCTACTGTAAAAGAGATAACTCCCAGTGAGGCGAATTTTATATTAGTGCGAATGGAAGATGGAAAGTCCGCTTATCAGTACCTTCTTGATCAAGGAGTTGTTGTGCGATATCGAGGAAATGAAGTTCACTGTAAAAACACTATTAGGATTACTATTGGTACTAAGGATGAGAACCGGGCAGTGGTAGAGGCACTACGGGCCTATAAGAATACTAAGTAAGGAGGTGAGTATATGGTTCCTATTATTTTTATTGATAGAGATGGGGTACTTTTACGAGAACCACCGGTAACAGAGCAGGTTGACTCATTAGAGAGTTTTGCCCTTGTTCCTGGGGTGGTAAGTGGACTCAAGCAGATTGTGACTCACACAAACTATGAACTTGTTATGGTTACAAACCAAGATGGACTTGGCACAACATCCTTTCCTGAGGAGACCTTTTGGCCCTACCAGAACCTGCTTTTAGAAATACTCCAGAGTGAGGGAATTCTGTTTACTGCGGTACATATAGATCGATCCTTTCCAGAGGATAAGCTGCCCACACGAAAGCCAGGAACCGCAATGTTGTCACACTATATAAATAATCCAAATTACGATCTATCTAACTCTATTGTTATTGGAGACCGTCTTTCCGATGTAGAGCTTGGATTTAACCTTGGTTGTGGGGCTATTCTATTTCAGGAAAATCCTGATGAGAACCTTCCTAGCTCTATGGAAAGCTCTCTTATTATGACTACAAATAGTTGGAGCTCTATTGCAAATTTCCTTACTAATACTCCTGCACTCCCTCCTCGGACTGCAAAGATTGTAAGAAATACCAAGGAGACCAACATTGAATTATTTCTTGATATAGATGGAAAAGGTGAGGGCTCTGTTGATACGGGGATTCCCTTCTTTGATCATATGTTGGACCAGATTATACGACATGGTCAGTTTGATATGACTCTTAAGGTTCAAGGAGATTTGGAAGTAGATAATCACCACACCATAGAGGATACCGCAATTGCCCTAGGACAAGCTTTTACCGAAGCTCTTGGAGATAAACGGGGTATCGCTCGATACGGAGCTTGTTTACCTATGGATGAAGCAAGGGGAGAGGTTCTTATCGATTTTTGCTCTCGTCCATACCTTGTCTATGATATTCCCCTAAAGAATCCAGTGGGAGGGATTGAGGGTGAGATGTTTTATCACTTTTTTAAGAGCTTTTCCGATGCTGCCCAATGCACCCTGCATGTACAAGGAAGAGGGAGAAATGGACATCATAAAATTGAAATTGTATATAAAGCCTTTGCCCACGCCTTACGTCGAGGGGTAAAGAGAAACCTCCAAG
Organism: uncultured Spirochaetia bacterium; assembly: GCA_964492025.1. Classification (GTDB taxonomy): domain Bacteria; phylum Spirochaetota; class Spirochaetia; order CAZBHR01; family CAZBHR01; genus CAZBHR01. Next base: position 23,571 of record CAZBHR010000019.1, on the reverse strand, counting down.
ATCTGCGGTTACTTACAACAAAGGGGAGTTTATAATGTCAGAACCAATACAAAAAAACACGGCTACTACCTCTCTCCGAAACCCAGAGGTTGCGGTGGTTTCTTACAATGCGGGAAATGTAAAGTCCATGCAGTTTGCCCTAGAGCGGTTAGGAGCAAAGGTTATTGTGACCGATAACCCGGAAACCATTCGTCTGGCTCCTCGAGTGATATTTCCCGGAGTTGGAGAGGCCTCTTATGCAATGAATCAATTACGCTCACGAGAACTAGTCAATGTCCTCCAGCAACTGAAGCAACCCTTTCTTGGGGTATGCTTAGGTATGCATCTTATGTGCCAATCATCAGAGGAGGGGAATACCCCAGGGTTGGGAATATTTAACTCTCAGGTAAAGAGATTCCTTCCAGGAGAGGAGAAGGTTCCCCATATGGGATGGAATACGGTTACTCCCACATATGATAATGGACTTTTACGGGGTGTTGAAAGTAGTGATTGCTTCTACTTTGTTCACAGCTATTATGCAACCCTAGGGCAACACACCCTGGGAGAGACTTTTCATATGATTCCATTTAGTAGTGTGTTACAACGGGACAACTATTATGGTGTTCAGTTTCATCCTGAGAAAAGTAGTTCTGCTGGATCAAACCTTCTCTACAACTTTCTTACTATGGAGTAGTTATGATTATTATACCTGCTATTGATATTATTGATGGTGCCTGTGTCCGACTTACCAAAGGGGAGTATGACACAAAAAAAGTGTACTCAAAAGATCCCCTTGATATGGCAAAAACCTTTGAGGATCACGGAGTAACAAGGCTACACCTTGTTGATCTTGATGGGGCAAAGGGAGGACATATTGTAAATTATAAAACTCTGGAAAGAGTTGCAGGACACACCTCTCTGGTTATTGATTTTGGGGGAGGGTTAAAAAGCTCCGAAGATCTTCGCATTGCATTTGAGTCTGGTGCTCAGATGGTTACAGGTGGGAGTATTGCTATTCAAAACCCCGAGGAGCTTGAGAAGTGGATTATCACGTATGGAGGAGATAAAATCATTCTTGGAGCTGATGTTAAGGGTGAATCTATCGCAATACAAGGGTGGACAGAGACCAGTTCTCAGCAGGTGGTTCCCTTTGTTCAGGAGTGGTTGAACAAAGGGATTTCTCAGGTTATTACTACGGATGTAGCAAAGGATGGAGCCATGGAAGGGCCATCTGTAGAGTTATATCGTAAGATGATGACAGAAATTCCCAATATAGAACTTATTGCCAGTGGTGGAGTTTCACAGGTGAAAGACCTTCATACCCTTGCGGATATTGGTGTTGCCGGGGTTATTGTTGGAAAAGCTCTCTATGAGGGAGCTATTTCCCTGAAAGATATAGAAAGGTGGGAGGGGTAGCATGGTAAAAAAACGAATTATTCCTTGCTTAGATATTCGTGATGGAAGAACCGTAAAAGGTGTGAATTTTGTAGACCTGAAAGATGCAGGTGACCCTGTTATTTTAGGGGCTGCCTACGCACAGATGGGAGCGGATGAACTAACCTTTTTGGACATAACCGCTACCGTAGAGAATAGGAAAACCTTTGCCTCATTAGTAGAGAAGATAGCCCTCCATGTGGATATTCCCTTTACCGTAGGTGGAGGTATAACCAGCCAAGAGGATGTGAAACGACTTCTTGATTCCGGTGCTGATAAAATAACTATTAATAGTTATGCCGTATCTCATCCAGAGTTAATTGAAGAACTAGCATCTCGTTTTGGATCCCAATGTGTAGTGGTTGCGGTAGATACCCGTTGGAATGGTGAATTTCATGAGGTGTATGTACACGGAGGACGTACACCTACGGGGAAAAGAACCTTTGATTGGGTGAAAGAGGCGGAAAAACGAGGGGCAGGAGAGTTTCTTCTTACCTCAATGGATCATGATGGAACCAAGGGAGGATTTGCCTTAGAGGTGACTGCTCAAGTTTCAGATTTAGTACAAGCTCCAGTTATTGCTTCTGGAGGAGGGGGGCGTTGTGAACACTTTTATGATGTTTTTACCCGAGGTAAAGCTGATGCAGCGCTGGCAGCCTCAATATTTCACTTTGGTGAGGTTGAGATTGCCACAATAAAGTCCTACATAGGGGAACGAGGTATTCCCGTACGTAGGTAACGAGATAGAGATATAAGGAGTTATAATATGAATATAGATTTTTCAAAAAGTAGTGACGGCTTGGTACCTGCAATTATACAGGATGCAAAAACAGGAAAAGTTCTTATGTTGGGATATATGAATGAAGAGTCATTTGCATTAACCCAAAAGAGTGGAAAAGTAACTTTCTGGTCCCGTTCTCGTAACAAGTTATGGGTAAAAGGTGAAACTTCGGGTAACTACTTAGAGGTGGAGTCTATCTGTATTGATTGTGATAGAGACACTATTTTAATACAAGCTTTTCCCCAGGGACCCACTTGCCATGAAGGTTGGGAGAGCTGTTTTGGAGACACCCTACCAACGAGAGGGTACCCCTTTCTTAAAGAGTTAGCAACACTTATTCATCAGCGACGACTGGAGGCTCCTGAGGGTTCCTACACCACATATCTTTTTGACCAAGGTATTAAACGGATAGCCCAGAAGGTAGGAGAGGAGGCTGTTGAGCTTGTAATTGCAAGTCTCAAAGGGGATAGGGAAGAGCAGCTTAACGAAACTGCCGATCTTATCTATCACCTTCTAGTTCTTTTAGAGAAAAAGGAGTATACTTTAGAGGAAGTCGAGGCGGTACTCGTTGATCGACATAAAAAAGCAAGTACATAAACACCCCAGAAGGAGGAGCCTATGAAGTTAAAAGATCTTTTGCGAGTAACCCGATCCTGCAGGAAGTTTAATAGGAACCGTCCAGTTTTGCGAGAGGAACTTGAAGATATGGTTGACCATACCCGATACATCTCCTCCGCTGCAAACCTTCAACCCCTCAAATATATGTTGAGTTGGAAAGATGAAACAAATGAGAAAATTTTCCCTGCACTCCGTTGGGCTGGGTATCTAAAGGATTGGAACGGTCCAGAAGCGACTGAAGAGCCTCAGGGGTATATCATTATCTTAGGAGATACGGATATTGCAAAAACTCCCTCTATTGATGCGGGAATTTCAGCCCAAACAATTATGTTGGCAGCCCGAGAAAAAGGGCTGGGAGCCTGCATGATAGGTGCTATGGATCGTAAATTTATTCGTCAGGTTTGTGGAATTGATGAGAGATATGAGATTTTACTTATTATAGCAATTGGTGCTCCAGCAGAGGAGTCTCGTATTGTAGATGTGGAGGACTCAATTAAGTATTGGCGTGATGAAGCTGGTTCTATGCGAGTTCCTAAGCGACTATTGAAAAATCTTATAATTCCTATGGATGAACATAACCCTTAGGGTAGGTTGGTCTTACTTTCGCCTGAATTATCCTTATTCACAAGATTTGTGAATTTTAACTATCTTGTGTAAAAAAGCCCCAAAGGTGTAAACCTAAGGGGCTTCTTTTGTAATCCTTATTAAAACTGACCTCGCCGAAAAACAAACTGTTCTTCCGATTGTTCTTCTGCTTGGGATTTTTTGAGAGCTTTTTCATCTACATCAACAATAATATCTACACTAAAATTGTAATTACCCGATGTTATGGTAAACTCTTCCCGTGTATCCTCTCCGCAGCTTCCTGTTCCAAGACCTCGCATCATGCAGTCTAAAAAGAGCCAAACATCTGGCATAGGGTTTAGCTTATTTGTATGGCTATGTTTATGAATTAACTTGGGAGGGTAGTGGGTAGCGGTAAAACTTATTGGTCTATCCGCTTGAAACTTAAGGGTTGTGGCTATATCGTCTTGTAGGGTTATCCAGCGAGTATCTGACCTGCTTCCGTGTTCCTGTGGTCTGATATATGGTTCATAGGTTTCCGTTACGAGTTTTGCGTAGTGTCCTAAAGGAGATCCCATCTTTCTGTCTGGATAATTTTCTCCTGGGCCTCGACCAAACCATTCAAGATTATTAAATCCTCTCTGTATCTTAAAAAAGATTCCTAGACGTGGTAGCTCTGGCCACCCTTTCCCCACAAAAATATCGTTATGTAGGTTAATCGCCTTAGGTGAGATAGTCCATGTTTGATGAAATACAATTGGTTCTACCTCTTCGGGAAAGGGTTCCTTATGCTCCGCATACTCCTTAGGATGTACCACCGTGTGTTCCTGTTGAATAGTAATAATTCCACTCTTTTTTTCGGTGTTCCAAGATATGAGTTGGCTTTCTATTACCGGAGAATCTAAAGCGTATGGTTCCCACTCCGTTGCAATGTTATCCAAGTCATTATCCGTAGGGCTTCGCCAGAGTGCAATTTTAGGTCCACTCTGAATAATCTGCTTTCGATTACTGTGGAAGTTTTCAAGGAGTCCGCTCTTTTTGCCAAAGTCCATACGGTAGTGCTTGCTAATAACAGAGATTGTATGGTCAAACTCCTTGAGGTAGACCTGTTCTGCAACGCTCTGTTCCAGTGTTTGGTGTGTTACTTTAGGGAATGTCACTCCACTGTAGGGGAGTAACAGCTGTTCCCATGCAATGGTGTGATCCTTTGGGATAATCTCTGAATCCTGTTTTGTATGAAACGAAACAAATAGGTGTACCTCATCTCCTTGGTATATATTAGGGTAGGAGAGTTGAAGTTGTTTCACTTCTGTCTCTCCAGGTGCTGTTCGTACAGAGAATTTACCCCATTTTTTACGTACCCCATTCACCTGAATTTCCCACTGACCACGGTATTCAAAGAGATTTGTAAAATTAAAATTATTGGTAATAATAATCTCACCCTTTATGGGGTTTCTCAGAGCTATTTCAATGGGCTGCATAAGTTTTTTACACTCATCCATTGCTGGGTGGGGCTGTCTATTTGGATACACTAATCCATTGATACAGAACGCTTTATCGTTTGGAGTGTCCCCAAAATCACCTCCGTACGCCCAGTACTCATGTCCTACATCATCAACCTTTGTAAGTCCTTGATCTACCCAATCCCAAATACACCCTCCCTGCATAAGAGGATACTTTTTAAAGGTGTTCCAGTAGTGGTGTAGTGATCCATTGCTATTTCCCATGGCGTGGGAGTACTCACAAAGAATATGGGGGCGTTTTTCTCCTTCCCACTGGAGGTGATCAATCATCTGCTCTGCTGTATCATACATGGGGCAGAATATATCACTATACCATCTACTCTCCTCAGATGAGATAAGCCCCTTCATTTCAGCACTGCAGGCTGGTTCATATTGCACCGGCCGTGTCTTATCATACCCACGAATCCAGCCAATAGCCCCTGCTATATTGGGGCCAACTCCAGACTCATTACCTGGAGACCATATAATAATAGATGGATGATTCTTATCACGAAGAACCATTCTCATAGATCTATCCAAAAATGCATGAGCATAAATAGGGTCCTGTACTAAACTATCGTAGTAGTGATGACTTTCTACATTTGCCTCATCAATTACATATATTCCATACTCATCACACAGGTCATACCAACGTGAATCATTGGGGTAGTGAGAGGTTCTTACGGTATTAAAGTTGTACTGTTTAAGAAGGGCAATATCCTTTTTCATATCCTCAAGGGTAACTGTCTTACCTCTTTCTGGATGGTGTTCATGACGGTTTACTCCTCGTACCATAATCGGTTGGTTATTGATACATAACCCTCTGTCTGTTATATCAACTCTTCGAAACCCTATTCTTTGAGAGACAAACTCCTCTGGAGCTCCTTCAAAGCTGATACCACACACAAGGGTGTATAAATGAGGAGTTTCTGAGGACCAGAGTTTTGGAGTTTGAACTTCCTCTTTTAGGGTGAACTTCGGGGCGTATTCTGTAACATTATAACCCGCTGCTAATGAAAGAGGCTTCTTCCATAAGATTGTACCCTGTGGGTCAAATAACTGGGCTGTTACTTCTAGTTTATCTAGGTTCTCCTTGGTAAAAAATATTCCACGGAGTTTAGCTTCTATACTTACTTCTCCCTTGGTAAGTTGCTCATTTGGGGTTGCTTGAATATGAATATCTTCTACATAGAGTTCTAGGGGAGAGTAGATATATATTGATCTATGAACGCCTCCTAGCCACCAGTGATCTTGGTCCTCTATTGCTGAGGAGTCTGACCACTGCTTCACCACGAGATGAATTGTATTGGTTTTTCCCGTTACAAGATGGGTAATATCGTACTCAACAGACATTTTACTGTCCTTAGACATACCTACATAGGTGTTATTTACATACAGAGCACTTACTGACTCAACAGCACCAATATGAATAATAGTTCGTCGCTGTTTCCACCCTCTAGGGAGGGAGAAAGAGCAACAGTAGATTCCCGTGTCTTGATCATTTGGTGCGTATGGAGGTCCATCAACAAAGGGCATTTGTACGTTAGTGTAGTGGGGAGCTTTTACTCCCTGGGTTGACCAGTTTTCGGGAACTCTAATTTCCCTCCAAAAGTGGGGATCTACCTTTTTAGACTCCACCATTTCCAGAGCCTCTTCCATAGAGTTGAACATACCTAAACGCCAGTCTCGTGTATCAAGAGAGTAGTAGTAAGGAGATGATTCCCTCTCCCTTGCTAGTGATTGTTCCACCGAAGGGTAGGGAATTAGGTTGCTTCGAGAAGGGAGTCTCCCATGACCTACCTGCTCAGGGTTCTCCCAGAATCTTGAGGTTGTTCTCTGTCTCATCTCACTATGACTCCTTTGTTGCTAGATCTCTACATTCAATGCACTGTGCAATAGCGTAGGTTAAATCCTCTTTGCTATGGGCTGCGGATATCTGTACACGTATTCGAGCTTTCCCCTGTGGTACTACAGGATAGAAGAATGCTACTCCGTAGATTCCCCGTTCTAGCAGGAGTGCTCCCATTTTTTGAGCTACCAAAGCGTCTCCTAACATAATTGGTACAATAGGGTGATCTCCCTCGGGAACCTGAAATCCCGCATCTTGTAAGGCTCCTTTAAAGTATGCAACATTATCGAAAAGTTTCTTTTGGAGTTCTCCTGTTTCTGCTATCTCTATCGCCTTAATAGCTGCTCCTGCAACCGCAGGTGAGAGAGTGTTAGAGAAGAGGTATGGTCGTGATCTTTGTCGCAGAAGGTCAATAATCTCCTGTCGGCCTGAGGTAAACCCTCCACCGGCACCACCAAGGGCTTTACCAAAGGTTCCAGTTACAATATCTACACGATCGGCAACACCAAATCGGGTAGGGGTTCCTCTTCCTTTATCTCCCACAAATCCTGAAGCATGTGATTCATCTACCATAACAAGTGCGTTATAGGTGTCTGCTAAGCGGCAAATTTCATCAAGAGGAGCGTAAGTTCCATCCATAGAAAACACTCCATCCGTAGCAATAAGTCGCATTCTCGCTCCCTGAGAAGCTTTAAGAGCCTCTTCCAGAGAGTTCATGTCACGGTTTTTATATCGGAATCGCTGTGCTTTACAGAGTCGTACTCCATCAATAATACTAGCGTGGTTAAGTTCATCACTAATAACAGCATCTTCAGGGGTAAGCAGTGTTTCAAAGAGTCCACCATTCGCATCAAAACAGGAGCTGTACAGTATGGTATCATCGGTACCTAAGTAGGAGCTAACTTTTTTCTCTAACTCCTTATGAATAGATTGGGTACCACAGATAAATCGTACTGATGAAAGTCCAAAGCCCCACTTTTGTAAAGCATCACTTGCGGCTTGTACTATTTCAGGATGGTTGGAGAGTCCTAAATAGTTGTTTGCACACATATTAATTATCTCTTTTCCGTTTTCTAGAGTTACTTTGGACCCTTGGGGCCCTGCAATAATCTGTTCATTCTTATACAATCCCGCATCTGCTATCTCTTTAAGTAGATCTTTTACTGGTTGTGTTTGCTCTTTCATACATAGCCTCCCTATAGCTTTTTACTCATCCCAATGGAGAATAACTTTTCCTGAATTTCCACTTCCCATCACCTTAAATCCCTCTTCGTAGTCTTTATAGTGAAAATGGTGGGTTATAACTGGTGAAATATCGAGTCCAGAGAGGAGCATTGAGCTCATGAGGTACCATGTTTCATACATCTCTCTTCCATAAATTCCTTTTATCGTAAGTCCATTAAATACAATGGTATTCCAATCCGCCACTGCTTGGGGTGGTTGAATACCTAGGAGTGCAATTTTTCCTCCATGGCAGAGTGTTTGTTGCATATCAGAGAAGGCTTGGGGATTTCCAGACATTTCAAGTCCTACATCAAAACCTTCGGTCATTTTAAGATCTTTCATTACCTGCTTAAGAGACTCTTTGCGTACATCAACAGCTCTGGTTACCCCTATCTGCTCTGCGAGCTCTAGTCGGTATGGATTCACATCGGTAATAACAACATGACGAGCCCCTGCATGGCGAGCAATAGCAGCTGCCATAATTCCAATAGGTCCTGCACCGGTAATGAGAATATCCTCACCAAGTACAGGGAAGGATAGGGCAGTGTGTGTTGCATTTCCCAAAGGATCAAAGCAGGAGAGTATATCCGTAGAAATAGCGGAGTTACAGTGCCACACATTGGTTACTGGCATAGCTAAATACTCGGCAAAAGCCCCCGTTCTATTTACCCCAATTCCCTGGGTGTTTGCACAGAGGTGTCTACGACCGGCTAAACAGTTTCTACATCTGCCACAGACTAAATGTCCCTCTCCACTTACAAGATCTCCAACGGCAAAGTCCTTTACATTACTTCCAATATCTACAATACGTCCAACAAATTCATGACCCACAATCATTGGAACTGGAATAGTTTGCTGTGCCCACTGATCCCAGTTATAAATATGAATATCTGTTCCACAGATTGAAGTTTTCATGATTTTGATAAGAACATCATTTATCCCGATGGTTGGTTCAGGTTGATCCTCTAACCATAGTCCTTGTTTTGCATATTTTTTTACTAATGCTTTCATCTTAAGTAGGCCTCCTAATATAGGTTAATATCCAAAAAATCCTTCAACCACCACCTGGTCGTTAGGAATTAATAGCTCCTCAAGTAGAGCTTTTTTTACTGCGTTAATCATGGGAGGAGGGCCAACCATCATATAGGTGGATTCCTTCCAGTGTGGAATAAGTTCTTGTATCAGATCTGGTGAAATAAATCGTTTTTCCCCAGACCATGAGGGGTCATTGTGAATTGAAAGGTGAAGAGTGAAATTATCCATCTCCTCTGCCAACTTTTCTAGGCACTCCCTATATCCCATGGATGGGATATCATTATTGGTAAATATCATATGTATTGGTTGAGAACTTTTTGCATGTTTTACCTGATATAACATACTTATAAATGGGGTAATTCCAATACCTCCAGCTAGAAAAACGATGTCTCCCTTTGGGTTTTGTGGAAGTATAAATTTACCCATAGGATCACCGACTTCCATGGTATCTCCTATTTTGAGCTCCTTCAGAGATCGTTTAAATGCGGAGTCAGAAAGTTTCGTTGCGAAGATAATCTCCTGAGAGGAGCCTTCCTGATAAGGCTCATACTGAATAAGGGAGAAAATCCTTTTATTGCAGAGATCCTCTGTTGGTTTAGAGTCTCGATATAGAGGATCAATAAGGGTAAATTGAGCGTATTGACCAGGAATCATCTTGGGATATATCTCTTCTGGACAAAGGCGGACCTCTAGAGTTTCCTTTGCTATTTCATGAATAGCACTGATTTTACATTTCATAGAGTTTCTCCTTGAAGATCCAGTATAGATAATTCTTGCAGAAAAGACAAATGGCGAACAATAGTTTTATGGGATATTCCCCTTTTTTTCTCTTTCCGATAATCTAAATATATGAAAAAAGCTTTTATGAACTGGAGTGGAGGAAAGGATGCGGCTTACGCTCTCTATGTTGTACAGCAGGGGAGTGGGTATAAAGGTGTGCCATTTGATTCCAAAGGTAACTATTCAATATCACAAGATAACCCCTTAGAAATTGATTCTCTTATTACCACAGTAGGAGAACATGGAAGAGTTTCTCTCCATGGGGTAGAGGTTACGCTATTAGAGGCTCAAGCTTTAGCAGTGGGACTCCCTCTCTATCAAATAGAGACCCCTCTTTCCTGTAGTATGGAGGAGTATGGATCTATTATGAGGCGTGAACTCTCTTCTCTTGTGGGCCAAGGGTATACCCATTCGGTCTTTGGTGATATAGCACTGGAGGATCTTAAGGAGTATCGTGAACAGACCTTAGGAGAGATTGGTTTGCAAGGGGTATTCCCTCTTTGGAATAGACACACCCAAGTTCAGGCTGAGGCGTTTATTGATGCGGGGTTTCGATCTGTTGTGGTGAGTGTGAATGGCAATTTGATGGATTCAAGTTTTGTTGGCAGAGAGTTTGATAAAAGCTTTTTACGTGATCTTCCTGATGGGGTAGATCCTTGTGGGGAGAATGGAGAGTTTCACTCTTTTGTATACGATGGACCTATCTTTTCACACCCTATACGTTATCAGCTTGGTGATGTCATAGAGAGAGCTTACCCTGCAACCTCAAAATCTCCAAATGGATCAATATTCTACTTTCGAGATATACACTTAGGTTAGGTTGCCTATAAAAATAGGGGTGTGAATGAAACCATTCACACCCCGTTTAGGTGTTAATCACTGAACTGTGATAATTTAGTGTTTAATTTTAGTTACACGAATAGTATTTGTAGAACCCTTCATCCCTACAGGAACTCCAGCTACAATAATAACGTAATCACCCTTTTTAGCAAATCCATTGTCTGGAACATACCGTTTTGCCTGATTAATTAATGCAGAAAACTGATCTACCTGAGTAATGGTATCTGGGTACACTCCCCATACAAGATTCATTCTTCTGGCTATTTTTACTGAAGGACTTAATGCAAGAATCTTTACATTTGGTCTTTGGTGGCTCACTCGTAGAGCTGAGGCCCCTGTTTCAGTGTAGGCAATAATAACTTTTGCATTGAGTTTTTTTGCAATCTCATTTGCTCCCATAGAAACTGCGTCTGCCGTATTAATTGATGTCTCAAGTTCTAGCTCATCTAGCTGTCGGTGATAGTATGGGTCCTTTTCTACCTGCTTAATGATTCGATCCATCATTGATACCGCTTCAAAGGGGTACGCTCCTACGGTGGTTTCCGCAGATAACATAACCGCATCAGCCCCATCGTACACTGCGTTTGCAACATCCGAAGCTTCCGCTCTTGTTGGGGTAGGGAGGTTAATCATACTATCAAGCATCTGGGTTGCAACCACAACTGGTTTTGACTGACGTCTACCCATTCTAATACTTCGTTTCTGGATTGCAGGAACCTGTTCTGCAGGAAGCTCAACCCCAAGGTCTCCTCGGGCAATCATAATTGCATCACTCTCCTCAATAATTGCATCAAGATTTTCTACCGCAGAAACCTTCTCTATTTTAGAAATAATAGAAGCCTTATCTCCAATAATCTCACGAGCCTCTATAACATCCTCTACTCTTTGTACGAATGATAGGGCAATCCAATCAACACCCATCTTTAATGCAGCTTTAAGATCTTTATGATCCTTAGGAGTAAGGGCCGACATATTTAATACGGCGTTTGGTACATTGAGTCCCTTGTTATTTGATACCTTTCCACCTACGGTTACTTTTGTGGTAATAACCTTTCCATCATTCGCTGTAACCTCAAGACTTACCTTTCCATCATCTATAAGGAGTTTAGTTCCTTTCTTTACTGATTGAAAAATTTCTGGATGAGGAACACACACACGTGTTGCATCTCCTAGCTTTGAATCTTGGTCTAGTAAAAATGTATCGCCCTTTGCAATATCTGCTTCTTCATTAACAAATTGACCGAGTCGTAGTTTAGGACCCTGCATATCTGCTAAAATAGCCATAGGACGGTTAAACTTTTTCTCGATCTCTCGTATGTTCTTTACACGTTGAGCTTGCTCTTCGTGGGATCCATGAGAAAAGTTGAGTCGAAACACATCAACCCCAGATTTGTACAATCTTTCAATGGAATCAATATCCTCGGTCTTTGGTCCTAATGTTGCTATAATTTTTACACTTCTTTCTCTTATCATATATTCTCCTGTGTTCTGCGAGCTATTATAGAGAAAGTTATAAAAAATGAAAAGACACTTAGCATAGGAGTTTTGTCTCTTATTTGGAAAAGATGAGTAGTTTTCTACCGTTTTTGTTTTAACCGAAGGGTATAACAAAAAAATAGGGCCGTTACAGAAGTAACGTCCCCTTAATAGTTTTACCAAATAGGTAGTGTGTTTTTGGGCCCAGCAGGACTTGAACCTGCGACCCACGGATTATGAGTCCGTTGCTCTAACCAACTGAGCTATAGGCCCGAGTCGTCTCTACAAAAGAGAAAACATCTTTGGCAATATACCGTTTCAATCATAAATGGTCAAGTCCATCACTTATTGTATAGGGGAGAAGGTTGTCAGGTTCTGTAGGATTTTCTCATGTGAAATTGAGATGTATAGCGGGTAGTTTACTTGCGAATGAAATTTATCTGTCATACAATGGTTTAAAGGAGTGTCCCATGGATAGAGTAGTAGAGTGTGAGAGAGAGTTGGACGTATTAAAGCAGGTAGATGTTCTTATTGTTGGAGCTGGACCCGCAGGGGTTTCTGCTGCAATTACTGCTGGTCGGTTGGGGTTAAAGACACTTCTTGTGGAGCAGAGCAGTTCGGTTGGTGGTGTTGCCACTACTGGTCTTATGAGCCACTGGACTGGTGACTCCTTAGGTCCTCTGTATGAGGAGATTCTAAAACGTGCAAAGGTAAAGGGAGTAAAGTACCCTCTTAGTCAGAGAATAAAACTATTTAAGAGTATGATTGATACGGAGAAGCTAAAAACTACTCTTTTTGATATGCTTGAGGAGGCAGCGGTAGAAACCTTGTTATACACCTTTGCCAGTAATGTTATTATGGATGGATCCCGTGTTAATGGTGTTATTGTTGAGAATAGAAGTGGTAGGTTTGCTATTCGTAGTTCTGTAGTGGTTGATGCCTCGGGGGATGGGCATATTGCTGCCCGTGCGGGGGTACCCTTTGAAGTGGGTCGATCTGATGGTAAGGTTCAGCCCCTTACACTGATGTTTAAAATTGGTGGAGTTGATTTTAAAAAAGCTATACTTCCCAGTGGATTTGAGGATAACATAGCTGTAAAAAAGAGAGGGCAGGGCATTCAAGATTTAGGAAAAGCCCATCTCTCAAATAAGCACTTAGGACATGTACTCCTGTACCCCAGCACCCTCCCAGGGTGTGTTACCGTAAATATGACTAATGTTATAGGGGTAGATCCTCTTGATACCTTTGCATTATCTAAAGCGGAGATTGAGTGTCGGAAACAGATGGTTGAGATTGTTGATTTTCTTAAGAAATATGTTCCTGGGTATAAAAATTGTTATCCTATTACTGCGGCATCACAAATAGGTGTTCGGGAGAGTAGGCGTATGGAGGGAGTATACACTCTTCACGAGGATGATATTAAGGGGGCAAGAAAGTTTGATGACTGGATTGCAACAAACTGTTATTTCAACTTTGATGTTCACGGTATTGATAAACCTGGGCTTGATAAAACAGGATCCCAAAAGGAGTTCGATGCAACTTCCACAGCTAGGTATACTATACCAGCGGGGGCGCTCATTCCAAAAGAGATTAACGGGTTACTATTTGCAGGAAGAAATATTTCGGGTACCCATATAGCTCTTTCAAACTACAGGGCTATGCCAATTTGTGTGAACATGGGGCAGGGGGCTGCCGCCTTATGTAAAATTGCTCTAGAGAGTGACTGTGAACTTCGCCATGTGGATATACAGAAAGTTCAATCCTTACTTTTATCACTTGGGGTAACACTATAAGCGTGAGGTAAGATTTTCTATAAAGTTTTATAATCTTTTGTATGACTCTTGCATAACTTATTGTATTGTAGTAGGTTGGATAGACTTATTTTTGTGCACAGGTAAGGGTTGTCTCAGAGATAGTCGTCTTGCCCCATAGTACAAACATCTTTATCAATGTTGTAGGGAAATTTGGATTATACTTCAAGTTTTATCTTTCTTGCCCCCTTCTGCAAGGGGAAAATCTTTATTGTATTTGAGTTGTAGATTATGGATAGAACTATTGAAATGGGTACAAAACCCATAGGCCCACTTCTTATTAAGTTTGCACTGCCCAGTATTGCTAGCACCGTTGTTCAGGGAATTTACAATATTGTTGACCGTATTTTTGTGGGAAATGCAGTTGGTTCACTAGGCCTCGCCTCTATTACTTCAGCCTTTCCCCTTATGATTATAGGAATGGCTGTTGGAATGCTTTTTGGAATAGGAGGCTCCACAGCTTGCTCTATTGCTCTTGGACAACAAAACAGAAAAGAGGCCAACCATTTTATGGGTAACGCCTTTGCCCTTATGATTATTGGAGGACTTATCTCTATTCTTCCAAGGGTTATCTTTATTGATCAAATTCTTATCCTACTTAAGACAGACCCCCAGGTAATGGAGGGGGCCAGGTCCTATCTTATGATTGTTCTCTGGGGAGAGATGATTGGACATATTACCTACGGAATGAACAACTTTATTCGTGTGCAGGGAAAGCCTCGAGTTGCCATGGTTTCTATGCTGATTGGAGCTTTTTCTAACATCATTCTTGACTATCTGTTTGTTATGAAGTGGGGGATGGGTGTAGCCGGAGCTGCTTGGGCAACCGTTATAGGGCAGTTTATTAGTGGTATATGGGTTATGAGTTTTATTTGTAGTAAGAAGAGTATTCTTCACCTCAAATGGAAATTTATTAAGCCTCACATGGAATCAATTAAGCGAATCTTACACCTTGGGGTTGCTCCCTTTTCCATGCAGCTTATCGCAGCTATGGTAGTTTCTCTTCTTAATTGGCAGCTTGCACGGTACGGTGGATCAGACGCTTTGGCTATCTTAGGTATCTCTTTTTCAGTGTGCAACGTAGTGCTTATGCCTATTTATGGAATTAGCCAAGGAATGCAACCTCTGGTAGGGTATAACTTTGGAGCAAGAATCTACTCTCGAGTACGGGAAGCTCTACGATCTGCTTCAATATTTGCAACTATTGTTATCACCTCGGGGTTCTTTGTTATCCAAATTTTCCCCGGATTTTTCATATCACTCTTTGGCCTTGGAGGGTCTTCGATTGACCAAGATGCTATTCGATCTCTTCGTATCTTGAGTATGATGTTTCCCGTTGTTGGATGTGCGGTTACCTTTAGTGACTACTTTATGGCAACAGGTCGTTCTTTTCGAGCAATGTTCCTAGGAGCTCTTCGGCAGATGATCTTTCTTATTCCCCTCATTCTTATTCTTCCTATGTTCTGGGGGGTAGATGGTGTTTGGTTTAGTATGCCTATTGCGGATTTACTCGCCTTTATTGTGACTGCTGCTTTTATATGTGTTGATATGATTCGGCTCAGAAAGTTACCGGATGAACCACTTCTTATTACTCCAGATGATGATATTACTGGAGCCCATGGAGTTCAGGACTTTAATCCTATTGCAACGGTTGATTAAAAACTTTTAGGGTAGGGGGAATCCCTCTACCCTTGGTTGTATGGTGGACGAGCTTGTTTTTGTAAAACAAGGTCAGCAAGAGTTATGGCGGTCATTGCCTCTACTACTGGAACTATTCTTGGGCAGATAGATGGGTCATGCCTTCCCTTTACAGAAATTGTTCGTTCGTTCCCTTCAATATCTATGGTGGTTTGTGTTTTTTCTATAGATGATGTAGGTTTTACCACTACCCGAAATTCAATATTGCTACCTGTAGTTATACCGCCTAAGGTTCCACCACAGTTGTTTGATCCCAAACCTTGTTTTGTAAAAGGATCGTTAGACTCACTTCCTTTCATCTGAGCAAGGGCAAAACCTGCACCAAATTCAATTCCCTTAACCGCACCAATCGAAAGCATACCGTGACCCAAAAGTGCCTCTGCTTTATCAAAGGCTGGTTCACCTAGGCCCACTGGCACTCCCGTAACCACACACTCAACAATTCCCCCAGCACTATCCCCCTCCTTGGAGAGCTGGTTCATTTTAATAACCATCTCATCCGCAGCTTGTAGGTCGCATGCACGCATAGGGTTCTGTTCAATTACATCAAGGTTTCTCTTTTTGCAAGTTATGCCTGCGGCTTCTACGGTGTAGGCAGTAATAGAAATCCCCAGAGACTCGAGAAATTTCTTTGCAATTGCCCCCGCCGCAACTCGGCCAGCTGTCTCTCTTCCAGAAGCTCTTCCACTTCCTCGGTGATCACGAATTCCATATTTTCTTAGATAGGTAAAATCTGCATGCCCTGGACGAAACACCTGAGAAATATCATCATAGTCTTCACTACGTTGGTTGGTATTTTCCAAAGCAATAGCTATAGGTGTTCCTGTAGACATACCTCTGAATACGCCAGAGAGAACTCTAATTGTATCAGACTCTTTTCGAGGAGTTGTCACAGAAGATTGTCCCGGTTTTCGCCGATCCATCTCTTTCTGTATATACTCTTCATAAACGGGGATTCCTGGGGGTACTCCATCAATGATAACCCCAACACCAGCGCCATGAGATTCTCCATAGGTTGTTACAGTAAAGATAGTACCAAAACTATTACTCCCCATAGTATTCATCTTCCTCTATTACTGTTTTCTCTTTGAGCTCAGAGAGCATCTCTCGTAACTTACCTGTTTTGAGAGTCATCTGCCTATGAATTCGTAGATCCTGTTTTTTCTCCTCTCTTTCCCAGCGTTTAATTACTTCGGTAAGTGTTTTATTATGTTCTATCGCTCGGGTAAGTTGAGAGGTGAGGTGAAGATTTGATTCCTCTATCTCTGTAAGCTCCGCATTAAGTCTTGCAACCTCTGATTGGGATTTATTAAGAAGCTCTAGGGTTTTTGAGTTTTCCGGTGGGTGAATAATTTTACCCTTAACCTGCTTTAAGTCACTCTTTGCTACGGTTGTTTTCTGTCGAAGTTTCTCATGCTTCTCTGTTGTCTGTGTGTGAAGGGTCTCGGTACTTGTAAGCTTCTGTTCTAGAACCAATGTTCTCTGTTTAAGCTGCTGGATAATCTCCTCTAATCCTGTTCGCTCCTCTTTGAGAGTACTGATTTCCGCCTTTAAACTCTCCTTTGCAAGTTGTTCGCCTGTAACCTGTTCTTCAAGAAGAGCTATGTGTTCTTTCAGTTTAGCTGTTTCCTCTGGAGAGGTTGAGCGAGATAGCTGGTCAGTAAGATGAGAAATTTCTTCCTGAAGCTCTTGTTCTGCAGTAATTGACTTAGCTAGCTTTTTCTCCAGTTTTTGTTCCGATAACTTTGCCTTTTCTAACTCTTGTGAGAGAGTTGCTGTTTGAACCTCTATGGCTTGAATCTTTTCACTCTCTTTGCTGAGAATCTGTTTGTTCTCTTCCTCTAATTTTACAAGAACTGAAGTTTTTTCTTCAACGCTTTTATGAAGCTTTTCAATCTGCTTTTCTAGTAATTCTTTTTGGTTCTTCTCTTCCTGGAGTAGGGTAGCTAGTTCGGTAACATCCGGTGGGGTCTCTTTAATTTGAGCCTTGAGTTCTTTTACCGTTTTGTTTAGCTCTCTTTTAGATTTTCGAAGATCCTTGAGTTTTGTATTATTCTCTTTTATCTCCGTCTTTAGCGCTTCTTGAGATGCTTTTTCTTCCTCTATGGTGAGAGCTAATGCTTCTTGTGCTTCCTTAAGAGACTGCTGAAGTTGTTCCACCTCC
Organism: uncultured Spirochaetia bacterium; assembly: GCA_964492025.1. Lineage (GTDB taxonomy): Bacteria > Spirochaetota > Spirochaetia > CAZBHR01 > CAZBHR01 > CAZBHR01. The sequence goes on along the minus strand of CAZBHR010000019.1, from coordinate 5,816 downwards.
TCATGGTTTACAGGAGTATCCTGCACTGTGGAGGCAAGCTCTTTCATCTCCTGTTCCAAAGTCTCTACCTGATTGCTTAAAGTTTTTACCTGTTCCTCTGCGGTTTGTAGTGTTTCTTGGAGAGACTCCTTCTCCTCTAAAGCTTTTACCATAGAGGGTTCTAGTTCTTCGTACTCTTTTTTTGTACGCTCTAGCTCTTGGATCACCTGTTTATGTTCTTCCGCAAGCTCTTCAATTTCTTTCTCACCTTTTGAGATAGCCAGTTCCTGCTCCTCAATCTGTATGGCTAATTCACTCTCTTTTTGCTCATGTTCCGTAATAACTTCAGTAAGAGATGTGAGTGTTTCTTTTACCTCATTATACTCCTGTTGGAGTTTTTTAAGCTCCTCACTCTCTGTTGTGTCGTTCTGGGTAGGAGTATTTTCTAGTCCTTTGATCTTTTCTTCAAGGTCAGCACTTTGTTGGAGTGCAACAGTTTTAGCCTCTTCTGACTCCTTCAGTTGTGTAGTAAGTTTCTCTTTCTGTTCTGCTAGCTCTTTTAGGAGTTCTTCCTGATGTAAACTTTTTTCTGTAGCCTTTTGGAGTTGTTCTTTGAGATCAGCCTCTGATTGCTCTATATCTGCCTCCAGTTGTGAGATAGTGGCATCAAAGTCCGCAAGTAGTTGGTCACTCAGATCGGCTAGCTCTTTTTCGTGATTCTTTTTAAGCTCCTCAAGTTCCGCCTTGAGCTCAACACCTTCATTGGTAACCTCAGGTTGTTCTTCAAAAAAGGAGGGATCATCGAAGAGAGAAGGTTCATCACTTTCATCAAAACCATCGGTGAAGTCATCCTCCACATCATCATCAAAGTACTCCTCTGTTGTTTCCGTATAGAGTGAGCTAGTAAATGTTTCTACATCTTGCTTGAGCTTCTCATTGCTCTTTTCTAGTTCTGAGATCATATTTCTCAGGTATGCAACCTCCTCCCGAGAAGGGGGGAAGAGATCTTCCTGCCAAGGCTCTTCCAGTGGAGGAAACTCCTCTGCTTTTTGAGCCATAGCGGGACTCTCTGGGGTTATGGCATGAGGGTTATCAATATCTTCTCCAATACTGTGGGCAGAGGCCTTTTCTTCATACTCTGCAATAACCTCGTCAATTGATACTCTCTCCTCAAGGAGTTTTGTAATCTCCTCTCTTGCAATAGCTAGATCTTGTCGTAGTTGAGTAAGTTCCTCTGAATCCTCCGAAGGAGCATCTGTATGATCAGAGGGTGTAGTAGCACTACCATTCTCCTCAAGAGATTCTAGCTGGTCTTCTAGCATAGTGATTTGAATTGCCTGATCCTCAATTTGAGCTTCTAGGTCTGCAATTGTATTTTGTAACATCTCCTTGTCCATACTACTGAGGTCATAATCGTCAATCTCCTGAGAATCCTCTTCTGTTTTCACCTCTGCTGATTCCAGTTTTTCCGATACAAATAGTAATTCTTGACGGAGTTTTACAATCTCTTCATCCTGTGTAGTAAGAGACTCTATATACGTTTGGTTCTCCTGTTGAACTTCCTGAAGTTCCCTCTCTAGTTCACTTACCTCTTTTGGGATAGGTGTCATGCTGTAGATTTTAGGGTAGAGAATGAGTAGGGTAATCATCTCTCCAGATTCGGTGAGGTAGGGGATTGTTGTGGGGTTAACCGGTGTTTTGTGGTGTTCAGAATTAAGTACACATGTTCCCTTGTTGGGTGTTGATATCCCATGAACAATATGCTGTAACTCCATCTGTTCAATATCGCTGCCTTTTGCTTCAAGAAGGTCTAAAATAGCGGTATTTCCCCGTAAAACTTTTCCCTCTTTGCAGAGTAGTGCGGGGAGAGATATCTCCTCAAAAAGTTCCTGAAACGCTCTCCCTGTATCACTTGACTGCTCTCCAGTACCTTTTTTCTGCTTTTCTGCAATACGTTTAAGTTCGGTATTTTCAATTGATAGAGCATCATAGCGATTTTCTAAGTCCCTTACATTAAAATCTTTACGAATGTGGTGCCTCGCATAATATGTGGCAAATACTGCACCACAAAGAAAGAGCAACGCGTTGAAGAAGCTTAACAGAATTGTCATAATCGATGGGTTTGTTACACCCGTAGCAAGAAGTATTAAATCCACTAACCGATAGGTTGTTAATCCTATACACACAATAAATATGGTAATCCAACCCTTTCTCCATGGGGATGCAGGACGCATATTTGGAATTAGAATGATCGCTGATACTGCTTGGGCTACCAGAGCGAGTACTGCAAGAATAAATACCATAATGTTAACCACCTCATAACTCTTGTCTTGTATTAAACTCTATAGTATCATAAAACCATGGTGAGGAAAATAGTATATGTTTAAAAACCCCTTAAAAAGCGAGGAACTTCTTCAAAGAGAACGTTCAAGAACACCGGATATGCGTGGAGATTACTTTCGAGATACCACCGCAATTCTTCATTCGTACCCATTTCGACGGCTAAAGCATAAGACCCAGGTCTTTTTCTCGCCAAAGAATGATCACATTTGTACAAGAATTGAGCATGTTATGCATGTGGCTTCTATTGCAACTACCATTTGTAGAGGATTAGGACTTAATGGAGATTTGGCGTGGGCTATAGGGCTTGGCCACGATTTAGGGCATACACCCTTTGGGCATACGGGAGAGAGGGTTATTACATCGCTGGCTCCTGAAATTTCATTTCATCATGAACTATTTTCGCTTCGGGTTGTAGATTTTCTTGCAGATTATGGAGAAGGTTTAAATCTTACCTATGCTATCCGAGATGGTATTGTGGGTCACTGCGGGGAACGGTTTGATCAGTTTGTTACTCCAGATTTTGCAGTAAAAGATCTAAAAAGTCTTACTAAGCTTACTCACTTACCTGCCACATGGGAGGGGGCGGTTGTTCGTGTTGCCGATAGAATCGCCTACGTGGGTAGAGACATGGAAGACGCCATTAGCTTGGGACTTGTGAATGCGAAAGACCTTCCAGATACCACAAAAAAAACACTAGGAGAGAGCAATCGGGAGATTATTAACACCCTTGTAACCGATCTTCATAACACATCTCTTGAACAGGGGGCTATCGGTTTTTCAGATGAGGTATATAAGGGAATGCAGGATCTTATTGTTTGGAACTACCAAAATATCTATAAGCATGATCTTTTAGAGGAGTGTAAAGGGTACTTTTATAGAATACTAACACAACTTTATAGTTATCTTACAGATCTTTTTCAGCAATATGGGTGTAATAGAGATCTTTATAAAAAAGAACATAACCACTTGGCTCATAGATTTGGAGCGTACGTAGCAAAGATGGAGAAAGCCTACCTTGAGTATGACGGTAATCTTGATAGGGTAGTGGTGGACTACATTGCTGGAATGAGTGATAACTATGCTATGGACTCTGCTGCGGAAATTATGTTTCCCCGAGAACTAGAAAATAGGTTAGATCAGCTTATGAAAGAGCGCGTACGAGGATAGACTATTTTTTTGAGGATCCATCGGTAAGTTGAGCAATCTCTTGGATAAACTCATCTACATTATTAAACATCTTATATACCGAGGCAAACCGCACATATGCAACAGGGTCAACTTGGTATAGTTGTTTTAGGGTAAGATTTCCAATCTCTTCACTGGGAATCTCTCCGTGGTGCCTTGAGAGGTTTTCTGCGGCGTCCTCTATATCCTGAATCATATCGTCAACCATATCCATACTGGCGTTACATTTCTCTAGGGACTTTAGGATTCCTCGTTTGAGTTTCTGCTGATCAAATGGTTCTCGCCGACCATCACGCTTTACCACCGTAAGAGGTCGTTCCTCAATCCTTTCGTAGGAGGTAAATCGATAATCGCAGTCCATGCACATTCGTCTACGCCTAATGGCAGAACCCGTTGAATTTGGACGAGATTCAACCACCTTATCGTTTAGGGAATTACAACTTGGACAACGCATTCAGTACTCCTTGCTGGCATTACGGTGTATAAAGTTAAGTATAACTTATAAGCAGAAATAAAAAAAGCCCCATAGCTCCAGTCAAGTTAACCGCATCTCATCAATGAATCACTTACCGCTGCTACCTTCCGGTCCTGACGGGGTTGGGTGACAATCAATAGCACAGTACCTGACCTTCAACACTAAGGGGCGTTCGGAGAGAGGGGGATTCGAACCCCCGGTACCTTTCGGGTACACACGCTTTCCAAGCGTGCTCCTTCGGCCACTCGGACATCTCTCCATTCTTACATTTATTGTGTCGCATCAAGTACATCTTGACACGACACTCATGTACCCAAGAGGATTCGAACCTCCGACCGTCAGTTCCGCAAACTGATGCTCTATCCAGCTGAGCTATGGATACAAAAATGCTTCGGCGCATATAGTAGCAGAAATGATATAGAGTTTCAACTATAAAATTCTCCTTTTCTGTATTTTGGTTGTATTTGTTTGTGGATAAAGGGTAGGGATGATATTACAAATATGGTTAAAAGGAGAGCTATGGTAAAATGGTACCATACAGAGGGGAGGGTACCGTTCTCTGACCTCGAAAAGAAGAGGAGCTGGTGCAGTTACTATTCCTAGTGCTTTTATTGGTGACCATCTAACAACTGTAGAATTGCATGAGTATCCTGCGTAGTTACGGTTGGGAAAAAACTATATAGAGGGTTCTTTTTCTCATATCTCCATGTACCTACTACCTTGCCTTTATACAGAATTGCTGGCTTAATTATCCCTGTTAAGGTGTATACCTCTCGAATATGCTCTTTAGCAAGGAATAGAGATGCCTGTTTTTCGTAACCCAATAACAGAGGGTCAAACCCACCCAATAATACACATTTGGGAATTTTGTACGATCTTTGCTTGATATGAGTGGCTTGCCTATTCGATATGTTGTCAGGCTCATTGAGAAAAAATCGAATTTCTCCGTTACAAAGAACTTCTTCTGGCGAGAGTTGCTCCAATAGATTGGTTAGTTCTCGTTTTGGTCGTTTGAAATAATACTGCATATCCTGCAAAGAGACTGGTCCATAATAACTCAGGTATCTCCGTGTTATTTCAAGCTCTGCTACAGTTCGGGGGAGTGGAATAAAGGGTTTTACACGTTTGTAGGGTGCATTGATTCCGTATGTTTGCACCAAAGCACCAGTTTCCGTAAGATATCGAATCAATCCACCCCAGGAGTTAAATACGCTACGCTCCTCTTCTCTTGTAAGCCCTTCGTTTCTACATATCTCTTTCAGTTGACTACGAGTTTTTTTACCTGAGTCCAGAGCTTCTAGAATAATCATAGAGAATCGCTCTTTTCTTGTATTACTCAGTATGTGATCACCCTTGAGGTTATCTGTAGCACGCAGCGATGCAGGGTGGTCCTTATGTAGATAAAGGGGTAACTCCTTTTCTGGAAACACATGCATGGTACCCCGAATACTCCATGCTCGTACTAGTTCTTTTTGCCATTGGGGTTGTACAAATAGTTCTGGATTTGATCGGATTTTGATTGTTTGGTATGGATATCCTGCAAATTGTGCTTGTATACCATTAAAGCATGAACACACCTCTTGGGGAGTTCTCTGTCGCAATTGTTTGGATAGTATAATCGATACAAGTTCTTCTTTTGAGATAGTTGCACACATGTCTTAGGGTATCATAGATATATTGAGCATACAAGTTGTGTACACAGTCTGTTATATATTTATGAGAATACTCTCTGCTGTCAATCGTTTTGAAAATGCTCCAAAAATGGCGAAACATAAGCTCTAAAAAAAGCCCTTGCAAAAGCAGGGGCTTTTTTTCGGAGAGGGGGGGATTCGAA
>CAZBHR010000018.1:0-27101 GCA_964492025.1 uncultured Spirochaetia bacterium | reverse complement strand
TCCGAGGAAAAGATTAAGAAGTTGTAGAACTTTCAAACTCCTACTGTTACCAAGAGTACAGAATTATTACAAGCAAGAGACTAGCTTCTACGGGGTAGTCTCTTTTTATACTTAGCTCCCCTCTTTAATATAAACTCCCTGGTTTCTATTCTCATGATACCTCCAATAGGATGACCATAGCGAGCTAGTTGCAAAAACCAACAAATCACAACAAACAACTTGCAGAATCAATTTTTTTGAGGTATTATGGAGCTCAAAGGAATTTGCATGACTGGAAATAGAATAGCCCAACTAGAATTACTACTTTTAGCCCACCCCGAGGGGTTACGAAGAGCGGAAATTGCACGAAGAATCGGGGTTCATCGATCAACCATTGGTCGATATATTGAAGCCCTTGAAGAGAGAGTAGCTCTCACAGAGGAAAATTACATTATTAAGCTAGCTCCGAGAGATGGGGAGAGTCAGGTGAACCTAAATATTCACGAAGCCCTAACCTTGAGTATCGCAGCAGAGCTACTATCTGCCCAGACACCCTATGCAAATGTTCATACATCCACAGCACTGAGAAAGATTGCAGAAAATGTTAGACGTCATTCAAGTCAGCTTTCCGACCATATTAATAAAATTGCAACCTCCATTGAAGTTGCTCATAATAGAGAGGGTGACGAACAGCTATATGAAATATTAGATATCCTTACGGATGGATGGCATTCAGGAAAGCTGGTAAAAATCAATCATTATGCAAAGGGGATAAATGATCAAAAAGAACTACAGGAATCTGTGATAGCTCCATACTTTATTGGATTCCATGATCATAACCCAAAATCCCCTCGTAAGCCCATCACTGTTACAGGTCGTTTAAGACATACAAAGACTATTGAGACTATTAATATTCATGATATTGAGTCAGCCCTCATTTTAGATGAAATTTTTACTATTCCAGATAACCTAAGCCCATTTGCAGGATCCCACCCTACTCTGCGGCAACCTGGTATGGATCTTATCCCCCTCACCTTAAAGCTTGCGGATAGATCTTCACAGAATGCGTTTTTAACTTTATACAAAGAGCATGAAAGTTTGATTCAAGATGGGGATGATTGGATCTGGGAGGTTTCCATGGAGAACTCCTTTGACCTATTTATGAAAATTTTTCAGTGTGGAACTGATATAGAAATTCTGGGACCAGATTTTTATCGAGACTTTTTTAAACAAAAGCTCTCAGAACTAACATCCCTCTACTTATAGAGGGTCCAAAACTACAAGGAGATACTAATGGCATCAATTAAAGGAACACAAACGGAGAAAAATATTTTGACTGCCTTTGCAGGTGAGTCACAAGCGAGAAACAGATACACCTACTTTGCATCAAAAGCAAAAAAAGAGGGATATGTACAAATCTCAGAGATTTTTACAGAAACAGCAAACCAAGAGAAAGAACATGCAAAAGTTCTATTTAAACTACTGGAAGGTGGAGAACTAGAGATCTCTGCAACATTCCCAGCAGGGGTTGTTGGAACAACAGAAGAAAACCTTAAGGCCGCGGCTGCGGGAGAGAACGAGGAGTGGTCTTCTATGTATCCAGAATTTGCAAAGATTGCAATAGAAGAGGGGTTCCCTGAAATTGCTGAGAAATTTTCGGCTATTGCAGTAGCAGAGAAGCAGCATGAAAAGAGATATCTTGATTTAGTAAACAACATACAAGCTGGTACTGTATTCTCACGTAGTACGGAGCAGGTATGGAGATGTAGAAACTGTGGATACCTACACCAAGGAACAGAGGCACCTCACACATGTCCTGCATGTGCACATCCACAAGCACATTTCGAGATTTTAGGAGAAAATTATTAGTATTGAAAATTTATAACATTTTATAATTACTAATATATTCAAAGTATAAAGGAGATAATATGACAGAAACATTAGGGAAGGCTCTGAGTGATCAGGTAGTTAAGGAATTTGAATCTGCCCTACTCTATAAAGCTATGGCAGCCAATAGTGCATCCTTAGGATACTCGGGTGCAGTTAACTGGTTTAATTTGCAGGCTGAAGAGGAACTACTTCACGGAAAGAAAATTTTTGATTATATTATAGAGAGAGGTTTTAAACCAAGCTTAGTAGATCTTTCGATGATAAAAACTGAGTGGAAGGATATAAAGGAGATGTTACAAGACACCTTAGAGCATGAGCAGAAAATTACTAAATCTATTGGTAGTATTCTGAAACTTGCCCGTGATGAGATGGACTTTGGAACTGAAATATTTCTCCAGTGGTTTATAACTGAACAGGTTGAAGAGGAAGCTTCTGTACAGGAACTTTTGGATAAATTGGCTTTATTAGGCTCCAAAGATACGGGGCTTTATATGTTTGATTCGGAGCTCGGTTCCCGTGTACCATCGGCAACCGAATAAGACGAATAGATAAAAAATACATTATTAATAAGGAGATTATTATGAAAAGTTATGTTTGCGACGTATGTGGCTATGTTTATGATCCTGCCGCTGGTGATCCAGATAATGGAATTGAACCAGGAACAGCATGGGAAAATGTACCAGAAGATTACCTTTGCCCCCTCTGTGGAGTTGGAAAAGACGAATTTTCTGAAGCATAAATAAAAAGAGCCCCTTCGGGGGCTTTTTTTATAATTTCTGTATATAATAAAATTATCTGTCCAAATACTTCCCTTACGTATTGCATAAATATACAAAAATAATTAATATTTATACATGAAAGATGGAAATAGCACAATAAAAAAAATACAAAAGGTTACGACATGCTCCATTATAGGAGGAACTGGTTATACAGGACAAGAGCTTGTTTCATTACTCGCAAAGCACCCTCAAGTAGAGATTAGTCATATAACCTCCCGGTCCCATGCTGGCGTACCGTACAATACACTCTTTCCCCAAAGCACTGTCACCACACCTTTTAGTCGGGTCACCCTAGAAGAGGCTTCTCAAGATAGCGATATACTCTTTCTTGCCCTCCCCCACGGTGTGGCAGAAAAACAGGTGACACCAGAACTTCTTGAAACCTGTAAAATTATTGACCTAAGTGCAGATTTCCGTTTAAAGAACCCAGACCTCTATACCCAGTGGTATAACATGGAGCACACCAATAGAGAACTGTTAAAGCAGAGTGTCTATGGACTTTCTGAGTGGTATAGGAGTGATATAGCAACAGCCAAACTTATTGCAAATCCAGGTTGCTACACTACAGCATCTATTTTAGCATTAGCTCCTCTTGTAAAAAATAACTATATAGAAAGATCATCTATACTGATTGATGCTAAGTCTGGAGTTTCAGGAGCAGGGAGAGAACCTAAGGTGGATACTCTCTTTTGTGAGGTAGCAGACTCAATGAAACCTTATGGAGTTGCAACCCATAGGCACACTCCAGAGATAGAGGAGCAGTTAGGCTATATAGGTGGAGTAGCTCCCGTAATATCATTCACTCCACACCTTATTCCCCTTAACAGAGGCATGTTAGCCACCTGCTATGGAACCCTTATGAAAGGAGTATCCTTTGAGCAGTGCAAAGAGGCGTTCTATGAGGCCTATTCAAACGAACCTTATATTAGAATACTTCAAGATGGAACTCTACCTCAAACCCGTTGGGTAGCAGGAACAAATAACTGTCTTATATCCCTCTCTTTTGATAAGAGAACAGGAAGAATCATTATAGTAAGCGCCATAGACAACCTACTCAAGGGTGCCTCTGGACAGGCTGTTCAGAATATGAATATTATGTGTGGGTATCCAGAAACCATGGGACTCGTATAGAAGGAGAAAAAGATATGAATCAATTACACCCAGGAGGAGTTACTGCTCCAAAAGGTTTTAGTGCAACTTCCCTACACTGTGGAGTAAAGCGAAAGAAAAAAGATCTTGCCCTCCTCTACTCTGAACAACCTCTTGCTGTGGCAGGGGTATTTACTACCAACCAAGTGCAAGCTGCTCCCGTTATTCTAGGTAAGAGCATGCTACAAGAGAGCACCCCAATCCACGGAGTTATTGTAAATAGTGGGAATGCCAACGCATGTACAGGAGACCGTGGAATGGAAGATGCTAAGGCGGTTATCCGTACAGTATCAGAAGGAAAAGGGTATAAACACCCAGCCTTTCTCATGGGATCCACAGGAGTTATTGGAGTACCCCTACCTATGAATCCAATTCTCTCTCATATTGATCAATTAATACAATCTCTGGAAAGTGACCAACAGGGAGGAACTGATTTTGCAGAGGGTATTATGACCACCGATACCTTTAAAAAAGAGATTGCTACAAAGGTGGATATCGGCGGTGTCACAATTACCATAGGTGGAGCAGCAAAGGGATCAGGGATGATTCATCCAAATATGGCAACCATGCTTGCCTACGTAACTACAGATGCCTCTATTTCTCAAGAAACGCTTCAGTTAGCACTGGATAGAGATGTCAAGGACACCTACAATATGATCTCTGTAGATGGAGACACCAGTACTAATGATACCCTTCTCGTATTGGCAAATGGAGCAGCCCAAGGGAGTGAAATCATGCCGAACACTCCAGAATTTGAACTTTTCATGGAAGCTCTTCACAGAGTTAACCTCTACCTGGCTCAATCAATTGTACGAGATGGTGAAGGGGCTTCAAAGTTTTTAACCTTTACCGTAAAAGGAGCAAAAACAAAGGATGATGCCCGAACTATTGCAAGATCTGCGGTAACATCTAACCTTAGTAAAACCGCGCTGTTTGGAGAAGATGCAAACTGGGGAAGATTCCTCTGTGCCATGGGGTATGCGGGAGTTCAGTTTAATCCAAACAAAGTTGCCCTGACCCTATCATCATCACAGGGAACTCTTATGCTTCTAGATAAGGGAAACCCCCTTGCCTTTTCAGAGGAGAAAGCAAAAATTATTTTACAAGAGCGAGATATTTATATAGAAGCAACCCTAGAAGAGGGAGATGAAAAGGCAACAGCTTACGGGTGTGATCTCAGTTATGAGTATGTAAAAATCAACGGAGACTATAGGAGCTAACTATGGAAAAGTATATTAACAAAGCGAAGGTACTTATCGAAGCCCTCCCCTACATTAAGCAGTTTTCAGGAAAGATTGTAGTGATTAAATATGGGGGAAGTGCAATGACCAATGATGTCATGCGGGCCTCCACCATTCAAGATATAGTACTTCTTAAACTGGTAGGTCTCCAACCTGTAATTGTCCATGGTGGAGGAAATATGATTAATGACACCTTAGACAGAATGGGAAAAGAACATCAATTTATAGAAGGGCTTAGGGTTACTGATCAAGATACCGTTGAGGTTGTAGAGATGGTACTGTCTGGTCGCGTTAACAAGGAGATTGTTCAGCACTTTCAAAATAATAACGTACAGGCTGTTGGAATGAGCGGTAAAGATGGTGGTACACTTCTTACAAAAAAACTAAAACCAAATGGTGTAGATATTGGGTTTGTCGGCGAAATAGAGCAGATTAATACAGAGCTCATATACTCACTCCTGAGTAACGACTTTGTACCGGTAATTGCTCCTCTTGGAAGTGATAAGGATGGTCAAACGTACAACATAAATGGAGATTATGCAGCTGCCGCCATTGCAGGAGCTCTACAGGCAGAAAAGTTGGTTCTCCTAACAGATACACACGGCATTAGAAAAAATCCAGATGACCCTACCTCATTTATTCAAAGACTCTCAATTGCAGAGGCTAAGGTGCTTATGCAGAGCGAAACTATTACAGGTGGAATGATTCCAAAACTTACCTGTTGTATTGATGCAATAAAGCAGGGAGTACAGGCTGTGCATATTTTAGATGGAAGAATCCAGCACAGCCTTCTTCTAGAGGTATTTACTCAAACAGGAATAGGAACGATGATCAGAAAAGAGGTTTTCAATGGATAAAACAGAGAAAATCATAACCTCAGGTAAAAAATATGCTCAAGAAACCTATAAACAGTTTCCAATTGTCCTCTCCCACGGAGAGGGATCCCACCTCTGGGATACCGAAGGAAAGAGATATATAGATTTTGGAGCAGGAATAGCAGTAAACGCCTTGGGGTACAACCATACGAAGCAGGTAGAAGCAATTACGGAGCAGGCAAAAAAGCTTCTCCACTGCTCAAACCTCTACTGGAATGAACCATCCGTAAAACTGGCAGAAACATTAGCTACCCAGGGAGATCTTAAGAAAGTGTACTTTGCCAACAGTGGGACAGAGGCAAATGAGGCAGCCATAAAGCTGGCACGGAAGTACAGCTCTCTTCATTACAATAAAGAGGGAAAACCATATACCCGCACACATATTATCTCTATGCAAAACTCATTTCACGGCAGAAGTTATGGCTCGCTCTCCCTCACAGGACAAGAGAAGTACCATAAGGGGTTCTATCCCCTACTTCCTGGAATTTCCTACGGTGAATTTAACAACTTAGACTCCGTAGCAGACCTTATTACAGAAGACACCTGTGCAATTATTGTAGAACCTATTCAAGGGGAAAGTGGTATTAGACCTGCAACAAAAGAGTTTTTACAAGGACTGCGGAAACTGGCGGATGACCATAACCTAGTACTTATATTTGATGAAGTGCAGTGTGGCATTGGTAGGTTGGGAACTCTCTTTGCCTACCAACATTTTGGGGTAACCCCAGATATTGTTACCCTTGCAAAGGGATTAGGAGGTGGAGTTCCTATTGGAGCAATGCTAGCTTCTGAAAGGGTAAACTGTTTTGCCCCAGGTGATCACGCTGGAACATACTGTGGAAATCCACTGGTTACCGCATCTGCCCAAGTGGTGATTGAGGAGTTAACAGAGAAACACTTCCTAGGGGAACTCAAAGAAAAAGGGAAATTCCTCAAGGAGTCACTACAATCCATTGCAGAGGGTTGTCCTCTTATTACTGAGGTGCGTGGAGCGGGACTTATGCTTGGAGTTGAACTAACCGTACCAGCAGCACCGGTTGTATCAAAGGCTATGGAGCTAGGACTACTGATTATTCCTGCGGGAGAGTGCATTATTCGATTTGTGCCACCCCTTGTTATTACTAAAGCTGAGATTACCGAAGGATTAACTCTATTTGCTCAGGCTCTTACATCCTAAGGGTACAACTCTTTCAGCACATCCACTTTTCAGAGTATTCTAAGGCTCGCACATATAACACCTTTTCGTTATACTTGTGTCATGGAAGCACCAGCAGTTATACTTGTAAAGCCCGAAGGGAGTGGCAATATTGGATCAGTCTGTAGAGCTATGAAAACCATGGGCTTATCTCGCCTTATTATTATACCAAATGAAAATAAGGTGTATGAAGAGAAAGCTATTCAGACCATGGCTCTTCACGCTTGGGATCTGTATGAACAACGTCAAGAGTTCAACACTTTAGCTGAAGCAGTATCAGAGTACTCTCTTACCGTTGCATTTACACGAAGAGGGCGACAGAATACCCTAGAAAACTGTATCCCCCTACCCCAGCTCACAGAATACCTTCCCACACAAAGCACTCCAAAAAGCTTTTCAAAAATAGCACTACTCTTTGGAAGAGAGAGCTGTGGACTCACAAAGGATGAGATTGCCTTTGCCTCATTACATTGCTATATTCCAAGCTCACCAGAGTACCCATCACTCAACCTTGCTATGGCGGTACAAGTTGTGGGGTACGAACTGCAACGTAGTTTACTCACAGAGAGTAAAACACACCAAGAGTCAACTTTTATACCCCCTGCTACCATCCAAGAGATAGAGGTTTCACTGGAAGAACCCATGGAAGCTTTACAGAGACTTAACTTTTTTAGGCAAGAGGAAAGAGCTGAACGAAAATCATTTTTTAAAAACATACTGATAAAAAGTGGATCCACACCTCAGGAGGTTACCTATTTTACCAAATTCCTCACAAAAATTGCGAATATACGTCTGTACAGATAACCCTAAATATGTGATATAATCAAGAAAAGGAGACCTACGTGCAGAGTAAAGATTTTGATAATAACATCCTAGCAGGATCAATAGTGTGCAAAACTATTCCCCTATTTTTAGATAACATGATCTTATCCGCATCAGGATGGAGAACAATCTTTACTGAAGATGGAGATGCAGAGAGTGAGTCTAACAACATATCAACCACAGGTGCCCTTATTACTGCCGTAGCAACCTATAGTTTTTACCATTTTTACAAAGAGATACTTGGAAAGGAACCTACTATCGTTTTGGGAAGAGACTCTCGTCCCACTGGTGCTCAAATAATCAGAATTGTTGAATCAGTATTTCGTAATCTAGGGGCAACACTGTTTTGCGTTGATATTATTGCAGCCCCAGAGATGATGGCATATGTTGCTCAGATAGATGATATTGATGGGTTTTTCTACATTAGTGCAAGCCATAACCCTGTGGGGTACAATGGATTCAAATTTGGAAATAAACAAGGAGCCATAGAAAATACCTTAGCACAAGAACTCATAAAGATTTTTAGAAATAACCTTTCAAAACCAGAGATTGTCGCTCGCTCCATACGGATGGCACAACAAATAAACTATACTTCTCCCGAAGAGATAGCTGCCAATAGAGAGCGTACAAAAGAGGTATACAAACAGTTTACAAGCCACATTGCTACTGCCTCAACAACTCATGAAGCCCAAAAAGATCTCTTTAAAACTATACGGGATAGCATGATACAGAACCCACTGTCTATTATTGCAGAGTTTAATGGGAGTGCTAGGTCTCTTAGCATTGATATCCCCTACCTCTCCTCTTTGGGTATTACAACTCTAGGGCTTCAAGATATTCCTGGTAGCTTCATACACCCAATTGTTCCAGAGGGAGACAGCTTAACCTACTGTAAAGAGCAGTTAGAACATTATTACGCCCAAGACCCTTCCTTTCTGTTAGGTTATGTTCCAGACTGTGATGGAGATAGAGGAAACATTGTGATTATTGATCCTTCCTCAGGAAAATCTGTAGTACCCACTGCCCAAGAGGTATTTGCACTTGTAGTATTAGCAGAGCTTGCATTTATCAGTACACAAAATAGCGAAAAACCCCTTGCAGTTGTAGTAAACGGACCTACATCTTACCGCATTAATGAGATAGCCCGTATCTATGAGGCAGAGCTCTTCCGAGCAGAGGTGGGAGAAGCAAACGTTATAGCTAGAGCAAGGAAGGCTCGGAATGAGGGGTACGAAGTACGTATTCTGGGAGAGGGAGCTAACGGCGGGAATATTACTCACCCTGCGGCTATGAGAGACCCTCTTAACACTATAATGTCTCTTATAAAACTCCTCACCCTCCGCACAGAGAAATGTAACCTGTTCTACGATTGGTGTAAGAAGATTAATCAACTAGACCGATACTCTGAGAGTTTCTCTCTTATAGATATAATACACTCTATCCCTCCCTATATAACAACAAGCTCCTATGAGAAGAGAGCCCTTTTACAGGTAAAAACAGCTGATCATAGAGTATTAAAAGCACGGTATGAAGCTATTTTCCTTACCCAATGGGAAGATAAAAAAGATGAGTTAAAGAACCGTTTTGGAATAACCCATTGGAAAGCATATAATACCCAAGGAACATTGCGTAAAGAGGGGTTAGGCCCTATTGATAGCAAAGATAACCGAAAAGGTGGACTCTGCATAGAGTTTCTAAATGACAAAGAGAGTATAACCGATGTTATCTGGATGCGAGGTTCTGGAACTGAACCAGTATTTCGTGTACTTGCTGACTGCAAAGGCAGTGACATAACACGGGAGGCGTGGTTCCTTAACTGGCATAAAGAGATGATATTACAGGCTGATAGAGACGAGGACTAAGATATACTATAGCTCCCACTATTATCGCACACAACAAAACCTTCTGCCACAAGCTCATTCATAGCTTTGTCTATATCCTCTGGTTTTCGTTTAATAACACCATAGAGATCTTCTAAGGAGCTACCCCCACCCTCAATCAGAATATGGAGCAAAGCTCCTCGTATTTGCCTGTGGGAACCTTCAAACTTAGACTGCTTTGTGTAGTGGGCACTCCGACGGTTAGGGTTAACCATAAGACCCTTTAGGTATACTCCATAATCCATAAAAGCGTAATACCATTCCCGAGGATTCATACCCTGAATAACAAGTTGTAGCACTTCATACAGATCTCTATCGTGAACAGCGTCATCTTCATGAAAGAAAAAGTAGAGTAATACCCGTCGAATATTTGTTTCTAAATAACTTGTAGGTTGATCAAAGCAGAAAGCACCAATTGCCGCAGCTGTAGCAGGACCCACCATAGGAAAAGCTAATAACTCCTTCTCTTCCTTAGGAAATTCCCCAAGCTCCACTACCCTTTTTGCAATCGTATGAATAGCCTTTGCTCTTCTATTGTAGCCTAAACCCTTCCATAAAGCGAGAACATCTAAAAGTGGAGCCTCCGCTAAAGCTTCCCAGGTAGGAAATGTTTCAATCCAGAGATTGTATTTGGGCAGAACCCTCTGAGTTTGGGTCTGCTGTAACATCATTTCAGAGAGTAATATATAGTAGGGATTTCGAGTCTCCCTCCAAGGAAAATCTCTTCCATACTCTCGGTAGTAATCCATAATTATACCTTGAAAAGGTGCAATATACTCAGGACACTCCCGAGGATCTCCCTCAAAGGGTGGAGGTAACTCTAGATGAGAATCAACTTTACTCTGCACTCTCTTCACTGGTTACCGCCATACGTTGCTCATCTAAGAATTTTAATCCTCGTGTTCCAGAAAGCATAATAGCAATAGGACGAAGACCAGGAACTGTATCACAAATAATCTGAAGTGTAGCAGTGATAGGAACCGCAAGAAACATTCCTACAATTCCCCAGAGATATCCCCACAATACAAGGGATACAATAAGAATAAAAGGACTTAAGTTAAGTCGATCTCCCTGTATTTTTGGATCTAAGAAGTTTCCTATTACCATCTGAATAGTTGTTGCTCCAATGGCAACAACTATAACGGGCCCAAAGGTTGGCAAGAACTGGATACACGCCATAAGGATCATAAGAACCGTAACAATAATAGAACCAATAGATGGAATAAAGTTAAAGAAAAATGCCATAACACCCCAAATTAGGGCAAAATCAAGACCAGTAAATAGGGCTACAAAATAAAACAAAATACCAGTTACTAAACTTAATAACCCTTTTGTAAGTAGATAGGTACTGAGTTTTTCACCAATACGGGTAAACATTTTAGCAATACCATCTCCCCTTTCAGGGAAGGCATGGTGTAGCTTGCCAAGAAGTTCATGTTGCTCAATAAGGATAAAAATGGTAAGCAGTAAGGTCATACCTGCGTTAGAAACAAATGAGTACACATAGGTAGAGAAGTTACTCACCACATTCATAACTGGAGCTTGCCAATTTAAATTACTCAAAATAGGTTCCTCAAACCCAAACTCATCCATAGCGTAAGCATCAAAGGTACGAGCAAAATTATCAAAACCTTCGCTATACTTAGGAAACTCTGCGACAAAAGATTTTACAGAAACCTGTAAAAAAAGAATAATCAGGAGAAAAATAATCCCAATAATAAGAATAATAGTAAGAATCGCTACAAATTTCGGGAGCTTATACCTAGCACACTGTCTCATGATAGGAGATAGTAGCCCAGATAGAAAAAAAGCAACTACCAGTGGTAGAATAATAGAGGATGTAATTTTTAATACAGCCCCAACCATAATAGTAGCAATGATTACTATCGCAATATTTACATAGTTTTTCGTGGTTTCCATGAAAGAACTATACCCCACTACCCCTATCTAATCAAGAAGAGAATATATAAAAACTATCTATATAGAGATATTATACTCCTGAATTTTGTTAATCATTGTTCTTCTCGAGATGCCTAACTCCTCGGCAGCTCGAGTTCTGCTGCCCTCCCACCTTTGAAGTGCTAAAATAATAGCCTCTCTCTCAATAGCTTTAAGACTCCTTGGTGGAGGTATTGTAGCTTTCTGATCAAGAGGAACAGCAAGATCCTTAAGCTCTATAGTATCATTCATAGCAAAGATAACTCCCCGCTCAATGAGATTCTCCAACTCTCTTACATTTCCTGGGAAAGAGTAGGTTTTGAGAAACTCAAGGGCATCTTCAGAAACCTTGTCTACATGTTTTCCCATGGCAAGACTGTACTTATGAAGAAAAACACCAACCATCTCAGGAATATCCTCTAGGTGATCTCTCAATGGTGGGGTATTAATTCGCACAACATTTAGCCGGTAAAAAAGATCCTCCCTAAATGTTCCAGCCTCTACCTGAGCATCCATATCTCTATTGGTTGCTGCAATAATACGAACATCTATAGGAATAAGGGATACTCCCCCAAGTCGAGTAATCTTCTTCTCCTGAAGAACTCTAAGTAATTTTACCTGCAGAGCCATAGGCATATCCCCTATCTCATCAAGAAATAGGGTTCCTCCTACGGCAAGTTCAAAAAGACCCATCTTTCTATCGGTAGCCCCAGTAAATGCACCCTTTTCATAGCCAAAAAGCTCACTTTCAAGAAGGTTTTCTGGAACACCACCTATATTCACCGCCATAAAGGGACCATCTTTTCGGAGAGATGAGCTATGGATATCCCTTGCAACAACCTCCTTACCAGTACCACTTTCCCCTGTAATAAGGACGGTAGATGGGGTTTCTGCAACACGGTTAATAAGCTCCTTAACCTCGTTTATATGAGAACTTGTACCAATCAGACGACTCTCTTCCTGCTGGTTGTAATGAATCCTACGAAACTTTTCGAGATTTAGGAGTGCATTAAGACGACTCACTAGAGATTCAGGATTAAATGGCTTTACAATATAGTCCTGAGCCCCTATTTGAATAGAGGATACCGCATCAGAAATATCTCCATGGGCAGAAATCATAAGAATAGGGATCTCATATCCCTGTTCACGAACCCACTTTGTAAGGGTAAGCCCATCCATCTCTGGCATTTTTAAATCTGCAACCATCCCGTGGATAGCTTCGGACTCAAGAACACGTTGAGCTGCAAACCCATTGGCCGCAGTGATAACCTCGAATCCCTCATGGGTAAGATACCTTTTGAGTACATCTCGGATATTCTTTTCATCATCTACAATAAGAATTTTCATAGCTACCTCTTTACTAATGGAAGTGTTACTCTTGCAACAGCACCCCCACCCTCACGATTTTTCAACTCTATACTTCCTTGAGCTGCTTGCACAAACCTTCGTACAATTGCAAGGCCTATCCCTGCTCCATGGATTTTTGTAGTAAAAAATGGGTCAAACACCGACTTCCCTGTACTGCCCAGCCCCTCTCCTCTATCAAGAACCTCTATAACAAGATCTTTCCCCTGTTTCTGTAGGGTAATTGATACGCTATTGTCCTCTTTCGCCTCACCACTCTCAATAGCATTTTTAATGAGATTCTCCAGAACCGATCTAAGTTGATCAGGATCAAATAATACAAAATACTCCTGGGCATAGGAAAAACTAATAGGCTGAGAAAATCTCATAATTAATTGAGTAATAGTATTTGAAACTTCAATAACCTCAGGATTCCCCTTTGGGTTATTAAGAAACTGACCTATCCTATTTGAAAGGCGTGCTAAACGGTCTACTTCTTCATTAATAATGTCTAAATCCTCATGAAAAGAAGGGTCTATCTGCTTCCTCAAAATGGCAGTCTCCATAATAATGGCACTCAGGGGGTTCTTTATTTCATGAGAAAGGGTTCTTGCGGCCTCTCCTAGCTGTATCAAACTTTGGTTTGTTTCAAAATTTGCCTCATAATCTTTATTTTTCTTTATCATTCGCATACAGAGAACTAGACATATAATAAAGAGAAAATTTACTAAAATGAATACAATTTTCTGCTGATGAAAAAAGACCCAGAGATCCATCATAGAAAACTCTGCGGTAACAAAAATAGTGGTACTATACGGGCGACTCCAGTCAAGTCGAGTCCAGCTTTTTGTTAGGATAACACTTCTATTTTTAGTAATTACCCCTTTTTGAAGATCACTTCCTCGTGCGGGAGCACTGGCAATATACTCATCAATCCATCCAACATAGGAGGGGTTACTAATCTCTCCACTGGTAGCACGAATGGAGCCGTTGGTATCCATAATGACAATACCCAACAGGTTATCCTGAGACTCTACAACACTGGGAACATTATCTAAAGTAGTTAACTCCATGAGCATATTATTCCAGTAAATCTCAGCATTGTGTTGTAACATTACCTCGTTACGACGCTTAACCTGTAACCATGTAAAGCAAAGGAGTGCCAGCACTACAAGATAAACAACAATGCAAATAATGTAAGAGCCGTACCCCTTTCGCTTTTCAGAACCCATATATAAACTTCTCCTACTCGTGATTTAGTGCGTCAATAGGATCAAGCTTGGCAGCTCGCCACGCAGGATAAATCCCAAAAAACACTCCAATAGCAATTGAAAAAACAAGTGCACCAAGACTAAAAATATAGTCAGGAGCAAGTGGTATATCAAGCCACCCACTTACAAGAGAGCTTAACCATGTTCCCAATCCTATTCCAATAATTCCCCCAAAGAAAGTAAGCATAACAGACTCAACAAGAAACTGGCCCAAAATATTTCCAGGAGTTGCACCAAGAGCTTTTCGTATACCAATTTCCTTAATTCGCTCTGTTACAGATACCAACATGATGTTCATTATACCAATTCCACCAACTAAAAGCGAGATAGCTGCAATAGCTCCAACCACTAAACTCATGGTACCGGTTAACTCAGCAAAGGTTTCTGCAATACTAGCTGGTGAAAATGTAGCAAAGTTATCCTCCCCCACTACACTCCCCACATAAGATTCCAGAGACTCTTCAACCTCTAGTACATCATAATCAGAGGATACATTCAACACATAGGTAGATACATAATTCTGATTTGTCAGCTTATTACTATAGGAATTAAATGGAATAAAAAGGTTATTATCAAAGGATAAATTTAAGAGAGCATCTTTCTGTTCAAGTACCCCCACAACCTCAAAAAGGTACATTTCAGCCCCACTATTCACCTTTACAGTTCTGCCTATGGCATTACCCTGTGGGAAAAGATCTGAAGCGATACTATTTCCTAAAACAACCACCGATTTTTTTGCATAGTTATCTTCATCAGTAAAGAATGTACCAGAATCTAAGACCATACCAGTAGCATCTTTGTATTCAGGAAGAGTTCCAATAACAGACACCCTAGTTGCGTTTGACCCTACCTTCACCTCGTAGTTACCATTATTCATAGGTACAACACTTTCAACCTCAGGAACATTATTTTGAATATCTACTCCAAAGTCCAAGTCGAAGTTTGAGGTAATTTTAGAGTCCCAACTTGTTGCGTAAATGGTGATGGTGTTTACTCCCATATCATTAAACATATTGTTGGTCTCTTCGGTAAGACTATTTCCCAAATTGGCAATAGTCATAACCGAGCTAATCCCTATCACTATCCCTAAAAGAGAGAGAAAGGTTCTCATCTTATTTGAGACTAAAGAACTGATTGAGAGCTTCGCATTTTCAAAAATCATACAATCTGACCATCCAGTAGTCGTACTTGTCTATGACACCTCATCCCAAGCTTCTGATCATGGGTTACCAGTATCACCGTTGCTCCCTCTCTATGTAACTCCTCAAACAGCTCCATAATCTGCTCTCCAGTCTTTGAGTCCAGCGCTCCCGTTGGCTCATCTGCCAAGATAATTGAAGGGTTTGTTACTATAGCTCTCGCTATCGCTGCTCGCTGCCTCTGCCCTCCAGATAACTCATTCGGTCGGTGGTGTATCCTATCTCCCAACCCTACTCGCTCTAACGCTGCCTTCGCTCGCTTCTTCCGCTCTCCGTAACTTACTCCTTGGTACATTAAGGGTGTCATTACATTGTTTAGAATTGAGGTCTTTGATAACAGGTTAAACTGCTGAAACACAAACCCCACCTTCTCATTCCTTATGTACGCTAGCTCTTTCTCCGTTACCTCGTCCAGTAACTCATTGTCTATCCATACATCTCCTGAGGTTGGTGTGTCTAAACATCCTATTATGTGCATCATGGTTGACTTTCCTGATCCAGATGGTCCCATGATTGCTACATACTCTCCCCTATCTATATTAAGAGATACTCCTCGTAACGCTTGTACCAAGACCTCTCCCATATGGTAGTCTTTTGTGGTGTTCTCTAGGCGTATTACACTGTTTTCCATAGAGCATTCTCCTACTGAATTCTTTTTGGTGCTCTACTACCACTTAGGTGAGAAGAACCACCCATGCTAAAAGGAGAACTACTCCCTGTAGATTGAGATTGGATTAAAAGCTGATCTCCCTCAAGAACTCCTGAAATAACACGTAATTGTGTTCCTGAGTAAAACTCTGTAGTAACCATAACAGTTTGGAGGTTCCCTTGATCTCCATCTATAACTTTAAGTACATACTTATCACCATTATCATTTTTATACACTGCTCCATTTGGTACAATAACAATACGTTCAACATCGGAGGATGAGATATCTCCAGTAAAGGAGTATGGAGAAGCTAACTCCCCTTGAGGATCTTTTACGGTAATTTCAACATCAAAAACTGAGAATCCCTGACTGTTTATTCTCCCCTCTAAAGGAATGTCACTAATGTATCCAGTAAAGGTTTTATTTGGGATTACATCAAAAATCATAGGCACCTCTTGACCAAGAGATATTTTATGCATCTCAGACTCATCAATCGAAGCTGTAGTAACATACCCTGTGGTATCAATAATCCTTATGGTATCCTTAGCTGTTACATACTTATCTTCCTCAAAATCCACGGAAGAAACATACCCATCAATATTTGAGTAAAGTCTAGCATCATCCAAGGCTGTTTGTGCTGCATCAAGTTTAAGCTCTGCTTGTCGAATAGCAGATGGACTTCCACTTAACTGGAGGGATGCAAGGTTCTCTTCCGCTTGGAGAAGAACTAACTCAAGAGATGATGTATCGAGTTCTGCTAAAAGAGTTCCCTTTGTAACATAATCACCCTTCTTTACATAAATTTTTGCAACCTTAGAAGCATCCATAAAGGAGTGCTCATCTATCTCTATAGGTGTTATGGATCCAGATATTTCCACATCCATAGATATTGAAGCGGTTCCAGCAGAAACTACGTAGGAATTCACTCCTACAGAATTTGCCGTAGTGGACTTTGGCCTAAACACAAAAAACAGTACTACTCCAACAATAGCGACTAGTAGAGCTATACGTACAGCTATCTGCTTTTTACTTTTTTTTCTTTTCTTTGACTTTCCCATAATATGTGTATCTCCTAACTGTTATAAAATAGTTCAATGGATCGCTCTAACTGTAATCCACCTATTAAACTTTGTAATACTGCATTTTGTGCATCTAAAAGAGTAATCTCTTTATCCTTCATATCTTTCTCACTACTATATCCCTGATCAAGAAGAGATTTCCCATGGTCATACTGGCTCTGAGCTACCTCGTATCTCCTTAAAGCTATATCATACGAACGCTTCCACAACTCAATCTGATTCTTTAACTGCGACTGCTGACTTGTGTAGAGTGACTCAACCCGACTTTGCTGCTCCATAGTGAGAAAAAGTTGATTCTGTACCGTATCCGAGGCTAAAGAATTTGCCTGTGAAAGCTTTGGCATATAGGTGAAAGATACACCCGCTGTTATATCTTTTTTGTCGAGATTTGTAGAAGCAGAAACTCCAAAAGTTAAGCCATCGTTTACCGATGCCTCTAGTCCTGTAGAGAGTATTGGATTCGCAATACCGTTGCTCCCTACGGTCATATTGGCACCGAAGGAACCGTCAAGGGAGAACGTACTTGAAGCCTCACTCTGCTTCACCTTACTTTCAACAATTGCTAGATCAATTCCAACTGACATAAGTGATGTGGTTACCCGTAATTCATCGAGCTGTAATGTTGGTGAAGATAGGTTTAACTCTTCAAAGGTTACACCTCTTACTCCAGTGAGTAGCTCAAGTTCATCTTCTGCTTTTGTAAGTTCATACTGGGCACTATGAACCTTCTGTTCAGCCTGAAGGAGAGCCATCACACTCTCTTGATACGTAGTACTCTCCTCGGTATACCCAAGAGCGTCTTTAATATTTTTCATATTAAGCTCTGCATCGGCTAACAGTTTTTCTGCTTTTGCATAACTCAGCTGTGCATCAAAGAGATCTGATATTGCGTTAAGAATGCTATTCTCTAAGTTAATTTCCGCCTTTCGTAAATTAGACTCTGCCCCAAGAATAGCCTTTTGAGTTTCCAGTGATGAGATAATATTATCATAACTTTGAGCTCCTACTATCTCTTGTGAAAGCTGAATCCCTGGAGTTACCGTACTCTTATCGCTGTTATTGAGATCTACCATAAAGGGAGATGTTACCATGATTGAGGTACCAGCAGTTGGAATTTCAAAACCGAGCCGTGGAGAGGCTTTTAAGTATTGAGCCTCAAGATCACTGCTTCCCAGAGAGTTCTCAGAACTTGGGTCATCCCCTGCATTCCAATAGTAAACTACATCGCCCGTAGATATGGACCAAGAAAAAGCATCTGCCAACGCTTTTTGATCTACTCCAAGCAAACTATTTGCGTAGGTGTAGTTTGCCATAATATAATCGCTACTTAACTCCTGCCCTCTCTCAAACAATCCCTCTAAGTCGACCCCAACTTCCTCATCACTGAAAGAGGGAGATTCCACCGCCAGTAAAGGGGCTAAGGGAAGAAGAGAAAAAAGCAATACAATAATCTTTTTCATCTATACCTCCATATATTTTCTTTGTGAATATACCTATTTCCTAGAGGAAGGCAAGAAAAATTGAGAACTTTTTATCAATAAACATGAAAGTTTTATTAAATCGTGCAAATTTTGCACAATGAGATTTCACAGAAAATTTTGCACACCCCTAAAAGGATAAAAATAAGAAAAAAATATCCCGCCACTCTCAAGCAGAGAAGTAACGGGATTAGCAATCATACTAACATGGAGAGATCACAATCTACATTCATTGCTACTCATGGTTAAGAGCCACTATAGGATCAAGCTTAGAAGCTTTCCATGCGGGGTAAATTCCAAAGAACATCCCAATGCCCGTAGAGAAAAGCAGTGCAATCAGGGTAAAAGAAACATTTACCGTTAAGGGCATATTAATAACACCCGCTACCACCTTACTTAAGCTGTTACCTGCAAATACTCCAATGATACCTCCAAATAGGGTGAGCATCATCGATTCAATGAGAAACTGACCCAAGATATCTCCTGGAGTGGCTCCTAGAGCCTTTCGAACCCCAATCTCCTTTACTCTCTCGGTTACAGTAACAAGCATGATATTCATAATTCCAATACCACCAACCAAAAGCGAGATTGATGCAATCGCAGAAACAACCAGAGACATAAGCTCGGTTCCCTGTTTACTCATATCAACAATCATAGTGGGTGAAGAGATCTCATAGTTATCCTCCCCTACCACATTATTTAAGTATGTCTTAATAGTACTCTCAGAAACAGACATTTCATAATCATTCCCTATTTGTAGGTTGTATGCACTCACATACTCAACATTATTAAGTGAGCTAACATAGGTGTTATAAGGAATAACTACACCCCAGGATGCGCTGGACCCTGCGGACATTCCCATAGAGTCCTTATAGGCAAGAACTCCAACAACCGTAAAATTAGCTAACATATCCCCTTTAAAATTGTAGGCTTGAAAGCTTTGCCCCACAGGATCTGGTGTATTTGGAAACATCCATGTTGCAGCATTAGCTCCAATAACAGCTACATTCCGCCCAAGATAATTATCAATATCGGTAAACAACTCTCCACTCTGTAAAGAGTATCCAGCAAGGTCAAAGAAGTTTGCCGAGGAGCCTATTACCTCAAAAACAGGCTCCTCATCTCCCGCTTTAAGCAGATAGTAATCGGATTCAACAGGAGCTGCCTGCACAATATCTGGAATAGCAATCTTCAACTCTTCTCCAAAGGTCTTATTAAACTTCTTAGAAACTCCACTTACCTCAGGCTTTGGATACACCGTTATGACATTAGCCCCCATATCGTTAAACATGTTATCCATATAAGTCTGCATGCTACTTCCTAAACCAGAAACAGTAATTACAGAGCTAATACCAATAATAATTCCCAAAAGAGAGAGTATGGTTCGTAATTTATTAGAGATAAGAGAGGTAAATGCAAGTCGAATATTTTCAAAAATCATATAAATCCTCCCCTATTCCTGATTTAGCGCTTCGATAGGATCTAACTTAGCCGCACGCCATGCGGGATAAATCCCAAAGAACATTCCAATGGATACAGAAAAAACAACAGCAATCAATATAAAAGAGTAATTAGGGTAAAATGCCATGGCTAACAACTTTGAAAAGGCTGAGCTTCCCCAAAATCCTAAAATAACTCCAAGAACTCCACCAAATAGTGTGAGCATAACTGATTCTATCAGGAACTGCCCCAAAATAGCATTTGGAGTAGCTCCTAGGGCTTTACGAATTCCAATTTCCTTAATCCTTTCGGTTACAGAGACCAGCATTATATTCATAATACCAATTCCACCAACCAGAAGTGATATCGCCGCTATTCCAGCTAATACCATATTAATAATATCCATCATCTGCATCTGATCTTCTGCAATGGATGCAAGGTCTATGACATACCCCTTTTGATCATTACCAAAAAAGGTATCAATATACTTCTTAACTTCCTTTGCCGCAAAGGATACACTCACATTCTCTGGAGTGGTAAGTACATAAGCCTCTGCATAATTTGATATAACGGCAATTTTACTGTCAAAGGTTTTCTGGGGAATCATAATACTTTGGTTCGCATTATTGAGATTAAAGTCATTCTGCTTTAATACTCCAACCACCTCAAAGTTCCAAATCCCCTTGGAGTAAATTTTTATGGTTTGCCCAACCGCATCACCATGGGGAAACAAATCCTTTGCAACCTTGCTTCCCAACACAGCAACAGATCTCTGAGTATAGTTATCCTCATCGGTAAACGGCTCACCCTGAGCATACTCAAGTTTTGTCATCTCTCCATAATCTTTTAATACACCGGCAATGCCAAAGTTTCCAGACTTCTCTCCTGCTCGAACCAACCCACTGGTAGAAGCTAAGGAAGTTGCCTTATTGATATAGGGGAGATCTCGTACAATTTGCTCTCCAAAATCATAAGTGTAAGCCTCATCGTATCCTTGCGAAAGAAGATAAATTGTTTCAGTTCCCATTTGGTCAAATATCGCTTCTACTTCGTACTTCATTCCATTACCAAGATTTGCAATAATCATAACCGAGCTAATCCCTATCACTATCCCTAAAAGAGAGAGAAAGGTTCTCATCTTATTTGAGACTAAAGAACTGATTGAGAGCTTCGCATTTTCAAAAATCATACAATCTGACCATCCAGTAGTCGTACTTGTCTATGACACCTCATCCCAAGCTTCTGATCATGGGTTACCAGTATCACCGTTGCTCCCTCTCTATGTAACTCCTCAAACAGCTCCATAATCTGCTCTCCAGTCTTTGAGTCCAGCGCTCCCGTTGGCTCATCTGCCAAGATAATTGAAGGGTTTGTTACTATAGCTCTCGCTATCGCTGCTCGCTGCCTCTGCCCTCCAGATAACTCATTCGGTCGGTGGTGTATCCTATCTCCCAACCCTACTCGCTCTAACGCTGCCTTCGCTCGCTTCTTCCGCTCTCCGTAACTTACTCCTTGGTACATTAAGGGTGTCATTACATTGTTTAGAATTGAGGTCTTTGATAACAGGTTAAACTGCTGAAACACAAACCCCACCTTCTCATTCCTTATGTACGCTAGCTCTTTCTCCGTTACCTCGTCCAGTAACTCATTGTCTATCCATACATCTCCTGAGGTTGGTGTGTCTAAACATCCTATTATGTGCATCATGGTTGACTTTCCTGATCCAGATGGTCCCATGATTGCTACATACTCTCCCCTATCTATATTAAGAGATACTCCTCGTAACGCTTGTACCAAGACCTCTCCCATATGGTAGTCTTTTGTGGTGTTCTCTAGGCGTATTACACTGTTTTCTGTAGATTGTTCCATCTTTTCTTCCATATATATATCCTCAAAGGGTTACCCCATCATACCAAAGGGGTCAATCACTATAGGCTCTAGCTCTACAAACAACCGATCACCCTCTGAAACACCAGAGAACACTCGGAGTAAGTTTCCTGAGTAAAATTCAGTTTTTACATATACAGGCTCAGTCTTCCCCTCACCTACAACAAGTCGTACATATCTACCACCATTCTCATCGGTGTACACCGCATTTGATGGAATAACAATAAATTTTTCACTTGTATCTGCTACAATCTCTCCAGTAAATGAGAATGGTGAAGTAAGCTCACCCTCTGGATCATCAAGAGTTATTTCAACATCAAGCACAGAAAAACCTTGTTGATTCACCTTTCCTTCTAAAGGAATTTTTGTAATAGTACCAATAAAGGTTTTATTCGGAATAACATCAAAATCCATAGTTACCTCTTGTCCTAGAGATACTCTATGTACCTTAGCTTCATCAATACTAGCAGTAGCAGTGTATCCAGTAGTATCGATTACTCGTAATCGCTCAATACCTGCTACAAATTTTCCCTCTTCAAAACCGATAGTAGATACGTATCCATCAATATTTGAGTAGAGTCGAGCATCATCTAAGGCTGTTTGAGCAGAGTCTAACATGAGCTCAGCTTGACGAATAGCAGAGGGGCTCCCGTTGAGTTTCAGTGCAGCAAGATTCTCCTCTGCCTGTAACTTCTGAAGTTCTAGTCTTGAGGTATCAAGCTCTGCTAGGAGAGTGCCTTCTGTAACATAATCACCCTCTTCAACATGAATTTTTGAAACCTTAGATCCCTCTACAAAGAAGTGTTCATCAACCTCTATTGGCGTAATGATACCTGAGACTTCAACACCCATAGAAATCTCTACAAGCTCTGCGGTTACCTCATAGGATGTTGGTCCAGCTACAGCCTGATTATCTGCTTTTGGTAAAAATTGATATACAACAAATCCTAATATTGCCACTAGGATGATTATTCTAATAATTAATTTTTTCTTATTTCTTTTTCTTTTCTTTGACTTTCCCATAATATTGTAGTACTCCTAACTGTTATAAAATAATTCAATACTTCGCTCTAAAAGCAATCCCGTAATAAGAGATTGCATAACACTATTTTCTGCCTCTAAAAGAGAAATAGCTTTATCCTCTAAAGAGAGTTTGGTGCTGTAACCCTCTTCAAAAAGTGCTGACTCTTGGTCATATTGATTCTTTGCAACACTGTATCTGCGATTTGCTAACTCATAAGAGTTTTTCCATAGGGAAATCTGATTCTTAAATTGAGCCTTCTGACTTGTGTGTCGGTTCTCAACAAGATTCCGCCGTTCTACCGCTTGGAGGTATGAGTTTTCTGCTGTATTTTGCGCAATATTTCCATGCTGAGATACCTGTGGAGTATAGGTGAATGAAACACCACCTAAAAAATCTTTTCGATTTAAGTTTGTTGCTGCAGAAACTCCAAAGGTAAGCCCATCCCCTACCTGTGCATTCAGCCCAGTGGAAATATTAGAATCAAGAACTTCTCCGTTTCCTACTGTTAAATTCCCACCAAGAACACCTGACAAACCAAAGGCGTTTCCCGCTTCAGCTGCTTGGAGATTGTAATTGGCAAGGGAAACATCTAAATCTGTACTCATAAGTGATGTTGTTGCTCTCATCTCATCTATACTGGGAGATGGAAGAGGTAGGTCAAAGTCCTCAAAAGGAAGAGTTCTATACCCTGTGAGAAGCTCTAGTGTATCCTGAGCTTGGGTTAGCTCAAACAGAGCAAAATCCACACCTTGAGCAACCTCAAGGGTTGCCATAAGAGACTCTTGGTACGTAGTAGTATCCTCGGTATACCCTAGTACATCAACAACTTGTTTAAAATTAACATCCGCATTTTTCTGTGCTTGTAACGCCTTCTCATAGGCTATTTGTGCATCTAAAAGCTCTGAAATTGCCGTTAAAATAGAGAGCTCAAGCTGTATCAAGGCAATCGTTATAGAAGATTCAGCGGCAAGAAGCGTTTTCTGCACATTAAGATCAGTAGCCCTTCGCTCATATTTTTCAGGAGATATAATGTCTTGGGTAAGCTGAAAACTAGGAGTTACGGTACTGTAATCGTTATTCTGTAGATCAACAGAAAAAGGAGTACCAAAAGTAATTGATGTCCCAGAAAGAGGAATATCCATTACAATACCAGGGGATCCTGTTAGTCTATGGGCCTTCACATCGGAACTTGTCTGCATGTTAAGGGGTGTTGGGTCATCTCCCTCATTCCAATAGTAGGTTAGATCACCGGTGGTAACAGTCCAACGAAACTCATTCGCAAGTTCCTGCTGATTTGCCCCTAGCAAAATATTTGCATAGTCGTAGGTGGCCATAATATAGTCACTACTTAACTCTTGTCCTTGGGTAAATAGATACTCTAGCGTTAGGGGTTCCTGATTATCAAGAGACTCCCCAAAAATTGGAAGACCCGTAATGAGTAACAGTAATCCGCCTACCAGTATTTTTTTCATGGTGGACTCCTCTCTCCATATAAATTATAAGCAGAGTCAACAATGAGGCGATACGGTATTACCTAATATACACTTTCAACAATAATTCCTCGGGAAAACCCTGCTTTATGGTCAATTGTTGTGGAAAGATAGTTTTCCGTCAATCCTTCCCAACGGTTTTCGTGAAAAGAAACCAAAACAGAGGAGAGTTTCTCTCCTTTCATACGATTTTTGTACTCTGTAAGGTGTTTTGTAGAGAGTGTACGCAACTCCTGTGCCCGTATATCTCGTTCTCTTTCGGTACACCGTTGCTCACCATAAAATTTAGTACCCTTCCTAGGAGAGAAGGGAAACACATGGATTTGGGTGACAGAAAGATCATGAAGAAGCGTCTTCGTATCTAAAAAAGCTTGTTCATCTTCCCCCGGTAACCCAGTAATAATATCAGCACCAATAAAGGAGTTAGGCCGTAATGTATGAAGATCCCCTATTCCTCGGTACACATCATCTCGGTTATACCTACGACTCGCAAGGGCAAGAACCTTACTTGATCCACTCTGTATGGGTATATGAAAGTGTGGACAAATATGAGTATCCTGAATTACATCTAAAAAGTTTGAGGTAAGAAAATTTGGTTCTATTGAGGAGAGTCGTATACGCGCATGGGGAACCTGAACAATAAGTTTCTCAAGTAACTCGGTTAATCCTGAATTACCATCTTTATATAGAGTAAGATTGACTCCAGTTAATACGTACTCATGGAAGCCTTGATCAACAACTCGTTTTACCTGCTCAATAATTGAGGTTGTACCTAGGGATACGGAATTTCCCCTTGCCAAGGGAACCCTACAATACCCACAACGGTTATTACATCCATCCTGAATTTTAATAAAGGGCCGCCCTCGTTCTGTTTCGGTTAAGGTAAAAGAGAAAGAATCAAGATCCGAACTCTTCTCTACCCCCAGCCCATCAAGCAGAGAGGCTCCCTGTGCAACTTTCTCAGGAAGAGCTAGCAGCTTAGGCTTCTCTTCCTGACCTACTACAACTACGCGACTATCAATCTCCCGAAGAGCATCTCCCTCAAGCTGGGCAAAACACCCAGTTACAACAACAACAGCTTCAGGAAATTCTCGAAGATACTTTCTAATCATTCTACGAGCTTTCTGCTCTGCCTTACCTGTTACAGTGCATGTGTTTAAAATAATAAGATCTAAGGATGTATGTGCTGCATCGTTAGGGTGAATAACCCCCCAACCAAATTGGCGAAATCCATCCATAATGGAGTCACTCTCCATTTGGTTGAGTTTACAACCAAGGGTATAACAGAGAAGATTCATTCCCTACTCCCCTTCAAGATCACCCATCACTTGTTCAATGGATCGCGCAAGGTCAATTCGCATCTCTCTCGTATGGGGGTTATATCTCTGTAAATCCTTAAACAGTTGTTCTGGATCATTACATGTTTGTTCAATAATTTCTAACAATTTTTCGTATCCCTTTGTTCCTATATGACTGCTCTGTAACCCAATAGCATCTAGCACTCGCCCCACAAAGTGAGTAATACCTTGAGTATATGCAGCCTCTTTATCGTGCTCATCGGGAGTCATCTCCACAACATGAACACCCCAACTTGTAAACATCGATTTCCACTGGTTATAACACTCATTGGATGATCGTACATTGGAGAGTATCATTGGTAAACCTTCAACCCCATGTTTTCCAGAGTCTGGTCCAAACATTGGGTGAGTTGCAATAATTGAGGTACCTTTAGGAAGATAACGCTCCATAAGCTCTACGGGGTACCGCTTTACCGAACAGGTGTCGAATATCAATGTGTTCTCTGATATATGGGTTGCCAATTCTTTAATAACATCCTCAAAAGATGAGATGGAAACGCAAAGAAAAATTGCATGACAAGAACACAACTCTTCATAACTCCCCTGCTGAACTCCCAAGGGGTACTCAGTTTTTGATCGATTATATCCTATTACTTTATGATTTTTTGCCAATAAAGAAGCCCAAAAACTTCCAAATCGACCCATTCCATACACTCCAACTTTCATAGACCTTGAATATACTCTATTTATTACACTTAGGGAACCTAAAGAGTATATTCTGTTTGACTTTTCGCTGTAAAACAGGAGTGGTCTCAGTCCTCATGTTCAGAGTAACCTCAATATTTTACAATAAATTTAAGACAATATTTTTCAAGCATCTGCCATTTTGAGAGAATTTCTAAAAAATTTTACAGTTTCGAGGAAAAATAGAGAACCACCTATCTTTAGGATTGTCTATGATATGTAAATATGTTAGGGTGCCTCCATGAATATTTTGGAGAACTTTCCGGTGGTTTTGCCTTTAGCAATCCAACCTTGGGGAGAAAAATTCCCCTCTAAAACTGAGGGGTCTGTACAAATAGAGTACTCGGAACAGTGTATCAAACTGGAATATAAAGTATCGGCGGATGAGTTTTTAGGAAGATATAAAAACTATATGGATCCCGTGTATACCGATAGCTGTGCAGAGATGTT
>CAZBHR010000017.1:31986-42236 GCA_964492025.1 uncultured Spirochaetia bacterium | reverse complement strand
CTGAATGGGATGAGCATGCACGCATTACAACAGCCACTGAGATAGGTGAACAGAAAGGCCTTAAGAAGGGTCGTGAAGAAGAGCGATCTGATATAGCGAAAAATCTGCTTGCAAAGGGAATAGAATTACAGATTATTGTAGAGGCAACTGGTCTCTCCGAGGAAGATATTAAGAGTCTATAGAGCTAAGGCTGTTTGAAACAGCGGAGATAGGAAACTTACAACAGGAGGAGCTAGAGATGTACAAAGCGAGTCAGAAAGCTGAATGGGATGAGCATGCACGCATTACAACAGCCACTGAGATAGGTGAAGAAGCTGGACTACAGAAAGGTCTTCAGAAAGGGGAGACTATTGGTCTCAAAAAGGGACGAAAAGAAGGCCTTCAGAAAGGTGCGGAGAAAAAAGCCTTTGCTATAGCGAAAAATCTTCTTGCAAAGGGAATAGAATTACAGGTTATTGTAGAGGCAACTGGACTTTCCGAGGAAGATATTAAGAAGTTATAAGACTCTCAGGCTTCATTGCTACAAAAGACACACATTACAATACAAGAGGCGACCTCTGTAGAAGGTCATCTCTTGTATTGTAGAACTGTTTAGAGTGGCATACCTCAAAATAAGCAGAATCTGTAAATTTCTGAAAGAGTGAGCTTACACCGCTTAAGTGCCGAAAGGCAGAAAATATTATCAATAGAGCTAGTAAAAACACCCTACAACATCTCCATTTGGACGATGTATCGTAATTGGTGTATCCGAAGGCACGGGACTTTCCCAATGCTCCCCTGGCAATAAGTCGGGAATTACTATTGGATCCCTCTCTTCATGATTAACCGTAAAATAATACCCCTTGATTCTATAACAGGGGATACTTGCTCTGCAAGATATTACAAGATTAGTACCTTCTCGTACAACAACACACGGAGACATCTCTCGTTGTACCACAGAATAGGATGGTTTTATATTCCCATAAAGGTCTGTGGAACCATGCACTCTTTGCTTAAATCGCCCCTCTCCCTCTTCTCCCATATGGGTTCGGTAGTCATTTAAGGAAAAGTTAATAATTCCTGCAAATTCATAAAGGCGATAAGCTTCTATTTTTTCCATAAAGATTTCTGAACGTCTCACATCTCCACCCTTAAATTGAGGCTCACATAGACCAAACTCTGAAGGAACCAAGGGGTTATCAGGATACATTTCAACTAACCGTTTTAACTCTTTATGTAGGTTTCGAAACCTATTCCATGTACCAATATATTCATTAAAGAATATCATGTCACTTGCCCTACCCCCATCAGTTGATGGATTCTGGAATATCGTATTACTTACATAAGTAATAAGCCGACTTGGATCAAGTTTTCGAGCATAAGCGATGGCACCTCTAATATATTGAATAGTCTCTTTCCGTTGTGCTGTAAGTTCATTACCAACTCCCCAAGCAATAATAGAGGGGTGATTTCTATGAGCGTCAATCATCTCTACTAACTGTTTTTTTGCAATATCAAGCTGTTTTGCTCCCGCCTTTTTAGGTTTTGGTCCCCAGTACGGAATCTCTTCTTGTACTAACATTCCATGCCTATCACACCAGTCATAGATAAAATCATCTTGCTGCCAATGAAATCGAGTAAATACGGAATTACTCTCCTTGAGCCTGATAAGCATGTGTTCTAACTGTTCTTTTGTTTCTGCATTACCAAAATTAGGGTTTGACCCTGGCATCCACTCAGTACCACATAATCTTACATACTCACCATTCAAAACAAATCGATTGCCCTCTGTATAGAAATCTCGAAATCCCAGCGTTGTGGTTACTACATCAAGCACCTTTTCTTCCTCTTCCTTAGATCCACGCAGTACCTGAACCTCTAAAGTGTACAAACAGGGATTATCAAAGTGCCAATATGAGATAGAGGGTAATAGTTGCATGGATATATTGTATTGAGTTTTACTTTTAGGATTTTTCTCTTCAAATATTTGTTCAGGATCAGATAGCTTGATAGGCTGAGCCTCTCCATTAGCTACTTCAACTAAGGAGGAGTCACACCCTTCATATAATTTCCACATAATTCGTACAGAGCTACCAGGAGTACTACCTCCCCCATCTACCTCAAGAGCGTCGGCGAGAGAGATATCAGCACTCAAGGCTCCATACCCCCTATCTTGACGGATGCCTAGGTCTGTGATAATCGGTTTTGCCGTAATAACACAGTGTTGAACATACTGTTCTCCGGTTATGGATAGTTGAACATCTCTAATAATTCCACCATCCGCTGCCCAGTCATAACTTTTATCATAAGGTAGTAGATCTTCAGTAAATTCATTGTTAACCTTTACGACAAGAGTGTTCGCTTCCCCCAGTTTTAAGGCTAATGTAATATCTACAGAAAAGGGAGTATAGCCAGATTGAGTATGCTGAGCCACTTCCTCTCCATTCAGGTATATTTGAGCATGATGGTATACCGCCTTAAAACACACTCTAATACGTTTATTTTTCCATGAGTGAGGAGCTTCAAAGGTGTATTCATACCACCCCGTCCCAAAGTAATTTTCTGTACCCTCTTCCCTATTCCACGTGTGTGGCACCTGAATAGTTCGGCCTTGTAACAAACACTCTTTTGTGTTTCCAAGAGCAAACTTCCAATCACCCAATAAAATCTTCTCTGGTATTTTCATACGCTATATTCCTTTGCAAGTAGAATCAACAACTTTACTATAGCTTACTTTTATTACAGAGTATAGAAGAACTACCTATTTCGAACAATTGAACAAAAGAAAAATTACCATTGCTCTATCCACCTACAGCTCGTGATGAAAAATATCCACTGCCCTATCAAGAATTCCACTCTCGTATGCTAAGTAAATTCCGTAATTCGTAATAGAAACTTGGTTATCAGCACAAAGTCTAAGTCGATGTTCCATGGCTTTCTGGTTTAACATACAACCACCACAATGAATAATCAGATCATAGTTGGTAAGCTCTGAAGCTGGGGGAAAATCATGACCTTTTACATGGGTAATGGTCAGCTCTGCACCAAACCGCTTTTTTAATAGCTTAGGAATTTTAACCTCTCCTATATCCTCATGTCCCACATTATGAGAACAGCTTTCACACACAAGCACACGACTTTTCTCTGTAAGGGATGATAGTTTTTCAGCTCCACGAACAAAGTACTTGAGATCTCCCTTGTATCGAGCTAAGACTATAGAAAATGAGGTTAATGGGGTATTACCAACCAACTCTTTTACTGTATGAAATGCTTGTGAATCCGTAATAACGAGATCAACATCGCCCTTTTCCAATACCTTGGCAAGGTTTATCTCATTAGTCACAAGTGCATTCACATTATAATCCAAACAGTCTCGAATAACCTGTACCTGTGGAAGAATAAGTCTCCCCTTAGGTGCTTCACTATCTACAGGTACAACTAGAGCAATAGTACTTCCCGGTTCAAATAGGTTAGCAATGAGAGACTTTTCTCGATACTCCCCTAGCTGCTCGACTAAGGTTTTCTGGACACTCTGTATATCTTCACTCCTTTCGGATGATATAAATAGTACTGTAGGATACTGCTTCTCAAGAACGTCCTTCTGCTTCGTAGTAAGTAAGTCAGCTTTATTTACAATTTTCAGATAGGGAGTTTTTGAAGCTTCCAAATCAGCTTCAATAGAATGAGTAATTTTTGACCTCTCTGCCACAAGCTCAATTGCATCAATTAGGACTATAGCAAAATCTGTTTTTGCAATAACATCTGTTGTCTTTCCTACCCGTTTAGCTCCTAGGGTGCTGGTATCATCTAACCCTGCGGTATCAGTAAGTATAATAGGACCGTAAGGAATCAGCTCAAATCGTTTTTGTACGGGATCCGTGGTAGTTCCTGCTTGGGGAGAAACAATGGCTCTATCTTGTCCAAGTAAAGCATTAAAAAAGCTACTTTTCCCAACATTTGTATTTCCAAAAATTGTAATATGCGTAGTGAGTGATGCGGGCTGTTTAAACATAGAGATCTCTCTCCCCTTTTTCTATTTTTTTGATTCCTTCCTGCACCCTCTCTCTCAACTGAGGGTTTTTAATAGCTTCACACTCCCTCTCAATATATTCACTTCCAATAGCCTTAAGCTCATCATCACCATAATCCTGAATATATTCCGCAAAGGTAAGGAGAGCATTGGGATGACAGAGTGTATGAATTTCACCTGCATGTACAATATTCATAAAGGACTCTCCCGTACGACCAGTTCTGTAACAGGCTGTACAGCATGAGGGGAGATACCCCCGTTTCACTAGGTCTTTAATAACCTCAAGGGGACTTCTCTCATCACTTACAGAAAATTGGGCTTCACTCTTATGAAGTGTAGACTCTTTATATCCACCAACTCCTGTTTGGCTCCCTGCACTCACCTGTGTAATTCCAAGATTAATAAGCTCCTGCCGCATGGCAACACTTTCACGGGTAGAGAGAATCATTCCAGTATAGGGCATTGCAATTCGTAAAACTGCAACAATCTTTCGGAACTCATCATCTGTAACAAGATGTGGAAAATCCTCCAAGCTCATACCCTGAGCCTGCTGTAACCGTGGCACACTCACCGTATGAAACCCAACACCAAACTTCTGTTCTAGCTCTCTGTTATGGAGAAATAGCGAGAGAACCTCAAAGGCGTAAGGAGCAAGTCCAAAAAGAACACCTCCTCCCACATCATCAATTCCCCCCTCCATTGCTTTATGATGAGCATAGAGCTGTCTTTTATAATCACCTTTTATGCTTTGTTGGTGGTACTTTTCATACTGAGATTGAAGATAGGTCTCTTGAAAGAGTATATACGTTCCTATGTTATGAGATTTTAACTCCCTAAACTCTTGAACCGATACAGGGGCTATATTCACATTAATTCTCCGTATTCCACTGCTATCATAAATGGTATCAATCGCTTCTAAAATACGGGGAAATGGATAGTTATGATGGTCCTCTCCAACCTCTAAGGCTAATCGCTTATGTCCCATAGCTTCAAGGAGCTGAACCTCCTGCCCTATATCCTCAGGAGTAAGTGCCTGACGTCCAAAGTTATTATCCCTTCGATATCCACAGTAGGAGCAGTTATTTTTACAAAAATCACTTACGTAGAGTGGTGCAAAAAGAACAACACGGTTTCCATATATGTGGAACTTAATCCTTTCTGCTTCCTGAAAAATAAGAGATAGGTCTTCCTCTGATTCCCCATGAATAAGTGTAGAAACATCCTCCACTGAAAGAGGTTCAGAATTCCTACTTTTCTGTATAATATGAGCTATGTTGAGTTTTGCCGAACTAGACTTTACTTCTTCTAAAGATTTCCACAGCGCCTCTTCTTTTATAAACATATATCCCCCTCCATTAAGCTATCACCCCGTCCCATATGGACAGAAAGCCCTACACCCTCAATTTTTCTTTGGATGCAACTTCTGCAGTGGGCTGCTTCATCTCCTGTACAAATTTTCCCTTCATATATCTCGTAGAGTTCTCGTACCGAGGTTGGACTTAAGTTAGGCATAACCACATTAGCTCCTGCCAGTAACGCTTTCTCCCGTCCCTTTGGATCCAATGTTCCAAGGGCGGTAGTTGCAGGAAGTAGACAGTTTGGAAGCATGAGTCTAACAAGTGCCACCATGGTAATGGTCTCTTCAACGGTTCCACTTGCCTCCCCTGCAAATGGAGTATTTTGGTGACTCAGATATGGCCCAATGCCACACATGTGCGGTTTAAAATGCTGCAGAAAGAGAAGATCCTCGACGAGATCTTTGTTCTCCTGCCCAGGGGAGTGAACCATACACCCAGCACCCACCTGATACCCAATCTGTTTCAGTTGTTGAAGTGAAAGCATTCTCTCTTCCTGAATCATAGACTCGGGGTGAAGTTTTTTGTACAACTTTGGCGAAGCTGTTTCATGACGTAATAAATATCTATCAGCTCCCGCTTGAAAAAACCGAAGATACTCCTCATAGCTTCTCTCGCCAAGAGAGAGGGTGACTGCAACGTCGGGAAATTCTGTCTTAATACTCCGAATCAGCCCTTCCATTCGCTCTGAAGTAAAATACGCATCCTCACCCCCCTGCAAAACAAAGGTTCGGTACCCCAACCGATACCCCTCAGAACAGCACTCCAATATCTGGTCTATTGTTAGCCTATATCTCTGAGCAAGATGATTACTTTTACGTATTCCACAATAATAGCAGTCTTGCTTACAGTAGTTGCTAAACTCAATTAACCCTCGCATAAACACATCAGTACCGTAACTACCATTAGTTACACCACGAGAAAGAGTGCATAGGTGTGAGTATCCATGAATATCAATATGATCAAGAATATAGAGGTAATCCTCTGGACACAATGATTTTTCGGCCATCAGAGTATCAAGAAGATCAATAACTCTGGAATCGGGCTTATCTTTATATAAGTTTGGAAGTATCATACACTACGTTCTCCTCGCAAAAAGAATATACCACTTTTACGAGAATAATCCTACCTCAAACACATAATCAATTATGCAGAGCAATAATAAAAGCAAAGATCCCACACCCTAAGAAAAATCTCAGAGTGTGGGTATTATTGTGCTATTTCCTACTGTTTAAGAATCTTTTTAAGATCATCATCAGGGGTAGAGATTGGAGCTATTTGAAAATTCTCAACAAGAAAATTAAGCACATTAGGGGAAACAAAAGCTGGGAGTGTTGGTCCAAGCAAAATATTTTTTATTCCCAGATGGAGTAGCGTAAGGAGAATACATACCGCCTTCTGCTCATACCAGGAGAGTACAAGTGAGAGAGGAAGATCGTTTACCCCACACTCAAAAGCCTCCGCAAGAGCCAGAGCAACACGAACCGCTCCGTAAGCATCATTACACTGTCCCATATCTAAAATACGAGGCAGTCCAAGGAGCTCTCCAATCTGTAAATCATTAAAACGATATTTTCCACAGGCAAGGGTAAGAATAAAGGAGTCTTTAGGACTCTGTGCTACAAAATCGGTGTAGTAGTTACGCCCTGGTTTTGCTCCATCACATCCACCAACAAGAAAGAAGTGACCCACATCTCCACTCTTAACTCCTTCGATAATAGCATCTGCAACCCCAAGTACCGTATTATGACCAAACCCTGTAGTTACGGTAGTTCCTCCATTAATTCCTGTCAGTTGCTGATTTTCTGAGTACCCTCCGAGTTCTAAGGCTTTTTCAATAACTGGAGAAAAATCCTTTTCCTCTCCAATATGTACTAACTCTGGATACGATACCACCTGAGTAGTAAACACCCTATCTTTATAGCTATCCTTGGGAGGCATAAGACAGTTGGTAGTGAAAAGCACAGGACCAGGAATAGACTCAAACTCAACTCGTTGGTTCTGCCAAGCGGTTCCAAAATTCCCTTTGAGATGTGAGAATTTCTTAAGCTCAGGGTATCCGTGGGCTGGGAGCATCTCACTGTGAGTATAGATATTAATTCCTTTACCCTCTGTTTGCTCTAGAAGTAGCTGTAGATCATGAAGATCATGCCCACTAATAACAATAAAAGGACCCTTTTCTATACATAGAGGAACTTCAACAGGGGTTGGAGCTCCATACGTTTTATTATGAGCTTCATCTAAGAGTGCCATACATGTAAGGTTTACCTCCCCTACCTTAAGCACGATAGGGAGTAGCTCTTCCATTCCCATCTCACTTCCCACAGCCCGAAGACCTTCGTAGAAAAAGTTATTCACCTCATCACTGGTATATCCTAAGGTAAGAGCGTGCTCTGCATAGGCAGCCATACCTCGCAATCCAAAAAGAATAAGAGATTTGAGTGATCGTATATCTTCATCAGGGTGATTCCATAGCTGGTTCATATCGTACCCGGCGCAGATATCACAACTTGCTGTACCAGTTAACATAGCACGTTCACGAACAACCTCCTCTATTCGAGAGGAAACAGTGGCTTCATTAAAGTTTACATTGGTTACCGTAGTAAACAATCCTTCAATAGTAATTTTGTGTAGTTTTGGTTGAGCACCATACCGCTCAACAGCCTTGGCTAAACCAATCAATTCACCGGTTAGTTGGTCTTGAAGTCCCGCAACATCTGCAGGTTTTCCACAAACACCTTGCTTGCCTGTACATGCGGTGCATCCAACAGTTTGCTCACACTGAAAACAGAACATAGAATCCATAATAGTAACTCCTTCATATAAATAGGGTTTTGTAAGAGGTGAAAGTGTAAAAACCTTATGTCATCACTTCACATTATGGACATATAGTACTAGAATACCATCATCATATCGGTTGGAAATACAACAAAAAAACATAATAATACTGAATGTGTTGAGAAAACCAATGGAAATAGTACAGTACACTGCACGAGGAGAAAAAGGTATGAGTATATTTCAAAAATCTAAACTCTTTAAAAACATCTCGGAAACGGGAATACACCAGCTCCTTGACTGCCTTCATGGGAATAACAAAACCTATACCAAGGGATCATTCCTCCTTCAACCTGGATCCATAACTAAATATATGGGAGTTGTTATCTCTGGATCGGTTGATATTATTGAAGAGGACTTTTGGGGTAACCGCACCATACTTTCACGTGTAACTCAAGGGGGTATATTTGGAGAGGGATATGCAGCGTGTCCCGATACCCCTCTCTTAGTGGGAGCTGTAGCAGCTGAACCTTGTGAGGTACTCTGGCTCAATATCTCTCATATTATTACCCAATGTCAATCAAACTGCAAAAACCATACGCAGCTCATTAAAAACCTCCTCACTCTTCTTGCAAAAAAGAACACCATGCTTGTAGAAAAAATCACCCATATATCTCAGCGAAGCACAAGAAAAAAACTCCTATCCTACCTATCGGCGGAAGCAAAAAAATCGGGGGACTCAACCTTTTTCATTCCCTTTAATCGTCAACAGCTAGCGGACTACCTCTCGGTAGACAGGAGTGCCCTCTCTGCAGAACTAAGCAATATGCAACAAAAGGGATTTCTTTCCTATAAGAAAAATCAGTTTACCCTGTATAGAGACTCCTCTGAAATAGAGTAACAAGTCTTCAATATTTATGGACTTATTTCTAAAAGTAAGGAAAGGTCTAATTCAAAACTCTTTACAAGTGGCGTTGAAAAGTATCGCCTTATGTGTCCAGCATCCCCTTTTTTTATTGCACGATAGGGTTCAGATTTTTGGAGTAACCACCACTTAATAGGACGCCTCAAAAGGTGTAAAAACCCTTTTGTCACACTTCGAACCTTAGCTGCATCACGAATAAAATAGCTTTCCATAGAGTCCTTACTAAAATGGAGTAAGCTATGAAGATTCATCCCATCTTTAAAGTATCCACAGTGAAAGTTTTGATCCGCAAAGGCGAACCTAGGAAAAGTTAATTTTCCAAGACCTCTAATTTCAAAGGATCGCTGTAAAAAATCTTTATACCGCATACG
The DNA here is from genome assembly GCA_964492025.1 of uncultured Spirochaetia bacterium. Lineage (GTDB taxonomy): Bacteria > Spirochaetota > Spirochaetia > CAZBHR01 > CAZBHR01 > CAZBHR01. Next base: position 32,801 of record CAZBHR010000017.1, on the reverse strand, counting down.
ACAGGCTTCACCACCTCCAAGGTTATAGATATTTCCCGAAAGTTCCTTACGATAAAAGATTGCCCCCACAAAAGCCCGTGCCGTATCCTCGGCTGTGATAATTTCCATGTGCGTTTCAAGGGGTTGATGAAACATTAATTTAGATATCTGATGCCCACCCATAACTGCTCCTAACCGAAAGATAGACCAATCTCCGTGGTAAGATTTGACTATTTTCTCTGCGGCTATTTTTGTTTTAGCATAGAAATCTCCCCTACTTGGATGAAGAGGATCTCCAACCTGAATCCAAGGAGTTTTCAAGCGATCTCCATAAATAGCAACGGAGGATGAATAAAGAAAAAAGGGTGCAGAAATCTGCTTATGTGCAAATTGGAGGAGACCCTTTGTTCCAAGGGTATTTACCTGATACGCAAGTCGCTTATGATCATCCGCAGCAGGTGGGATCAGTGCAGCTAAATGGATAATAACCTCAAAATTAAGAGGTAACCCATCAAAACTCTCCACATCCCGTATATCACGGTATATAGGATGTATCCGAGACCGACTATTGGGATATTTCTTAATAACTTGGGAGATCTTTTTACGTAAAACCTTATGGTTAAGATCAAATGCGTAAATATCAAAGGAGTCACGGTGTACAGAGAGTTGTTCCAAGAGAGCTATACCCACTGTTCCTGCGGCACCTGTAATCAGTATCCGCGTCCTCATGGTATCCTCCAAACTCCCCTCTTTAGGTAGCTGAAAGAGGTTATCTCCAAAGCAGCTACTGGTGGGAGCCACACCTTAAATATACTCCCATTTTGGGGAGAAAGCAA
>CAZBHR010000017.1:7139-31886 GCA_964492025.1 uncultured Spirochaetia bacterium | reverse complement strand
CAGCTACTGGTGGGAGCCACACCTTAAATATACTCCCATTTTGGGGAGAAAGCAACTGACAAATAGGTATAAGATCTCATTTCCTCCACTATATTCAGGTAATGTCCCCATGTGGAGAAAATGAATCCTCCTCAATCTTATACAATCTCTCCCAGTAATATGCGCTCAAATAGATCTAAATGAGTACTATGACTCATAATAGACTGCTCTGGATATTGAGGATTTGATGGAAATACCTCTACCACAAAATACCCGCAATACGAAATATCTCCCAAAGCACTTACCAGAGAAGGGACCTCTAAATAAAAAAAGCCCGCCGAATGCACAGCGGGCAATAAAAGCATAATATGCTCTATAACGGTTTCATAGTATAACCCCAACAGTACTTCCCTCTTCCAGGAATTCGATACTCCTTATGCACGGGAGCACCCCAAGAGTCATCTCCTCCCACTCCCATCTGCTTACAGTTAAGCTCTAAATGGACTTCCTTATATTTTTCTAGGTCCGTAGTGTGGGTTGCTTCCTCTAGGGCTTTCTGGCTATATGGACGAACGGCAAAGGCTAACTCTCCTGTAGCCTCAACTCGAAGTCCCCTATTGGAACTATTTGTAAGCTCAACCCATCGGAGATCACTCCTTTGCCCCGCTTCCTGTGGACGAATATAGGGGTGTACCATGGTGTCTACGGTTGATTCATAGAGCCCAATAAAAGATGCTGTTTTCCTATCACAGTAGTTCTCCTCTGGACCTCTTCCATACCACTGACAGCTGGTAAGTTCTGGAGATAGCTGAAATGTTGTCCCTACTTTAGGTATAAACTTTCTTGGTATTACGGAGTTAAGGCTATGAGATACCCGAACTTCCCCATCTCGTACAAACTGATAGGTGGTACGCATGGTAACTCCTAAAGCATAGGTAGATTTCACCACAATCTTTACAAGATAATCGGTATTTGTTGAAATAGAAACCTTAGTTTTGGGAGTTTTTTCACTCATTTCCTTCCAAGATTTACACTTCTTAGGCATTTTCCAACCTATATCATTATCCGTAGGGGCTCTCCAGAAGTTGGCATCCCCACCACTTATAAGAAGCTCTTCTCCCTGAGACTTACATGAAAGGAGTTTCCCTGTACTTCGAGATATCTGCCACACCGTAGTACCAGAACTCACAACAAAAACATCACCCTTATCGGTAGCACTCTCTGAAAGCTGAACAGCCGTTCCCTTCAAAGATGCAGGATCATCTTCAAGAAGTGCTTTCCTTGGAGCTACGCTAACATAGAGCTGCTCCTCAGCTAATAGGTGTCCACTCTCTGCCCAACAGCTATCTTGAGCAAGTTTTACATAGATTATAAGGAAGTACTCTTTTCCTGTGTCTAACTTGCTTCTATCTACGGGGATATCATAACTTGCAGAGGATCGTGGTTCAGGAGTCTCTGGGGAGAGCAGTCCAGAATCAATCACAGTTCCATCACACATAAGAGCCCACTCTACCCTTCCATAATCTGGCTGAGTAAAAAATGAGTTATTGGAAATAATAACACTCTTATTATCACCCCCTAACTTAGCTCGGTAATTTTGGTACACCTTTTTAACTTCCATAAGCATCGGATTAGCTGTTCTATCGGGCCGTACAATTCCATCAATACAGAAGTTACTGTCATTAGGCTTATCTCCAAAGTCTCCTCCATACACAAAAAGAGTTTCCCCTTTTTCTGTGATATCTTTTGCTGACATAGGAAAGGTTGTGGTATTACCACCCTTTGCTACAGAAAACCCTTGATCAACCCACTCCCAAATACAACCACCCTGCAGGTATGGCTTTGACTCAATAATATCCCAGTAGTCCTGAAAGTTTCCACCACTGTTACCCATAGCGTGGGCGTACTCACACATAATAAGTGGCCTTGTCCTCTCCTTCTCTCCTCTAATACGAAACTTTCTTCCATATCCAGGAACTAAGGAGTAGTAATCGGCAAACTTTCCATCGGCATAGTTATTCAACAGTTTAAATGGAGCATACATAGGGGCTGCAATATCTGTGTGTGGGGCAAAACCGGCCCGCTCAGACTGGACTGGCCTTGTGGGATCAAACTCCTTTACCCAACGATACTCCGCCTCAATATTACACCCATCGCCCATCTCATTTCCCATAGACCAGATAATAACAGAAGGGTGATTTCGGTCTCTATACACCATTCTCTTCAATCTATCAAGGTGAGCTTCTTCCCAAATAGGATTATTTCCAAGGGTCTCCTTTGTATAGCCCATTCCGTGAGACTCAATATTCGCTTCATCAATAACATAAAGACCGTATCGGTCACAGAGTGTGTAAAAACGGTGATCATTGGGGTAATGGGAGGTTCTTACGGTATTAATATTATTTTGCTTCATTAAAGTAATATCCTGCTCCATATGCTCTAAAGTTACGGTATACCCTGTTACATGATGAAAATCATGCCGATTCACACCCTTTATAAGAACAGCCTCTCCATTTACAAGTAGGTGGCCTCCAGAGATTTCCACCTTTCTGAAACCAACTTCTACAGAGGTCATATCAATCACCTCACCAGAACCATTTTTTAACTCTATAACAGCAGTATATAAGTATGGTGTCTCTGCGGTCCATTTATAGGGGTTATCTACAGTCAAAGCAAGGTTGCTCAATCCTAGGGCAGTATCCACACTCCCCTGAGCAGAACCCACTAGAGATTTTTCTGCATTGTATAGGTTAACAGAAACCTGAAGGTCTGGAGCTACCTGACTAGGGGTAACCTCTATAGAGAGCGCTCCATTCTTATATGAACTATCTAAGTCGGGAACAACAGAAAAATCTTCAATATCAATAGGAGCTCGTCCTAGAAGATAGACATCTCTAAAAATCCCAGCTAACCGCCATAAATCCTGATCTTCCAAGTATGATCCATCGGAATACTTATACACTCGAACTGCAAGAAGGTTATCACCTTCAACAAGGTAGTCCGTAATATCAAAGGCTGCGGGAGTTCTACTGCCTTGACTGTATCCTACCTCTTTTCCGTTTATCCAAAGGTGAAAGGCTGAGGAAACTCCGTCAAACTGTACAACAATACGACGTCCACTCCAATTAGGGGGAACCTGAAAATTACGTCGATAACACCCCGTAGGATTTCGCTCCTCTGTGGCGGTATAATCCTTTGGAGGCTCAGAACTGATATAGGGTGGATTTTTTGCAAAGGGGAATGTCACATTGGTATAAATAGGAGTCCCCCACCCTTCACACTCCATACAGGAGGGAACAGGAATAGTACTCCAACCAGCTTGAGAGTTCATATCAAAAGAGACTGCCTCAAAACCCACAGGCGCGGTATCTGGTGTTGCAGACCAGTGAAAATCCCACTCCCCAGAAAGTGATTCAAACCAAGGGGATCTTTCTCTCGACCAATCAAAGGAATCCCCATGATCGCCCCAAGAAAAATGTGTAGCCCGAGGAGCCAGCCTATTACGACTTAAAACCTCTAAATTTTCCCAATCAACCCGCTTCTGTTGTTCTCCCATATATACACTCCTACATATATCTTTTCCATAAGATACCAGTGTATGGAGGATCAGAAAACCCCCTCACCTAATAATTATTCAAAATAGAAGCACAAAGCACTTTTATAACCTCCAGAGCAGACAGATTATTTGGCAATTTCTCTGTTACTTTCACTCTATAGGTGGTCAAGTAGAACTCTACTAAGGATTCGTTCTTATATTCCCCCAATATTAGATCTATAAAATATAGTAAATCTGTCATTATTCTGAAAAATATTCAAAATTTATAAGGGAAAAAGTAATATTTTATATAAATAAGAGTTGAAAAAATTTCTGAACACTGCTATTTTTGGGTATGAAAAAAATTAGCGATGAAATATTTTTATACCAAATTGCAAAAAATTACTATATTGACAATATGTCTCAAACGAAGATTGCGGAAAAGGAGAATATCTCCAAACCTCAAATATGCCGATTCTTAAAGAAGGCAAAGGAAGTAGGTATTGTAGATATTAGAGTAGTTCTTCCTAACAAGTCTAATGAGTCTATTACTAACAGCTTACAGTCAAAGCTACAATTAGATCATGTAATTATTGTACCAACAGAAGAGCGAAGCTCTGATAATCAGAAAGTAGCCAATATGGCAACCGTTGCTGCCAATTATATCGCGACCCAGATAGATGGATCAAAATATGTTGGAACAGGATGGGGAGAGACGCTTTACAACACAGCAAAAAACCTCTCTTTTCAGAAACCAAATAGAAACCTTACTTTTGTACCGATTGTAGGTAGTGCGGGTATAAATAAACCATTTCTACAACCTAATAGTATTATGGAGAGATTTGCAGAAAAATACGGAGGCGATACCTACTACAATCATTCATTAGTCATTATGGAAGAGGTATCCCCTGCCGAACAAACTAGGTTGAATGAGATCAAAAAGATATGGGATAAACTTGATATGGTTATTTTTGAGATAGGAAATGGATTTGATAATCAGTCAGACTTTGAAGAACTCCCTACTGAATGTCAAACAGTAGATATGAAGAAAAATGCAATGGGAAACATAGCATCCAACATATTCTACAAAGATGGATCTTTATACAACTTCCCCTCAAAGTATAACCATATAAGACTTCCTCTTGAGAGATTTAAAGAGATTGACCACGCAATATGTATATCCTACGGAGAGGAAAAGGTAGATGCTATTAAGTTTGCAGCCTCACATGGTTACATAAAAACTCTTATTACCGATAGTATCACCGCAGAGGCAATTCTAGCGAATTAAGGCATATCACGGTATAAAAAAGGGCTGTTGCAAAACTGCGACAGCCCTTTTTTTATAATTTACTATTTAATACTTATACTGCTGGTATACTCGAACCCAGTCAACTTCAAACTCAACAGGTAAGTTTGCATTTTCAATATCACCTTCCCAAACCTTATTTACCTCACTGGAAAGAATAACAAACTCCTCTACCCATGGAATACCTTCTGCATCATAGGTTGCTGTAAGAACTCCATCTACAAACAGGTAGAGCATATCTTGATACCACTCTAACCCATACACATGAAACCCTTCATGAATATTGATAGGAATATCAAATTTTCCACTGGAGTGAGATTGATGCTTTCTACCATACCCATCCCAATGAAGTGTATGAATAACAGAGTTTGACTGGTATCCAGTCTCAATAATATCAATCTCTGCCCCATCTCTACCACCATCACCTACCTGATTTACTCCAGGATAGTTACTAAGCCATAGTGCAAAAATGGTATCCTCTACTTGATCAATCTTTGCTCGAGTCTCAAAAACACCATACCGTTGGCTAAAGGTATCACGAGTATCAATACGTGCAGTTCTCATCTCACCCTCAACTTCATTTACTGCCAATACAAGTTTTCCATCTCTTAGGTATACATTATCCTGATGGTACCGCTTATCATCCTGAGCCTGAACAACAAGCCACTTATCTGTATCTATAGCCTCCCCTTCAAACTCATCGGAAAAAGTAAGTTCCCAACCACGATTATCCCTTACAGAGATAGGACCATCTCCATCGGTAATCAACTCACCCACAGGGTTCACCTGAAAGTCTGTTAACGTCCAACCCTCATTGGACTCAGAGTAACACCCTACAGATAGTAACACCATTAATGCTACCCCCGCCATTAATACTTTTTTCATATAATAACTCCTTATGTGAGTACATCTCACAGGGAAAATAGTATAAACAAAAAGAGATAATAAAGCAACTAAAAAGAAAAAATATGTTTAATCTATGAGAACTCTCAAGAAAGAAAAAAGAACCGAAGAAAGTAGATAGCTAGAATAGACACCCTCTCTCTCTCTTGATAAAATATGAGTAACTACTCACTACAATTATTTAGAGAGATGAGTACAAGTGAGTTAAAACAAGGAGCCAACACTGTATGAAACGAGTTTATGTAACAACAATGATGCTTATAGCCCTGGGAGTATTTTTAACCGGTTGCTCAAAGAGTCAGGAGGATCAGTCACTTTCTGACACACAACGAACAATTCTTTTAGAACGATTTTCAGAGCAATCTACCCCCTCACAGTACCCACCTGTAAAACGAGTTGTTTCACCGGAAAACCCACTCAATGTAATTACTTGGTATGGAGGAGCAGAGGGTGTTGAAGAGTTATGGAACACCCTCCCCCCTTCTATTCAGGAAATATCGGTATTAGTACTTATTCCAGGGAATTTTCTTATGCCTGGAGGAAATCCTCAAGGATTACTAGAAGCCGCCACAGCCTGCAATAATCTGCAAATCCCCTTTCTTATCCAAAACATAAATGGAGAAACCCACAAAGCGTGGAACCCTCCTATTGCGTGGCTAGAGAAAACATTCACCCCAATGGAGTACTTCTATGGTCTCTCTTCTGCTGAACTATACAATGGTGAGGAGTGGCGAGGGCAACTAGACGGAGACAACTCCCAGTACATTACAGAGATGATAGAGTTTTGTGCAGCAAATGGACTTATATTTGCATGGACTGATACCAATATTTTTGGAACCAATGGAACAATCATAGATTGGATTGAGGAGAATGAACAACTATACAGTGTCATGCAATCACACCCTCAAAATATTATCATGCAAAACAAAGAGTCCTATGGAGATCCTTCAACCTACTCCCTTATGAAGGGGCTCTATATGGCTGGATTAATTGGAGGCTGGGGTGTGGCTACGGACTGGTGGCACTGGCAAGTAAGTAATTACAAATCCCTGTTTAACAGTAATAATGGGTCAATAGACTCCGATTGGGAACAAATTTTCTGGTACCCAGAGGCTCTACAATCTCAGTCTTTACTGTTTGTAAGCTCTGGAGGAGGTACTGCATTTAAGAATGAGGCACAGTTCTACTCGGTTGCTGTACAGAATCCAGAGACAAAAGAAACAGCACGAACAGCAACCTTTGAGTATGCAACACTCCCTTTTTTCAACTCTATACTAGAGGGACCATTTAGTATCCCTTCAAGAGAGGATATTCTTGCCAGCGACTCCTTTGCCATGATTGGAGGAACAAACTATAAACCTATTAATTATAGACTAAGAGCAAAAACTTGGTATCTCTGGCCACTCAAATGGCTCCCTTTTCAAGATGTTGCACACAGCCTAAAAGAGTCTTCCCTCTACCCAAATATTCCGGATTACGGAATTATTCCGCTTCTTCCAGCAAATTTGAGAAACGAAGAGCGTGCGTTGTTAGAGTCATTTGGAATTGATCTACTTGATACGAAAATGACAGAAAAACTTTTGGAACCCTATGCAGATACGAGTCGGTCAAAGATACAGGGAAACACCTTTGCATCGGAAATTAACAACCAGAAATACTACCTCAACAACCTTGAGAATATTGATAAGGAGAAGGAAGTTACATTTTCAAACTTCACCTCAAATGATGTGTACTCACTCTCCTTCTCCTCAGGCCCCCATACTTATGCCATGGTACAGGAGAACCCAGGATCACTTCAAATACATCTTAATAACTACCGAGTAGATAAAAATGAAATGATGGACTCTCTTAATGGTTCTGAGAATCCCCAAGAAGCACTATACAACTGGATTACCGTAGATCCAGACACAGGAAATCTTCGTGGGGCAGATGACTCAGCCAAACGAATTACTACCATAGAAATAACACTACCTTCCCAGTTTACCCCAGAAATATCATTTTCTCAAAATCAAGACGGCGAGCATGGATCGAGACCCTTCTCCTACTCCTTTGATAGCCCCACATCTCAGGAGCTGGAAAAGAACCGAGGGACGAGACACATCCTAACCGTTGATCACAATGGACCTGTAGATATTATCATATCCGTACCAGAACTCATAACAGATGGAGAGATAACCGCTACTCAGCAGCACTTACCTGAAGAGCAGGTGTACAGTACTGTACCTCTTTCCCCTGAAGCTCAACAGCTTCAAGATACCATTGATACATGGAGTTATGTAACTCAGACACCTAAGAGTTATACCGAAACGAGCTATCATAATTTCTATCGTGCCTGGTCTGCGGGAAAAATAGCAATCCAAGAGGGTCGCAAGGAAATCTACACAACACTTACTAAAGAGATAGAAGCTTCTGCGGCTATTCTCCTTGATATAACCGTAGCAATAGAGGAGCTTCAAAAATTTACCACCCTTACGGATCAGCAGAGAAATAGTGCTACCTATGAGAGTTACGGAAAGGCATTTGATAGACTGCTACGAGAGATACTCTCCCCTACACTGTGGTATGAAGGAAAGGACTCAACCCTTCAAACAAAGAATAAAACCAAAGATTACACAAAAAAGCTCTACAAACAAAAAAGTAAAGCTATAGAAGAGGCGCTTATCATATATAAGGATGCTTATAAAAACCTATAAACGATGAAACCTCTAAGGCAGGTTCAAAACTCACCTTAGAGGTTCATTTTTCTAAATAGCTTTTTATTCCGTTTATACAACTGCTTAAATACACTAAAACCACAATCATACACATCTCTATTTTGACTATTTGGTGCATATGTGGTAGTAGCAGGAACCCAATCCTTTACCGAAACAAAGTCAGGAATTACCCCTAACCCAATACCACAGCAAATGGCAGCCCCAAAGGAGCCCACATTTTGTGGATTATCTACGGTTTCAATAACATTCCCTGTTATGTCTGCCATAATTTGACAGGTAAGAGAAGAGAGGGCTCCACCCCCAACAAAACGAATAACTTCTGAACTCCTAACCTTTGACTGCGAAGCTTCTAACATCCATCGAGTATGGTATGCAATCCCCTCCAGAACGGCACGTATCATTTTTCGTTTCCCCGTAGCTAAACTTATGTTAAAAAACATACCCCTAGCATAGGGATCTTCAAAGGGGCATCTATTGCCATGAAGCCAAGGGGTAAATATGACACCTCCACTTCCTGCGGGGGTATCTTTAATAGACTCACACATATAGTCATAAAGATTCCTACTTACCGCCTCAGGGCCATCGGTAACCTTACTTTTTTGCAGATAAATATCTATTTCATCCAGAGCCAAATGATCCTTAACCCACTCCAAACACTTCCCCGAGGTTTCAAGCTCTCCAAAGTAGTTAAACTTTCCAGTCTCAACACCCACAACCGAAGCAATCATAGATTTCACATCCATAGTTCGATTAGCCACCACCGTAGAAACCCAACCAGAAGTACCAGAGTAAATATGGGTATCCCCAACAGACACAGCACCAGCACCTACGCCAATAAGAGTAGCATCCCCGCCTCCCCCAAACACCTGGCAGTGTGGAGAAAGACCCAGCTCTTCAGCAGCCAAGGAAGTAAGGTGCCCAACAGATTCAGTGGATAAAACAATCTCAGGAAGATGCTTCCGCTGAACCCCATACATGTTACAGAGCGTAGAGCTCCAGCACTCTTTACCCTTTCGTGAATCATATAAAAATGTGGCAAAGGCAGAGTCCGGGGTCATGATAAATCTACCAGTGCATGTAGCAATAAGATACTCTTTTACATCCAACCACTTATGAACTTGCGAGAATACCTCTGGCTCATTTCTCTCAACCCACTTATATTTCCACAAGGGATCTTTCACACTCGCCGGTGCAGCACTACTAATACGAAGACTTTTCAAAAGCTTACGTCCATTTATTCCCTGAATCTGAATCCCATGACCAACGGATGATCTCTTTTCATCCTCCGCTCGCTGATCCATATAACTCATAGCTGGCCGGACAGCCCTCCCCCTCTTATCTACTAATACAAGTCCCTGCATCTGAGAACAGAAAGAGATACCACGAATAAGATTAGCATCTACACCACTTGTTTTCATAAGGTACTTTGTGGTAATACACATACCTTGCCACCAATCAAGGGGATTCTGCTCCGCTCCCCCCTGAGGTAAAATGTGAAGAGGATACTCTGCCATGGTACTTGAAATAAGGGTAATGCCATCATCTAAATGAAATAGACTTGCCTTCACCCCAGTGGTGCCAACATCATAAGTAAGAACATACATAGAAAATAACACCCTCCTCACACCAATATATCTAAAAATGAGTAGCTACTCACAATAAGGAGTGTATCAGAACTTGTATAAAGCTAAAAGACTAAGGAGTAATTGATTTAATAATAAATTGGAGTAATCCCTGAATAAGAGCCTCATCATTCTCAAAGATATCATCTCCAAAGTAGAGCATTAGTCGCTCCTGATAGTATTCACTGGCGTATGAGAACTGTACAATCATCATAAGACTATCAATAGCAAAGGCAAGAACATTACTAGGAATCTCAGAGGATATTTCACCCCGACTCTTAGCTTGATCAAAGAGAGATATATAGGTCTCCATGGCAACACTCTCCATCTGCTTGGAAACCTTTCGCATCAGTTCAGCATTTCCCTCTGAGGTCATCTCATTATATAGCTTTATAATATTTTGATTTTGACGAGTATGGGTCAGTACTATCCTTAAAAGAGTTTCAACCTTCCCAAGAAGATCCCCTTCGGTAGCTTGTAACCGTTTCATAGCAAACTCAAGCTGAGAAACACCATGTTCTACAATAGTTAAAAAAAGATTTTCCTTTGTTTCAAAGTACTTAAAAAGAGAACCAACAGAAATACCAGCATTCTTTGCAATAATATTAGTATTAGCTCCACTAAAACCTTTATTGGCAAACTCCTCTAGGGCAACGGTAATAATCCTCTCTTTTTTCTCAGAGGAAACCCTGTCATACATGCTAGTCTGATATCTCTTTTTCATGTGTACAATTTTATACAATTCTTCATAGCTGTGCAATATTTATATTAGACAAATTCATCATTTTAAAAATTAAAAATTTTTACCTTTATTTATAAAAAAATTATGATATAATTGGTAAGAAAGGAACCATTATGATTACAATAAACACATCAGGACAGCTACAAGAGCTTATATTGCCCATAGAGGGGAGTCAAAAAACTTATAAAGTACCCCTTCAACAAAAAGAGGGACAAGGTCCAACATTTTATCATAGGACGGGCAGTAAGTCACACACTATCTCGTTAAAAAAACAATCCCAATACATCTACACCAAGAAGTATAAACAAGTACTCTACTCCATAGAGTACAAAGAGTGTGAATCCTTTGTAGAAATAGTGTGCTCCATACAAAATACTGGAACTACACCTTTTCAGCCAGAAACTTGTGGCATAAAGCTGGGAGTTGATAGTTGGATGGAAAGTTTTCCTTCCTGGAACGAAAAACTTTTTCCCACCCATATGCGATGTGAGAAAACTCACTTTACAGGATATATGATGTCACCAATGGGAGATATTCTTACCATAGGCGTTCCAGAACCTGTAGCATCATGGAGTTTAGATTATAACAATAGGGGTCATAGAATACGGACGGTAAATATTGACTTACTTAATGCACCACCACTCCCCTCTCGTCACCCAACAGATTGTAGTTCCTTACAACCACAGGAAGAACGAGCATGGCATATCCGTCTCGCAGCAACAGACAGCATAAAAAAAGTTCCTGCCTTACTGGCTCAACTGAGTGAAGCCCCATGGGTAGAGATGCATACAACAACGGTAAAAGAGCATAGGTCAGTTCACTTCTCTCTCCACGGAACTACACATAATAAACCTATAAAGAAAGTACTTATTACACCTCAGGGCAATCAAGAGGAACTCTCAGATGATTGCACCCTTATTACTCCTACCGCAGGAGTAGGCCTCTACAAGCTACAAATAACCGTGGGTAAGAAGGTAACAGAGGCCTCTTTTTCCTGCAGAAAAAATTGGAGTTGGTACATGGATAGAGCTAGAGAAGAGGCTCTTAGAAGTAACCAATTGGCAACAACCCACTGTGAAAGTTTATATGGATTTTACACACTTCTAAGAGGTGAAAAAGTCTCTCCAAACCAAAAACTTTGGGAAAGAACAGAAGAGCGATGGAACATTGTGATGCCTCAAGTGGAAAACTTTGAAACCTATGAACCCATCATTCGACCAGATCGAATTCAGAATATAGCAACCCACATGAACCTTTTTTGTGATCGCTTTAAAGTAACAAAACAGGAAGCAGATCTCAATTTTGCCATAGCCATTGCAAAAAGATTTATTACAGGTCACCAGCACCCTGACGGTTCATATCGTAATGGATCCTGGGGTAATCCTGAGAAAGGAGTACACTACACTTCGGTAATTTACCCCGCAATGAACCTCATGGAGCTCTATGATATTATGAGAGAAGAAGAGAGAGCTGGAAGACGACCTAGTGATGGTACGAGTGAGTACATATACACATCAATAGCAAAGGCTATGGATGAACTAGAGAGGAATAGAGATAACATTGACACTGAAGGAGAACTTACCTTTGAGGATGGTATGATTAGTTGTAGTGCTGCCCAGCTTTCTCGGTTTGCCCTTATGCAAACAGATAACAAAGAGAGGGAGAGGTACACCAAGGCAGCAGAATCGCTACTCCAAAAACACCGTTGCTTAACCCAACTCCTTACTCCTGATGCAAGACAGCGAGGGGCAACTCTTCGCTACTGGGAAGCTCAATATGATCTTATCACCTTCCCCAACATGCTTAATTCTCCTCACGGTTGGACCTCTTGGAGAAGTTATGCACTCTACTATCTATACTTATTACGAGGGGAGAGGGATCTTCTTATTCAGCTTATGAATGTGCTAGGTACCTGTATGCAGGTGGTTAATACAGAATCAGGGGAGCTTCGTTGGGGATTTATTGCAGACCCTTATGTTCGAGCGTGGGAGCTTAAAAAACCAACCAGAACATGGGACAAAGACACATATAACAAAGTCCCCCTATGCCATCAAAATCCAAGGAAGAAACAGATGGAATTTCGTATTATTGGAGAAGAGTACCTATCAATGAACTCCAGCTGGCAGTACGGAAACCCCAATGATAACGATGTGCATGAACACTTTCGATGCTTATCAGAAGTAGCTCTCACCCAGGCTTTTGTCATAGAGACAGAGTACGGCATAGAGAGTTGGAATGTCACAGTAGAAAAGCAAGGGGACACTCTTATACTGAATCCAGAGGAGGGAGTGGTAGCACGGGTTCACCTAAACTTACTTAAAGAAAGAGAAGTTTGCACCCAAAATACCTCCCCAGAAAAAATACAACAGGGTTGGTATAATCTGTAAATATGTGGTATATTCAGTATATTGAGTCACCACTCAATATACTATTTCAGAGGAGAGAAATCTATGAGTACAGGATTTGCTATTTCAGAATACCATGATGCACAAGAGGTGATTACCAAGCTAGAAGCACTTATATCACAACCCATTAGAACATTAAAAGAGGATGCTCTTAAGGAGTACCTTCACTACTTTGAAACAAAGTGTAAAACGTCTCAAGCAATGATTACAGAAGCTCAGAAGGTTATCAAGGGAGGGGTTCAGCACAACCTCGCATTTAACTACCCCTTCCCTCTCGCCTTTGACCGTGCGGAAGGTGCAAAACTTATAGATGTAGATGGTAATGAATATATAGACTTCCTCCAAGCAGGAGGACCTACGGTTTTAGAGAGTAATCCCCCTGCTATTAGAGAGAAAATCATAGAGCTTCTCAATACAACAGGACCAGTTACAGGACTCTTTCACGAATACGAGATGAAGCTCGCTCAGCTTATTGTAAAACACTACCCTGGGGTGGATAAATTTAGAATGTTAGGTTCTGGGACTGAAGCGTGCATGGCCTCTATCCGAGTTGCACGGTTGGCTACAAAGAAAAAAAAGGTGATAAAAATGGGAGGAGCCTATCACGGGTGGAGTGATCAGCTCTCCTACGGAAATAGAATTCCTGGAGTTGGAGGGTTAGAATCTCATGGAATACCCTCTTCCGCTTACAAACACACTCAAGAGGTGTTTCCCGGAGATATTAAAGCTTTAGAGAGAAAACTACGCCGTAACCAGTTGCGAGGAGGCACAGCCTGTGTTATCCTAGAACCTATAGGGCCCGAAAGTGGCACACGCCCTCTTCCCAAAGAGTACCCTGCTCAAGTGAGGGCACTTTGTGATAAGTATGGGGCACTTCTCATTTTTGATGAGGTTGTTACAGGATTTCGCCTTGGACTAAGTGGAGCTCAAGGGTACTTTGGAGTAACCCCAGACCTTACAGTTTTTGGAAAAGTTGTAGCTGGGGGCTACCCTTCTGCAGGAGGCCTTGGAGGAAAGGACCAATACATAGAGTTTTTAAGCGGAGGCGTTGGTGGTAAAAAAGGGAAAAAAGCCCATGTGGGAGGAACTATGGCGGCAAACCCATTAAGTTCTGCTGCAGGATACTACACAATTCTTGAAATGGAGAGAACTGGTGCTGCAGAAATAGCCGGTAAAGCTGGAGATCGACTCACAAAGGGTTTACAGAAACTTATTAAACAGTATAATTTACCTTTTGTTGCTTATAATCAAGGTTCTATTTGCCACTTAGAAACTGTTGGAACCATGCTCTTTGATATTAGCTTTAAGAAATTCTGGCAAATTCCTAAAAAGCTCAAAGAGATACATGCAAGAAAAGATGTTATGACCCATATGGGGGCTGCATATATGGCCGAAGGGATTGTAACTCTTGCAGGTAGCCGCATGTACACTTCAGCTGCTTGTACGAATGAGATCATAGATGAGGCTCTTGTAAGATTTGAAAGGGTCTTTAAAAATATCGAAGGAGTTTAATGCCTATGGAGGAGCAAGAGGCACGTGTATTACTGTATGAAGCGGGGATAAAACTAGTAGAACTAGGTCTTGTAGCAAGAACTTGGGGGAATATTAGCTGCAGACTAAATCAAAACAGTTTTGTTATAACCCCTAGTGGAAGAACCTACGAAGAGCTAACTCCTCAGGAGATGGTAGTAGTTCAGATTGAAGATTTATCTTGGAGCGGAACTATAAAACCATCTTCAGAACTCGGTCTGCATGCAGAGGTGTATAAAATTAGTGACTCCATTGGAGTAGTTATTCATACACACCAACAGAATGCATCCGCAGTAGCTGCTGCTCGAAAAAACATCACCTCTCTCAATGATGAGATAAAACAAGTTCTTGGAGGAGATGTTCACTGCGCAGCCTACGGTCTTCCTGGCACAAAAAAACTCAAAATGGCTACTGCAACAGCCCTACGAAAAAGTGGTAGTAAAGCTGCACTTATGGCAAACCACGGTGCAGTATGTTATGGAACAAATATGGAAGAAGCCTTTACTGTAGCCTCAACGCTAGAGGAAGCGTGTGCACTATATGTGGAGCAAGAGTTTAATAAACGGTATAAAACAAGCCAATCTCCCAAGCAAAAAATCTATGATTTCTATAAGTCAGAACGGAGAATAGTTCATGGATAACAAGATAAAACATTCGCTTTGCGAAACTACAAAAAAACTCATACAAGACAACTACCTCCATAGACATGGATCCCTCAGTATTCGTCAGGGAAAGGTTGCTTACATTACTCCTACTTTTCGGGATCTTTCTGAAATACAGGAAGAGGATATCATAGAGATAAATGTACAGACTGGGCATATTCTCAACAAAAAGCTTTTTAGCCCTGCAACAAAGTACCATCTGTCTATTTATAAAAATCGTAAAGATGTATCGGCTATCATACACAGTAGCTCACCAGCTACACTTGCTATGTCCTATACAGGAGAAGTTGTTAAGCC
The DNA here is from genome assembly GCA_964492025.1 of uncultured Spirochaetia bacterium. Classification (GTDB taxonomy): domain Bacteria; phylum Spirochaetota; class Spirochaetia; order CAZBHR01; family CAZBHR01; genus CAZBHR01. Next base: position 16,191 of record CAZBHR010000017.1, on the reverse strand, counting down.
CCTCCTTGATGATATGGCTCAGCTTGTAGGAGTTTCAATACAATCGACTGAAGCTAAAACTACTCCTAAAAACCTTTCTACCCTACTCAAAAAATTAAAACGTAGAAATGCGGTATTTCTTGCAGAACAAGGGGCACTCTGTTGTGCAGAAACCTTAGATGATGCCCACGCAGTATGCCAGGTGACAGAAAAGGCGTGTCAGGCGTGGATAGAGAGTTCTTTCCTTGGTGGAGGCCATGCCATAAGTAAGATTGAAGCGTTACTTATGCGATGGGTATATCTCAAAAAGTATTCAAAGAAGAATAAAACCAATACTTAAATTATCACAATAAAAAGGGCTACTCCTTTTGGAGTAGCCCTACTATCAACTTATTATATTCAATTACTGAGAAACAATCCAAGTAAATTCAACATTACAAGGTTCTCCCGGAGTGTTATCAAAGGGGACTTTCCCACAGGGTTCTAGGGTAACAACCAGTTTTCCATTCTTCCCTATTCGATTCTGTCCATCCCCAAGGGTGTATACATTACAGTAATTAAACCGTCCAACATATCCTTCATGAACATCTTCCATTTTTGAAGAGCTTGTTTCAAGAACTACAGATGAAATTTTACCATATCCCTTTCTTCCCTTTCGCTTGAAAAAGAATTGAATTCGCTCAAAACTATCGGGTAGTCCCTTAAGCGCACTTAAAGGAATAGTAACCGACTGTTCCCCATTTGTACAAGGAATAGTAGTAGATGAGGAAAGAGGCGTTCTAAAGTGATAGGTAATTCCCTTTTTATTAAGAAGAACCAAGGAGCCCTCTAGTCGGCAAGAGAAGTCAGCAAAATCTTGGGTACCCTCGGTACTCCAAAGTCGCTCAGCAAGTGCTGAAGCTCTAGGCCATGTCATGTACTCTACCACCTCTATAGTTGGCATATACTCAGTCCAAACCTGCCCCTGACCACCCATAATAAGCTTTTTCTCATCATCCGTAAGTGCCTTTGGGAGGGGGTTCCATTTATACATTTTCTCTAGGCCAGAGTAAGCAAATAATCTGTACCCACCTGTAATAGTAAGTGGTTCAAAACGACTGTTTGTTTCACGGTAATCAAGGTATGTCCACTGGCAAGGGGTCATAAGTGTAGGGATACCCTTCTTGGCTGCCTCAACACCCTTCTTCTCATGTCTCCATCCCATAACAATAGCACCCTCAGGGGTACCACCTTCCATAATTTCATCCCACCCTACAGATTTTCTTCCATTATCTCGAAGGAAGGTGCAAAGTTGACTAATAAACCAGCTTTGCATTTCATGGCAATCTTTGAGGCCTCGCTCCTTAATAAGCTCCTGCACCCTGGCACTCTTTTTCCACTGATCCTTTGGAGCTTCATCTCCACCAATATGAATCCATGGTGAAGGGAAAAGGTCTATAACCTCAAGAAGTACATCTTGTAAGAAGGCAATGGTACTATCCTCTGGATTACAAATATGTTTACTTACTCCCCATTTAGTTCGAACATCTAATTTTTTATCGAGTACTCCTAACTCAGGGTACGCGGCAATAGCTGCACGACTATGTCCAGGAAGGTCAATCTCTGGCATAACCATAACCCCACGCTCTCTGGCGTAAGCAACAACCTCTCTCACCTCAGATTTTCGGTAATACCCCTCATGCGGCACACCACTCTCAACTGTATGCTTTGAAGCTAAATGCCCCCAGATTGTCGATTTTCTTTTGCTCCCAATCTCCGTAAGCTTAGGATATTTTTCAATCTCTAAACGCCACCCCTGATCTTCTGTAAGGTGCCAGTGAAGAATATTAAGCTTATGGAGTGCCATAGTATCAATAAATCGCTTAATCCCATCTACAGGTTGGAAATGCCTACCACAGTCTAAATGGAGACCTCTCCAGAAAAATCGAGGTCCATCCTCAATAGTACAGCAGGAAACCTCTTTCTCTTTACTCATCATTTGAAGGAGTGTTTGTACCCCATAATAAAAGCCAACACCATGGGAGGCAGTAATAGTAACTCCCTTCTCCGCAACCTCAAGCTGGTACTCCTCAAAAGACATACTCTCTGAAGCAAGTACAAAAGAAAGAGAAGCCCCCTCCTCTACTGATGTAAAACTGGCACCTACAAGGGTTCCAATCTCTTGTACCCATCGGTCTACAACCTGAGAAACTGTAGATAGGTTATCAGGTTGTAGCACGTTTAATGCAGAACCTCTATCCTGTAACTCTGGACCAGGAACCATACTTAAGGCTCCAACCTCTTGACTTATATGGTACGTAGCATTTTTTCCAAAATGAAAAACACCACTCCCATGTTTCACTTCTCGGGGTGCTGGAACTACAGTATGTTTACATGTGTTCATAATACGATACTCTCCTTATCTTTCTTTTATTTTATTGCTTTCCATGCCCATAAAACCTTACAGGGCTTTACCTTTTTACCTAAGGTAGGAACCTCACAAGAGGCCTCTAAGGTTATCATAAGGCTTCCTCCCTTTTTTACAAGGGTATTACACCCAAGGGTGTACACATTTAACTGATTAAATCTTCCCACATACCCCTCATGAATATCCTCAAGAAGATCCCCCTCAGCCGTTTGTAGTTGAACCGATACAATTTTGCCATACCCACAAAAGCTCTTTCTGGTAAAGTAAAGCTGAATCCTTCGGTATGTATCGGGAAAACTTGATAAATCATCAAGAGCTATAGTAATGGTTTGCCTTTCCTTATCACAGGAGAGAGTCCCCCCCTCTATTGGATCTCCCTGAAAACGGTGGATAACTCCTCTCTTGTCTAAAAGAGAGGTCATGGATTTGAGCCTATTACAGAACTGATCAAAATCTCTGAATAAAGGAGAACTCCACAATCGCTCTGCAATAGCAGAGGCCCTAGGCCATGTCATATACTCCGCTTTATCCATAGTTGAGGCGTACTCAGTCCACACCTGCCCCTGGCCTCCCATAATAAGAGCTCTTTCAGATTCAGTGAGATCCTTTGGAACTGGTCCCCACTGATACACCCTATGCAAGTCATAATACGCAGGTTTCGCAGAACCACGGGTAATAGAGATTGGTTCAAAGGGGTTATTCGATTCTCGGTAATCAAGGTAGGTCCATTCTGATGGAGCTAATAATACGGGCAGACCCTTTTTGGCAGCTTCTACACACTTCTTTTCGCTACGCCACCCCATAATAGTGGCATTTTCAGGAGCTCCTCCATCCATAATCTCATCCCAACCAACAACCTTTCTATCTTGAGCTTTAAGAAAATCTGCAATTTGCCCAATAAACCAGCTCTGCATCTCATCATAGGAGGCAAGGCCCCTACTCTTCAACAACTCTTTTACTCGATTACTTTTTTTCCACTGATTTTTAGGAACCTCATCTCCCCCTATGTGAATCCATGGAGAGGGAAAAAGCTCAAGAACTTCAGTAAAAACACCTTGCAAAAAGGTTATGGTACTCTCTTCTGGAGTATATACATCTTTACACACTCCCCAACGAGTTTGAACATCCATAGATTTCCCAAAGACACCAAGTTCGGGGTACGCCGCAATTGCCGCACGGCTATGTCCAGGAAGATCTATTTCTGGTACTACCATAATTCCCAGATTTCGTGCATAGGATACAATATCAAGCACATCATTTTTACGATAAAAACCTCCATGAGGATTCTTATCGGGCTTTGAGTACCATGCTAGCTCATGCCCCCATGTAGTAGAAGATCTTTTGCTTCCAACTTCCGTAAGCTTAGGATACTTCTCAATCTCTAAACGCCATCCTTGATCCTCTGTTAAGTGCCAATGAAACACATTAAGCTTATGGAGGGCCATGGTATCAAGGAACTGCTTAATCCTCTCAATAGGTTGAAAATAACGACCACAGTCCAACATAAGACCACGCCAGAAAAACTCAGGTGAGTCTTCTATATGACAACAGGGAATGGTTCCCCCCTCCTCTACTAATTGAAGAAGAGTTTGGACTCCATAGAAAAATCCTGTTCCTTGTGATGCGGTGATAATGACACCAGATTGAGAAACGTCAAGGGTGTACTCCTCGGCCTCCATACTATCCTGATACGAGAGAACAATTCCTGCACCCTCTTGCTGATCAGATAGGTTAATCCGTGTATACCCATCAAAGGGAGCAAACCAGTTCTCCAGAAGGTCAGAAACTCTGTTCAACCTCTGGGAGTGAATAATATCACCCTTCCTCCCTTTTACCTCAGGATAGGGAGTCATCATAAGAGGACCTATGGAGGGGTCACTGTACAGCTGAGTCTCTTTCGTAATAGCATATACCCCATCAAGGGTTTCTATCTTTCTTGGAGCCGGTATAATAGGCAGGTCTAACTTTTTCATTACTCTGTATCCTCCTGATTTGAGCGCATGGTGCGAATGGTTTCGGTAATTCTATTCTCCTCTTTTTTATTAAGAGGAAGACAGATGAGAACAATAATTGCTAAAGAAAGGAATATTACAGGAATACCAGAGATAATCCATCGTAAGCCAGCTACGGTCTCCGCAGTTTGCACTTTTGTTGCTCCATCATAATTTACAAACTCCAAAAGAGAGCTAAAGAGTAGCATCATTAAACTATTGGCAGGAGCCGCAATAAGACCAAAGGTAGCTCCTAGGGTACCTGCCTTTCTTTTCCCTGTTTCAATCTCATTAAGGTCTACTATGAGCCCTAAAAGAGGGGGCTGGAGTGACCAGAAGCAGGCAAAACCAACCATAACCATCGCATAAAAAACTACAACAGCACCATAACTACGAAAAAAGAATAATCCAAGGTATGCACATAGTGTTACAACCACCCCGTATACAAGGGTGTTTCTAATTCCATTTTTTGCTACCAACTTAATTGCAAGAGCGTACACAACAACCTGTACAAGGGCACCCGCAAAGTCAGGAATAAGGGCATAAACACCGGAAACATTAAGAACGTTATCTACAAAATACAGGTACCCGGGGTAGTAAATATAACTTACCGCAGTCAAAATAATTGCAGTGAGAAGATAAAAAATATAATACCGAGAGCTCACAACGAGCTTAAGTGTTTGACCTATATCTTTTAATCGAACTGGCTCCTGATTTTCTGCTTTTTTTGCATCGGAGTTTTTAAAGCCAAGAAGACTCACCTCAGTAATGATAAGTCCCACAATAATACAGGTGAGGTAGACACCCATCACAACGGTACGAGAGTAATCACCAGTAAGCAAAAGTATAGGAATAAAGCTAGCCATTCCAGCGGGGATAAAACCGAAATAACTTCTCCACACAGAAATCTCTGTCCTATCCTTTGAGTTATCCGTAACATTAAACATATACACCGTAATATTTACGGTATACAACATCTTACAAATCTCATAGATCAACATAAAAGCAAACATACTTGCATACACAACCACCTGATCCCAGGAGGGCTGAATAAGAAGTAAGCCCATTGCCATAAGAGCCATAATTGGAGGGATTCCCCGTAATACTTGGGTGTATTTGGCTTTTACATCCGTAAAAATACCAACCCAAACACCGTTGAAAATACCAATAAACCCAATAACTGAGATTACCTTTCCATAGATGGTAGCCTGCAATCCTACAATATCGGTATAGTACTTGAGCAAACTTCCATCAATAATAATGATAAGGCCCATAATAACCGAAGCTAGTGCTATCCTAATCTTCTTTGATCTGGTTAAATTTCCCACATACAACTCCTTCTCTCTAGCAATTCACCTATTATACATGAAAATCTTTATAAAATCCAGAAAAAAATGAGTATTTACTCATAACGTGATTGGAGTAGTTTGCATATGGTTAACCTTCTACCTCTTTTATTAAAGCTATGAGTGAAGAAAGTCTCATTTTCTCTGCATAGACCACCTGTTTCCCCTCTTCCGAAATAACACAGGTGTTTTTACGATCCTTTTTGTCTCCAATAGAAGTGATCCACCCTTTTTTGAGTAGGGTATCAATCACCTTATATAGTGTTCCTGCTCCAAGAGAGACTCTCCCTTGAGTAACCTTTTGTATATGCTTGTTTACCTCATACCCATGTCTAGGAGTATAAAGGGAAAGAAGTACCAGCAAAGTAGTCTCCGTAAGAGCTCCACCCTTCATATTATCTCTCATATCTACTCTTCCACCAAACGTAACTTGTTATAATATTCCATTTTTTTATGATAATGATATACACAAAGAAGAAACCCAAAGAATCCAAGGATCAGAATAAATAAACTTCCTAAGAATAGAGAACCTGAAAGAGTAGAGAAACTTCTCCAGCCAGAAACAAGGGTTATACTAGAGTTCGAATTATATATCTCAGTTACCCCAGAATGAAAAGGAGATTGCCAGAGAAACATCTCCATTCCCGCAAACAATAAAAATACAACTAGCATAAGAGTCCTATATATTGATACCCTTTGAAGTATATTATAATACTCTGCCTTATCTGCACTGGATGTAAAAAACTCACAGAAAAAAGAAGCTCGCTCTCTTTCTATAATAAGGAGTTCTTTGTAGTAATTCCCAGGAAAAGAGCTTATCTGTCCCCACTTCTTTCCATAAGGTCTCCACTGTACTCCCAAAAAAGGGAGAAGATATCCATTTTTTGTAAACACCCGGCAATCACTCTCTTGGAGATACTGTCGCATGTGCTGACTTTTCTTGTGAGATTGCTCCCCAATAAAAAGCACCTGATATGAAACCTCTCCCGGTAAAGATGGTACAAAATAAAAAAAGAAAAAACCTACCTTTTGAAGCCTCCATCCCTTTTTCGCCATAGCATTGAGAAATCGCTCATAGGGTTCTGGAAAAATAGAAAAGTATCTAAATATCTTCATACACTCCCCCTTGTATAGAAACTTGAAGTATAGTACACTTAGTGTACTATACTAAAGAGATACTGTAAAGGAGAGTCTTATGAAATCATATAAGTTCATGATAGGTATTGCACTACTTATAGCCACTATAACAAGCTGTAATGCTGTTATCGGCGAGGAAATTGGACGAGTTTCAATCGCAGAAATAAGCACTCTCCAAAATCCTAAAACAGCAGAAATCACCTTCGATATAGAAAAAGGTGAAACCATTACGATTTGGTCCTCCATGGACTATTCATATACGGGAAACTCTTTTATGGTTTTTACTGTAGATGCTTTTCTGGAGGATATCCCGGTGGCCACATTTTTTATTGATCCCGAAAAGGCAAACCTCTATATTAAGGCTGTGAAAAGCAGCAGAAAAGGAGCAACCTCTCATCGATTTAAGGCAGCAAGGGGTGCAAAATTCCTTATTGAAGAGTCCGGAACCTATACCTTTAGAGCAGCCTTAGTAGATCAAGGAACAAAGGATTTACAGGTATATCGATCAGAGCTATTTATCACAAAATAGTCTTCCCTAGACAAAAGAGAGAGAATCTATCACAATATTATCATGAAAAAGATAATTCTTTCCACCTTAACCCTACTACTTTTTATCCATGGTGTAATGTATGGCTACACGGCTGATACACAACACCAAGAACTGCTACAAGCAGAGTTTAAAGAGCTCATAGAGATCCTAGAAAACGAACACCCTGACCTATATGCAAACACCTCAAGAAGAGAGTTTATAGAGCAAAGGAAAGAACTAGAAGAAAGAATTTCATCAATAAGCTCTGGGGCATTTTTTTACGAACTCAAAGAGCTCCTCGCTCTTCTGCACGATGGTCACACATCAGTCATGATAGGAGATATTACGGAGATCATAACCCCCCTACCCTTTGGTATCATCTCTTTTGATGAGGGTTGGTTTCTTGGTGTAGTCGAGGCAGACCAAAAAGACTATGTAGGATCTCAAGTGTTAACCATAAACGATACGCCAATAGATGAGATTTTTGAAAAAAGCAAATCTATTATTTCGCACGAAACAGAGGGTTTTGCAAAAACTCAATTCTCAAATACCATAAATTTTACTGAAGCCCTTGAACATCTTCAGGTCATAGAGCCGAATGAAGAGGTAACACTCACTGTGAAGCTATCAGATAACTCTCTAAAGACAATTCCTATGCAACCATTTTCCATGGGTGAGTTAGACTCTTTGCAGCTTGAATATATTCAACCAAAAAGTATCGCAGAAACACAATACCTACAAAGTTTCTACAGTAGCAGAGACCTCAATGAGGAAACACTCTTTATTCAGTATAATAGTTGTCAAGAAGATCCAAATTTTCCAATGAGCGAATTCGCAAATTTTATCGAAGAGGCTATAGCAAACAATACTTTTTCTGCAATCATTATAGATCTAAGATATAACATCGGTGGAAATTCGGAAGTAATTCGACCATTAGAGCGAGTGCTGATTGAAGCAAGCGAAGACAAGAACATTTCATTTTATACACTGATTAGCTCTTACACCTTTTCCTCTGGAACTATGTTTGCCTGGGAAACAAAAGAAAGACTTAACAGTACATTAGTAGGAACACCTACAGGAGGAGCATTAAACTCATTTGGAGAGCTAGGAGTGTTTCAATTCACCGCACTCCCAATTATGGTCGGGTACTCAACAAAACAGTTTGAGATGACCCCGGAGGAACCTTTTGGAACGCCTATCTATCCAGATGTGTATATACCTCAATCCATTGAAGCGTATCTACAAGGATTAGATCTAGAGGTTGAATGGGTGCTGAAAAAACATACAGGAAGAGTTTTATGAAGCACTTTACCTATATTGACGTAGACAGCTGGAAGAGAAAAGAGCATTTTTATCACTTTTTAGAAGCTACCCCCTGCACTTACAGTATGACAACAAGCATACCAATTACCCCAATCATTACAAAGAAAAAACATATTTACTCAACAATGATTCACTGTATTACTACCGCAGTTAATCAATTTAAGGAGTTCAGAACAGCATTAGACCCACAGAACAGCAAGCCTGGAATTTTCGACACCATGCATCCCTCGTATACTATTTTTCATAAAGAAACAGAGACTTTCTCAAATATATGGACGAAGTATTCTGAAACATATGCTGACTTTTATCAATCTTATAAACATGATATCGCCCAATTCGG
>CAZBHR010000017.1:0-7039 GCA_964492025.1 uncultured Spirochaetia bacterium | reverse complement strand
CTGAAACATATGCTGACTTTTATCAATCTTATAAACATGATATCGCCCAATTCGGAGAATCCCTCAGCATGAATGCCAAACCTGATATTCCTGATAACACATTCTCTATATCCATGATGCCATGGGAATCTTTTGAAGGATTCTCTCTTCATCTGCAAAAGGGGTATCACTACCTTCTCCCCATATTTACTATAGGAAAATACTACAAAAGGGATAATGAATACCTCATACCTCTCGCAATACAGGCTCATCATGCAGCATGTGATGGGTTCCATCTCTGTGCATATATTACCTATCTCAAGAATTTGATTACGAACCTATAAGACAGGGTTACTTCAACGTACAAGACTTTGAGATTACCGAATTTTTAATACTCTCAGAATCCATGCCAAACCACGCCAATTGCTCTCCCCTGCGCCCCTGCGGAACAAACTGATTATCCACCGCACGGAGTTCAACACAAGGGAGAGGAGTTACGGATAAACCCGTAGCAAGTTTCATAATAGCTTCCCCTACTCCTCCTGTTTGCATACCCTCTTCAAGAATAAGAACATGTGTATACTGCGATACAAGATTTTTCAGTCCTTCTGTATCTAAGGGTTTTATTGAAAAGAGAGAGAACACATCACAGGAAATACCTTGGTTTAGCAGCTTCTTCTCTGCGGCAGCTGCCTCCTGTGCAACACCACCTACCGCAATAACCAAGCTTTGTGCATTCCCATGGTAACGAAGATATCTACCTCCAAAACCACTAGGGTTTAACACAAGATCCTTAACCACACCTCCCCGTTCTTCAAAAAGATTTTTAGGACAAGTACCTTTTGGATAACGGATAACAACAGGACCATTGTGTTCAAAGGCAAATTGAAATGCCCCTTCCATTTCGAAGCAGTCCGCAGGAGCGAGTAGCTTGAGGTTGGGAACACTACGTAACAGGGTAATATCAAATAACCCTTGATGGGTCTCCCCATCCTCTCCCACAAAACCAGCTCTATCAAGAGCTATAACTACTGGTAGGTTTTGAATTGCTACATCATGAATAACCTGATCAACTGCTCGTTGCAAAAATGAAGAGTATATTGCAATTACAGGCTTTCCTCCCTGCAGTGCAAGCCCAGCACCAAAGGTTACAGCATGCTGCTCTGCAATTCCTACATCAAAAAACCGATCTTCATACGCCTTGGCAAAATCCCTTAACCCTGTACCCTCTGCCATAGCTGCGGTGATAGCAAAAAGATTATCCCTATGCTCTGCAGCTTGAATAAGAATACGGGAGAAACACTCTGTAAAAGTTGGTGACGAGATACTCTGGGGAGGTTGAACAACCTCAGGGGAGACTCCGTGATACCGATGGGGGGCTTTCTCTGCAGGCTCAAACCCCTTTCCCTTCTTTGTCATAACATGAACCACCACCGGCTTTCGAAACTCCTTTACCTGTGCAAGAGTGTGAATCAGTTGCGGTAGGGAGTGTCCATCAATGGGGCCCACATACTCATACCCAAGTTCGGTAAACAGGGTTTCCTTAAAAATAACAACCTTAATTGCACGCTTTATTTTATGACCTACCCAGGAGAGAAATTTTCCAAACCATGAGGTTTTAAGAAGAATCCTGTGTCCACCATCACGCAGTTTTCGATACCCCTTCGTAGCGGAGAGCCTACTTACCCACCGAGATATTTTCCCTGATGAGTCCTTCGCAAAACCTCCCACGTTGGGAGATATGGACATCTGATTGTCGTTATAGATAACAATAAGATCCTTTCCAAGATCACCACCATGATTAAGAGCTTCAAAGGCCATTCCCCCTGTAAGGGCTCCATCACCAATAACCGCAATCACTTTATCGGAATTCCCCTGACTCCTTCGCTGTGCAAGCATACCAAGAGCTAAGGATATTGATGTTGAAGAGTGTCCTGTATCGGCACTATCATAGACACTTTCGCTCCTCTTAGGAAAACCACTCAATCCCCCACTCTGGCGCAGTTGGTCAAAAGAGCCTTTCCGCTGGGTAATCATTTTATGAGGATAACATTGATGTCCAACATCCCAAATAATAGCATCTTGGGGAGTATTGAATACGTGGTGTAGGGCTAGGGTGAGTTCTACAACTCCGAGATTTGAGGCAAGATGCCCACCAGTTTTGGGCACAGTGAGGAGTATCTCCTGACGAATCTCTTCTGCCAAAGAAGAGAGCTCACCTAAGGCGAGCTCCTTTATCTCTTTTGGAGAAATTGTATTAGTTAATAGGAAACTTTGATTACTCATGATTCTTAAAGAGCGCCCAGACACACTGGGCACATTATGAGCTTTCGACTATTTTTTCTTCTTCTGACGATTCTTTCGCAACTTTTTCTTTCGCTTATGTGTTGCGATTTTATGCCGTTTTCTTTTTCTTCCGCAGGGCACTCTCGACTCCTTCTCAGTGTGTATTGACTCTTATAGAGACGTCAACAAATTCTATAGATGTTTCCCCTCATAGTCAACACCTAAGTAATAAAAAAGATATATCTTCTCGCAGTTTAGAGAGAGCTGGCTCCTAAAACAAGGGTACAGGCAGTTTCTGTGCGTAAAATACGTTCACCAAGAGAGGCTACAGAAAACCCCATACGAGAGAAAAGATTCCTTTCTCCCCTACTCCAACCTCGTTCAGAACCAACACATACAAAGGATCCATGATTATCCCACAGCTGCAAAAATGGCTTTGCCCCCTCCTCTGTATCACAAAGAATAGATTGATAGGTGGGAAACAGTTCTTCCTTCTTGTTTAGCATATCTTGGGTACTTTGAAAAAATCGAACAGTAGGAATATAGGTGCCTCCAGCCTGTGAGGCTCCATCATAGAGAAGATCTAAAAACTTATTGTCTCTCCAAAGGGATGCGGTTTGATAGGATTTTTCTCCAAGTTCTGTAACGTGAACCCAGAGCTCCTCTACTCCTAACATAGCGGAGTCTCGCAAAATTCGCTTCATACAGATAGGACGACTGTATCCAACCACAAGAACCATTGGATTTGGATGATCTCCGCCATAGGTAAAAGATCCTTCTAGTATAATAGAAGTATCCTCATAACAGGTTACCTTTGCACTGCCACGAGGCCCATGAATCATACCAACTGAAAGAGTATCCCCAACCCGAGCACGCAATACACGCTCAATGTGACATCCCACCTTCTCTGACCTAGGAAGGGTTACGGTAAAGGAGTATGCACTCTCCCCATCTACCTGCAAAGCACCACGATTTGATGCTGATAAGAACGAAGGATCTCCCTCCAGAGTATCCCTCCAGTGAAGGGGAACATCTGCCCCAAGGTCAAAGGACTCTTGGGGCAATAAAATAATATTCATATACTACAATGTAGCAACATATACAGCAACAAGCTCTCCCCTACTAAAGAGAGAGAGTTTTCCATCTTCCTCATGATATGAATCAATAAGAGCAATTCGAGAGAGGTACTCACTTTCAAATGCCATATTTGGTCCTGCCATACTGGTAGTAATCATCATACCAAATTGAAAAACACCAGTACTCTTATCAAAGGTTACATCTCCTCCATAACTATTATCAACCTTACCAGAGGCACGAAATTGACTTCCATCTTTTTCTATATGGAGTGTAATAGTCTCAGAGGGAATAACTTTCCCAGACTGGGAAAGCTCAACAAGCTCCCAACTTCCAACAGGAGATCCATATACAGCTTGCTGCACATCCTGAACATATACATCAGATGCAGAGTCACTTGATGCACAACTCACAAAGGACCCAACCATGATAACACCTATTATTAGGATCAATACTCTTTTCATACTTTTTCTCCATAGGTAATTAAAATTACCATATACCATAAATCTTACATTCTGAGTAATTATATCTACCAGAACAATCCCTTTCAAGAGGAATACAAAAAAATGCCACCTAAGGTTAGCCCTCTGGTGGCAAACAATACAAAATAGGCTAAAATCTTTCTAAATTATAAAGCACTAAATTGAGCAATTAACTCTGCCCCGTTATAAAGATACAGCTGATTCTCTATAATCCTATACGAATCGGTTGAGCTAATTCGAGAAAGGTACTCACTCTCAAATGCCATATTTGGTCCAGCCATTTTTGTAGAAAGCAACATACCAAAACTCATAGAACCAGTAGGTCTCACAAACTCAACACCACCTCTATAGTTATTTACACCAGCATATCCAGCAACTCGAAACGCCCCATCCTCTTCCATAATCAGAAGAGTAATGCCCTCAGGAACAGGATTCTCAGAGTTAACAAGGTCTACAAGTGTCCAGCTTCCAACAGGGTTTCCCTGTACCATAGGCGAAGTCTCCTGTGGCTTCTCATCAGAAGAAGCACAACTCAATAAACTACCAACTAACAACACGCTTATTAAAATCATCATTATTTTTTTCATAAATTCTATTCTCCATTTTTTTGTTATATATTAAACAAACGTTAAAATCGCCATATAGTTACAAAGAGTTATTACTCACCCCCTTGCTTTATGACGCGTTAGGTAATATACTATATTAAATTTTATAAGTAAACAAGGATGGAAAACCATATGAGCATTATCGAATTTATTGAGGCGAGAGAGATCTTAGATTCTCGAGGAAATCCAACAGTTGAGGTTGATGTTTATCTTGAGGATGGATCCTTTGGTCGAGCAGCGGTACCTTCTGGTGCATCTACTGGAATCCATGAGGCTGTAGAGTTACGAGATGGTGACAAGAGCCGATACATGGGAAAGGGTGTTCTTAAGGCAGTTCAAAACGTTAACGAGATTATCGCAGAGGAACTCATTGGACTTAGCGCTCTTGATCAAGTAGAAATTGACCGAACTATGATTGAGCTAGATGGAACCGAAAACAAAAGCAAACTCGGAGCAAACGCAATTCTTGGTGTAAGTATGGCAGTAGCTCGAGCTGGTGCGGAAAGTGTTGGACTTCCCCTATTCCGATACCTCGGAGCATATAAGTCTCACCAACTTCCTGTACCTATGGCAAACATTATTAATGGTGGATCTCACGCAGACAACTCTGTAGACTTCCAGGAGTTTATGATTATGCCAGTTGGAGCAACTTCAATTAGAGAAGCTCTTGAAATGACCGCAGGAACTTTCCACAATCTTAAGTCAATTCTTAAGGCTAAGGGATACAGTACAGCAGTTGGAGATGAGGGTGGTTTTGCACCAAACCTAAAATCTAACGAAGAGGCTGTTGAGGTAATTCTTGAAGCGATTGAAGCTGCAGGATATACCGCAGGAAAAGATATCATGATTGCCCTAGACCCAGCGTCTAGTGAGTTCTACGATGAGAAGAAAGGTAAGTACTGCCTACGATGGTCTAACAGTGGTGAATTTACCAGCACAGAAATGGCTGACTACTGGATCTCTTGGTGTGACAAGTACCCTATTATCTCTATTGAAGATGGTATGGCTGAAGATGACTGGGAAGGATGGAAATACCTTACCGAGAAAGTTGGAGACCGAGTTCAGCTAGTTGGTGACGACCTATTCGTAACAAATACCAAACGACTTAAAACTGGTATCGACCAGGGAATTGCAAACTCAATTCTTATTAAGGTAAACCAGATTGGAACTCTTACCGAGACCTTTGAAGCTGTAGAGATGGCAAAACGAGCTGGATATACTGCTATTGTATCTCACCGATCAGGAGAGACTGAGGATAACTTTATTGCTGACCTCGTAGTAGCACTTGAGACTGGTCAGATCAAAACTGGTTCTATGAGCCGATCCGATCGATTAGCTAAGTACAACCAACTTCTTCGAATTGAAGAGATGCTTGAAGACTACGCAGAGTACCCAGGAATGGATACTTTCTACTCTATCAAAAGATAGTTAAGTACAACTAACACATCCCCTCCTCCGGAGCAATCTGGTGGAGGGATTTTTTTTGCAATATTCTATACTATAAAAATAACAAGACATAAAAAAACCGCCCAACCCGTAAAGGGAAGAGCGGCAGTTTTTCATCACTAAACTACTTACTGGGTAATGTGAGTTCCTTTACCATTCATTACAGCTTCTCTAATCATATCAGGAGAGGTAATAATAGCCTCTTTCCCGCCAGCCTTAATAAAATCCATAACAGCCTCTATCTTTGGTAGCATACTTCCAGGAGCAAAATGCCCCTCAGCCGCATACTTCTCAACCTCTGCGAGGGTACAGCTAGAAAGATTCTCCTGCTCTGGAGTATTGAACCGAATTGCTACTTGAGGAACTCCTGTAGAGATAATAAGTAGATCAGCCCCTAGATCAGCAGCAAGGAGGCTGGTGGCTCTATCTTTATCAATAACCGCATCAATTCCTCGGTACTGCCCATCTGTTTTTACCACAGGGAGTCCTCCTCCCCCTCCAGCAACAAGAGCTACATCCGAAGCAAGGAGAGTTTTAATTACATCAAGCTCCACAATCCTTTTTGGCATAGGAGATGGAACTACTCGTCTCCAACCACGACCAGCGTCGCTTACAAGTGTCCAATCTGGATGCTCTTTTTTTACAACCTCAACCTGCTCTTCTGAGAAAAATGCACCAATAGGTTTTGCAGGATTTTTAAAAGCAGGATCATTCGCATCCACCTCAACCTGAGTAACAAGGGTTGCTCCTTGTCGATCCATCCCTCGTTTTGCAAATTCATTATCCAATGCCATCTGAATATAAAAACCAATAGAACCTTGGGTATCTGCACCACAAAGTAAAAGAGGAACCTCATGGATTCCTGCAACATCTCTTGCTATCTCTGCACGGCGTAAAATATAACCAACCTGAGGTCCATTTCCGTGGGTAATTAGCACGTTATAGTCTAACTCAATAAGGTCAACAATATGACGAACCGTAGTACAAACAGCTTCATACTGTTCCTCCACTTTTACATGGTCATTATCGGTAATAAGAGAGTTTCCTCCAATAGCAATAACTGCTAATTTTTTCTTCATATCTCACTCCTATCTTTCAAAGATAATTGTATCATACAACGGAAAAAGGGAAAAAGCAACAACAAATTGCAACAATATGACGTCGGTG
>CAZBHR010000016.1:0-45638 GCA_964492025.1 uncultured Spirochaetia bacterium | reverse complement strand
GAAGATATAAAAACTATATGGATCCCGTGTATACCGATAGCTGTGCAGAGATGTTCATTACATTTGATGAAGAACATTATTATAACTTAGAGTTTGGTATCCTTGGAGGAAAACTCTGTGGATGTAAAGAGATTCGATCAAAAAGAGGCATAGATATACCCCAGGAGTTGGCGGATCTTATTTCAATCCAGTCAGAGCTATACCGGGAATGTGAAAAAATTGTTCAGTGCTACCCTCCCCAAGGAGAGCAGTACAGTGAAGATAACCCACTCTACAAAGAGGAGCCGGGTCTTCAGTGGGTATTACGGGTAATTATTCCTATAGAGTTTTTTCAATACCCAAAAATAGAATCTCTCAAGGGATTGAGTGCTCGTGCGAACTTCTACTTATGTGGTGATGATCTTACAAAACCACACTACCTTGCTTGGGCACCTATTCCTGAAGGAGATGGCCCCAACTACCATCAACCTCAATTTTTCAAGGAAATCAAGTTCATATCTTAAGCTGTAGGTTCCTGCATCAATCTCCACAACTGGGTCTCTAAAAGAGGCCCTTCATTTCGTGGAGTCCCCGCATCTACGGTAACTTCAATAAGGTGATGTACAAAATCAACTGACTTCTCTACCGACCGACTTAAAGAGAGACCTCTTAAAAGAAATCCCGTGAGAACGCTGGTAAATATATCTCCTGTCCCTGGTAGTGAAATATCAATATAAGGGACCGAAGATACAGATACTGGACTATCCCCATCGGCATAAACAGTACAGCACTCCCCCTCTCTTTCGAGAAGAGGAACTGATGTAATCACAACTTTCTGAGGACCCATATTTTGCAGCTGACGAACCCACCAATCAGGATTCTCTACAGTCTCAGGAAAAGGTTTCTGTAAAAGGATAGCTGCTTCAGTCATATTTGGAGTGATAAGATCTGCCTGTGCTACCAACTTCTTCATAGCAACATGAAAATTACTACTCATAGGACCATATAACTCACCGTGATCACCCATCACAGGGTCTACAATCTTTACAGCATCTTGATACATACTGTGTAGTTTTAATACAGATTCCACCTGTAATTCTGAAGCAAGAAACCCCGAGTACACTGCAGAAAACGAAAGATTAAGGGTTGCCCAGTGAGAAATTATACTATTCATATCCCTAGTAAGATCTTTATAATAATAATCGTGAAACCCATCTGTTTGTGTTGAAAGAAGAGCTCCAGGAAGAGAGGATACAGCAATACCCATGGAGGATAAGGTGGGAATAACTACACCCAATGAGGAGCGCCCAAAGGCTGAAATATCGTGAACTGCAACTAACTTCTTTGGGGTCATCTGATGAGTATCCATGTAAAGGAGTATACAAAATACCCATATTTTGGTATATATAGAAGATGTATTTTTTTAAAAATACCTTTTAAAAAGGAGTAATTATGTTTGGATACAGAAATGATGCAAAAAAGGTAAAAGATATGCCTGCTTTCAATCGATTTCTCCCATATCTCATGCCAAAGCGTGTTGACTCTTTAGTCTACTTCAGTATGGAAGTAGACATGACTAAAGCTATGGAGTACGTGAGAACTCGTAAGCGACTAGATGACAAACACCAAATTCGTGCTTTTAATATTATTTTAGGAGCTATGGTAAGAACCACTGCCCTATTCCCTCGAGTAAACCGATTTATAAATAATAGAGTGTGTTACCAACGAAACGATATCTCATTTAACTTTATTGTCAAAACCGATATGAGTATTGAGGCAACAGAACGAAATGCTCTTGTAAACTTTGAGGAACCCGATACCATTGATGAGATGGCTCGAAAGATCAACAGTTCCATAGAGGAGATTAGGAGTGTTGATACCTCAAAGGATGAGGCTGCAATACGAATACTACTACACTTCCCTAAGACCATTATAAAAATGTTTGTTGGTTTTATTCGGATCCTTGACCGGTGGGGAATTTATCCTAAAAGCTTTAGAGATACCGATGGACTCCACGTGACCGCCTTTGTTGCAAATGTTGGAAGTATTAATATTGAAAACCCACCAAGCCACCACCTGTATAGTTTTGGTACAACCTCTATGTTTGTTACCCTAGGAAAAATTAAAAGGAACAGAATCACCCAACCTGATGGAACAGTAAAGACAACAGAATCCATGGATATCGGCTTTACCGTAGATGAGAGGGTTGCAGACGGTTTCTATTTTTCCCAAGTATTACGATGTATTAAGCGACACATTGAGCATCCAGAACTTTTAGAAGAAAAGCCAGACCTGTCTCAGCAGACCCTTTAATTATACACCATACAAGAGAGGAACTAGTAGAGGGATAAGAATGGTGAGCACAAGCCCATGGTATATAGAAACGGGGGTATAGGTGTCACCACAAGAGTGCTCTACAATAGGAAGGGTCACATCCATACTGGTGGCTCCTGCAGTTGATATCGCCGCATAGGGAAATCCTAAACTCCCTAAAAGAGGAATTGCAAGGACCGATAAAAACTCACGAAAGAGGTTAGCCAAAAAGGCTATGGATCCTAAAATAGGGTTTCCCACCTCGGTTAAATACACCCCAGAAAATGAGTACCACCCTAACCCACCACTCACCGCAAGACCCTCTCGGGTAGATTGGGGTAATACAAGAGAGAGTAAAAAGCCACTGGTAAGAGTAAAAAACACCGTTAAGAAAGGGAGTAGTACAACTTCTATATCCTTTACAGATGAAACCAGTGAAATACCACCCATAACAAGTCCAAGGCCAACAAGAAAAAGCATGGCAAATAGTATAAGTGTAGTAATATCTTGACTTAGGAGTGTCCAAGATTCAACCCATGAAAACCACCCTGTTAATCGCTGTATCATAAAACCGAAGAGAACGGTACCAATCATCATACAAGGTTCTTTTAGAAGTGTTTTGATACTATGAGAACTTCTATCTTCTGCAGCAACTCTCTTCCTTCGTCTTAATACCGATATAAGAATGATGCCACCTGCAGAGAAACCTACACCTGTTAAGGCGTACAGAAAAGCGGTAATACCAACCTTGACAAGCTGCTCTTCAATACCTTGAATAAGGGCTGTTTTCACCCCCATAGAGAAGAGTAGCATATAGAGAACCACCGTGATTCCACGATTTACAAAGTGGTACCATTGCTTTGGTAACAACTTACTCCACCCTAGAATCATACCCACAAAGAAAAATAAAAAAAAGATAGCCAGTGATAAAACTTGTTCCATGGACTGAGCCTATAGAATTATACTTTTTTGCACAAGAAGGAATCGTAATATTTCTACAAAATATAACAACACTCTTCTCGGTCAATTCTCTTCTTATAGCCTCTTGAATGTTCCCCCTCTTCCGTGGTATCTTTCAACATATTTATAGGGAGATAGATGATTGAGAGTATTAATACTTGGTTCTGGGGCAAAAAGCCATGCACTGGCATCCTTTGTTGCCCAAAGCCGTCGAATAACAGAACTCTTTGTGGCCCCTGGAAATGGTGGAACCGATCTGGTTGCAAAAAATTTACCACACTTAGACATTTCAGATAAACAGGCTGTACTTAGAGCCTGCAAAGATCACAATATAGATTTTGTAGTTATTGGAAATGATAAGGCAATAGTCAATGGAACATCAGACCTTTTACTCCAAGAGGGTTTTAATATTTTTGGAGCTACAGAGAACTCAATTGCCCTAGAAAATGATAAAGATTTTTTTATATCATTCACAAAACGTCAGGGCATCCCTACCCCTCAGATAGTTATTATCAAAACAGAACAAGGATTAATTGATTACGCCAATAACTTCCAAGAAGAAACTCCTCTTATTCTTAAACCCGCAAGGATTGCCCCTTCAAGGCTAGATCAAGAGGTACACACAAAAGAAGATCTCCTGCAACGTGGTACACAACTCCTTGAGCAAGGGGCTATTAGTATAGAAAGCAAAATTTTTGGTGCTCCCATTGCAGTAACTGCCATTATGGATATGAAGGGGTATAAACTCCTCCCATTTTGTGGAAACTACTCAAGATCTCACTCAGAAGGTCGTGGAGATATTACCAGTGGTATGGGAGCAGTTGCACCGGTTCCCGTAGAGAATAGAGAGCTGTTAAGTAGAATCCACTCTGAAATTATAGAACCCACCTTCCGAGGAGTATTCGAAGAAAACCTCCAATACAGAGGGGCCCTTGTCTTTAGTATCATTCTTACTCCCCAGGGACCAGTATTGTTGGATTATCATATTAAGTTAAACGATCCCTCAACACAGGCAATTGCCCCCCTTATTCAGTCCGATGCAGTGGATATAGCAGAGGCAGTAGTTCAAGATAGAATCTCTGAATTTAACTTACATATCTCTGAGAAAATATGTGTAGCAGTAGTTGTTGCAAGTAAGGGGTACCCACGGGAACTAGATACAAATAAGATTGTAGAAGCTTTTTACCCCTACCCTTATAAAAATTCAAGGCTCTACTTTGGAGCCGTTAGATTCTCAGGAAATGGGCAACTTATTACCAATGGGGGGCGATGTTTCACCTCTACGGGAATAGGAGATAATTTAGAACAGGCAAATCAAAATGCCTATGAAAGATTAAGATGTATTCATTTTGAAGGCTCTTGGTATAGGGAAGATATCGGTAATGAATTCCTCAAACTCTAGCAAATGTGGGGTTATTGCTATTATAGGCCGACCCTCTGCAGGAAAATCAACACTCCTTAACACAATATGTGGATACAAGGTATCTATTGTGGCATCTTCGCCACAAACTACAAGAAACTCTATTCGTGGTATTGTAACACGAGAGAATAAACAGATTATCTTTATTGATACCCCTGGGTACCACCTATCGGAAAAGAAAATAAACCATCACATGACAGATGTTGCCTTATCTCCTTTAGAAGAGGCTGATCTTATTCTCTATGTGGTAGACTCTTCTCGTCCAATAGGGGCAGAGGAACAGAGACTGCTTTCCCTACTCTCCCCTTTAGAGGATCGGGTATTTGTGGCAATAAATAAGACAGACCACTCCGATAGTTCTCCAAAAAAACATGAGAAAGCCCTACGAGAAGCTATCTCTCCTCGTCAATTTTTCCGAGTATCCGCTACAAAAAAAGAGGGTGTAGATGAACTTATCTCTACCCTACTAGAGGCGATCCCTGAGGGAGATATTCTGTACCCCGAGGAGTATTACACCGATCAGGAACCTGAGTTTCGGGTTGCAGAAATTATCCGAGAACAGACAGTAAACCGTGTAGGTCAAGAAATTCCACACGCCCTTTACGTAAGAGTTGACGATATGGAGGTAAGAGATAATGAAGAGACTCTCTGGATCCGTGCATCTATTCTTACAGAAAAAGAGTCCCATAAGGGGATTATTGTAGGTAAGGGAGGACGTGGAATTAGGGATATTAGAAAGGGATCCCAAAAAGAGATTGGCAAGATATTTTATTATAAACGGATACATCTTCTGATTCAGGTGAAACGGGATCATAAATGGAGGAGTCGGGACCGTCTCCTTGAACAAATTATCCATTAAATAAGGAGACCCCTATGAAGTATATAGGAGCCCACGTAAGTATCAGTGGAGGGGTTGATCAAGCCCCATTGAGAGCCGCCGAATTAGGAGCATCCGCTTTTGGGCTATTTACAAAAAATCAACGTCAGTGGCAGGTTCCCCCTCTCACCGATGAGATGATTGCTAGTTTTAAACAAAACTGCATTTCCGCAGGATATAAGGCAGATCAAATTCTTCCCCATGATAGTTATCTTATTAACTTGGCAAACCCAGACAAAGAGAAAAGGCAAAAAAGTGTAGACGCCTTTGTTGAGGAGTTTCATAGAGTGGAACAACTGGGCTTAGATAGATTAAACTTCCACCCAGGATCATCGCTTAAATCTGATAGAACAGAAGCCTGCAAATTGGTATCACTTGGAATTCAAGAAGCCTTACATGAGAGTACAGGAGTACTTGCAGTTATTGAAACAACCGCAGGACAGGGCACAAATTTAGGTAATAGCTTTGAAGAAATTGCCATGATTATAGAAGGAATTAAAGACTCTCACAGAGTAGGTGTCTGTATTGATACTTGCCATATATTTGCAGCGGGTTACGATATAAGAAATATTGAGTCCTATACAAAAACTATGGAGAGTTTTGAAAAGATTATTGGGTTTGATAAGCTTCTAGGAGTTCACCTTAACGATGCAAAAAGTGAGCTGAGCAGTGCACTTGATAGACACCACTCTCTAGGAGAAGGAAATATTGGGCTTCTCGCTTTTCAGCAGATTATGGAAGATCCTAGGTTTGATAAGGTTCCTATGATTTTAGAGACAATTGACTCTGAAAAATGGAAAGAGGAGATATCCCTACTCAAAGGCTACTCCACCAATGGCAGATAAAAAACCCTCTATCATTCTTCTTGCAGCAGGTTTATCTACTCGTATGGGGGTGTGGAAGCATGGAGAACCTTTTTTAGGAACAACCCTTATCCAGTACACCCTACAGAAACTCACCACACTCCCCTACCCAATTATTGTTGTAGGGGGCTATCAATTTGACACACTCCAAGAGTTGGTATCTCTCTTTCCAACCATCAAGCTGGTTTACAACCCTCACTACAAATCAGGATTTATCTCTTCGGTTCAACGGGGAATAAAAGAGTTAAGGAATGAGAACTTTTTCATTCTTCCTGGAGATATGCCAACAATACCTACCTCCACTTTCTCACAACTAGAACAAGGGTTAATACATGATGGAATCCGTCCAGTTTGTGGTGGAGTTCCCGGTCATCCTGTACTCTTTCGAAACAGCATTAAGCAGGCTATATCAACCCTCTCAAAAGGTGAGTCTTTACAACCTCTGCTCAAGAATCTCAAAATTGATACTGTTGAAAGTTCAATTGAAACGATACAAGACGTGGACTCTCCTAGGGACTTAATCAATCTGAACCCTAAAAAGTAATCCCCCAAGAATCGATAAAAATAATCACTTTTCATTGCAAGAGTATTCAAATAGCAGAGCAATTAAACTATACTTATAGTAAGGAGTATCTATGAAGAGCTTAACAATTCTCGACCTACTAGACTTGGGATTATCAGATAAGAATGAGTTAAACCTTACCTGTATAGCAGGAAAAGCTGGTCTTGTCCGAGTACTGGATAATGGAAAGATAAATAGACCAGGTCTTACAATGAGTGGGTTTATGGAGGAGTTTTCCTATAACTGTATACAGCTTTTTGGAAAGGGAGAGGAGCTCTACTTAGAAAAACTAGAAAGAGAGAATAAGTTAGAGTACGTAGAGAAAATGTTTGAATACGATATTCCAGCCTGTGTATTTTCTAACTCCTATACACCAGGAAAACGGTTCCTGGAAATGGCAGCCGCTGGAGGGTGCCCTGTGCTACAAACCCCCCTATCCTCTTCCCAGTTTGAACAACGAGCAATTCAGGCACTGGATAGTTTCTTTGCTCCAAGTAAAACGATTCATGGGGTTCTTATGGAGGTTTTTGGAGTTGGAGTACTTATTACAGGAGATAGCGGCGTAGGAAAGAGTGAAACTGCCCTAGAGCTTATAGAGAGAGGGCACCGACTCATCAGCGATGATACCGTACGCCTAAGTAATATAGAGGGAAAGATTCTTAAGGGGACAGGTGAAAAACCTGACCTTGCTCACCACATGGAGATTCGAGGTATTGGTATTATTAACATTAAACACCTTTTTGGAATTAGTGCCATTCGAGACAGCAAGCAGGTGCAGCTCTGGGTGGAGCTTGAAGAGTGGGATAATAATAAAAACTACGACCGTGTAGGAGAGGATGATACAACCCAAGAGATCCTTGGCCTAGAGATTCCTATTATGCAAATTCCCGTAAAACCGGGAAGAAATATCCCTATTATTATAGAGACCGCAGCAATGAACGAAAGACTCAAAAAGTTAGGCTACCACTCTGCGAGAGATTTCAATAATAGTGTGCTCAAGTGGCTTGAAAGTAAGTCCGCCCGTGAGCTATACTATAACGACGAAGATGAAACATTCTAAGGAGAATCTATGACCTCAGCACAGGTAACAGTAAAAAACAGAGCAGGAATTCATGCAAGACCCGCTTCTCTCATTGTAAAAACCGCAAATAAATATAAATCTGACCTCTTTTTTGAGCGAGGAGATACCAAAATTAACGGAAAATCTATTATGGGAATTATTACCTTGGGAGCGGGACATAAAACTGAGATAACCGTTATTACCGAAGGAGAGGATGAACAGGATGCCCTTGAGGCAATTGTGTCCCTCTTTGAAAACCGGTTTGAGGAAGAGTAGTACCTACTCCCCTATCTCCTGTTTGAGAAAATCAAAAAGTTTTGGAACCTCACTCAGAACCCCACGCCCTTGGAGGAGTCTCCCAGAGCCTCCTCCCTTACCTTGCGTTATTTGTAAAACTTGATTACGGAATTCAGGACTAATTTGAAAATTTTCTGGCATAATAAGGTACCACCCAACTACACTATCATCACCCTCTATCAGCAGAGTTCCTTGGGAACAATTTTGTAGACCCTTTACAAGATCTTTTATATAGGTCTTTGTTCGACCGATCTCTTCAATGAGTGATATAGTACAGAGATCCCTTTTCCGCTCTTCTACCCGTAGGCTAATCACCTCAGTTTGCAACTCAAGTATCTGCTGTTGTTCTAGTTTCCGTTGAGTCCTATCTTGCTCAAAGGCTACAAGAATATCATCGGTGGGAACCGAGAGTTGCTTCCCTAAAGAGAGCAGAGTTTTCATATCTCTACGATACCGAGAGAGTACTCGGTCTCCAGCAAGCCAAAAGAGTCGTAACCCCTGACGAATGGGTTCACTTTTAATAAAGAGGGCAAACCCTAGCTCTCCTGTTGTTGCGGTATGTACACCACCACAACCAACACTATCAAAGGGGTGCAAGGAATCACCTATGGTCACAATTCTTACACTCCCAGAACGCTTCAGTGGTCGTCTAAGATTTTGTAACTCAGAAGCCCCCTCCTCTACAAAAGAGGGAGTTACGGCTAAATTTTTTGCAACCATGTGAGCAAATTCATTCTCAATAGCAGTAATGGTATCTTCTGTAATGTAGGATGAATCAACCTCAATAGAGAGATACTCATCGGAAAGACTCACCGAGACTGTCCCAAAACCGTGGGCATACAGAAGTCCTGAAAGAAGATGCTGTGCCGTATGCTGCTGCATAAAATCGTACCGATACACCCAATCAAGCTCTCCTTGTATGGTTCCACACAGCTCCGAATCTACAAGGTGTAGAACAACACCGTTGTCTGAGATGGTATCAACTACCTGAGAAACACCCTTCTCTGAAATTAAGAAACCCCGATCTCCAGGTTGCCCACCTCCACGGGGATAAAAGAGGGTATAAGAGAGTTCCACCGCAAAGATATTATTTTTATAAGGATTACATGAGAGAACCTCTGCGGTAAATTGTGTATCATAGGGTTTTTCGTAGTAGCCATTCATAGCAAACAATTATACCATAGGAAAAGTGAATCGACCAGAGGGGTTGACGAAAAAATCATTACAGAAGATAGTACTAAAGCAGGAGGATAGAATGCTTGTAAGCATGGCACTCATATTACTATGTGGGTTACTACTCAACCATATTTTTATTACCCTAAAGCTTCCTGGAGTTATAGGAATGCTTCTTACGGGAGTTCTCCTTGGCCCCTACACTTTAGATCTTATAGATCCTTCAATTCTTCAGATTTCAGGAGACCTCAGAGAGTTTGCTCTCATTGTAATTCTCCTACGTGCGGGACTTGCTTTAGATCTACAGGATTTAAAGCAGGTGGGAAGACCTGCCATACTGTTATCATTTATTCCTGCTTTGCTAGAAATTACAGGAGTTATGCTTCTAGCCCCTCTCCTACTAGATATATCGCTTATTGATGCGGCACTTTTAGGTTCTGTTATTGCAGCGGTGTCTCCAGCAATTATTGTTCCGAGAATGCTCCATCTCATGAAAGAGGGATATGGAACTAAGAAGAAAATTCCACACCTTATTATGGCAGGAGCAACGGTAGATGATATCTTTGTTATTGTGCTTTTTACCTCCTTCCTTCAAGGGGCATCGGGAGGAGAACTCACCCTTACAACTCTTATGACCATCCCCTTATCAATTCTTATTGGGTTCATTGTGGGTGTCACTGTAGGTGTTCTCTTGTTTCAGCTGTTTAAACTTACAAAACCACGGGACACGGTAAAAATTATTATTATTTTATCTACCGCTGCACTCCTAGTTGCCATAGAGGGTATTATAGGAGGATTTCCCTACTCTGGTCTTATAGCCACTATGACTGTAGGAGGAGCTATTCTTAAGCAAAGCACAACCGTGGCAGCCCGTCTGTCCTGTAAATTTGAGAAGCTCTGGGTGGTAGCCCAGATTATCCTGTTTGTGTTAGTTGGAGCAGAGGTTCAACTTTCCTATGCAGTGCAAGGGGGACTACCTATTATAGGACTCATTATAGGGGTACTCTTTTTTCGTATTTTTGGAGTATTTATATCACTGGTACACACACCTCTATCAAAGGAGGAACGATTGTTTTGTGCATACTCCTACATTCCAAAGGCAACGGTTCAGGCTGCAATTGGAGCAATTCCCCTATCCCTAGGATTAGCTTCTGGACAACTTATTATAACTGCTGCAGTATTAGCAATATGTATCACTGCCCCACTAGGAGCAATCTGTATGGACAGAAGTTATAAGAGGCTTCTAAATCTTGACAACTCCTAAGGAATAGTGTATTTTGTTTGAGAATGATTGGGGGTGTAGCTCACTTGGCTAGAGCGCTTGAATGGCATTCAAGAGGTAAGGGGTTCGACTCCCCTCACCTCCAATAATCTAAAGTCTAAGGTCTGATTTGAGACTTTAGACTTTTTTATTTTACCCTAATCTATAAATACTAAACAAATGTTACCTTTTTTTAGGTTTTAGTAGTATTGTCTCTTGAGATTTTCATAAGAGTGTTTTATAATTTTATGTATGAAAGGGTTAACAAAGCGACAAGAGGAAATTTTAGCATTTATTCGAAAATACAAAGAAGAAAATGGCTATCCACCGGTAAATAGAGAAATTGCAGCTCACTTTTCTATTTCTGTAAAAGCTGCTCACGATCATATTAAGGCACTTCAGAAAAAAAATAAAATCACCCTTGTAAAGGGTCGATCAAGAACCTTGGAGTGTACACCCGATAGTACCCTTGAAAAAACAAGAGATATTCCGCTACTGGGAGAGGTTGCTGCGGGAGTTCCTATTCATGCTGAGGAAAACTATGATGGAAACATTACAATACCATCAACTCTTTTACACTCTCAGAAAGAATATTTTGCCCTACGAGTAGAGGGAGAAAGTATGATTGGAGATGGTATTTTAGATGGCGATATTGCGATTATCCAGTATCAGAATACAGCCAATAATGGAGATATTATTGTGGCACGGGTAGATGATAAACCTGTTACACTTAAGCGATTTTACAGAGAACCTAGTCGTATACGACTAGAGGCAAGGAATGAAAAATTCCTAGATATATTCTCAAAGGATGTATCGGTAGTTGGAAAACTTCATATGATATTTAGGACCTATGGCTCCTAAAGCTATCCCTGTTTATCTCTACTCTGGTCCAGAGATAGAGGAGAAAAATGCTGCCATTGCAAGCTTACTCAAAGCAATTAAAAAATCCTGCGGGGAGGAGCCAGAAATAATAAAGCTCTATCCTCAGGATTCAAATATTGATGAATGGTATGGGGAGCTTCAAAATGGATCCCTTTTTTCAGCCCACAGATTATTTCACTTTCAAAGGGTTGATGAGTTTTCTGCACAAGAAATAAAGACTATTGTCCTTGGTATTGAAACACTTCCAGAAGAGACAACCCTACTCTTTACCACCCTAAAACCCCAAGCTCCTAGTGGAATTGATAAGCTTGTTCCATCACAACAAAAAAAAGTGTTTTGGGAGCTCTATGAAAATCAGAAACAACAGTGGATAGAGCGATATGTGGAGAAAGAGAAAAAAAGTATCACCCTAGAAGCGATAGATACGATTCTCAATGTTGTGGAGAATAATAAAAAAGATCTTAGAGAAACCTGTGATAAACTCCTTGCTTTTACGAGTACCGAACAGGAGATTACGGAGTACCATGTAGAAACTTTTATCTATCATAGCAAAGAGGAGAATGTTTTCACCCTATTTCACACAATTATTCATAGGGATCTTGAGGGAGCATTAAAGATACTACACACCCTTGCTCTCTCAGGAGAGGCATCACCGAGTGCACTCCTTCCTGGACTTTTATGGCAATTTCGAAGACTTTTGAGTCTTGCGAATTTAGAGGAACAAGGAATCCCTCTATCCGAAGCGTACATGAAGGTAAAAATACTGGGAAAAGGTTCTCCCATACGGGGTACAAGAAACCAGAAAACCTACAAAGAGGGAATTACAAACTTCTCCCCTAGAGAGTTGCAACAGTGTATTGCTCAACTTGCAAAGTGTGAAGAGCTGGCAAGAACTCTCAAAGGTGATCAACACACCCTACTTTTAGAACTATTTTTATACGAGGTCATTCAAAAAAAGGGAGCTAACCTCTCTACCTATCACGGATTCCACCCTCGCCCTATTGGGGTATAAAAAATAGCACTACCATGGTTATCAATGTAGCTCCTGCAATGCTACCTCCCACTATTGCCATTGTCTTCCATCTGTTCGTTAGAGTCTCTTGTCTTGCTATGTCGGCTATTAACCTCTCCGATGATATCTTCAATCCGAGTAACTCGCTCTGCTGCTCAACCAAGAGTATCTTCTGTTCGCTCATAAGCGTTTCGCTGTTTTTCTGCAACCTCTCCAACTTGTTGATTAAATTCAGCTGATTGCTGTTGATTGCCTGTAATTCGGTCAAGTCGCTCTTGAGCCCGGTGTACTCTTCTTGAAGGATCTTCCACTCTTGCTCGGTTAGGGTTACGGTTTCGGAGCTTGCCGACTCCCCATACAAGGGTGCCGATAGCCCCAAGAGCAATACCCAGAGAAGCAAGGACTTTCTTGGTTTTGCTCTTTTTCGCATCTCGTATTGCGATAATAATCCTATTATGAGATAATATCAAGAGTTTTTTGTTTTTTTGCATAGAGTAATCTCATTATGAGATAATCTTATAAAAATCTATGTTATAAAGGAAAAATTATTATGATTGATTTTTGGAAAAGGGTAAGAACCCACATTACAGGTGATATCACTCAAACTTGGCTAGCAAGGGAATTAGGCGTTGCCCAGAATACGCTGTCTGGCTGGATTCAGAGAGATTCTATCCCTCGAGCAGACAAAGCCCAAGCTATCGCCTCAGCATTAGGGGTAACAGTGGAGTACCTGGTTACAGGTAAAGAGCCTTACTATGATGATGATATTAAGATACCAATCAAGTGTAACTCAGAGATGCAAATCTCAGCCACAAAAAAAATAAAAGCAGATCAGGGTGATATTCTATATATTCCTATATCCTCTGGTAAAGTATCAGCAGGCCATGGAATAGATGTACTAGAAGATCACCATAAAAAGTTTCTACCAGTCCTAAAAAAGATGGTGCAACACTACGCTCCTGATACTCTCTGTGTGGTTGAGGTTCAAGGTGATTCTATGACTGGAGTACAGCTCTTTAATGGAGACTTAGTTGTGTTCTCGAAAGGGTGTGTTGAGGGTGATGGTATCTATGTGATTAGTATTGATGGTCAAGCGTTTGTCAAGCGATTAGAGTTCGACCCTATAGACAAAACTATAACAGTACACTCTGAAAACTCAAGGTATCAGTCGAAAACGGTTGTTGCAAACTCAGAAGTCATGACCGTAGAAGGTAAAGTAATTGGTTGGTTTCACAACCACATGTATTAAAGGAGGAGAATGTGGGTTGGATTCTTGTAATTATATTGATAAAGGTGTTATGATTATGATAAAGCCCAGAAATCATAATATTAAAGCTTCGCTACTTCCCTACATGTGCATCCCAGAAGCAGTGTACTGGAATAATGCTAACTACGAGAAAAGTGAAGAGCCCACTCTGGAAAGAATCTACCTAAACAACTTAGACTACTCATCTTTAGAAGAGCTTGGGAAAGACGTACCAGAAATATATATGAATTGCTCCACCGAGAAACTTGTAATTGACACCACCAATGCTGGTGTCATAGAAGTTGCGGAAAGTATTGTCATGCGAGAGGTTAACAAGTTTAAATGCAAATCAGAGCTTGAATTAAGAAAATCTGTATGTGAACTCACTATTGATGAGCTAAAAAAATCAAATGAATATGATTCTGTAATTGCAGAATACAAAGAAAATATAGAACACTATCGAATACTTCAGCAGGAACTAAAAAAGCAAGAAGAGCAGAAAGCAGAAGAAGCTCGGCGACGACAAAAAGAAAAAGAGAAACAGGAGAGAATAGAAGAGCAGAGGGAAGCTGAAAGACAGAAAAAGCTTAAAGAGAGAAAAGAGAGAGAAAGGCAAAAAAAAGAAGACAATACTAATAGAGCAATGGGTGCAGTGGTTTTTATGTGCTTTATTCAGTTTATTCTTACGTTGCTAGTTGCTAGCTTTATAGAGGTAAACATTTACCAATGGAGAGTTCCTAGATTCATTGAGTCTAGTCTAATAAGGTCTTTTCTAGTTTCAATTATTGTGGGAGCATTAAGTATCCCCATTTCAAGAATATGGGCGAAAAAAGGGCGTAGCATTGTCACTGCGGTGGTCCTCTCTTTCATATTAAGCCCTCTTATCTCTTGGCTGATTGGACTCTGCCTTGCCGAAAAATCTAAAGAAGAGCCACCTAAAAGTATATGGGAAAAAGATAATGAAAACCAAGAAGCAGAATAACACCAAAAAAGGTTGTTTGATTGCTCTTATTGTCGTGCTTACCCTAATGGGAGTGCTTCTGATTATAAGTAGAATCGGGCAGGTAATGGCAACACAACACACGGTAAATCAGTCCAACAGAGAGCCTGAAAGCACTGAGCCATGGAAATACACCAATCCTCGGGTAGGTGTATCCGTAACCCTACCCAGCAACTGGGAAAGAAATAGAGATTTTGTGATTCCAGAATCCACCTTTGAGGCGCTATCTATGAGTGGAATGTTTTCTCTTATTGTCTTTGAAAACCTAAGCAATATAGACGTTCAAACCATGTATTCATCTTTCAAAGACACAATACCAAAAACTATCATAGGTTCATCTGTAACATCGTCAGAAATAACAATGATAAACGGTCAACAGTATGCTTATTGTGTAGTGGATATGATACATACTACAGAACAAATGATATTTATGGCGACAACTCATGAGAATGAGTATATCCAGTTCACGTTCTCCACCAACGAAGAATCATTCCCCGCTGATTTTTTTGATATCCTCAACTCCATAGAGCTGTATTAGCCCTCCCCTAGCGAGAGGCGTCTACAACCGCCTCTCGGGGCATGGTGCTAACCATCGTAATGTTTAGATATACTTTTCAGTCTGACAATACACCCTTGAACCCTGGATTCCAATCTATATTGATCGTTGAGCTTGATTGCAGTAATCGCTTTCTTATCACCTTTAAGTTGATGAATGTTAAGCCCTTTATCATGACGTGCCTTCGGCATTGTTCCGTGAGAACCCATCTTAAAAAGAGTCTCTACAACTTTCTGATATAAAGTACGGTTGTTGAAATGATTTTGTGTCTGTTTACACTGACATATATCGTTGAAACTAATTAGAATCTCTTCCAGATTTTTATCATGAAGAGTTTGAGTTCTAGAATCTCGGAGAGTTTTTTCTTTTTTGATTTTTAGATGTTTACCCCTACTCATACGTATAGATATTCTTGTAGTATTCTTGGATAGCTTCCCTGGGAATTAT
This sequence comes from uncultured Spirochaetia bacterium, assembly GCA_964492025.1. Taxonomy (GTDB): domain Bacteria; phylum Spirochaetota; class Spirochaetia; order CAZBHR01; family CAZBHR01; genus CAZBHR01. Next base: position 29,730 of record CAZBHR010000016.1, on the reverse strand, counting down.
CGTTCCCTCTCCCTTTGAGAAAGCATCAATCCATGGATCTTCTCTGTGGGTTTTTGCAATAAGGTCAACACCAGACAATTCACCATATAGAGATAGGGCTGTATCAATAGCAATTACAGCCTCTCTCCTAGGCATGGTAAAATCAGCATCTTTTGGTAGCTCATCCTGACCAAATGTCTTATATTTACTGTAAATTTCTTTTACTACAGGACCGTATTTCCATGCCTCTATATGTTCACCAAAAAGACTCTTGTTATGAAGGAAAAGAGATACTGCTTCTGAATAATAAAGTAACTTCTGCAATTTTAGATGGTCTACATATATTGGTGAGTTTATTATATATGTAGCAATGTTATATATATTATCCATATCTTTGCCTCCTTTGATTTATATATATAAGTATATATATAAATTCGAAAAACTCAAGGAAAAAGTTTCCATAGTAAGTATTTTTTTACTTTTGTACTTTATGTCTACAGCTCAATAATCCTCTCTTGTAACTGCCTTACATCTTCCATACTGTCTACATGATAGTAGTGTTCACTCATCTCTAGAGTGCTGTGACCTGTCAATTGCTGTACTTTCTGTACAGGTACTCTTTTATTGATAAGAAAGCTATTGAAAAAATGCCTCCAACTGTGGAACGTGATGTTTCTACGCTTCCTTTCTGCTTCATCTATACCGATACACTGTAACGCCTTCTTAAGTCCTCGTACGGAGTTATTTCGGTCTACCGGGACTGAATTATCCCGTAAAGAGCAAAACAAAAAACTCTTCTCTTCCCACGGGTTCAACTCGATAAGTTCAGCAATGTAAGGTCTTATCATATTTGGTAAAGGAACAACCCTACTCCGTCCTGTCTTTGTAGAATTCTTAATTTTTCTGGTTGTCCAATCAAAAGATTTTTTTACATCAATATAATCACCCTGAACATCACTGCACTGCAATGCCAATACCTCCCCTGACCTCATACCTGTAACAGCCGATAGGAGATTAGCAGTATAGGCTCTTTGGTCTTCCCACTCAATCAGAAATAACCTCTGTGCTTCATCTGGAGTTAAGATACCTCTATTAGCTTGATCTGTGGTAGACACTCTTTCAATAGTTGGTATCGAATCTATAATACCTCGTTCTACAGCATAATTCAACATTGTGCGAAGAGTAGATAAAATATGATTTATGGTACTTCCTTGATACCCCTTCTTGTAGAGATGAGTTCGAAAATCAACAACATCAGCCTGTACTAAACTTGATAATTTGATGTGTCCAAGAAAAGGAATTATATGCATGTCAACTCTTGTTTGAACATCACGACAATATCTTGGAGTAACACTTTTTCCTTTTGATTTTACCGAAAGTATCCAACCCTCAGACTTAAGAAAGAAATCTTCTCCCCACTTCTTGATAGTAGGCACGTTACCTTTACCTGATTTAAGCATAGTAAGATACTCAGATGCCCATGTTTCAGCTCTTACTTTAGATGTTTGTCCTGTTGATATACCCGATGTACGCAACCCATGTCGATCACGAAATCTTGCGTAATAAATATTTTTTCCTTTTGAATTCTTTCTCGTATAGAGAGTAAATGGTCTGTGCATAAGCGACTCCTTGCAAAAATAGTTTGGCTACAATTTGGCTACATTTAATTCAAATTGTATATTCTTGTAGGAGTGCTAATAGCATAACTCCCTGCAATGCAAGGAGTTATGTTTGCCCCGGAGACGATTCGAACGTCCGACCTACTGCTTAGGAGGCAGTTGCTCTATCCCCTGAGCTACCAAGGCATGGAATATATACTAAAACATAGCAGAAACTCTGTCAATCAGTGATTCTCATACTTTCTATTCTCTGCTATACTTTATCTATGAAGCGAAATATATTAATAGCAATTTTTATTGCACTGCCTTTTATGCATCTGATGGCAGAAGAGATATACATGGAGCCAATAGAGATACCTATAGAATCTATAGAGGCACCTATTCAGTACCGCCTTACTATAGATCCTGTGTCCGATGGACTCATTCTTGGAACCATATCGAGTGTCGCTCTATTAGGGTACCTATTTCTAAATGGGAACCAAACGGGTATTGATGAGACCTTAAATTATAAAAAGCCCAACTGGGTAGATAGTCTCTATGTAGCCCCAAAATTCAGCCCAACCCAAGACAAGGTAGGAACAGCTCTTATGATTGCATCTATGGCAATGCCTGTAACGCTTCTTTTCCCAAAGCAGTACCGTAGTCAATGGCTCACTTATGGAGTACTGTATGGCCAAAGTTTGAGTCTAGCCTACGTATTCAAGGAGAGTTTAAAAACCTCAATTCTACGATATCGTCCGTATGCATACTATTATGACACCCCTACAAAAATGTTGCAGAATCCAAAAGTAAAAAACTCATTCCCCTCGGGGCATACAACTCTTGCTTTTCAAAGCGCTACTTTTATTACTACCGTAGCAATACTTGAAGATTTTCCGACACCATGGAAATATGGACTTATTGGAGGTAGTATGAGCTTAGCCATTGGAACTGCAGTACTACGAGTAACATCGGGAGCGCACTACATTACTGATGTTATAGCAGGAGCAGCTCTTGGTAGTGTGGCTGGAATTACAATACCCCTATTTCATCAAAAAACAACAAAAGAGAATCCTCTTTCCTTGGGAATTGTTCCATCCTCATTAGGGGTCTCCGTGGGGGTATCTTATCAACAGTAGGGTATTCCAACACAACCCTACTACTTGATACCTACTTACCTTTTAACACCTCTATTTCAGCCTCTATTCTGGAATACAGATCCATAGGAAAAACATAATCAAAGAGAGCCATTCCCAACCATGCAACAGTACCTGTAAGCCAAGGGATTCCTCCACGACCAGCTTTCTCCTTATAGTATCCTCCGTTATAAAAATTAACTAATACATAGGGTTCAGCATGAGTCTGATGGATATCTTTTGTTATAGGTAGTACCTTGAGTAAAAACTCTATTGCTTCATCAATCATGCCAGCTTGAAACAGTGCATACACACCAAACATTGATCCATGATTATATACAGCAAAATTCTCAGCCATACCTGGAGCTAGGGCGGAAAGGTTTCCAATGTTTGGATCATAACTATCGAATGGAGGGTGACAGAGGAGTATTCCAAAATCAGATCGCAACTCACGAGTCATAGACTGCAGAGCTACTTTTCCCTTTTCTGGATCTCTCTCTGCCATGCCACTGATGGTAAACCACGCTTGGGGGAGGAGAAAAATTCTATCACTTCCCCCTATAATAGAACCGTCCTCTGCATAACCACGCAAAAACCAGGATCCACTCCATCCATCTATAACACCTTGGTAAAGACGCTCTCTTGTTGCATCTACATCCATAGGTAATGATAGGTTTTCCTGATTTGCTATGTTCTGCAATAGTCCAAGTGCGTAATAGAGAAACTCAGATAGCCAAAGGCTCTCCCCTTTATGACCTAAGCCACTTAATGCATCGTTCCAGTCACCCTCCCCTATTTCTAGTAAGTTATGAGGACCAAAGGATAGCGAGTACTCTACCCCTTTGACCATGTGGTCAAAGAGAGTCTCCCTTTTCTCTGATTGGAAGTACCCAAAATTCTCATACAAAATAGAGATATCTCCACCTTGTGAGAGGTATCGATCAACCGCTAAAATAAGCCAAGGACCAAGATCATGAAAATCTCTCTCATCTTGATACCCTCCAGCAGTATTCCACTGTCGTAAAGCACGTCCACTCTCAAACATTCGTTCAGGGAGTTCTCGCAAAAGGGATTTTGCACCATCCAAAGAGAAGGGACAGAGGCCCATCACATCTTGCGCAACATCTCGAAAACCCTTAAACGGGTTACGAACCATGCCTAACCCTTGCTGAATAACCTGATAGGGGAAAAAGCTCTGTAAGTACGAAGCAAGCTCACTATTTCCTAGGGTTGAAAGTGTTGTATGGTGCAACCTCTGCTCCCAGAAATCCCTTACCCTATGGAACTCCTCATCAATAGCTTCAAGAGTAGCAAAACGGTTCATGCTTATGGTATGGGCACGTTCTCCTACTCCAATCATAAGTGCGTATGTTTCTGTTTCTTCTGGTTCTAAGGTAGCCTTGAAATGAAACACCCCAGCCATTCGGTCTCCACCACTATGGGAGTTTTTTAAACTCCTATTGATAACACCCTCGGGGTTTCTCAGAGTTCCATTACCACGAAAATCAATATAAGATGCTTCATAGCCTAGAGGATTTCCTATGGTACGGATAAATCCATATACATCGGCATCATTTGCTCGAGTATACTCAAGGGTGTTACTTTCTGTACTAAAATGAGAGTTCGTAAACCAACTAAAATATGTAGGATCCACTCCATGATTCGGATATAGAAGCATCTCTGCCAAGGTATACAAAGATACCTCTTTCCTCTGAGAGCTTCTGTTAGACAGTGAGATTTTCCATATTTCAAAGGATCCCTCAGAGGGTAAAAAGTGAGTACTCTCAACAGTAATATCTCTTAAAGAGGAGGTAAATTTGGTACTCCCCGGAGCGTGTTCACAGTTGTATGTATCCAGTTCAACCTCAGAAGGGAGGAAGGATGGAGACCAATGCCCAACCTCATCTTGCACATATATAAATCGTCCCATTGAGGGTTCCCAAAAGTCATAATTGGTTACTGCCATTCTAGGGTTAGCTAGGGTTGAGGCAACCGCATCTCCTAAATGAGAAATTCGTAATCCATAGGAACCATTTTCTAAATAGTTAATCCACGGTCTATAGAGAAGAGGCTTCTCTAAGGAAAACCCCTCCTTCCTGAGAGTCCAGAACTTCTGTTTATCCATATATGCTACCCCTACTTTTCAGCTACCTGCCCTGTAATAAAAATAGATTCACACAGAGCTGTTATTTGAAGAGGAGTAAGTCCCCCTGTACCAAGAACAACATCCGCAAGGTCTTCTAAAAGAGCCATATCACTAGGACTTCTACTTGCAACAGCAATAATAAAAGGTTTTTTCTCCTCACTCTGTGCTGCTACATCTCGAATAGATTTTAGCACCTCTAACTGCTTGGTAAAGTTGTATCCATTTACGGTGGTAAAAATAAGCACATCGCTCACATAACCAATATCAAAAAGCGAAAGACTCTCTTCATCCGTAGGGTTCCACGGCATAAAAGACTCTTTCACATAGGAGTGATACCCCTTTCCTTCAATCTCAGCCTTTAGAGAGATATCGTAAAAATTTACCGTACAAGACATAACAAGTCGTGCGGGGTTTGCTAAAATGGCACCAAGCCGATCTTCTGGACGTAATTGAAGAGGGAGAAGCTCTTTACCCTTTGTACAAACAACCGCTTGTCTGGAAAGTTCAAGAGCAATCTCTCTCCCCTCCTCTCTATGGGTAGAGGAGAGTTTAGGAATCTCTTTTCTCTTATCAATTTGTTCTTTTGCCTGTAATATTCGTGCAACCGATTGATCTATCCTCTCTTCAGAAATGAGACCTTCTTGTACAGCTCCTTCAAGATAGTCAATAAACCAGTCATTGGCACCGGTAAAAATAACCAAATCTACCCCTGCAAGTATCGCTCGTAAAAGAGCCTCTTCCCGTCCGTAATTATCAATAACAGCCTTCATAATAAGATCATCACTAATAATAATACCATCAAAGCCCATCTCATTTCGAAGATACCCCAACACCTTGGGTGAGAGGGTTGCAGGAACATTTTCAAAAGCTTGATACACCGCATGGTGTGTCATAATAGCTCCAATACCCTTATCAATAGCTCTCTGAAAAGGAGCTAACTCAACCTCCTGCAACCGTTCCATAGAGAAATCAATCACATCAAGGGCGTGGTGCGTATCCTGCTGGGTAAGACGCTGGCCAGGAAAATGCTTTGCACAAGCAATAAGTCCAGCATCCTGAAACCCTTCTACAAAGGCACTTCCTATCTCAGTAGTAACCTTTGGGTCTGAACTAAAAGTTCGGTTATCAATAATAGGAATACCATTCTTCTCATCATAACTGCTATCCAGTACTGGACCAAAGTTTATAGATATTCCTCCGTAGACTAACTCCTCTGCCATATACTGGGCACACTGTTTTGTGAGCCTCTGATTATTGGCAAAACCCATAGCCATATTACCGGGAAAAAGAGTTGTCCCCCGATGGATAGCTGAAAGCTGCCCTCCCTCCTGATCAATACAAACAAGATATGGAAGATCTATAGGAGATTCAGCTCTGTAGGACTGAATTTTTTGGGTCAATGATTTTACTTGATCCAGATTATCCACATTGGATCCACTAAAAAAGATGTATCCCCCTACCTCGCCTAACTGATTTTTCTTTTGTAGATCCTGAGGAATATCATCCTTTCCTCGGAAGCTATAAAGAAGCATCTGTCCAAGTTTTTGACGTAAATTCATTGTTTTAAGTTTTTGAGTATATTTTTCTTTCATTATGTTATTTATCCTTTAATAGCTCCAGCTACAACACCCTGGGTTACTCTTCTGTTAAATAGTAGGTATACCAATACAACAGGAAGTAATACAATAACCAGAGCAGCCATTTGTGCTCCATACTGAGTAGAGGTTTGACTCGCAAAAGATTGTACTCCTACGGGTAAACTTTTTGTCTTTTCGCTTCCCAATAAAAAAACTAGCATAAATTCATTCCACGTACCAAGTACGTTAAGAATACCAATGGTAAATAGTACTGGTGTAGTCATAGGAAGAACTATCTGACCAAACATTCTAAAGTTACTAGCTCCATCTATATAGGCTGACTCAATAAGGCTATCTGGTATGCCCTTAATAAATTCAGTACCTAAGTAGACTGCAATGGGCAGCCCAAGAGCAGTGTAAGTAAGAATAATTCCAATATAACTATCCGTAAGATTAAACTTTCTAAGAAGTATAAAAAGAGGAATTACAATTGCCTGTACACTAATAAGTAGACCTACTCCTATAAGTCCATACAAAACTTTAGAGGCCTTTTTAAACTCATATATTTTTGCAAAACCGTAACTAGCCATCATAGCAAGTAACAGTACAGCTGCCGTGCTTGTAGTGGTGTATAGAATACTGTTAAAAAACTTTGGTCCCAGCTCGGCCTGTCTCCATGCAGTAATATAGTTATTAAACTGCCACACCTCTGGCAAAGCCATAGGGGATCCTAAGATCTCATTGGTGCTTTTAAAAGATGAGTAAAAGGTCCATACAAGGGGGAAAATAGTAATTAAGCTCCAGAGAATAAATATAAAGTACGCAACTCCACGGGCTATGGGTCCTACACCCTCTCGATTTTTCTGCAATAGGTTATTATTCATATCTTACTCCTACACCTTTTCCAATCGTTTGCTAATTACTCTCGTACAAAGAATAAGAGCAAAACTGATAAGAATAATAATACTTGCCGCAGCAGCTCCTCGGGTATACTTGAGGGTTTCTGGGGCAAATCGAAAAATTTCATACATATAAATGGGTAACACCTTTGTAAGACCAGCGGGACCACCCCCAGTCATGGCAAAGATAAGGTCAAAACCCTTTAAACTGCCCGCAATAGCTAAAATGGCATTAATAAGAATAGTTCCTGAAAGCATTGGTACCGCAAGGCGTAAAAATACTTGACTCTCCGTAGCTCCATCAATTGAAGCGGCTTCTAGAACCTCGGTATTCACTTTCTGAAGATTTGCAAGAAAGATAACCATATAGAGTCCCGTATACATCCAGATAAGTGCTACACCAATAGGAATCATAGCTATATAAGGCTTTTCTCCCATGGTAAAAATATAGTTAGGATTTCCTGTAATTACACGCATGCCTGCAACTAAAGGACCGTAAGGACTATAAATAAGACGGTTCCACACAATACCAACCACCACGGTGGAGATAAAGTTTGGCAAGAACACCATGGCTTGGAAAAAACCACGGGCCTTCACGTAGTTTCTATATAATAAATAGGCTAAAATAAAACCAATAGGAATTTGTCCAAATAGGGATACCACTACTACAATCATATTATTAGCAAAGGCAAACCAAAAGGCGGAATCCTTAAACATATATATATAGTGTTTAAATCCCACTAGGGTAATCTCAGTCTCAACCTTACCAGTATCTACATTATAGACTCCAGCACTCTGCTCACTTAAACTTAATACAAATGAGTAGATAACTGGAAAGGCCACAATAAAGATATATACAAGAAAGGCAGGAAGCACCATGGCAAGGTAAAAAGCAAGCTTTCCTCCTTGTATTTTTCGAAAATTCTGTACCGAAGGAGTAGAATCTTCCGATTTTTTATGATTGATCATATAATGTTCCTTTGTAAATAAGAAGTATTTCGGAGAGGAACCCCTCCCCTCCGAAATATGTATATGTACTACTCAGCTCGAACGTCTCGTTCAAGTTGCTCCGCAACTTTTTGTGGAGTAATAGTACCTAATCCCAACTTTTGAAGGTTCTCGTTAAGTTTATTATTAGGATCTCCAGGGACAAAGTTATCTACAACATTACTGATTACAGGAACACTGTTCACATAATCTGCTCGTTTTTTGATAATATCAGAAGAGTCGGAAGGAAGATCCATTTTAATAGCTGGGAGTTGTCCAAAACTCCTAAATCTTTGAAGAGATTGCTCCTCCCCTACCATAAAGGTCATAAAGTTAACTGCTGCTTCGGTCACCGCAGGATCTCGAAGAGCCGCTTTGGTGATTCCGTATCCAACAGCCTGTACAATGGAAGAAGATCCTGCCATATTAGGTTTTTCGCCTGGTACTGCTGGGAAGCTCATCATTTCAATGTCTGCTACAATAGGAAGATCCTCTTTAGTCTCTGCATCTACAAAGATTCCAGATCGCCAATCTCCATCAACAAGGAAGGCTGCCTTTCCTGAAAGGAAGTTAGAAGCTACTGTACCATAATCGGTCTGAATAGAAGTTGGAGGAAGAACTCCATCGGCATACATAGTCTGAATCATCTCAAGAGCTTTTACAAAAGGCTCATCGGTAAAGGAGTATGTACCATCTACGGCCTTAGCAATCCAATCACCCTCTCCTGCATATCGGCCCACAAGAGTTCCAAGAAGACATGAATTCATAACCCAAACATCTTTGTTTGCCATAGCTATTACATCAATACCATCAGCCTTAAGAGGAGCAACCATCGCTTTAAGATCCGCATAGGTTTTAGGAATATCAAATCCATAGGCATCAAGAATCGCAGTATTTACATACATAACACTGGTATTTGTAAGTCCCGTAGGAAGCATATATAACTCACCGTTTGGCCCTTGAGCTGTCATTGCTGCTGGTGCGTAATCATCCATATTAATATAGGGTCGAATATCTGTCTCTACAGGATCAAAGTAGGAACTTCTACTTCCAGGCCACATATAGGCAATATGAGGGATATCTCCAGACTGTACTCGAGCAGTAGCTTTCTGGTGATACGGCTCATCGTAAAGAGTCTCAACTTCGAGTGTTACCTCAGGATAGAGATTTTGAAAATCTGCCAATGCATTTTCCCAGTCTACAATCTCACCAGTGGAGTTGTCTGCGTAACCCATAACTTTAAGAACTACGGGACTAGACTTTGACTCTTCCCCAGAGCCCTTCTGTGTGGTTGTCGTACCAGAAGCATTAGAACCTTGAGATGTCATAGAAGAGGACTCATCTTCTCCTCCACAAGCCACAAGAATCGCAGAGAGGAATAACACCATCATTGCCATCAAAATTTTTTTGTTCATACCAAGAACCTCCTAAATTTTTGCCTATACTGGGCATATTTTTAATCGTTAAAAAGCGATTTTAATCCTTTGTAATAGTATGGCTCCTGCTGAGCAGGTACCATAGGGAAAAAAAGCTCCCATAAGAATCTCCGTGACGCGCCCAAGGCGGGTGCGTAAAGTCCATAAACACTCTCAGAAAAAAGATCCCCCACCCCATTCTGATTAAGAAAGCTATCGAAAAGTTCCGACTGAATTACCTGTTTAAACGTATCAAGTTTTCCACACCCACTCCCACCTAGAATAATTCGCTGAGGTGCAAGCACAGAAATAAGAGGAATAAGATTTTGTAACACCTCTTTAATATAACGACGTGAAGCAACAGGGTGTTTACCCTCATCAATAAGGTCCTTCATGATATTATCATCGATTCCAACCTGGCCACTTTGGGCAGTTGTCCAGAAAGCACTGGTAAAATCTCCAGCGGAGTAATCACTTCCCGTATAGATCTCACCATTCAGGGTAATTCCAAGCCCAAGGGCTATTCCACCTAAGGAGTCACCCTCATGTATAACTGGTCTACTTACAAAGAGCAAGAACAGGGAATCACGAAAGCTATTTACCCGATGCTTAACCTCAGACCAAGCTCCACAGTTTGCATCATTTTCAATAAGAACAGGAAATGGAAGGTCCATTTTTTTAATTTCTTCAGCAAAATTAAACTGCTCTAAGGAAAAAGGGATTGATCGAAGAACAACACCTTGTCGGCTATCTACCCATCCAGGAATACCCAAAGATACACCAATAACTTCAAGGGAACTCTCTACTGCAATCCTCTGTATCCAACGAAATATGATAGTCAGCTTATCCATAAAAGGTAATAATAGATCATCTTTAGAAAACTCGAAGGTATCTTTTACAAGAACCTCCCCACGAATATTACATACCGTAATATAAGCTGACTGTGGCTGTAAATCAACACCAACAACTACACCAAAAGACTCCTCTAAAGAGAGCATAATGGGTTTACGCCCTCCCTTACTTCTCCCCTCTCCAAAGCCAACCTCTTTAAGAATACCAAGATCAATGAGATCTGACACAATAGCGGTAATAGATGATTTCTTTAAATTCAGCATCTTAGCCAGATCTACTCGGCTTAAGGAGGTGTGCAATGAAAGTGAGTGCAATACTAACGACCGGTTGTACTCTTTTTGGTGACTCTGGTTCATTGCATGCATAATCTTCTCCCTACTTATTAGTTCGTTCAACTAACTAATATATAATCAGGATACAACGACTCTAGTGGGTTGTCAAGAAAAACTTTTAACTTTTCTTACAATTTCTCATTTTGCATATATCGGCATAAAGCAATTTTCTTTTCACAATTCCAGAGAAAATAATTGACATATAAAACTATTTAATACTTTCTTCACCTTACCCCCTTACTTTTTATTCTGATATAATTATAATTATGTCAGAATAAAATACAGAGGAGTACCCTTTGCAGTTACAAGAACTTACACAGTATTATATAAAAATGTTTACAGCCCGTCAGATTGACGTATTGGAACAAGATTACACATCTCGAGGAGAAGCGTTTTTTCATGTATCAGGATGGGGACATGAGGGGTTAGCTATACTCAACTCATACCTCAAGTCGGAGGATATGCTATCTCTCCACTATCGCGATAAAGCGTTATCCCTTGCAAGAGGAGTAACTCCTATAGATTACTTCTACGCTCTTTTTAATAAAGATGGTTCCGACTCCCGAGGGAGACAGATGAACGCACACCTCTGTGCCCCCCAATGTAATATTATGAGTCCCACAGGACCTGTTGGAAACAACGCACTCCATGCTGCAGGTGTAGCTGAAACCATGAAAACTGAAAATAACTCCAATATTGTAGTGTGCTCTTTGGGAGATGGTATGACTCAACAAGGGGATGTACTTGAGGCTATTGCACAGGTGGCACGAAAACAGCTTCCCCTACTCTTTGTTATTCAGGATAACAGTTTTGCAATTTCTACAAGTACTACGGGAAAAACCTTTTTTTCTCAGTTCCACGGAGAACCAGATCAGTTTTATGGGATTCCCATAACCCGAGTAGATGGTCGGCACCCCCAGAATCTTATAAATCTTTTTGATGGTGAAGTAGAGAGGGTACGGAACAATCGAGAACCTCGTATTGTTGTCATGAAGGTAGATCGGCTTGACAGCCACACCAATGCGGATGACCACAGGGTGTATAGAAGTTCAGATACCATATCAGGTATACGCCAAACAGGTGACCCCGTAGCAAACTTTAGAACATACCTTTTGGAACAGGGTGTTACGGAAGAGGATCTCAGTAAGAGAGAAAATGAGGTAAAAGCACAACTCCTGATTGATATTAAGGAAGCACAATTTTCCCCAGAACCAGAGGGAATAGGTAAAACAAAACGGGATCTTCCTGAGGAGTTGTCCTACGATGCTCCTGAATACAGAGGATCCTTTGATCCAGATGGATACACCATGCTAGAGGCTATTAGAGAGACTCTACGAGAACAACTTGCAACAAACCCCAATATAGAGCTACTGGGAGAGGACCTAGAAGACCCCAAGGGTGATGTGTTTGGGGTCACAAAGGGCTTATCTCTTGAGTTTCCCGGAAGAGTAGAAAACTCTCCCCTTGCGGAAGCTTCTATTTTGGGTCTTTCCATAGGACGAGCTCTTGCGGGGAAACAGCCAATTGCATTCTTACAGTTTTCAGACTTCCTACCCATAGCATACAACCAAATTGCATCAGAGCTTGGAAGTATGTTCTGGAGAACAGACGGTGGCTGGGAAGCCCCAGTAATTGTAATGGTTTCTGCGGGAGCCTACAAACCGGGTCTTGGACCATACCATGCGGCAAGTAGCGAAGGTGTGGTAGCCCATATCCCTGGGGTTGATGTACTATACCCCTCTACCGCAGGAGATGCCGCAGGAATGCTCCGTGCAGCGATACAAGGGAAACGACCAACCATATTTTTCTACCCTAAGATATGTCTTAACGAAGGTTCAACAAAAACTTCTAAGGATATCAATAAACACCTTATCCCACAGGGAAAGGCACGAAAGATAGAGGAAGGAGAAGATCTTACAATTGTTACCTATGGAAATGGGGTGAATCTTGCAAAGAAAGTGACCGAATCACTACAGAAAGCTGGAGTAACTACCGACCTTATTGATTTACGATACATATCTCCTTGGGATATTCCTATGGTATTAACATCTGCAGAAAAAACAGGTCGTGTTATTATTATCCACGAAGAAAACCGATTCGGTGGCGTAGGTGCGGAGATAGCATCTGAACTGGTAGAGAGATCTTCTACACCTCTTATTGTACGACGAATTACACGACCAGACACCTTTGTACCCTGTAACTTTGGGTCACAGCTTTTAACCCTCCCCTCTTATAAGGAGATTCTTACCACCGCAGTAGAGATCTTAGGTGGAACTATTGTATGGGAAGATACCTCAGAGGTGTCCACAGAAGATGGTGTACAAAAGGTTGAAATTATTGGCACAAGCCCTGCGGATGAACAGGCTGCGGTAGTAGAGTGGCACGTGGCTCCTGGTGATACTGTTTCTGAGGGAGATCTACTTGCTGATATTGAGGCAGATAAAGCTGCTGGAGAGATGAACTCTCCGGTTGCAGGAACAGTTCAAGAGCTTCTTCTTGAAGAGGGAGTTCCTGTTCCTGTAGGAACAGCAACACTCACCATAGCTGGAGCAACCACAAAAAGCCAATCCACTCCCACAGTAGCTCCAACTAAGGAGATTACGGGAACTCCTACTATTACCCTACCACAAAGAGGTTCGGCCCAAACAACAACTAAAAAAACTACCGCCGTAGGTATTATAGATATCGCATCAGCCCTAGGGAGTAGAACGGTTTCAAATGAAGAGATTGCAGTAAACTGTGACCAGTGGACCCCAGAAACCATAGAGAAATCTATTGGAATTGTTTCTCGTCCTTGGGTAACAGAGGGAGAGAGTGCTCTATCCTTAGCAGTAAATGCCGCTAAAAAGGTTATGAAAAAGCACAATATTAAGGTACAAGACCTCACCCAAATTATCTGTTCTACAGGAACTCCTGGCATGAGTAGCCCATCCTTGGCTGCACGAATACAGTTTGAGCTACTAGAGGGTGCAAAAAGAGAGATTCTCTGTCCTGTATTAGATATTAGTGCCGCATGTTCTGGGTACCTCTACGGCCTACAAATCGGTTGGGACACCTTACAGCACAACCCAGATGGTATTGTGTTACTCATAACCTCAGAGGTACTCTCTCCATTTGTTGATGTTACAGATCATACTACTGCTCCAATCTTTGGAGATGGAGCAACAGCAACGCTTCTTGGCGGAGCCAATGCAAACTTACCCCAGAAAGCTACCCTCTCCCGCCCTATAACCGCAGGAGCAGGAGAATCGGGAAATATTCTTCGGGTACCTTCCACTCCTGATGATCAAATATTTATGGATGGGAAACAGGTATACCTTGAGGCGGTGCACCATATGATAGAGCTTCTTAAGCGATCATGTGCTACCGACAATATTGGATTAGAGCAACTCTCCTGTATTGTACCTCATCAGGCAAACCAAAAGATTATTGATGCCGTAAGAAAGCGGTTAAAACTCAATAAAGAGCAGGTATACAGTGAGATTGCACAACGGGGAAACACATCCTCATCAACCATACCACTAGCACTAGAAACTCTTTTCTCAATAAAGAAGTATGCTAAGGGTGACCTGTTAGGGATTACCGCATTTGGTGGTGGATTCACCTCAGGAAGCGGAATCTTAAAAATACAGGAATAATTGATAGAGTTGACTTTGTTATACCTAGAACTTAGTCAACTTTTCCACTATCTTTGGAGGTATGATGTTTAAGAAATTAATCACCTTTGTTATGGTATTTCTTGCAATGCAGGGATACTTGGTAGCCGAGAGTTTGCGTATAGAATCTATAGATATAGAGACAAGCGGCTCTACCTCGTCTAAAGCGGTTTCCAATTACCTAGAAATAGAGATTGGAGATGAGTATGCCACAGAAGAGGAGCTGGTAAAAGCCCTAAACAGTGAGGCTCAGCGATTACAGAATCTCCAAGTATTTAAATCTGTTACAGCGACCCACACCCCTACTCCTGGAGTACTAGGTGGGGTAGATGTAGATATTATTATTCAAGACTCTTGGAACCTCTTTCCTGTACCTGTATTTCGATATGACTCTAATGTAGGATGGAAGCTTGGAGCCAAACTCAAATATCCAAACGCCTTTGGATCTCTGATGAACCTAGAGGCAAACGCTTACATAGAACAGAGAAATAGTAGCTGGAAAAAATCGGTAATTTATGGAGACCTTATCCTAAATAGAATCAGGCTATTTAATAGTTACAGTAGTATTAAGTTTAGTAGTGATTATAACCTAGGGTCAAAAACTTTCAATATGGATTTAACCACAGCAGTAGGGTTCAATATTGTAAAGCAGCCTATGACAGGACACTTTCGATTTAGAAAGGCGGGTTCAGCATATCACTCAGACTTCGGACTATCTACTCGCTTTCTTTTTGCAAGAAACAACTTACGGTACACCCCAAAAATTACCTTTGAGTTTAAACATAACGGAGGAGCATTTAACGATCATAAAAATATCCTTATTACCCAAACTGTAAGTATGGGAGGAATTAACTGGCGTAACTATTTTAGAGAAGGCTTCTCTATTACTGCAACGAACAACCTCCGGTTTTATCTTGCAGCAGATGCTCCTCAAAGGGTATATTCAGATCTTTTTGCACAGGTAACTCAGTTTATCATGTTTGATAACTCAAACCTAAAATGGCGTATCACTGGAGTGGGAAGAACTTCAGGCAATTACGGTGACTTAGGTAAGTACATGCGAGGAGTCCTAAACAGATCACTCCAAGGTCCAGCTGGAATTTTTGGAAGTATCGATTGGGTACTTCGGGTAGCAACTTGGGATTCAACTGGATACTTCAAAAGAATTGAGGGGGGTGAATTCCACCTTGCCCCATTTGTTGATATCGGTTTTGTAAGCACCTCTGAAAGTTCTAAAAAACAGGGATTTGAATCATCTTTTGGTGCTGAGGGAGTGTTTTTCTTTGACAAGGCACGAAGCATAAAACTCAGTGGTCTACTAGGAATCAGTGCGAATGACCTATTTCGAAAAATCAAAGGAGATGGCAATGGAGCTATTGAGAAAGAGATCATAATTAGCTTCTCAATTTCCTACTAGTTGATTTATGAACACACTGAAACGAACCTATACAGATATAAGAAAGTTTAAGGAGTATATCCAATATGCGGTGGGGGCAGACCTAAAAGCAGGTCTTGCTAACACTATGTTAGGGTATATTTGGTGGATCCTCGACCCACTGTTTAATATGCTTATTTACTACTTTCTTTTTGAAGTTATCTTCGATAGAAATGAGCCCTTTTTTCCCCTCTTCCTATTTTGTGTACTGCTACCCTGGAAGTGGTTAACTGCATCATGGCAAGGGAGTGCTGGGGTCATTCAAGGGAAAGCGGGAATCATTAAACAGGTGTATATTCCTAAAACCATGTTACCCCTACAGATTATTTTTTCCAACTTTATTACGATGCTCATTGGGTATGTGGTAATAGTAGGAATGCTTATAGCCTATAGACTACCCATTACTTGGCACTTAATAGAACTTATACCTATTTGGGGAGTAACATTTCTGCTTACCTATGGAGTATCCCTAATTTTTGCCCACCTAGGTGTAATTTTTACGGATTTCAGAAATATGCTAGGACACCTTATTCGCCTCCTATTCTACCTCTCCCCTTCTATGTATGGTATAGATAGAGTCATGAAATCTAGTTTCCCTGAATGGCTAAAGGAGTTATATTACTGGGCAAACCCCTTTGCCTCTATCTTTACCTCCTACCGAAATGTTATTTTAGGTGAGAAAGTTGCGGGCGTTTCAGGAAACCCCTATATTAATGGGCCTACATCTCCCGACTATATACTGCTAGCATTTTGGGCTGGAGTAAGCATTCTGATAATTTGGGGAGGAGCAAGAATCCTCTATACCCAAGAGAAAAACTATACAAAGATAATTTAATATGAGTACAGAACCAATTATTGTAGCAAAAGATTTAAACCTCTCTTATAAGTTTATTAACAGGCGAAATATAAAAAATAGCGTAGGAAGTCTCTTTAAAAATAAACGAGAAAAGAAAAGTTTCCACGCCGTAAAAAATGTAAATTTTACGATACAACACGGAGAGAACACCGCCATTATTGGGTCTAACGGATCAGGTAAGTCTACCCTACTCCGTATGCTTGCAGGCACATTAATTCCTGACTCAGGATCCTTAGAAATTCACAGCCAATCTACATCACTCCTCGCTCTTGGCACAGGCGTAAACCCCGCCTTAACAGGAAGAGAAAATATCTATCTAAGTGGTCTACTGTTAGGGCTTACAAAGTCACAGATTGATGACCGCATTGAGGAGATGATTCAATTCGCAGAAATTGGAGAGTTTATCGATCACCCTATGGCAACGTACTCATCGGGAATGCGAAGTCGCCTCTCCTTTGCAGTAGTATCCTCTATAGAACCAGACCTACTCCTTATTGATGAGCTTTTTAGCGTAGGAGATGCATACTTTAGAAAAAAGAGTGGTGAACGAATAAAAAAAATGATAGATGATGACAGAACTGTTGTGATGGTCTCTCACAGTATGGATATTATAAGAAAAAACTGCAAGAGAGTACTATGGCTCGAGAAAGGGGTACTGAAAATGGATGGAACTCCAGAGGAAGTTATTCCTGTATATGAAAACTTAATTAAGTAAAAAAATAATCAACAAACCTTTTTGTTGCTTGTCCATCTTTGTGTTCATGATACATTATATTAAACTCATACAACTGACAAATGTCAACAGGAGTATCTTTTGCAAGTATTGTTACCAACTCACCCATATTCATTGCAATTTCTCCAGGAACAAGTGATCTATACTCTTCATACAATCCAACATGATCTAAATATATATCTAGATCATAAGGAAAAAATATCATAGGTCGATACAGTAAAGAATATTCAAAGATAATTGATGAATAGTCAGTAATAAGCAAGTCTGCCAATATCATTAACTCCTCAATAGGTTCAGATGATAAATCAACAACACAATTTTGTAATTCTTCAGGAACAAAGATAGTGTCCTCTACTGCTGGGTGAAGCTTAACAATTAATACACTAGTATCTAGTACGGACTTCAACAAAGAAAAGTCCAAAGGACAAGTAAATTGCTTTCGCTCTAACATATCTCCCCGAAAAGTAGGGGCATAAAGAATTTTACGTTTATTATTTTGAAAGATATGATATTTTTGTTTTAAATTTGCAATGATAGTATCATGCCGATTTGTATCAAAGAAAAAGTCGCTTCGAGGAAGCCCCAAAGGATGAACTTTACACTCAGGAACCCCAAATGCCTCTGCATACTTATCTATAACATAACTAGATGATACCACTACATCAGTATAATTTTTATGCGCCCTCCTCTCTTTTCTATAACTATTCCCACTAGGAGCCCCTACTTGACTAAAACCAAACTTCTTAAATGCACCCGCTGCATGCCACACCTGAATTACTCTTGTTCCCTTTCTTATACGCAGGGAGTGTATAGGCCGATAATAATCATCAAGTATGAGTACTTCACATTGAGCTAACCATCTGGGGTGACTAAGCCACGTTTTTACACTTAGCTTCTGAAGAAAATAAAGCTCTACGTGAATATTCCGAGAAACAAGTTCTTCATAAATATAAGAAAAATTCCCCTCAAGCGAAGAAGATTTCCGTGTTGCCATTACAACAAGCCCCTTTTTTATGGGTAAAACTCTGAAAGCATTATAGACACACCAAGAATATACACCATAACCCCATTGAACGCTGGCTAAAAAAAGTTTCTTTATCTTATTTTTCATGTTAAACGATTTCCCATAGATCTAAAAATCCGATTTATTACTAACACAGATCTAATATACCACAAACATAGTCTATAATTCCCAAGAGATATAAGTCCATATAATACCTTATGAGTTCTAGGCCTTGTAACTTTTATACGAAAAGGGTTTATATGTTTTTTTATTTTAAGAAAATTTTTTTTTGATAAGCGTGGACAAGAAAGCATTAATCGGAAAATATCCCATCGAATACGTTTTTGAATCAGCTCCTCAAGAAGGTCCCCTAAGGACGCCTCTTCTAATATAGAGAATAGCATATTACTAATATGCAAAGACTCTTCAATAGTTTGCTCTGAAATATCTCGGGATGAAGAAGTTTCTAATATACGATAATAATAGATAGTATGTTCTATGATCCCAATTCTCTCTGCTTGGCAATAAGATTTAAGAGTAAAAGGCTGGTCTTCACCATACCTGACTCCCTCAACAAACAAGGCCCCTACCCTACGAATAAAGTCGGTTCTAAACAGTTTTCCTGAAGCTCCAAATTTACGGAATAAATCAAGATTTTTTTCTAAGGTAGTCACCTCACATTCTCCTTCACAAGAAGAAGGTGATCGGACAGCCAAGTCCTTTACACTTCCAGCAAATTCCAAACGGTTTCCTAGGACAATATCACATTGATACTTTTCAGCAGGACTATATAAAAGCTCACAAGCATTAACTGGTAAAACATCATCAGCATCCACAAAAAGAAGATACTTCCCTCTAGCTATAGCTATTCCTTTATTCCGTCCTGTAGCAGGAGACCCTGTAGGTGCTTGGCTTATATATACAATATGAGGAAACTGTTGCTGATAGCTTGTAACGATATCTCTAGTGGCATCAGTCGACCCATCATCAACAATAATGACTTCTAGAGGTTGAAGAGTTTGAACTAGTAGCGAACCTATAACATCATCAAGATATAACTCTCCGTTAAAAACAGGGATAATAATGGATATACAAGAATTAGCTACATACTCCATTTTATAATAGTTTTTCCCCACTTCTTAATACTATCAATCTCAAACGCCTTATATATATCATCTACTGTATGAGCATCAATAACAGAGGAGATAAGATTTGATAAATGACCAGCAGTATCTTGATGTGCACTTAAGAAATTAATAGCTTTTTCAAAGTCTTTTTTTCCACTTCTACTATTTCCAACAAGGTATAGACCTTTCTCTAGAATCATTCTTGTATTAAGTGCAACAGGTTCCTCTGAAACACCCATCAGCGACACATACCCTTCAGGCTTTACAACGTCTATTATCTGATTAAGTGCATACTGACTACCAATTCCTCCAACACACTCAAAAGCATGGTCTATATATTCAATAGAGGGTATTTCATCTACTAACATAACTTCATCAACAAAAGAGAAATATGAAAGCTTCTGCTGAGACTTCCCAAAAACAATCACCTTTGAGTTTGGATAATAAGTTTTTAATACCAGTGCTGTAATAAAACCAAGGTTACCATCACCCCAAACACCTAGCGTTTCTCTCTCTTTATGCGCTCTTTTCTCAAACCTATCAATAGCATGAAAAATAACACTAATAAGCTCGAGAAAAGATAGTACTCGCCTATCTATTCCTACAGGTAATTCTAAAACCCTATTTCGATCTTGAATAATTATCTCCTGCATAAATCCATCTTGTGAACTTGAACGAAACTTACTAGTACGGAGGTAATTTTCTGCAATTACTTCATCCTCTACTGTAGGGAGATTTGGTATAAGCACAACCTCAGTTCCCCTCTCTATGGAGTTAAGAGGATCATAAACAACCTCTCCTATTGCTTCATGACAGAGAGCCATAGGAAGCTTCTTTCGTAGTACTGCTTTGGGTCGATCCCCATTAAAATAACGCTGGTCAGCTACACAGAGGGACATATAAGTTGGACGAATAACAATACCATTTGAAGGAATTGTTTCATCTTGAAGATGAATCTCTAGTCGTTTGGGCTCCACTAAACGGTAAATCTCATTAATCATGAGCCAATCCTTTTTGCAAAATTGCATTAGCTACTAACAAATCATAAGGTGTGGTAATCTTGATGTTGTAGTTTTCCCCCGGCACTAATCGCACACATTCTCCCTTGATAACCAAGATTTTTGCAGCATCAGTGAGAATAGATTTTTCATCTTCCGTAAGAGCATTGTAATGGCTATTAAGGAGATTAATATTAAAACTCTGAGGTGTTTGCCCCTGATACATATTACCCCGAACAGGAATACTTGTTATATTTTTATGATCCTCTGAACATACGATTGTATCAATTGCAGATATTACCGTATCTGCTGCCCCAAAATCGATAGCAGCTTGAATATTATCTTCAATAATACGATAACTCAGAAAAGGTCGAACCGCATCATGAGTTACAATCACATCATCCTCGCCAAAACCCCAAGTCTGCTCAATATAGCGGACTCCATTCATAACTGACTCATTACGAGTCTCTCCTCCCGCTAATACGGTAATACCTTCTGAATGATTTATGTATTTTTTAATAATATCTTTAGTATGCTGTATCCATGCCTCTGGTGTTACCACTAAAATGGTATCAACACGCTTATGAAGAAGAAATTTCTCAACCGTATGAATTAATATTGGCTTATCTCCTAGTTTTAAAAACTGTTTAGGCATATCAGATAGCCCCATAAGCCGTGTTCCTTGCCCACCTGCCAGTATTTCTCCATACACTTTCATATATTAACTCCTCAATAATTTTATACACAATAATACTACTGATTAAGTAAAAGTTCTACCAATAAACCTCATGATATGAATGAGATTTAAGACAATACATAAGATAAAATACGCTCAGTAGCTTTTCCATCAAGATATTGAAAATATTCTTCTGCAAACGCACCTACCCTTTCTAAGTCAAAATCATCTCGTTGAAATAGCGCTATAAGATCCTCATTACACATGGCTAAAGGACCTGGTATAAAAGATTTATAATCATAATAGAAACCTCGAAGATCTTCACCATAAGACTCATAATCATAGGCAAAGAAAATTATAGGACGTCTAAGAAGCGCATATTCAAAACAGAGCGATGAGTAGTCTGTTATTAAATAATCACTAAGAACCATTAACTCATTGATGTTTTCTTTTGAGAGGTTAAATACTCTATGTCTTTCATCAGGATTAACTGATAGAGATCTCTGTATATAAGGGTGCATTTTTAATACAATAACATAATCGTCCCCAAGTGCATCTAGCACCTTTTTTGTATCCAATTGCAACTTAAAGTTTCGCTGCTCTCCATCTCTATATGTTGGAGCATACAGTATGACCTTCTTGCCCTTCAACTCGGGGTAAGATGAGTACAACCTACTTATTGCTTGACTTTGCTGATCTGTATCAAAAAAAAAGTCTGCCCTAGCCACTCCTAAAGGAACTACCCTCTCTTTAGGTACACTCAAAGCATGAGCATATATATCCCTAATTTTTTCAGCACTTACTACAACCACATCATTCTGAGAATGACAATGAGCACTGATACTCATTTTACCACTATCCTCTATACAGCGTAAGGAATCTTTTGCAAACTTCTTAAAAGCTCCAGCTGCGTGCCATACCTGAACTAGCTGTACTCCTTTTCTCTTTTCTCTATGACCAAATAGGTTAAAGTAATCATTGAGAAATATATATCTCGAAGTTGCTAATAAGTAATACATCTTAAAAGGTAATTTCTTCAGTCGTAAATCAGACTTTTCTATCAGATGACAATTAAAATTTGGATAATCAGTAACAGCTCTTTCATACAAAAATTTTATATTACCAGAAACTCTTTTATTGTGACAGTCTAAAAAGACTAGATGCTTCTTCCTTAATGGTAAGATCTTACAGAACTCATAAAATACCATAAGAAAGATTTTGACCAATTGTTT
Source organism: uncultured Spirochaetia bacterium (assembly GCA_964492025.1). Taxonomy (GTDB): domain Bacteria; phylum Spirochaetota; class Spirochaetia; order CAZBHR01; family CAZBHR01; genus CAZBHR01. The sequence goes on along the minus strand of CAZBHR010000016.1, from coordinate 7,093 downwards.
TATTTTTTTCTTCAAAAGGTATCTCCTTCCCCAGGCACAAAAAAATCATACAAGCGTTTTCTATGATTTTCCTGGTAAACAAAAAAATCATCCATTCGTTGCTTATACTTTTTTTCCACACTAAAATTTTCATCAATCGTACGAGAAATTTCTAATACTGCACTTTCTGCATCATAACACATTTTCCCGAAGCTCTCTGTAATATCAATTTCCAACTCACTATAGACATGGTTCCCTGTAAGAAATTCTTTATAATCGGGAAAGAAAAATAAACATGGGATTTTTAAATACACAGCCTCATATAAAAATGATGAAAAATCTGTAATAAACATACTATAATTCGAAACATTAGCCTCTGAAACTACGTGTATATGAGAATTTTCGTTACCCGTTAACAGAGCAAAGTCATAGACCTCTTTAAAGATAGGGTGAGGCAAAAAGTCTATATGAATATCCATAGATTGCAGTTTATCTGCTAATTTTTTATTTGTTAATAAAGACTTGATTCCTTGATAATAAGAAGACTGTAAAAAAACATCTTCAAAAAGAACTCGTGTTCGTGTACTATGTTGAGGTTCTGATATCAAAGAAGATCGCCATGAGGGTGCAAATAAAATCCGATTACTTTTTGTATTATTAGGCTGTATAAAATCAAGCTTCGGCATCCCAGTAGTAATAATATCATCATCATACCAGTCATATTTAGTAATTAAAGCCTGCTTTGTATGCAAGCTTGAAACTACAAACTTTTGAAAAAATTGTTTTTGCCTTGCATACAGATAACGTACAGAAGCATGTAACTCTCCATGTCCTACATATATACCCTCGAAGGTTAAAATATCATTGAAAGAGTTGTAGAGTCCCTTAGACATAGGTATACAATCAAACCAACTATTGAAAGAGGTAAATATTTTAGAACAGCGTAAAAATAACAGCTTGTGCTTGAGAGAACCAAAAGGTACCACATACTTCTGCTCACTCTTTGAAAAATACTCTTCAATCAACAGTGAACTCATTGATGTAATATAATATCTTTTTATATTACTCTTTTTTGCAATATCATGCTTAAATTGGTAATAGGCATTGTCTCTCAAGTTACTACGATCTATATACAACCAGACGTCTGACCAGCAATGTATACCCTTATATATCATAGCTACAGATCTCATCACCCCTACCCTTCTACTTCTTCTCAAATATGATAAGTTTGTTTTTACAAAATACTTCATCTTTGATGCTTTTGGCTTAAGAGTAATATTATCCTTCGATGGTATAATAAGTGTTTTCTTACAGAGAGTAGGTACTACACGTTTTTTCTGCTTTAGAACACTACCATCTCGATATATCAACTTTGTTCCAATTGTATGCCCCTTATATAACACAAAAAATTTAATGGTTGATGTCTTCTCTAAGGGAGTAGAAATAGGGAGTCGAAAAGAGTAAAAATTATTCGTCTTTAATTTTGATCTATAAAAAGACTCTGCAGAGACCTTTAAATCCAAGCCTTGTGTACTATCATTAATACTCACCAGTACCTGGTAATCCTCATTCTGGAGAATAGAGTCTTTTATAAATCCATATATATAGATACACGAATTTCGCCATTCAAATGAAGAGATAACAATCTCTACGATACTACACTCCAAAATTACGTACCCCTCACTCATCATACGAAGACAACCATCGCCCTCGTTATACTCAACGGACGTTTTATGAGAAAGCACATTAAGAAGAAAGGGATAATGATGTCTATCTAAATAAGTATGACACGGTTCTTTCAAAAAAACATTTTCAATGTGAATTTCAGATAACAGGCTGTTAAATGTACGCTCCCACTCTTTATACTTATCAGCACTTAAATGAATAGGATAAAGAGCTCCTAGCTTAAGGGATCTCCACTGAATCTCATAAAAAATTGCTTGCTGTATATAAGGGGGCACTTTTCCATGCTCACGAAAAGTAGAGAGTACGAGTTCTATAAAATTAAGAACTCGACTCCAAGAATATAAACTACTTTGATACTTAATTACTGCAGAAAATTCACCTTTTCTATAAAAATACGTAGCACCAGAAGCAATTCCCAACTTATTTTTTCGTGTGATATAATGCATATTAAAAAAGCTATCTTCAGCAAAGGGGAGCTTCTTATTAAAATAAATTTTATTGTCCCGTAAATTCTTCACACAAACATTCATTGTAGGTTGTACAAAAAGCCTAGATAATTCTTGATTAAAGTCAATAATACCACTCGGATAATAAGACTTTGTCCTAGGATGATTTACAACCCTACCATTTTTATAAATTTTTATTGGGTATGTGACAAGGTCTACTTCATCCTGATGTTCTTCAAAGAATGTATACACTGACAACAGCGCTTTTCTACTAATAAAATCATCGGCATCAAGAAAAAACAGATATTTACCAAGGGCTTTATCTATCCCCATATTCCGAGTATCAGAAACACCACTATTATCTTTATGTATAACTGTTATAAAAGGGAAATCATTTGCATATCTATCCAGTATCATAGCACTCTTATCTGTTGAACCATCATTAATAAGTATGATTTCATAGTTTTCAAAATCATTGTTTAATATTGAATCAATACTCTTTGTTAAGTACTCTTCTGCGTTATATACAGGAATAATAACCGATAGGTTATATTTAAATTCAGATGTAGAGTCTACCATATTGCAACTATACTAAATAATATTAACTGTTTCAAGAAGAATAGGAAGCATGGCAATAGTCAAACAAAAAAGTCTTAAAGTTTTTGATACAATCATCCCCTAAAGAAGCATTATAGTAAATTACCCTTGTAATGAGTTTTACTATCAGCTAAATCCTCCCACTGAGTAAAGTGTGCTTTGGCAAACCTTTTCACAAAACGTCCACTCATAGAAAGTTTTCTTATGCTAGCAATACTATCTACCCAGACAATATCTGCTCCCTGTCGATGAGCATGGTAACAAAAGAAAGCACTTGGCAAAGCTCCTGTGGAAAGTACTAGCTTTGGTTTGAGTTTTTTTGCAAGTTTAGCAGTTTGAAAAAACACCTTAATCACACGTATAGGTGTTTTTCGACTACACTCCCCTATAATTATAGTTGGTGCACGCTTTTCTAAGGATTTTTTTTGTGACTCATGAGTCGAAATAATACGAGTAATGTTAGCAGAAGGAATATGATCAACTAAGCGAAGTAGTTCAACCATATGGCCACCGGCAGAGGCTGTGATAAGTAAGGAATTCGTTTGTATGTACTCTCCTATAGCAGCAGATAACTGAACTTTTGAGTGTTGTTCTTCAGAACCACAGAATATACATTTTCTCTCTTCTGCTAACAATCCCTTCAGCTCGTCTATTGTTTCAAAAACACCGACACCAATTTTTTGCCTGATAGCAATAGTTGTCTCAACCTGATGGTTATCAACATTTTCTCCACGCTCTCTTCTTCTTGGTATAAGCATGATGGGTTTATTCATATTCAATGCAGTAAAAATAACACCCATTCCAGCATGAGCAATAACAAGAGAGGCCTCTTGAAAGTATGTATCAAACTGCTCTTTATCAATATAGGGAATAAGAGTAAGAGAAGGAGCATCTCCCGAAAAAGCCCCCGATTGAACAATAACTTCATCTGTTATATAGCCCGAAGAGACCAGTTCATTCACAATAAGAATAAGTCGATTAAATGGTCTATCTGTAGTACCTGTCACAACAAAAATCATATATCCTCACCTCGTAGTCTCAAAACCTCTTGTAAAAATGTATACTCTATCGATTTAAACCCTTGTAGTACACTCTTCAGATTCCCTCAGCATCATTAAGAGTCCTAACTATTTACTCAATAATAACTCGATTCTTAAAAGTTCCAGATGATTGATTTGCACCTTCTGCTTTTGTAGGATCTTGTATAGAGTCTTTTACAGCAAAATACTTCACAGAATATTCTCCAGGCTCTTCCAGTGTGAATTCATAAAAAGCCTCTTTACTGTACTGCTTTGTACTGATTACCTCACCATCCTTATAGAGTGAGAAAGAGTACACTAAATTAGGATTGTAAAACTCAACTTCATACCGATATAGATTATCGTGAGAAACTACAGAAGAATCTTTCAACACCATTAAATCTGTAAAGTCTGGCTGCATATTATATTTCCCTACTAATACCTCTTCAAGAAAATAATCAGTTATTTTTTTAGCGCCACTGGAATTTACATGCCCTGAATCTCGAAAATCACTTTGCTCAATTGCTAGCTCTTCGAGTAGTAAATTATAATCAATAACATCTATATTAAACTGTGTAGCAATTTCCTCAGAAGCTTTCGATATATTCTTCCAAGAAGTCCATAATACAGGAGCCTTTACTAAAATAACAGAAATTCCTTGATCATCACAGTATGCAAGCAACTTCTTAAATAATTCCATATTCTTTTCAGGAATCTTAGATGGTTCAATGTTTTCATTACTATATATATACTTTCGGCGTTGAAGATCTTCTTTATTCCAGTCATCATCAGAAATAATTTTATCCGATCTATAGAAACCTCGAGTTGTATTTTTCCTCTGACGGTTAGAGACAAAGATATCTTTCCACTCTAACAGCTTTTTCCAGTTATCGTGATATTTAACTTGAGGAAACAAGGCGTTAATATAACTATCAGGGCGAATGGTAGCTAATGTTTGTAGAAATCTATTAGTGCCATACTTCATCCCATAAAGATTTTCAGAAGTATAATGCATAACTTTATCTTGAGTAAAATCTAGTTTATAATACAATGAATTTAATTCTATAACTATAAGCTTAGGATTTTTATACTTAAGTACCTCCATCACATTATAATAGGTATTAGGGAAGCGTTCAGCTGACCCACCTACAGCAAGAGAGTTTATACCAGTACTTGTTAAGAAAGGAGTATTAAAACTTACAAAACTATGAGAGTTTCCAAAGAAAACAACTTCTACCTCTTCCGTAGGGTCATATACACCATACCACCGTTTTGTAGTGTTTACATCCTTCACCATCAGATCACCAAGCAAAAAGAAAAAAGCAATACCTATGGAAATAAAAATAATAGCCTTGATATAAATTTTAAAACTGGAAGTAAATGAAGCTAGATTCATCAAATCCTCCGTAATATCCTAAAATAATAATAGTAAATATAATACCATAATACACAAACCAACGGAACGGCAAATTTTCACTTTGTAACTTTCCTATAAGGTTAGTTCGTGTAGATTGATAATCTAACAAGAGTAGTCCCACTATGCTTATAATACCGACTACAAGGTCTGCTAGATCTAAACCTAACTCTACTCCCCCTCCTTTTAAAAAATCAAGGAGTCCATCTAAAGAAAGGTTTTTCACAATATACACTGCATCAGATAGAGAGTTTGCCCTGAAAAAAATCCAAGCAAAACTCACAAGTGAAAAAGTAATAATTGCCTGAATTGCCACATGACTTGGGGCTTCTCTATTTATTGAAAGTTTATTACAAATTTTAATTCTTATAGGTTTAGTTATTTTACCAAAAATTTGGAAGAAAGCATGTAGAGCTCCCCAAATAAGAAAGGTCCAATTAGCTCCATGCCATAAACCACTGACAAGAAATACAATGGTTAAATTCACATAGGTTCGATTGAGAGATACTTTACTCCCACCCAAGGGAATGTATAGATATTCTCGGAACCACCCACCAAGAGAGATATGCCATCGCCGCCAAAACTCAGAAATAGACCTTGAAAAATAGGGGGTTTGAAAGTTTTTCATTAAGTTTATTCCCATAATCCGAGCAACACCAATAGCGATATCGCTATACGCAGAAAAATCACAATAAATCTGAAATGAAAAAAACAGTGTTGCAACCACTAAAGTAAATCCATTATACTCAGCAGGAGCTCCATACACCGTATTAACCACAACAGCAAGCCTATCGGCAATTACAATTTTCTTAATAAACCCCCACCCCATTAAAATAAGGCCACTCTTCATTCTTTCATAATTAAATTCCTGCTCTTTTCTAAGCTGTGGGAGTAGATGAGAAGACCTCTCTATAGGACCAGCAACTAGCTGAGGAAAAAAAGAAACAAACAGTGCATAGTACCCAAAGTGTCGCTCTGCCTCTATATCTCCCCTATACACATCTATAGTATAACTCAAAGCCTGAAATGTATAAAACGATATACCTACAGGCAAGAGAACCTGAGAAAAAGGAATATCTAGAGAGGGAAAATTCAAAGCAACTAATAATTCTAAAAAGCTATCCAGCAGGAAATTATAGTATTTAAAGTATACAAGAATGGCTAAGTTAATAAAAAAACTTAAGAACACCCACAGCTTCTTACGCTTGCTAATTAAATCATCATCGTAGTTAGCATATTGTTTTTTCGCTCTTTCCCTATGAAGAAGAATACCACTCATATAAGTAATAAAGGTTGACAACATAATAAGTAGGGCGTATATTGGCTCCCAACTCATATAGAAAAAATAACTTGCCCCAAGGAGCCACCCCCAACGTTGCTTGACAGGAATAAGAAAATAACCAAACAACACGATAGGAAGAAATAATAAAAATTCAATTGAGTTAAATAACATAATCCTCCTACAAAAAACAAATACAGTAAATTCTACACAAGGAAAGAGTATATCATGAGGCTTAGGAATAAGTCAACAAACCAATAATACCAACCTTTAACAAGATCGTGTTCCATACACGTCTAGGCTTCTTAAGAAAACTATTTTTTTAATGGAGAATCAGTTTTTACTCAGATTTGACCTGTTTTCCATAAGAAAAGTCTACTCTATAACAAGATAAAGTCAAGTAGTATCAAATGCCCCAGATTGTACTACAACCTCTTCAGTGATAAGTCCTGTCTCAACCGCCCTATTTACCATTTCAATTAATCGATTAAACGGAAATTTGGTTGTACCTGTCACAACAAAAATCATTTGCACTCCCGCCGTAAATCTAAAGCCGACTGTAAAATCCGTGCTCTATTTCGCTGATCAGTAAAGGCAAAAAAATCAGAGACTCTCTCCTTATAGGGAGATTCATGTTGTAAGGGAAATGGTTTATCCATATAAGAAGTAAGAG
>CAZBHR010000015.1:0-46474 GCA_964492025.1 uncultured Spirochaetia bacterium | reverse complement strand
TTAAGGAGTTTCTTGAGATGGCGGAGATAGGAAACTTACAACAGGAGGAGCTAGAGATGTACAAAGCGAGTCAGAAAGCTGAGTGGGATGAGCATGCACGCATTACAACAGCCACTGAGATAGGTGAAGAAGCTGGACTCAAGAAAGGTCTTCAGAAAGGGGAGACTATTGGACTCAAGAAAGGTCTTCAGAAAGGGGAGACTATTGGTCTCAAAAAGGGACGAAAAGAAGGCCTTCAGGAAGGTCGTGAGAAAGAGCGATTTGATATAGCAAAAACTATGTTATCTGAAGGGTTAGACATACAGCTTATATCCAAGATGACAGGCCTCTCCGAGGAAAAGATTAAGAGTCTATAGAGCTAAGGTTTCTTAGAACAGTAGAGATAGAACGTTTACCGTAGGACAAAAAGGTACATACAGGAAACATATAGACTATAGTATGTACTTGCTCTCCACGCCATAGAGAGCAAGTACCATAATAATACCTAGGGAAGTTGAATTCCAATACTACTCATGTCAAGGTCAGTAAAGCATGGAGCATACTCGAGAAATGGAGCATCCATACCCCACTCTGGGTACCCATCAGAGGAGATTGAAATTCCTGAATCACTCAAGGATCGGTATGATTTGTTTCCCTCAACCAAACCATACTTTGTCACAAGTTTATCAAGCTTCATACCTCCAGTAGAAACAGATATGTTATTCAAAACACTGTTCCCCTTGGGGTACTTGGGTTCATCATCCCAGAGAGTTATCAGCTCTGGATACCGAGAGCTCCATAGAGCACTCTGGACGGGTACATTTTGTAATGCTACGTAATTAGTTCCCTTTGGAGCTTCTGCACTAGCAGCTGCCCAATTGGTAGCTCTTGCGTCAATAATAATAGATCCAAAACTCTCAATAATAAGGTTTTCCTCAATTCGGTGATCCCGTCCACCTCCCATAAGAAATGCGAAATTTCCTAGGTTATAGAAAATATTACCCCTTACCTCAGCACTACTCATCATGTCATCCATATAGATAGCAAAGGAGCCCTCTCCGTGTGTCAAACTTGGGATATGATGTATAAAATTCTCTGTAATACTATTTCCTCGGTAGGTCCAGTCTCTCGCAGAGTAAATAACTCCAACATCGCTTGTTTCCAAAGCCACATCATACAACTCATTTCGATGAATTGTATGGTCATTACCGGTAAACTGAATTGCCATATGGGGAGCGTTATGAATCTCATTGTTTCCCACGTAATGCCCTACTCCATTTACCGATACCGCGGGAGAGTATGTTCTCACAAGTCGAGAAAACTCACAGAAGTGATTATTCTCAACCCGATGCCCCGCAGGCTCTAGTTGCTCACGATCTCCACCAAAAAGCAGCACTCCTCCAGATCCTGTATCATGAATATAGTTGTATGCAATACTGTTATTCCGCCCCCCTAGGGCATCTCCGTCAAGAAGAAGAGTTCCTTCGGTTGCCCCAATAGGATTCCCAACAACCACCGCTTTTTGACCAAGAAAACTAAACTCTGAGTCTCTAATTGTGTTACCCGATGCCCGTTGTAATACGATACCGTCTCCCCGAGAGTTATTGAAGTGTAGACCCTGAACGGTCACACCACTTGCCCCATCTAGGAAAAACAGTGGTTCCGTAGTGAGAGTAAGTGCTATCTCTGTTTCTGGGGCAAGATTCCCAGATTCAGAATAGATAAAAAGCATCTGTGTCTCCCTATCTAAATACCACTCCCCAGGAGCATCTAACTCAGAGAGTGCGTTGTAGGCGTAACTTCTGGTATCAGGAATCACACCATAGTAACTAGGTGTTTGAAATGATACACTCCCAGAGGCAATATCAATACGATCTACAGGAAGGTTATCATGAGCCCAATCCCAACGCCAAAACCCAAAAAACCAGAGATCACTCTCATCTGCCCACCTTGCTAACCGATCTTCGGTTACTCCGTCAAACCTAAGGGTTGGTGGGGTTTGGCTTTGATAATCAGCTCGGAGAATAGAGGGGTCCTCATTGGTTCTTGGAATAAACCCCTCTTCCACCACTTCACGAACCGTAAAGAACCCATCATTTGGGTATCGTGCTACAATTTGAGCTGTTCCATTCACAATTAACTCTGGAGATGCTGGGGCAGGATCCCACCCAAAACCCTCTTTAGGAAGTCCTGTATAGCTAGAAAAATCTAACCCAGAAGCATCATACACAGCAATATTTGATGTAACCTCTGGAGTAATTCTATCAAGCAGTTGTTGTACCTTAATTGAGTTAACTCCTCGAGCCTCCGCTACAGAGATAAAATTTGCAGGGTCCAGCTGGTATCCTCCGCTAATGAAAACCTGTTCATTTGGATAATTTCGGATAAGTAGAGGCTTCTCCTCGGTTGCATCTTCTTCGGTTAATATAAAAGAGCTATCGCGATGATACGTGCCACCTCTTAGATATAGAATAGTTGGACCAGAAAGACCCCATCCTTGTCGAACACGAACCTCCAGTTGAGCTTCCTCTAAGGTAGAAAAAGGGTTATCAATACTCCCTAAGAATGAAGAGGTGTCTCGTTGAAACTCCGGAGGAGCCGCATACAGTACGGTGGGGTTTGCCCACACAAGATCTTCAACTTGATAAAGAGGAAGATTTACCTGATGATCCTTACCACTCCGAACCTGATCATCCCCTCCATTGGTACTACTTGCACAACTTGTTATACCTCCAACAACACCAAAAATTAGTGCACCTATAACCAAAACAAATAACTTGCTTAACTTCATTCATTCCTCCAACAATTATTCAGACATTAATATGATGGTACCATAGCTATGGGATTATCTCAATGAGAAAAAAGAGGATTATTTATACAGGAAGTGACTTTTCTAAACCTTGTAAAAACTGAAAATAGAGGAAGAGGAAAAAACTACTCTCCCATAGATAGATAGCCCTACTACCCCTCTTGAAAAAGCTCTACAACCTCTTCTGCACTCTCCGCTGCCAAAAGTAAACGACAGAACGCTGGAGATTGGGTAATTCGGGCAATCTCCGCAAGAGCTTCAACATGAAGTCCAGCCTTATCTTCTGGTGCTAAAATAAGAAAAAATAGGTTGCTTGGATTTCCATCAAGGGCGTCAAAGTCCACTCCCTCTGGAAGTGTTCCAATAGCTAAGGCTATTGAGCTTACTCCCTGCGACTTTGCATGGGGAATTGCAATTCCCCGTTCTAAACCAGTACTCCCTAAGGATTCTCGTCGTAAAATATCACTGTACGCAACTTCTACATTATCAATTTTCCCAGCTCTGTCCAAAAGCTCTATAAGTTCTCGTAAAATTCCCTGCTTATCTCTTGCTTTGAGTGGAACTTGTACCACCTTACTATCAATTAAATCTACTACTGACATCTTACATCTCCTCAAAGAGATCGTCACAACGATCTTCATCCTTTACTATTAACACGGAACATGGAGCACTTCGAACAGCTCGCTCCGACTCACTATACATCTCATCTCGTCGACTTCGAATGGTAGAGATACCTCCAACCAATAATAGGTCTATATCATGTTCCTTAATATATGAGCGTAGCTCTGAATACACAGATCCGGTGAGCTTTTGCGTGTGTACAGAAACCTCCTTTAGGTCACCCATTCGGCGCGCCATATTAAGGTATCTATCTGCATCCTGTTCCATATCTTGGGTGTACTCAGTCTGCTCTATATCAAGGAAAATCCTGCTTTTTACCAGTTCAGAGATAGCACGGGTATTTACCACATATACAGCATGTACTTCAGCTCCAGAATCTTTTGCTAGCATAATACCGTACTGTACCGCAGCAACAGACTCTTCACTTCCATCAACGTACACAACAAGTTTCTCTATTAACCTACTCATACTTACTCCTTACTTTATACCATAGAATCCTTACGGTCTAGTCCCCGCTTTACCATTTTCATAAGAGTAAAACTCTCTCGTTCATTCTCCTCAAGACGACCTTGAATAATCCGTATATCCTCTTCTAAATCGGGAATTGCTATTTTCTCCAAAGCGTTTACCTTTCGAATGGTCTTTTTTACCTCCCGAGCAAGACGCATAATGGAAACTTTTAACTCCGCAAAATGCCCCAGAGTACTTAGGGTATCTCGAAATTCCTGCACCGAATTATCAACCCACTGGCTCACTCCTGTGGTGCTATAAAAGGGTCGGAGTTTCTCTGTTTCTGTTTGTACTACAGGAAGCTGAACCCCCATAACCCGCCGAGATTTTATTGAGAGCTCGCTTGAAAGAGCTATGGATCCCGCAATGCTCTCAATCTCACGACGTCCCATACCCATAACCGCTTTTTCCAGAGATCGGTACGCTACATTAAGATGCTGATCCATTCTGTCACTCTGCTCTACAGCCTGATCTACAAGGGTAAGTAACTCCATAATAAGAATATTTCTCTTCTGGTCCAAAAGCTCAAAACCCTGCTTAGACAGAGTCAACTCATCTTGGATTTTCATGAGATTTGATTTTGTAGGAGCTATTTGACCTGCCATTTACCCCTCCTGATAAAACTCTTCTATCTCATCTTCCGTTACTCTTTGCAGTTCCTCTGCTGGAAGATGACGGAGAGCTTTCCACCCTATATCAAGGGTCTCTTCAATGCTTCTATCCTCGTACTCTCCTTGGTTAATAAGCTCTTGCTCAAAGGATTCACCAAACTTCATATACTGTTTATCCAAGGGAGTGAGTTCCTCTTCTCCAATAACCGATGCTAGGTTTCTAACATCCTTTACATGGCTGTACGATGCAAAGAGCTGATTGGAGAGATGGGGATGATCCTTTCGGGTAAGCCCCTCTCCAATACCATCTTTCATGAGGCGTGAGAGCGATGGAAGTGATGCGGTTGGTGGGTACACTCCTCGACCAGAGAGCTCTCGGTCAAATACAATCTGTCCCTCGGTAATGTATCCAGTAAGATCGGGAATTGGATGGCTAATATCATCGTTTGGCATAGAAAGTATAGGAAGCTGGGTAATAGATCCAGGAAGCCCCTGAATCATTCCAGATCGCTCATAGAGTTCTGCCAAATCTGAGTACATATACCCTGGATACCCTTTCCTAGAGGGAATCTCCCCTCGTAATGTAGAGATCTCTCTGAGTGATTCACAGTAGTTCGTAATATCAGTCATAATAACGAGTACGTGTTTCCCTTTCTTAAAAGCGAGGTGTTCTGCTAACGTAAGGGCAGCCCGTGGAGTAATGAGTCGCTCTATTGAGGGATCATCCGCAAGGGAGAGAAAGAGTGCTACATTATCTAGTACCCCACTTGCCTCAAAGGAGTCGATAAAAAACCGTGCAATATCATGCTTTACTCCCATGGCCGCAAATACCACCGCAAAGTCCGTATCTGCTCCTCGTATTTTTGCTTGCCTTGCTATCTGTGCTGCCAAGTTATTATGGGGCATACCATTTCCAGAAAAGATAGGAAGTTTCTGCCCTCGTATCAGAGTTGTCATAGCATCAATAGCAGAAACTCCGGTTTGAATAAAATCTCGAGGATACTGACGTGCATGGGGGTTTACGGGAACACCATTTACATCAACCTCATCCTCCGCAAGTGGTGCTGGTCCTCCATCTATGGGTTTTCCCAAACCGTTAAATACACGACCAAGCATCTGATCACTCACCTCTAACGATAGAGGCTCTCCCATAAATCTCACCCGTGTTTGAGGCATAGAGAGTTCTGCGGTGCCATCAAACACTTGTACAACCACAGAGTCTGCTGAGGTGTCTAACACCATTCCAGAACGAACATTTCCTTGGGTATCTACAACCTCTACAAGCTCTCGATACCCTACGGGGTGAGTTTTTCGAACCACCACCAAGGGTCCTTCAATCTGATGAACCCCAATATACTCTCGTCCTGCAAGAATCTCTTTCTTTACATAGGGCTTATCCATACATCGCCTCCAACTTATCAAAGGAGCGCTCTAGTTTAACCTGCAACCTATCTATCTTAGAAAGATCGTCATTACTCACATTGAATTTCATTTTTCCTATCTCCTGAAGAACTCGCATTCTTCGGATTTTCACAAGGGTTGTTCCCTTCTGAATTGCCTGTGAACCTAGGTTCCAATAGGTAACAATAAGTTCAAGCATTTTGTACTGCTTCTCAACCGTAGAAAAGCAATCAATCGTATCAAAGGCGTTTTGCTGTAAAAATGCGTTCTTAAAAAGATTACACACCTCAAGAACAAACCGTTGGCTATCGGGGAGTGCATCTGGACCTACAAGTTTTACCACCTGTTGCAGCTTAATCTCCCGCTGGAGTAGCTCCATCATAGTACTTCTTAGGGAGCTCCAATCAGATCCCACCTGTTCAACCCACCACTTAGAAACCTCTCCAAGGTACTCACTATAGGAGGTGATCCAACTAATGGCGGGATAGTGTCTTGCGTTAGCAAGCTGTCTATCAAGTCCCCAGAAACACCGTACAAACCGTTTTGTGTGCTGGGTAACTGGTTCTGAAAAGTCTCCTCCCTGGGGTGATACCGCCCCAATAATGGAAACAGAGCCTTCCCTATCTCCGTAACACTCCATAAGTCCTGCTCTTTCGTAAAACTCCGCTATCCGTGTGGGGAGATATGCGGGAAATCCCTCCTCCGCAGGCATCTCCTCAAGTCTTCCTGAGAGCTCTCGCAACGCCTCGGCCCATCGAGAGGTTGAGTCTGCCATAATAGCAACATGATACCCCTGATCTCGGTAGTATTCCGCTAAGGTAATACCAGTATAAATACTCGCTTCACGAGCAGATACGGGCATGTTTGAGGTGTTAGCAATAAGTATAGTTCGCTCTAAGAGTGGTTTCTCAGAGATAGGATCTATAAGATGCGAAAACTCATGGAGTACATCGGTCATCTCATTTCCCCGCTCTCCACAACCAATATACACAATAATATCTGCGTTACACCACTTTGCAATGGCGTGTTGTGTCATGGTTTTACCAGTACCAAATCCACCGGGAATTGCAACGGTTCCTCCCCGAGGAATGGGAAAGAGTGTATCAATTACTCGCTGTCCTGTAATAAGGGGAATACCCAGGGGTTTTCGTTTTGCAACAGGTCTGGGGTTTCGAATTGCCCAATGCTGAACCATGGTAAGAGGTTTCTCTCCATGGGCGGTCTGAATAACCGCAATTGTATCGTGTACCTTGTAAGATCCTGCTGAAACAATAGATGTAACGGTTCCCTCAACACCCTGGGGTACCATAATGTGATGCATGATTCTACTTGTTTCTGGAACATCTCCTAAAATAGATCCCCCAGAAACAGTTGCACCAACCTCAACTAGAGGGGTAAACTCCCACTCCCTCTCCTGGTCTAACCCAGGAACAGAGATACCCCGTTCAATGTAGGAACCTGAAATCTCCTCAATCGCTCGGAGAGGTCGTTGAATACCGTCATAAATATTTCCCATAAGACCTGGTCCCAACTCCAGAGATAGGGGTCTTCCTGTTCCATAAATAGAGTCACCCGGAGCAACTCCCGTAGTATCTTCATACACCTGTAAAGTAGCTCCATCACCACGAAGTTTAATCACCTCTCCTACAAGTCTACTCTCTCCAACATAGACTAACTCCAACATAATGGAGTCTGTTACACCTCGGGCTTCAACTACAGGGCCATTTACCCGTTCAACCCTACCGATAACTCTATCTCTCTGTATCTCACTCATTACCCACTCCCAACACGCCTCGGTGGATCTCTCCATACATCTCTGTGGCATACCGTTTCATTCGGGTAGCCACTGTATTATTATAGGCGGTCTTTCCATCTTTCGAGAGAATAGAGACCCCCTGTATGGTGGGATCCCTTCGCTCTGCTAAAACCAATGTCACAGGAAAGCCTAGTTGCCGAGAACTCTCCTCCATAGCCTCATCTAAAAGTGCCTGATCAATAGGATCTTTTGGGGAAGCTAAAATTTCTGCCCAAGAACTTTCTAGTCCAATCACACCCTCTACAATCCAACTCTTTAATAGTTCTCTATACCTCGGAGTATCCACAATCTCGGCAAACCGTTTCTCCACCAGAGAAATAATATGTCGGCTCACCGTAGCTCGTTGCTGTAAAGCGAGTCGCTTCTTCTCCATCTCCAAGGTAGACGCAACTTGAGCAAGGTGCCTCTCAACTCTCTGAGAAGCCTCGGCTTCTGCTTGTGCTACTATCTCTTGGGCTCGCTTCTCCGCCTGTTCCACCTGGGTTTGAGCGATCTTTTCTGACTGAGCTACAATTCGTAGAGCCTCATCTTTTGCCTCATCTATAATGCTAGCAATAAGGGGATTACTCTGATCATCCATATACAACTCCTTAGAGGGAAATACCAATAGCCTCTTGTACCATCTTTCGTAAATCCTTAGCTTCGGGATCTCTCCCTTCTCGACCGGGTATCTCTACAATCAGAGGAAAGTCTTGGGTAAACAGGTACTGGTCAACCTCCTGACGAATCAGGTTTGCAACGGACTCTGTCATAATAACAATTCCAACTTCCCGTCGTTCAATAGCGTAGCGAAACTGTTTATGTGCTTCCTCTTCATTGGATACTACGGTCCCACGGATTCCTACAAGAGAGAAACCGAGAACCGTATCTTCATCACCGATCACGTAATAAGTCATTATGCGTTAAGAATCAAGAAGGATATAATAAACCCAAAAATAGCCAAACCTTCCGCAAGGCCCACAAAAATTACCGCCTGTCCAAAGATTTTCGGATTCTCACCTAATGCTCCAAGTGCGGCTGAACCTACGTTTCCTACGGCAATTCCCGCACCGATAATACTTAAACCAATAGCAAGGGCTGAACCGATAAATGACCATGCTGCATCGGTAATACCAGAACTCTCCGCCTCAACCACCGTAGTACTCACAGGTGCTGTTTCACTGGCTCCTAGGCTTTGTGTAAAAAACACACCCATAAAGGCGAATGCCACAAATAGGGAGATCACACTCACCTTCATCCATTTCATAAACCGTACCTGCGCCTGATTTCTACTCTTTTCTTCTGTTCTATCTTCCATAATTATATACTCCTTAATCCTTTCCTCTCAGAGAGATTGGTCTGTACAGACGTCCGCCCCCAGAGAAGTACCTTGAAAAAAATTCATAATAGTTAAGCCTGAGGGATTGAATTGCAGCGGACAACCCTTCAAGTATAATAACTAACACATTACCAAAGAGGATGAGAAACACCCCCATAACACTATATCCACCTCCAGGTGAAACCATCTCCGCAAGTGTAAAGAATGCAGAGAGAAGTACCACGTGGGAAATTCCTAAACCCGCAACTCGTAAAAACGAAAGGGTGTGTGAAAGAAATCCGATACACACCTCAAGAACCTCAACAAACCACATAATAAGAAACTCAACAATATCCATAGGAGAAAAACGCCACTCATCTCCCCCATGTTTACTCTGGTGCATTTTTTCAATGGGTCCCTTTATTATAAGAGTTCCTAGGGGGATTAAAAGCCCTACTGTAATCACCCAACTAGGAGGAAGTACCGTAAAGTTACTGGTTACATACGTATAAATTGTATAAAAACCAAAACCATACACCCACCCTCCAAGGAATCCACTCTTATCAAGGAGAAGGTGGAACCAATCTTTTTTACGGTACAGGTTTATCCAGTTAATAATAAGCCCTACCGAAATAACAAACACACCAAATAAAATGGTAAGCCCAAAGACTCCATTAATAGTCTTTATACCCCCTAATCCCAAGGGTGGATGATCACTGCCCAGTACAATAGAGTGGTAATCTATCCAAACAGGAGGAAAGAGCTGAAATCCAAAGTAGGACCCAAAGAGCACTCCGAACACCATTGAGGACACCCCACAGTACACAAAGAGATTCCATATACCAGAATCTTTGCTTGATTTCTTTGCTTTAAATACCCCCATCAGCCCTACAAGAAATACCACAAGCCCATTGCCAAAATCTCCAAACATCATACCAAACATAAGAAGGTACGCTATGGCGACAAAGGGTGTGGGATCAATTGACCCATAGGAGGGTACATCATAATTTACTACCAACGATTCAAAGGAGCGAATAATGGGAGCATTTTTCATCTCCACCGGTGGCTCCTCTTTATCCTCTGAAATATCAGGATCAGACACCTCAAAAAGAGCCTGCCCATTGGTAACTGTAAGAATGGCACTCTGTACTGTATTAACATCTCCCTTTGGAATCCAGCCTGAAAAGACAACACTCTTTTTTGTCTCTCCAAAGTGGTTCTCTACACGGGATTGTAACTCCTCAAAACGAATAGCATGCCACCATGTGGTAAGAGGCTCTACATCATCACGAAGTGAAAATTCAATATCCTGTTGGGTAGATCGTAGCTGCTCCTGTAACTGCTGATGAGTTCTGTCTAACTCTGCTATAATTGTACCAAGGGGAACCTCCTGAAAAGGTCCATCCTCCCACTCAACCTCATGCAGGGTACGCTGTACCTCACCACGGTTTCGTCGAAGGGTAATAAGAAGCATCTGTCCTTGGTCATCTGATTTTAGATAGTAAGGGATTCCTGAAAGCGCTTTCTCTAGGCTATTCCGATTACAGCTACCTCGCTCAACTAATATGGTAGATCCACTTCTATCATGGGGTAACTCTTTTAGGTGCAGGAGGTAGTTTTTTATCTCTCTGTTCCACAGTATTTGCTCATGGACACTCCGTTGTTTATCACGAAGCTTACGCATCTTTCCATCACACTTGTCTAAAAAGGTATCCACATCATCAAGATTTGGAAGTTCTCCTCCCTGACTATTCTGAGGTACAACACCTCCACCCTCAATAACAATAGCCTCAATTCGTTTCCTAAGATCTCTGTATCGTCCTTGGCCATCACCACCACGGGATCGAGAGATGGGAAGGCTTCCTGAAAAGGTATCCACCGGTCGCAAGTCAACATTCCCAAGTCGTAAAATCTCTTCGCTTACCCGTACGCGATCCTTAGCAAGAACCACTACGGTAATCTTTTTCATAGGCTCCGTAAATATCATAACATCTCCCGAATAGCGGATGGCGAAAGTCCGTAATGCTTTGCATGAATAATTTTAATCATACGCTGGTTTTCCCACCGCTTAAGGTTTGCATATCCAATAATAATAGCTATAGAAAAGGGGTACCCACTGAGAAGCTTATTTACATCTCTAAGGAGATACTCCCACATCAAAGAGTCTCCTTGAAAACTAGAAAAATCCTCATGTGTCAAATGAGGAAGGTACCCTTCTATAAGCCGGTGCAACAGTGCTTGACTATCATCGTTAGAGCCAATTTGGCTACGCTGTTTATACACACGACCAAAGGGTATTAACTGCTCAATACACTGTTCTAGCGAAAGGTTGTACAGCTTACTATACCGATACATCCCTTCAATATTAACCATATCAATCTCCCCTAAAACTCTACGCTCTGCTAATACTCTATCCTTTTTGGGAAGAGTGCTAACCCCATGTAACAGTTGTTTATAGTAGTATATGTCTAGCTCCTGCTCCAGCGAGAAGAGGGAGTTATCACTTTCAATACGGGGAATCTCCCGCTCCACAATGCTGCCATACTCCTTAGGGAGCAGTGTTGCAAAATTTTGTAATGTTTCACTCTGCATAAGAGCTTCTACAGGAATAGTGTGAATAATGGTATCTCGAAAAATATATCCAAGGCTCTCCTTAAGATCATCTTGAGATGAGTGTGTATGAAACCAGTGCCTTGTAAGTTCCTTAATCTGCTGCACTTCGTAACGGCGCAAGAGAGAGCGAATAAATGGCTGAATAGCTGGTGGCAGTTGCTGTTGAATACTTCGTAAAAGTAACACCTCCTGTCTCAGGAGTGCAAGTTCACCCATCCGAATGTCACCAGACTCTTTCCACGCTTCAGCCACAGGAGAGAGCGAGGATTCTTCTAAAATACGCATAACCTCTTCTATAGAGGGTGCGTCTATTACAGAATCCACTATGGGATTTTGGGTAATCTGACCAATCCGCGTTCGTAATTTAGCATGAATATATCCGTATGTTGCTACTGCGGTGGCCATCTTTTACTACTCTCCCTTCCCTACAATATCTACCAACCGGTCAACAAGTTCTTCAAATGGTTCATCCCCCAATAAAAGGGGATCTTGCAAGGAGGATAACTGCCCCTCTCTTAAGGCAGAACCTTGCTTTTGAGCCTCCTCAGAAGCCTCTCGTAGGAGAGTTGATGCCTGCTCTTTTGCCTCTCGTATGTACTGCTGACTTCGCTCACTGCTCTCTGCAACAATTTCATCTCCCTTGGCTCGAGCCTCTTTGAGGATCTTCTCTCCTTGGCGTTCCGCTTCTATAACCTGCTCTATTACCTCTTGCATAAAAACAAAGTAACAATTTTATGAAAGTTATACAACTAGAGAACTCCTAGCAACTCATTTTCTTTCACATTACTTACACTCTTCTTCTCTCTAAAGGGAGTTAGGATGACAATTACACCTCTGAAATAAGGGTACGAGCAACAGCCGCCGCAGAGGACCACGCCCACTGTAAATTATACCCGCCAAGCTCCCCGGTAACATCCAACACTTCTCCCATAAAATACAACCCTTTCTGAAGTTTTGACTCCATGGTCTTAGATGATATCTGGTCTGTTGAAACACCCCCAGCGGTAGCTTCTGCGGTACGAAAACCTCTCAGTTCTACAGGTGTTATTTGAAAATGATGAACATGCTGCACCACCTGCTCTAATAGAGGTTTTCCTAGCTCTGCAATAGGTTTCCCCTGGGGCACATGAAGATTTTCGAGAATCATATCTGCAAGCTTTTTAGGAAGTAGCTGTCGCAATATTGGGGAAAGGGTTCCTTTACCTCCCTGTTGTAACTGCTGAGAAAAAATCTCTTCTAAGGAAACCTCAGGGAGAAGGTTAATAACTACCTCCACTCCCGCACTCCAATATAGAGAAGCTTGTAGTACTACCAAACCACTGATCCCAAAATGAGTAAAAAGTAAGGGTCCAGAAAAAGACCTATCCCCCAAGGTCATAGTCACATCTAAAGATACCCCCGAAAGTTCTTTACACATCAAGTGATCTTTTCCTGAAATCACCATGGGTGAGAGCACTGGTTTAGGAGGAACTACGGTATGACCAAAGGATTTTGCAATGGTATACCCAATATCTGTTGCACCAACCGAGGGAAATGAGACTCCCCCTGTAGCAACCACCACCCGGGCTGTGTTATAAGTATGATGATCACACACAACCTGAAAAGACTCCTGAGAGTGTGTAACCTCTCGAATTGAGTTCTCATAGGCAATATCACAGTGAGAGCAACCTTTTAGTAACCCTTTAAGGATTTTAGAAGTTCCCTCCTCTGTATAAAGACGCCCCTCCTCTCGCTGATCCCAAGAAACTCCAAGGCTTTCAAAAAAGTCAATAGCATCATACTGGGTGTACTGACTTAAAGCAGATTTATGGAAGTGAGGATTTTCACTGAGATAGTGTGAAGGGTCTAGGTATAGGTTGGTAAGGTTCCCCTTTCCACCCCCACAGAGAAGTAGTTTCTTTCCAGCACTTCTATTATTATCAACCAGAAGAATTTTCAATCTACTCCCCTGCAATAGATTTCCCAACATAAGCCCAGAAGCTCCAGCACCCAAAATAATAAGATCGTACACAGTCTACTCCTGAGAAGTGCTTATTGAAGATTCTGTAAAGGTTCCTACTTTTTGATAAAGACGAAGAGCCTTATACGTAAGAAGAAGTGTTCCAACAAACAGAACACCTATACCAAGCAAAATCAGTATTTGTAATAAGAAGGACTCATCAATCCACCAAGTGGGTGTTAGCATTTTATAAAGAGCTATAACTCCAACCATAGGAAGGTTTCCAAAGCATACTAACATGAGATAACGAAACCCATTTGGAACAACCCGTGCATTCTCCCTAGTTATATCAATACAGATAATACACGCGCCTAGTGAGAACGCTAAGGAGTGAGCCAGCGCCAATCCTGCAACCGAGAGAAAGGTGTTTCGCAACCAGAGTGAAAGAACAAGATCTAAGGTTGCTACAATGATTGAAACAATAAGAGGTTTTCGATACTCACCCTTGGCGTAGTAAAACCGTAACATAAAGGTGTATACCGCTATCCCTAAAATACCAACTGAGTAAGAACGAAGAACCTTTGCCGTAAGCAAGGTATTTGCCCGTGTAAACTCTCCTCGCTCCAATACAACAGCAATAAGCTCTTCGCTCCCTGCAAAAAGAAGTATTGATGCGGGAATTAAAAAGAGAGCCAGTCGGTTAACCCCCTCGGTGAAGCTATAATAAATCTTACTGCTATCACCAGAGCTCCAATCCCTACTCATTTTTGGAAAAAATACTGTTGTAATTGATGCGGCAAACACTCCGTAAGGGAGTTGCCAAAATACAATTGCATAAGAAAGAGCAGAAACACTTCCTCTCTCTAAAGGGGTAGCCAAAGAAAACGAGATTTGTTGGCTCACAATAAACACAAGTGAACTAGAAACTACAGGAGCCCACTGCTTTATGATACGTTGAAAATCGGGGTCACTCGAAGTGTATACGGGGCGTAATACAAAGCCTGCACCTTTGACAAAGGGTATAAGAAACATAAGTTGTAAACAGCCCCCGATAAGAACTCCAAGTACCATGGAGTATGGCCCAAGGGTTCCCATACCTAACATGATTCCCCCAATAACAGAGAGGGAAAAAAGAATAGGACTTATTCCTGGGGGAATAAAGTTCAAGGTACTCTGAAGAGCTCCAGCCACAATCGCAGCAACACTAATAATAAGTAGGTAAACAATAAAGTACCGAAACAGTGAAGTGGCTAATACAAGTTGTTCTCCGGTAAACTCAGAAAGAAACTTCATAAGCCAGGGAGAGAATATCATAGAGAGTACTACAAGGGGTACTAGAATTATTAGCTGAAAACCCAGAACCTCCTGTAAAATCCTTCTACTTCTCTGGGTAGGTTTATGATCCTTATCCAATGAAGATACAATAACTGGTAAAAATGCAGAGGAAAGCGCTCCTTCCGCAAGAAGTTTTCTCAGGTTATTTGGGATATTAAAGGTAAAGTTAATAACATCTGCCGTACCACTCGCCCCAAAGGCCCAAGAAACAACCATAGTTCTCACAAGACCCAGAACCCGCGATATCACGGTACATACCATAAGAATCAGTGAGTGCTTTCCTGCTTGTGTGCCCTTAGAATCCTCTAACTCAGTACAGAGATCCTGAGAGTCCGAGGGAGTATCCATTACTCCCCCTGCCTGTATTGAGCCAGAAACTCTTGGGAGAACTGTGCAAACCGTCCATCACGAATAGCCTGGCGTGCATCTTCAACAAGCCGGTGTAAAAAGTATAGATTATGCTCAGATCCCAACATAGGCCCTAAGATCTCTCCTGCCTTATACAGGTGGCGTAAATATCCACGAGAGTACTGCTGACACGCCCTACATGGACACCCTTCTTCTACAGGTCCATGGTCAAAGGAGTGTTTTGCCTTCTTCATAGAAACCATACCACGAGAGGTAAAGAGAGCCCCATTCCGAGCAGTTCTTGTGGCAAACACACAATCAAACATATCAATTCCCTGCCCTATGGCAGAAAGGATATATTCAGGTGTTCCTATACCCATAACGTATCGAGGTTTTTCTCGGGGTAACAACTCTGCGGTATAGCTAAGAAACTCATCAAACACCTCTGGGGTCTCTCCAACAGAGAGTCCTCCAATGGCAATTCCAGGAAAATCCATCTCAGAAATAACTTGAGCACTTTCCGCTCGTAGGTCTTTAAAGAAGTTTCCCTGAACAATTCCAAAAAGGTTTCCCTGATATCCCTCTTCTCTCACCTGTAACCAACGCTCCTTTGCTCTCCCTGCCCAGCGATGGGTTATCTCCATAGCCTCCTTGGCTTTTCGGTGTGCTATCTCTGGAGGGGTACACACATCAAGAACCATCTGAATATCACTTCCAATGGTTCGCTGAATATCAACAACCCTTTCTGGTGTAAAGAGGTGACGGGATCCATCTATGTGGGATTGAAAAGTAACACCCTCCTCTCGTATTTTACGGAGACCCGAGAGAGAAAACACTTGGAATCCTCCACTATCTGTTAGGATATTGTGCTTCCAGTTTGAAAAATTATGAAGCCCTCCATAGTTCTCCAGCACCTCCTGCCCTGGCCGAAGGTAAAGATGGTAGGTATTTCCTAAAATAAGGTTGTATCCCATAGAATCAACCGTTTCATGGTGTACCGCCTTTACGGTTCCCGCCGTACCTACAGGCATAAAAACAGGAGTTTCTACGGTTCCATGTGGAAGTTTGAGTTGCCCTGTTCGAGCGAGTGTGCTCTTATCATTAACAGATGTGGTAAATATGCTCATATATAATTATGTCCTTGCTCGTCTAAAGAGAATGATTCCTAAAACTGTGCCAATAATTGTTGCCCCAAAGGCACCCCACACCGGTGGAATTAACCCATCCTTTGCAAAAAGCACCATAAGCTCATGGGTTACATAAAATAAAATAGTACTGGTAATACTTAATAGTAAGCTCATAAGTAGTATATTTCGTTTTAATTTACTTCCTACTCCACATGAGAAAAGTGCAACAACAAAGGTTGCAAGAGCACTGGCAAACCGACTATAGTAATCGGTCATGGCTTGAGGCAAAAAGCTTGATTCACTCGCCTTAAGCTCTTCGATATATTCGGTGGCCTGAATAAGAGTCATTTCACTAAGACCGTTATAGTTATTAAAAAAGAGATCGGGGTGATCAGAAAATGAGGCACTTGTATAGGTATCTACAACATCAACCGATGTCTCTTTTGTGAGAGGATCAATACGGAAAACTTGAGCATTTTCTAAAACCCAAGAGTTTTCGAAGTTATCAAAATATCCATGCTCAGCATCGATTCTCATGATAAGTTTTCCACTCTTACTGCGCACAAAGACAGATGGGTTATACATCTCATCTTCCACAAGAAACTCAACTGCATAAATAACACTCTGCCCTCGATTGGCATACAGCACATCAACACCTTGGTTTGAGCCGTAGGTAAACTCTTTCAGGAACTGTGTTTTTTCTCTTGTAAATTCGATAGCAACCGCATCATTAAACAGTGCACCCCCAGCTCCCAAAAGAAGTGCGAGAAACAACAGAGGAGTAACCAGCTTAAGAAGAGATATTCCTCCACCTAAAATAATGATCAGCTCATTCCTCATAAATAGGCTTCCTAGCACAAAGGTTATAGCGAACAACACCGCTGGAGTAATAGAGACAACCATACTCCTTGGAAGATTAAGATATAAGTTTTTAAAGATCATCTGTATATTATCACTGTACTGCAGCAGCGTTGGTAGGTTCGTAAAGAAGTCAACCAACTCAAATATAACAATACAGGAGATCCAAGTAACCAGAAGAACGAGAAGAAACTGTTTAACAACCATACCCCATAGAGTTTTCATCGTTTAACGCTCCTAATTACTAATACAGAACCAAATAAAAAGATAATTATATTTCCAATCCAAGTAGACATAAATGGTGGAAAATCATAAAAGAGAACAAAGACTGTACTCATATAAAGCAAAAACCAGTATCCCATAGAGATAACGATTCCAACGAGAAACCCCTGCACCTTACCTCGTCGCGAACCTCTTAACCCTAGGGGGAAAGCAAGGAACATAAAAAGAAGTGGTGAAATATGAAGTGCTAATTTCTTATAAAACTCACTACCATAATATGGAGCATTTCGTGTTGGAACAATAGTACTTCGCTCTATTCGATAAGTACTCTCCTGCACTTGTAAATCTGCAATACTCTCATCATAGTTGAGGTTTGTATCGTTAGAGTTTATCCAGTAACTTGTAAAAAGATTCATCCGTTCTAAGGCTACACGGTTAATCTGCTCTTTATTCTGTTTCAGATAGGCTTGATGTCGAACATCATATTCATCCCACAGTTCCATAGTAGTCATACCGGGAATATCCCAAACTGAAGCCTCCTGCCCTCGTGCAAGAAAGATATTGTACTCCATAGAGTCTCCCGAGAACCAGTGAAAATTCTCCTTCTGCCTCCGGTCTGTTGTAAGACCGTACACATCTTTGAGATCAGTGGTAATCATCCAGTTATCAATATCACCAGCAATTGTTCCACTATCCGCTGCAAGAACCTCTAACTTTCGATCCTTAGTCCGTCGAATAATAAATAGATCTTGGATCTCTCCATTTTCCGTATCACCTGCAAGTATTTTTACATCTTGAAACTCAGTAATAGAGTATGGAGTAATTTGAACATTAGGATCTTCTAAAAGGATATCCTCCATAATAAGAGCAACCCTACCGTATGACTGGGGAATAACAAATTCATTAAAAAATATTCCTACCCCAGAGAGAGCAATACCTAAAAGAAGGGCTGGTGCAAAAAGACGAAAGAAAGAGATTCCTCCTGCACGTAGTACAAGAATCTCACGGTCACTCACCATACGACCTAAGCTCATAAGAGCTCCTACAAGAACAGCAAAGGGTATATCAAATGGAATAGACATGGGCATAAGGAAAAGAGCAACCTCAATAACCTTATTAATGGGAGCCCCCGTAGCAAGAAGATCTCCAACCCGTGTAAGTATTTCGTTAATGAAAAAAATAGAGAAAAAGAACGCAAAAGCTATACTGAACGATACAAAAAAATCTTTCAGCATATAGCGATATATTGTACCGTATGTCCCTCTCTTAATATTCATCAACCCCTCATTTTCCGGTTGAACCAAACCCTCCGGATCCTCTTTGCGTATTGGCTAACTCGGTAACAACCTCAAAAGACCCAGCTATCACTGGGGCAATAACCATCTGGGCAATACGATCACCATGATGAATAACCACGTTTTTATCACTCAAGTTAACTAAGAGTATTTTAACCTCTCCACGGTAGTCAGAGTCAATAGTCCCAGGGCTATTAATCAAAGTAATCCCATGTTTTATTGCCATTCCTGACCTAGGACGAAGCTGAGCCTCGTATCCAACAGGCATAGCCATAGAAAAGCCCGTTGGAATGGCTACTCGTTGAAGGGGTTCTACCGTGATAGATCCCCCCTCAGAAAGATACGCATGAATATCCGCCCCAGCCGCCTCTGATGTTTGATACGAGGGTATACTCACATCAGAGAAAAATGGCTGAATAGCAACGGATACTCTATGCATACTGTCTATTCCTCAATTGCATCAATATAGCTAAGGTTGATTCGTCCAACCCTGTCTACCTCAATAAGCTTTACAGGAATAACCTGTCCTTCATGGAGAATATCATCAACCTTCTGTACTCGCTTTCGAGCAAGTTTAGAGATATGACAGAGTCCCTCTTTTCCAGGAAGAATCTCAACAAACGCTCCATAGTCAACAATTTTCTTTACGGTACCTTCATAGATCTTACCAACCTCTGGTTCTGTAACAAGAGCGGTGATAATCTCTTTAGCACTGTTTACTGCACTCTTTGGCTTACCAAAAAGGGTAACCGTACCGTCATCACTAATATTAATATCAACACCTGTTTTTTCGTTGATACTCTTAATAGTTTTTCCACCAGTTCCAATAACCGCACCAATCTTATCGGTATCGATTTTGAAAGAACATACCTGAGGAGCAGTATCTGCAACCTCTGCTCGAGGAGTACTGATGGTGCTATTCATAATAGAAAGAATATGCATTCTTCCCGCATGTGCCTGAGTAAGGGCGGTCTCCATAAGCTCACGAGAAACTCCGGAAATCTTAATATCCATCTGAAAAGCGGTAATTCCCTTCTCTGTTCCGGTTACCTTGAAGTCCATATCTCCCAAAGCATCCTCTTCTCCAAGGATATCACTAAGCACTACAGATTTATCTGGTGTAGACACAAGTCCCATTGCAATACCAGCTACTGGCCGCGCCATAGGAACTCCCGCTGCAAGCATAGAAAGGGTTCCACCACATACAGAAGCCATAGATGAAGAACCATTTGACTCTAGGATCTCCGATACAACTCTGGTTGTGTAAGGAAAGCTTTCTCGACTAGGAACCATTGGCTCAAGAGCTCTTTGTGCAAGATGCCCGTGACCAATTTCTCGTCGTCCAGTACCCATTCGACCACACTCACCTACAGAAAATGGAGGAAAGTTATAGTGTAGCATAAAGTTCTCATATCGCTTATCACTATCAATATTATCAACCATCTGCTCATCTTGAATAGATCCAAGAGTGGTAACCGCTAAACTCTGAGTCTCCCCTCGAGTAAAAAGCGCGGAACCGTGTGGGCTTGGAAGTACATCAATCTCACAGGTAATAGGTCTAATCTCATCGGTTCTTCGTCCATCAGTTCGAATCCCCTTCTCTAAGATTGAAGTTCTTACCACTGTAGACTCAACTTTTGCAAGAATAGAGTCCACAAGCTTGGCATTCTCCTCAGTAATATACTCAGCAAATGCAGCCTTAGCCTCATCCTTTGCAGCACGAACCGCAGCCCCTCGCTGAAATTTACCCTTTACGAAGGCAGCAACCTCCATCTTAGGGGTGGTAAAATTGATAAGATCCTGCTCCTTTTCAAAGGTAACACTGCTCTCTGTAAGAGGAAGCTTCTCTTTACCAACCTCTTTCTGAAACTCAATAAGAGCAAGACAGATCTTTTTAATCTCCTCTTCAGCAATACTAATAGCCTCAAGCATAAGAGATTCTTGCACTTCCTTTGCGCCACCCTCAACCATGGTAATTCCATCGGTTGTTCCAGCAACAACAATATCCATCTCTCCCTTCTCAATCTCTTCGAAGGATGGGTTTACTACCATCTTACCATCAACATATCCCATTCGTACTGCTGCAACAGGTCCTTCAAAAGGGATATCTGAAATAGTTACTGCCGCAGAGGCACCAACCATAGCAACCACATCGGGTGTATTAATTTGATCGGTAGATACAACCGTAGGAACGACCTGAATATCTCGACCAAAGGCTTTGTGAAAGAGAGGTCTCATTGGTCTATCAATAAGACGACAAACCAAAATCTCCTTATCCTTAGGACGAGCTTCTCGTTTTAAAAATCCACCAGGGATTTTTCCTGCGGCATAGTATTTTTCATTATATTCTACCTGTAAAGGAACATAGTCTAGCCCTTCTACTGGCTCTTTTCCGCAACATGCGGTTACAAGAACCGAACTCCCACCGTATGTGGCTAAAACAGAACCGTTTGCCTGTTTTGCCATACGACCGGTCTCAAGAGTAAGTGCTCGTCCCCCTACATCAATTGATATTTTTTTCATAATAATTCCTCACTACTTTCGTAGGTTTAGTTTTTTAATCAAGCTTCGATATCGCTCAATATCAACTCGCTTGAGGTATTTTAGAAGGCTTCGTCGCTGTCCTACGAGTTTTAGAAGTCCTCGTCGGCTGGCATGATCCTTCTTGTAGATCTTAAGGTGATCTGTTAGCTCTAAAATTCGAGCAGTAAGAAGAGCTACCTGAACCTCTGTAGATCCAGTGTCCTTATCGTTCTCTCCAAACTCTTTAATAATTTCCAATTTTCTTTCTTTTGTTAATGGCATTTTCTACTCCTTGCCTAAAAATATGAGGGCATCTGGATCTGCCGTTTTGGAACCGACAATCCGTACATCCCTAGGTGCTACAGTTATATTGACATTATGGGTCTCATTTCCTACCATCAATGTTCCCTTGTAGGTTCCATCACTTGGTAGCACCTGAGTAATTTCACTCCGAAGAATAGAAATACCCGTATCAATATGTTGTATAGGAGTATTGGTAAGGTCTAACGAGAAAGGTTTTCCCAGCATCGACTCTGCCTTTTGAAAACATCCTTCTGCCACAGCCTCTCTGATCCTGGTACTACTTACAGCCCCTCCCTGCCAGAGAACTGGCGGAAGAACCGTTGCCGCTGTACCACGAGCTGAAAGGAAGAGTCTACATCCTTCAGCGTCTAGATCACGATTATGACCGCAACAAAAATCTTCTCCTATAACTACCCTGCCTACGGAAGTAGCATCCGTAACCAGAGACATAAACGTATGCCCATTCAGTCTACTGAATTCCGAAGAAAAGTCAACCAGAATAACCTGATCAATACCAAGCTTCTCAAAACCTTCCATCTGCTGACGATAAGTCATTAAGGCACCGTATCTATTTTTCTTTAAAGCTGTTTTAGGATTTTTCATAAAAGTGATAATCCCATTCTTATAACAAGACCCATCATCCAAGGGCTTTTTTAGATGTTCTATGATTTGAGCATGCCCTACATGAAGGCCATCAAACACGCCAATAGCAATATTAAGCTGTTCTAGTGCACTTCCTCTAAGGTACTGATCCCAAGAGATAATATCCATAGCTACCCCGCCACAAAGTGGTATCGCCAACGACCAGACTCACATACAAGAGATGCCACAAGTTCATCCTCTTTGGTAAAGGCTATAATTCGGGTGTTATCACAACCCTCAAGCCAAGGAAAACAAAGAGGCTTTCCCATTCTCAACAGGCGTGCATCATCCTCAGAGACTTTCAATATATCAAGATTAGAAATACCCTCAAACAGATGACTTCCCTGCATAGGGGTAACACCCTCTAACTGGTCTACTGTTATGGCTTGCTCTACAAGAAATGAGCCAATCTGTTCTCTTCGTAATTCCTGTAGCCTAGCCGCAGAATCAGTGGCAATGCCAAGATCTCGAGCAATTGACCGAACGTAGGTACCCTTTGAGCAGTGTACACGAATATCTCCGTAAGGAGGGTTCCACCCCTCTACACTCATCTGATACACAGTAATTGGTCGAGCTTTCATCTCCACCTGCTCTCCCGACCGTGCCCGCTGCCAAGCACGCTTTCCATTTAAATGAATTGCAGAGTAGACCGGAGGAATTTGATCAATAGGACCATGCATCTCAGATACAGCCTGTTCAAATAGCTCTTGAGTGGGAATATCTGCAGTACGAATAATCTCACCCTCTGGATCAAGGGTTGAGGTCTCCTCTCCAAAACAGATAACTCCATAATACCGTTTATCTAGCCCAGAAAAAAGATCTGCCAACCGAGTCCACCGGCCAACAAGAACAATCATAAGACCAGTGGCAAACTTATCAAGCGTACCACCATGTCCAACCTTTGTATTGTAATGTTTTTTTATAGGGCTAAGTAGCTGAAATGATGTAACCCCAGCTGGTTTATCGATAAGAAGAAGTCCGTCGTTCCTCATAGGATCCTAATCCGAGTCCTTCTCAGTTGAGTCCTCTGTAGATATTGAATCGAAAAGCTCTTGAATTGCCATACTTCTTTCCGCAGCCTCATCCTGTAGAAAGTGGAGCTTAGGGGTGAGTCGCTGTCGGAGTTTCGACCCAATTTTTCGCTGAATAAATCCAGCGGCACTATTTAAGCCATCCACCGCAGCCTTCACCCGTGAAGTATCATCAAAAGAGGTAATATAGATTTTTGCATGATCCAAATCTTTAGAGAGAACCACCTCGGAAATTGAAACAAGGGTACTCACCCTATGATCTTTTATCTCTCCCCTTACTATCATCTGAGACACCATGTCTCGGATGATAGATTCGGTTCTCTTAATTCTTAGTTCCGTTGCCACTTACATCACCTTAGAGCGTTTTCTTAATCTCTACTAGCTCAACAACTTCTAAGATATCACCAGGAGCAATATCTTGGTAGTTCTCAATACCAATACCACACTCAAAGTCCTGAACAACACTTTTTGCATCGTCTTTCATTCGTTTTAGGGAGCTTATTTTACCACAGTGGATCTCAATTCCCTCACGGATAACTCGTACCGTAGAGTTTCTCTTAACCATACCGTCAGTAACGTAACATCCCGCAATAACACCAATTTTTGGAACCTTAAATGTCTCTCTGATCTCAACCGTACCAATCTGCTCTTCCTTATAGTCTGGCTCAAGCATTCCTTCCATGGCAAGTTTCATCTCATCAACCGCATCGTAAATTACATTGTATTTTCGTATCTCTACTTTCTCACGCTCCGCAAGTTGCTGGGCCTGAGGGGTTGGTCGTACATTAAACCCAATAAGAATTGCATCGGATGCGGAAGCAAGGTTTACATCATTTTCTACAATTGGTCCTGGAGAAGCGTGAATAACCGTAAGCTTAATCTCATCGGTAGAGAGCTCCTCGAGTGCCATCTTAAGTGCTTCACTCGAACCTGCAACATCACTTTTAATAATAACTTTAAGAACCTGAATTGATCCCTCTTTAATGGTATCAAAAAGATTGTCTAAGGACACCTTAGCTCGCTGAGCAGATGAGTATCTTTCAAGCTCTTGTCGTTTAAGACCAATTTGTCGTGCTATTTTCTCATTCTCGGTCACCTGAAAGGGAGTACCCGCTCCAGGAAGCCCTGTAAGACCGGTAACCTCTACAGGAGTAGATGGCCCTGCGGTGGTAATTTTATTACCCCTATCATCAAAGATAGCTCGCACCTTACCGGAGAAAACACCAGCCACAAAAGGATCTCCTACCTGAAGAGTTCCTCGTTGAATAATAATATCTGCAACATTACCACGACCTTGGTCCATTCTAGACTCTAGAACCTTTCCTTCAGCTCTACAGGTGAAGTTTGATGTAAGCTCCATAACCTCTGTCTGAAGAAGAATAGCTTCTAGAAGTTCATCAATACCAAGTCTCTTGAGAGCGGATATCTCACAGAACATCGTAGAACCACCCCAATCCTCAGGAAGAAGATCGTGTTCAGAGAGTTGCTGTTTAATTCTATCGGTATTTGCTTCTGGAAGGTCAATCTTATTTATTGCCACAATTATTGGTACTTCCGCCTCTTTTGCGTGGTGAATAGCCTCAATAGTTTGGGGCATAACTCCATCATTAGCAGCAACAACAAGCACAACAATATCCGTAACCTGAGCACCTCGGGATCGCATCATAGTAAAGGCTGCGTGACCCGGGGTGTCTAGGAATACAAGCTCCTTTTCACCGTGATGAATTTTGTATGCACCAATATGCTGAGTGATTCCACCGAACTCTCCTGCAACTACATCGGAGCTACGAATAGCATCAAGAAGTTTTGTCTTTCCATGGTCTACGTGCCCCATTACAGTAACAATAGGAGCACGCTCAAGAAGATCCTCATTCTCTACGGTATGAGACTCAATAACAGTTTCATCATAGAGAGACACAATCTTCACTTTACAGGAGTATTCATCAGCCACAAGGGTTGCAGTTTCCGCATCAATCTGCTGGTTCATATTGCTTACTGGTTCACCCATAGACATAAGCTTCTGCATGATCTCAGAAGATTTTAGATTCATCTTTTTAGCAAGATCGGAAATAGTAATATTTTCCAGTATATCAATCTCCTTAGGAACGGGGTTTTGCATAACCACAGTTTTCTTAGAAAGATTGATTTTATCAAGATTCTCTTGATACTTATTTTTCTTGGTATAAACCTGCTTATTTTTTGCCTTGCCGTGTCGGCTAGACCCTTTATTTTCTACAAATGGAGGTGCTGGTGCGTCGTTGTCGTTACTTTTACGAAAGCCTCCAGGACGTTGGCCACCACCACCGGGTCGTTGATTATACCCACCAGGTGAGCCTCCAGGACGCCCTTGATAACCACCAGGTTTACCCTGATATCCCCCAGGT
This sequence comes from uncultured Spirochaetia bacterium, assembly GCA_964492025.1. Taxonomy (GTDB): domain Bacteria; phylum Spirochaetota; class Spirochaetia; order CAZBHR01; family CAZBHR01; genus CAZBHR01. The sequence continues at coordinate 20,810 of CAZBHR010000015.1, read as the reverse complement.
CTACCACCACCAGGACGAGGGCCTCCCTGCTGCCCTCTAGGAGCACCACCTGCTGGTCTTCGCTGCATACTTCTCTGAGCATTTTGCAGGTGCTGCTGTACAAAGGGTTTATTAACGATTCGCCCAGGAGCCCTTGAGGGATCTAAGCCACTTCGATCAACCATTCCAAGAGGTTTCTTAATAACCGTCTTTTTTTGGCTCTTTACTACTGGCTCATGCGACGATTCAGGTTTCTGAACATCTTTCTTCTCTTTTTCAACCTCTGGCTGAGCAGGAGCAGCCTTAGGGCTCTCCTTAACTGGCTCTGGTTCTGGAGAAGAAACAGTCTTCTTTGGAGCTACCTCAGCAGAAGCTTCTTCCGACGGAACAGGAGTCTTTTTAGCTTCTTTTTTAGGTGCTGGTTCTTCCTTCACAATCTCTTGCTTGGGTGCAACCTCTACAGAAGTCTCAGGAGAACTCTTTTTAGGTTCAACCTTAACCTCTGGCTCTGATGTTGCAGGGGTAGATTTCTTCTTTACAGGAGCATCTTCAACACTTTCCTGCTCAGAAGCCTTCTTTGCTACAACGGGAGTTTTCTTCTTCACCACAACTACTCGTTTCTTTTTGGTCTCTTCTCCACCAGAAGATGACTCTGTAGTCACATCTGGTGTGTCTTTTTTCTTTATGAGAATAACCTTAGCTTTCTTTTCCTGTTCGTCTTTATCAGCCATATATTTCCTTTTTTAAACCTTAAGCGTAGTTAGTATAACCTACTCCCCTTGTCCATACAAGGGTTACTCTTCTTCTACCTCTTCAAAACTCAATTCAACACCACAATTTTTACAAGCTGTCATATCTAATGTGATAGGTGAACCACATTCAGGACACTCAAAAACTTGATCTTCATCGGACTCAGAATCTTCTGCAGCAACCTCACTTTCAACCACTTCAGAGATCTCCTCATCTTCTTGCAACTCATCTTCATACACAATATTCTCTTCAAGGACAGATCGTACAAAGTTAAGTCTCTTCCCATCCATTCCCAAAGCAGCGATAAGCTCCTCATCGTCAATCTGAACAAGTGTTTCAATAGTGTTGATTCCTCTATCTTTTAACATAAGAATGATCTCTTGACCAAGTGGTTCAAGATTTTCAAGAGGAGTTCCAACCTCTTCATATACATCATCATCGTTAAAAAGTGCATGGATAGCCTCACGGTTCTCTACAACCAAATCCATTTCAGCAAACTGCTCTGGAGTTTTCACATCGATATTCCAGTCACATAACCTGTTGGCCAAACGGATATTTAAACCCTGTCGACCAATAGCCAAAGAGAGTTGTCCCTCTTCTACCACAGCCACAGCGTGACGCCTTGCGGAGTCAACAATAACAACCTGACTCACCTGGGCAGGTGAAAGTGCATTAGCAATAAAGGTAACAGGATCATGACTGTATGATAATACATCTATCTTTTCACCTTCGAGCTCTGCAACAACCGCTTGAATACGACTTCCCTTCATACCAACACAGGCACCTACAGGATCAATATTCTCGCTGTGAGAGTACACTGCCATCTTAGTTCGGTAACCAGCTTCTCGAACAATCTTAAAAATCTCAATGCTCTTATCATAAATTTCTGGAACCTCAAGCTCAAACAGCTTAGTTACCAGGTCTGTATGAGTTCTTGATAGGATAATTCGTAATCCCATAGGAGTTTTTTCTACTTCATGAATAACCGCTTTAATTCGATCGTTCATCTGAAAATTTTCTCGTGGAGACTGGAATCGTCTAGGGAGGATACCCTCAGTTTTCCCAAGATCAACAAAGAGATCACCATTACGCTCTCGCTGATAGTACCCAATAATCATTTCGCCCTCTTTCTCTTTAAACTCAGAGTAGAGCGTATCTTTTTGGATCTCACGAATCATCTGTTTAGCTTTTTGCTTAGCACTCTGAACCGCTGCTCGACCAAAATCCTGGGGGTTAATCTCCACAAGTATCTCATCACCAATCTCACAGTCAGAGCTTAACTCAAGAGCATCCTCTAAAGAGAGTTCAAGAACAGGATCCATCTCCTCTTCTACAATAACCTTTTTCGCATATAGGGTTACTTCGGAGCCATCATCATTAAACTGAACAACCGCATTCTCCATAGTGTCAAATCGTCTCTGATACGCAGCCAGAAGAAACTCTTCAATCATTTTCTTTACGAGCTCTTCGGGTATCCCTTTCTCATCAATAAGCTGTCGAATTGCTGCAGCTAAACCTACCATGGCTTGCACCCCCTATGTGTGTAATGTTGCCTTCTGAATATCAGAAAAGGCAAAGGATTTTTTTTCTTCATTCTGAAGGATTAGGGTCACCCCAACTTCAGAAGCACTATCAATAGTTCCATACACCCACTCATCATGAGAGAGTATACGAACCTCTTTCCCTTGAAAAATGGCATATTCACGAACATGCTTAATTCGCCGGTGAATACCAGGAGAGGATATCTCTAAAGATATATCTTTGCTCTCTAAATAAATCTCCAAACGAGGTAGCACCAGCCTGTACGCCTGTGCACACTGGTCAGTCCCAATACCATCTTTATGGTAGAGAACAACCTGAACAGTGTGGAACTTACCTTGCTGACTATGGTTACACGCAACAAGGATTAACCCCAAAGACTCAACCAAGGGAGTAACCACACTTTCTACTGAACTGTATTCTTTTGCAAATTCCACAAAAACTCCATAAAAAAAGAGCCACTCGGAAGGACTCTTTTATTCAAAAAATCATATTGTATATTTATACTAATGATAAGCGCCTTAACTGTCAAGGCTCTTATCACAAAAGAAAGATAACTTAACTAAGGATGATCAATACCACACTCGCTAGTACACCCTTGGGGATGATACGCTATATCAAGGTTCGTACCGGCAAACATCCCCTCCCATCCAGAAACATAGTTAAAGTCTACCCTCCGCATCACCCAACTACTTAAATCAACATTTAAGGATACATTACCATTAAACATATTACTGAAGTTCGCCCAAGAGTATACTTTCCAAGAATCTAACCCTTTACCAGAAAACAAAGGGGAATTGCTAAACATATAATCATAGAAAACGACATTACTCACATCCCACCCAGCCAGACTTCCATCAAAGCTTGCTGCAGAAGAGAACATATACGACATATTAGTTACACTACTCGTATCCCAATGATCCAAGTCGCGATTAAAGCTTCCTGCATTATAGAACAGCTCCGACATATCAGTCACATTACTCACATCCCAATTACTGATATCCTGATTAAAGTTTTCTGCATCAAAGAACATACCCTTCATATTAGTCACATTACTCACATCCCAATTACTGATATCCTGATTAAAGTTTTTTGCACCATGGAACATATACGACATATCAGTTAAACTACTCGTATCCCAATGACCTACATCTGGATTAAAACCTCTATATTGATAGCCCGTGTTAAAAAAATTACCTAAGTAACCTTCTAGATATGGAGAATCTGTGGCAGAAAAATCCACCCCACCATACATACCAAACGGCCCTTGATGAATCGGCTGGTACAAAGTATTCATATCTGGACCAATAAACGCAGCATTCCCCCACTGCTTAACATCAATCCACCCCTCAGCTTGAGCCTCCCCAGTACCTCCATCCACTTGTGTCGAACTCACCATAAGCCGTATAATTTCACCAGAGATTGATACCAGCACCGTCTCATTGGATGAGACAAAATCTGTACTATAGTCATGACTAAAAGCATCTGATACAACTCCAACACCTTCCACTACATCAATAACTGTTTCTTCACCATCTCCCCAGTCTATAATCAAGTCATGAGGTATTGCAGAGGCCAACCCAAAGCCATCGTCGTCAGTCCTAAAGGACAGAGGTAGCCGAATATATTGATTAGATATATCGTACTCAAGCACTAAGGTTCCATCATATAGGGCTATCTCTTTTTCTAGAATCACTTCTCCTCCCTGCGTATCAAGAAAGGCTGTTACAATAACGGTCCCGTCATCACCAAGGGTAGAGAAGTCTCCTGTTTCTTCATCAACAAAAAGAACATCTGTGTTGCCACTCGTCCAACTAACTGAAAAGACATCAGAACCATCACTATCATCTGAAATTATGGCAAACTGTCCTCTTTGCCCCTTATATGACCTATCAGGACCATCTATAACATACGCAGAAGACGGAGGTTTCCCATTTAAAATGGAACTTGTAATTAAGGTATAAACCTCAAATTCCTCATCACCAATCTCAAAGGTTGCAGCAAGCCTAGCTACCCCTGGGGCAAGAACAGAAACAACACCAGTATTATCAACGACAAAAATCTCCTCATTGCTACTTTCCCATTTTATTTTTTCAGAAGAAATCTGCCCCCCTGATTTTATTTCTACAGAAAAGGTTACAACTTCTCCTACGTATAAGCTATTTCTTCCCTTTATCAGGTAATCATCCGTTAAAACTTGCCTACAGCTCACACTTATTAAAAATAATAAAATACTAGTAATGACAATTTTTCTCACAATATCTCCTATTACATGACTTATTCCATACAAAATATATTATTTTTTTCAAAAAGTAAAGATATTTTGCAAAATATATCATATAATTAGAAAATAATACTAATTCTATTCTCCAACAGCGTGAGTTGTACCGCACTTGCTGGTACACCCTTGGGGGTGCATTTCTGGCTTATCCTGTAAACCTGAATTTTTAAACATACCATCATGCATTATCGAATGATACCCAAACTCAGAACCAAGATTCCAGCTCTGCAAGGAAGTACTGAGGCTTGATGCCCCGGCAAACATCCCTGGTGCAACTACTAATGTATCAAGCTGCCAGCTATCAAGACCTTTACCGGTAAAAGCTGCAGCATTTTCAAACATGTATGCAGTCATTATGAGGCCTCTTACATCCCAATTTTCAAGATCTTCATCAAAGCTTGCAGCTTCGAAAAACATAGAATCCATACTTGTCACATTACTCACGTCCCAAGACCCAATATCACCATTAAAGCTTGTAGCTTTGGAAAACATAGAATCCATACTTGTCACATTACTCACGTCCCAAGACCCAATATCTACATTAAAGCTTGTAGCTCCAGAAAACATAGAATTCATACTTGTCACATTACTCATATCCCAGTGCTCAATACCCTCTCCTGTAAAATTACTTAGATTAGAAAAGAAGGAATCCATTGACCCCTTTAGATTGGGCGTATCGGTAGCCGAAAAACCTGTAAGGTTGCTTGACAAATAAAAGGGTTCCAGACTATACCAGTACTGTCCTGTAGACTCTATAAATGTTGTATTTCCCCAATTTTCTACATCAACAAGCCCCTTACCAAAAGCTGGCTTAGGTGGCATATCAGTAGCAAAAATAAGAGAATCTCCAAAGATAGTTACCGTTACGAGATCCTGGTCCATATCACTATACTCATGTATAATTGATTCGTAATCTAAAAAGCCTTGGCTCTTTACATCTATGATAGTTTCAGATCCATCACCCCAATCAACGATAAAGTCATGATTGATAGGGAGTAACGTACTACTCCCAGTACCTACAGGTACTGGCATCGAAGGTACAAAGGGAAGCATAACTGTAGAGTCAATAGAGAGATCATACACTAACCGAAGCTCTCCATTGTACAAATGAATCTCTTTAGTGCTCTTAATTATTACACCTGAGGCCCCTTCGATTGTGGCCGTAACGGTAACAACTCCACTCTCACCCAAAGCTTCTACCTCTCCAGTTATAGCATCTACAGCAAGAGCAGATGGGTCGCTACTACGCCAGCTAACAGATCCTACAGGGAAGCGCTCTTCATCAATTGAACGTATACGCAACTCACCTTTTTGACTCATGTACATCCTGTCAGAGCCCTCTATCGTATAGGCATGTGCATCCTTATTAAACACAGAAACATCTACCACTTTAGTAAGAGCTCGCTCTTCTCCCAGATGTTCAAAAATAACAATTAATTCGGTAGATCCTTCGGAGAGACCTGAAACAGCCCCCTGTTCATTCACCGTTGCAACTGATTCGTTTGTACTTATCCATGTCGTAGCACCCTCAGTAAGATAGTTCCCCATTGTAGACTTAATTTTAAACGTTACAATTTCATCTACATATATTGAGTCTCGACCATCTATAACATACTCTTCCTTAGGAAGTTTATCTTGATTCAGTACAGTAATACCTACAGCTTTTGTAAGAGTAACTTGTTCACCATTATCATCAAACGTTGCTATAAGGTTGGCAGATCCCTCTCCTTTTGCAGTAACTTGCCCTCCTCCGGTTACGGTAAACACCTTTTCGTTATTACTCTTCCATTTGATAGACTTCGCTGCAGGAGATGAACCAATGTTTGCTTTTACCTCAAAGCTAGATACCTCACCCACGTATAAAGAGTCTTCCCCCTCTATACTATAATTACTCTTTACCATTTGACTACAACTTACGCTTATTAATGCTAGCATAGAAACAATAAATAATATGGCAATTTTTTTCATACTCCCCCCCTTCTCTTCATACCTTAAGCATACTACATCTACTACAATGAATAAAGAAGATTTCTACTAAAACTCATAAAAATATCAAAAAATGAGCAAAAACTCAATACCCTAGTTACCTAAAAACAAAATTTTAGATAACTGAGCGAGTCTCGTAAGGTTACAGAAAGCAGACTGAACAGGAAGAGAATCCCCAAACAGTAGAAAAAAAGAAAAACATAGCTAATGGAGTTCCTTTAAAAAAGAGATCCATTAGCCAACCAGTAGATCTATTATGGGTGATCAATACCACAGTCACTGGTACACCCTTGAGGGTGATACGATGGATCTAAGTTCGTCCCACCAAACATTCCATACCAACCAGAGGAACCATTATTCTCCAGTACTCGAAACTCCCAACTACTTAAATCAATATCCAACGACTGCTGACCTCCGAACATATACGAGAATGTAGCATATGGGCTTGGGTTCCATGCTTCTATCCCTTTGACCATAAAGTCAGAATTCTCACCAGAATAGACAGCAGAAAACATAGATTCAAACGTTAGAACATTACTCACATCCCAGCTTGAAAGGTCTCCATCAAAGCTATCTGCACCAACGAACATGTTTCCCATATTGGTAACATTGCTCACATCCCAACCACTGATATCACTATTAAACTTTTGAGCATAACTAAACATACCTTTCATACTGGTAACATTACTCACATCCCAGTCACTAAGATCCCTGTTAAAACTCAAAAGGCCTGAAAACATATGCTCGGCAGCGGTAACCTTACTCATATCCCAGTGCTCTATACTTGGGTTAAAACCCTCATAACTTGTCATAAAGAACTGATACAAGCCACCCTCTAAGTAGGGAGCATCTGTGGCAGAAAAGTCAACTCCCCTATACCACTGAAAAGGTCCCTGCGAAAAATGCATATCAGTACCTAAAAAGGCTCCATTTCCCCACTGTTTAACATCAACCCAAGGAGCTCCCGATCCCAGCTCTTGGTTTTGACCTCCTCCAATCATAAGCTGTATCACATCGCCAGAAATAGACACCTCTACCGTACCTTGAGCAAATCCCTCGTCATAGGTATGGCTAAGCATACCTTCTTGATAATAACCTCCCACCATATCAACAACTGTCTTTTCACCATCCCCCCAATCTATCGTAAAGTCATGAAAGATAGGTCGTCCCGGTTGACCCGTAAAATTGGAAGGTTCTCGTAGACCAAATGGCAGTATCACCAAGGGATTTTCAGAAATATCATACTCAAGTACCAGCGTTCCATTATAAAGAGGAAAAGTCTTCGAAACCTCATACTCTTTGCCACCAGAAGATACCGTTGCCTTAATAACAACTTCTCCACTGTCGCCAAGAACCTCAATATCTCCAGCTACAGAGTCTGCAAAAGTCACTAACCCCTGTCCATCATCTACCCACTTTACCGAGTCTACTTTTGCAGAATTTAGAGAAGCGATATAAAGCTGCGTCTGCTGACCTTTGTACAACTTCTCAGGACCAATAATTAAAAAGTCAACATCCTCGTCACCCTTATCAGGTTGTCCTAAGGTGGTAATATTTATATCTTTTTTAAGGGATACCGTATCATCACGGTCTATAAAAGATGCAAAAATGGTAACTACTCCCTCTGCAAGCGAAGTAAGTTCACCCCTATTATTGAGAGTTGCAATGCTATTATCACTAATCTTCCACGTAATATTTGATGGCTCAGTAGATCCTAGTCTAGACTTAATACTGTAAAAACCAGTTTCTCCCACATAAAGGGAGTCATCACCCTGAATAGTGTAGCCATTTTTGGCTACCTGACTACAAGAAAATAAGAAGAGGATGGCAGTCATCACTACTAATAAAACATATATCTTTTTCATAAAAACCCCCCAGTCTATCATAGAGTATAATATTATTGTCATAAAGTAAAGGTTCTTAGAATTTATTACAGAAAAGAAAAATATTACTTTAGAGGGTTCCTTTACAGGAGCTCCTCCCTATAAGGACAGATCATCAAAAGAGCCCCAGAGTGTACTGTAACGGACGGACAGCTTTTTATGACTTGATTGCTAAGAGAACAATATAAATCTCTCGTACCAAGGCTGCTGATATTCCACTCCAACCCATAGCTCTCTGCTTGGGTTTTACTGAAAGGGAAAAAAGAGACCGTATCTTCAAGGCTGCAATCAAGCTGATGCCTTCCTTTGGAAAGCAATCTTACTGTTTCATACCTTGTATACCAACGATCAGGGGAAGGAACAGCTGTAGAACTCGCAAATAGAAAGACCAGTGCTAAGGAGTGATCCAATCTGCCTTCTCCTCCACCAATAAGCACCAACTCATTAGCCCCTCTCTGCTGAGCCTCTACTAAAGCGAGCTCCGTATCACTGTAATCTTTATATACAGATGATTCAACCTTTGTTATAGAGGGATATAGGTCATAGACCTCCCTTTGGACTGAGTCAAAATCACCTACGAGAAGGTCTGGACATATACTCCACTGGTGCAGAGCGTGTAATCCTGAGTCAGCAGCTATAATCAAATCAGCTTGCTCAAATTCCTCTTTGACGTGATCAAAGGAAGGTGCAAACCCTCCTGTAATTATTAGGGCTTTCATATTAGTCAATCTACATCTATTTAGTCCCAATTGCAAGGGAGCATATAGGACACTACAAGTATTAACCCCTTATAGATTTTCTATATGCTCAACTCCACACGCACTTGTACACCCATTGGGGTGATCTTTCGTATCTAGTAAGCCAGATCCTTTAAACATAGAAATATTGGCTACGGGACTTGAGGGAAGACTAAGTAGCTCCCAGTTTGAAAGAGACTCTTGTAAACTTGAGACTCCTTCAAACATACTGTTATACTTTGCAAATGCGTTAACCTGCCACTCTCCTAATCCATACCCTGCAAAATTTTCTGCGTCAAGAAACATACCGTTAAAATTTCGTACAGATCTCACATCCCACTCTCTCAGGTTTGCATTAAAACTAGTTGCACTAGCAAACATACTATCCATAGAGGTGGCTTTATGTGTTTCCCACATATCTAAACCAACACCCTGAAAAGAGGTAGCATCTTTGAACATTCTATCGAATGTAGCAACACTACTTGTATCCCATCCCCCCAAGTTCCCATCAAAGTTACTAGCTCCTAAAAACATATCATTCATACTTGTAACATCACTTACATCCCAACTACTTAAATCACCATAAAACAGATCCTGCCCATGGAACAATCCATCCATACATCCCTTAAGGTAGGGGCCATCTTTCGCAGAAAAAGCTCTTAAAGAAGCCTCATGAAACAGTGTAATTTGATGAGGTTCTGTACACTCATTTATTATTTTACTATTTCCCCAGTTTTTCACATCAACTAAGGATTTACCAAAAGATCCAGCAGGATCAATCTCCATAGAGCTACCATATACCATAACCGTTACACGATTATCTGGAGAACTACTGTAATCGTGGATAAAGTCCGCTTTATTATATCCATTCTGCTGAGTATTTATAGGAACTACAGCACCATCTCCCCAATCTATAGTAAAAGAGTGATCCAACAGTACAAACTCCTGCTGCTTTCCTTGCTCAATGATTCTAAATTTAGAGAAAGGAAGTTGCACCGTAGAGGAGATGGAGAGATCATATTCTAAAATAAATGCCCCATTTTGTAGCTTAAAATCCCGCTCTAGTACAATAGTACCAAAGGTGGTATCTACAAGGGCAGAGATAGAGACTTCTCCACTACCCTTGTACACATCAATCAAACCGGTGTCTTCCTGGATACTTACGGCAGCATCATTATCACTTGACCAGTGAATAGATATAATATCGGAGAGATCATTACTATTTGAACCTATCTCAAGTTTAGCCCGTTGTCCTGCATACAACGTATCATCTCCAAGAATTTTATAACCATCAGGAGAGATTACTTGTACAGGATACTCTATGATGTACATATTGTCGTATATATCTTGAATCTTCGCTGTAATTACTACAGAAGAAGATAACCTTTGGGCTGTTGCAATCCCTGAGGTATTTCCGATAGAAAGGATATCTGGATTACCACTACTCCAAGTAATAGAACCAACAATGGCTGGCATGTCTTCACCATGAAAAACCGTAAATCTTTCGGTATCTCCAAGGCCTATACTCGGGTTACCAATAATAGTGTATCCAAGTAAGGGAGCCCTATTGCTATCAGTATCAAAAACCTCAGTTTTAATAGACCGGGAAACTTTTACCACCTTTCCATTATCTTCAAAGGTGGCTGAAATTTCAGTAATTCCCTCTGAAAGGGCATTGATAACACCACCATAACTCACCGTAGCAATATCTTTATGACTACTATCCCATGTTATACTCTCTGGAGGTATTGTTTTAGATAGGTTACTTACTACTATTGAATTACTTACTTCTCCCACATATAGTGAGTCTTTCCCCTCAATAGAATAAGTCTGCTTTCCGGCAGATTGACAACTTGCACTGATAAGAACAGTGATACAAAGAACAGCAAAAAATATTAATCTCTTCATAATCCCTCCCCACTCACGACTTATATTACTTTATTTATAGTGACATGTAAATATCAGAAAAATCTTTCTGGCATATTATAATAAAAATATCACACGTTGCAGATTGTTGCAATAAAATAATTTTTTTGTTGATTTATTTCCATTATCGGTGTACAAATAAGGTATACTTAATTTTCAGGAGATTCCGTATGAAACAGATTTATGAGAGACTACAAAAATTGGGAATAGACGTTCCTATAATACATTTGCCCAAACAAGGTGTAGATATGACAAAATGGGCAGTAGTTGCCTGTGACCAGTACACCTCTGAACCAGAGTATTGGGAAGAGGTTGAAAAGGTAGTAGGAAAAAGCCCATCAACCTTGAGAACAACATTCCCTGAAATTTTCTTGGAAGAACCAGGAAAAGAAACACGCATAGAAAACATTAATAGCGCAATGCAAGAGTACCTAGACAACAAAGTACTCACACCTCTTGCTCCTGGGTTTATCTTAGTAAAAAGAGATACCAACATATCCCCCACCAGATGGGGACTTATGGTAGCCCTAGACCTAGAGGAGTACGATTACTCCAAGGGCTCTAAAACCAAGGTGCGAGCAACCGAAGGAACCATTGTAGAAAGAATTCCACCGCGAGTAGAGATTCGAAAAAATGCTCCCCTTGAATTCCCCCATATCATGGTACTTCTTGATGATCCAAATAAGCTCTGCATTGAACCACTCATTGAGGCAGCAAAGAACATGAGTCCCATATATGACTTTGATCTTATGCAAGGTGGTGGACATATTACGGGATACCACATTACAGAAGAGAGTCTCCTTGAAGGCTTTACTGAGGGATTAGAGAAACTGGTATCCCCAGAACGATGCAAAGAGCGATACGGAATTGCTGACCAGCTTATTTACGCCATGGGTGATGGAAACCACTCTCTAGCTACTGCAAAAAGCTGTTGGGAAACACTAAAAAGTCAAGGTGCTCCCATGGACCATCCCGCACGATGGGCCTTAGTGGAGTTAGAGAATATTTTTGATGAAGGGATTATTTTTGAACCAATTCACCGAGTGATTTTCAAGGGTGATTATAACGCCTTTGCTACCTACTTACAGAAAGAGGGAACTTCACTCACAGAAACACCCTACTCCAATATCAAAGAACTTATTCAACAGGTAGAAAATGGAGGACCCCTAGGAGAGCAGATCATAGGACTCGCTCGGGAGGATGGACTGTTTGCACTTACCTTATCAAACCCAAAGGCAACTATTGCAGCTGGATCTGTACAAACAGCCATGGATACATACCTGAAAGAACACCCCACCGCAACGGTTGATTATATTCATGGAAGTGATGTAACCGTACGGTTAGGAAGTGAATCTGGAAACTTTGGTATACTCCTTCCATCTCTAAAGAAAGAGGAGTTCTTTACCTCTATCGTCCATGATGGTGCACTTCCTAGAAAAACTTTTTCTATGGGAGAGGCTCCAGAAAAACGGTTTTACCTTGAAGGTCGAGTTATTCGATAACTTGTAGGAAACGAAAGCCCCTCATTGAGGGGCTTTTTTATGTATAACAGCTTGCTCTTAAGATACAAACTGAGAGAGCTCTTTTTGAGAAACCCCTGTGACTTTTTCTACCGTTGCCATATCTAACCCTTCAGACAACAGTGCTTTAGCAATATGTAATGACTTTCGAGCTTCTCCCTCTGCTAGGCCCTTGGCGAGCCCTTCGGAAAGCCCTTCTTCAATGCCCTCCTCCTTCCCTTCTTGGAAGCCACCCTTAATCTGCTCTTTTACATCGGTGTAGTGTAATAAGCTTGAGGAGTACACCTCCTGCTCATAGTCATCCATATTTGCAAGCTCCGCCTTAGAGAGAAATTTACTAAACACCTGAGATACATACCCCTCAGGATCGCTCTCTCCCTTCTCTATCCTTGGCATCTGTTGCAAGAGGTATAACCATCTCTCATAGTTGTTCTCCAACTCTTCTAAGCTCTTCCTAAAGTGGTCTAGTACAAAGTACACATACCGTATTCCATCGTACTCTATCTCGGGAAACTCATCATCCTTCAGGGTAAAATCAAATCGATACTTGTTCTCATACCGCTGCCACTCTAGGGGGCAGAAATCAAGTATGGAGATAATAAATACTTTCTTAAAGTTATACCGCTCCTCACTTCTGTTTGACTGGGCAATTAACTCATGGCTTCCGTATACCGCACTTCTGGCTATGTAGGAGGGTTGTCTATTTTTCTGCATCTCCACCACAAAACGCTCTCCACTACTGCTTTCACAGTGGAGATCAAAGATATAGGTGTTTCGCTTGAGATTGGATCCCAGTTGCTCTTTATCGAGAAAGTAGATCTTCTCTATGGTTGATACCTTTCCTTGAAGTATCGCATTAAGAAAGTCTATAAGTATGTCTGTATTGTTCTCATCACCAAAGAGCTTTTTGAATCCGTAATCGGTAAAGGGGTTTATGTATTTGTTACGATTCATAAGAAACCGTCCTAACGATGACATAACATAGATCCTCCTGATATACCGATATAGTTGAGTATATCTCATTTTGTTTCAGAAAGCTAGGCTGGATGTTTTGTTTTTCTCCTCTCATAGGTACTCCTTATATATGCCCTGGTTTATGGGGTATACAGGTAATACTCTTTTTTATGTAATTTTGCTTCTGTTATGAGATATATAAGGAGCTACTTTTCAACACATTATGAAGATAGCGAAGTTATAAAAATCTTGCGGCTTCTATTTTTTTAGCTAGCTCACTCCCCTGTTTATACCCACGTGCTAAGAGTACTTCAGGCTCTTCTTTTTGTTGATAGAGAATTTCTTGAGTAAGCATACCATCATAGGGAGATTTTGCAATCATCTGTACAATACGATCCCACGGCTGGGTTCCCTCGCACACAGGTAAATGCTCGTCATGTATACCAGAGTTACTGTGGGCGTGAAGGATACAGAGACGATCCTTCACAAAAGGAGCAATTCTCTCAAATCCATTCTCCACAATATTGGAGTGACCAATATCCCAACAGAGCCCTAATACATCCGCAGGAATATGCTGAAAGTAGTATCCCAAATCTTGCTGAGACGATTCCCACTGAAAGAGGTTCTCTATTCCAATTTTCACTTGTAGCTTACGACAGAGGGGCTCAAGAGATTGTAAAGTTTTAAGGCCCTGAGTGAGTTCTGACTTTCCTATTTTATGGAATGGCTTATTATTCGAGTGAAGTACAATAGCTTTTCCGCCAAGGGAGGACACCATTTCAATACGATTCCTCAAAAGGTTTCCACCACTCTTTCGTATAAACTCAAAGAAGGATCGCCAGTTTTTATGATGTCCTGCTGAAGCGTGCATATCAAACACTTGTAAGTCATATTGCTTTAGCAGATAAGAGATTCGAGCTATCTCTTTATCTGAATAGATATGGTCGTGGTTCCAGTGGTGACACCAGTGCACATACCGAAAACCGGCGTTACGGATAAGTTCAAAAGATTTTTCATACTCTCCGGTACTTGAGATTACATTAGTATTAATTGATAGCTCCACAGGTTACCTCCCTAGGTTTCGACTACACAAAATAATAACATGTTTCTTTATGGGTGGAAAGAGTCCAATGATTCTTTGCCTCTTTGTGATCACCTAAACTCTCTCCTTGCAGGGTCAGAGCATGTGAGAAACCTATACATAGAGGATTTCCAAGCTTTGAAATAACCGTAACCTTATGTAAAATACCATCTTTCCAAGAAAAAGAGAGCTCAAAACCACCTCGTGCCATAAAACCTGTAACTTCTCCATTTTTCCACTCCTGTGGCAGTGCAGGCAGTATGGTAATTTTATCTCCATAACTTTGAACAAGTAGCTCTGCAACCGCAGCGGGTAACCCTAAGTTACTATCTATCTGAAATGGAGGGTGTGCACAAAATAGATTATCATACAGCCCTCCTCCATGGGAGTACCGTAAACTCCTGTCCCCAACGGGTCTAATTTGATTCTTCAAAAGATTGAGGGCTCTATCTCCATCCTTGAGACGAGCCCAAAGAGCTGTTTTCCAAATCAAACTCCAGCCAACTCCCTCATCACCACGAAGTTCAAGACTTCGCTTCACCCCAGCTAAGAGAGAATCGTCTTTCATATCTAAAAGATCTTTTCCTGGGTATACTCCAATAAGGAATGAGATGTGGCGATGATCTGGCTCATAATCCTGATAATCATATAACCACTCTTGCAGGTTTCCTCTTTCTCCAATCTGATAATCAGGAATATGTAAAAGACGTTCTTTCACACGCTTAGAGTAGCTATCATCTGGAAGCTCAAGAATATTTCGAAGGGTAAGATAGATATTAAAGTGCTCACGAATAAGAGCAAGATCCATAGTTGACCCCTCACTAACACTACAGGGTTCATTGTGTAATACAAAACTGTTTTCCGGAGATGTTGATGGCGATGTTATCCAACTACCACTCTTATGCTGTATCATCCAGCTTAGAAGAAATTTCGTGGCTCCTTCTATAATGGGGTATGCTGTATCTCGAAGAAAATCAGTATTTCCGGTAAACCGATAATGCTCCATCAGGTGCTGACACAGCCACACACCAGACATTGGCCATAGGGCATACTGGGTTGGTCTAATATTGTGCTCATGCTTACCCACAGGAGTTGTCTGCCGCCATAAGTCTACATTGTGATGGCTTACCCATCCTTCTGCATTGTACAGCTTTTTTGCTGTCTCACAACCTTGAGTAGAGATATCCTCTATCAACTGAAACAACGGCTCATTACATTCGGTCAGTTGAAGCACCTCGGACATCCAGTAATTCATTTGGGTATTAATATTAACAGTCCAGTTAGCACTCCAGGGAGCTCTTAATAGGTTATTCCAAATACCTTGTAAATTTGCAGGCTCTCCGTAAGTTCCTGATGAACTCATAAATAGATACCGCCCATAATGAAAGAGAAGCTCAATTAAATACGCACTTGATTTTTCTCCAGACTCAACCTGTTCTATAAGCATATCTGTAGGAATATCTTCTTGCTCACCAATATTCAGGGAAACCCGAGAAAAGAGAGCGTCCCATGAAGCACAGTGTTTTTTGTAGGTCTCCTCTAGGGGAAATCCCTGTACCTGAGGTAAAGTAACTGTTTGGTCTGGCATAGCTGCATACCCACGATACCCTGTTTTGGCACGAAGAACACAGATAACCTCAGTTGCTGCCGTAATGATAACACCATCATGAGAACTAGACACATCTCCATCAGTTACAAAAACAGATACGTCTGCACAAAAACCCATTCCCTTTCCAGATTCATACTCTATAGGATTAGGAGAATCTACATAGTTGGGTTCAACATGACTAGGGGCAGTTCCAGAAAGCACCGCTCCTGAGGTGGAGTATATTACTTCATGGACAAGCTGGCTACTCAAAGTAAGTTTAATATCTAGCCCTTTTTTAGGTCCCCTATATGTGTACACCAACGTGTCTCCCTGGTACGCAACAAAAGCTTCTCTTTCATACAACCCTTGGGAAGTTTTAAAGGAACTTCTAACTGTTGCATCCTTAAGGGTAAGTTCTCGTGTATAATGTGTTACCTCTGTCAGATCACCTAAAAACTCAATAAAGAGGTCCCCTAAGGGAAGATAGGACTCACCCCAATCACCTAAGCAGTGCTGTTCAATGAGATCTTGAGCCTCAAGATTTTTATGATCACTAATTAGTTCTCGAATCTTTTCTATATGAGTTAAGGTGTCTATGGAATGCTTATCTCGAGGGTATCCAGACCATAGGGTTTCTTCATTCAATGATAGCTGCTCTTTAGCAACCCCTCCATACACCATAGCTCCGAGATGACCATTTCCAATGGGTAAAGCCGACTCCCACTCTAGCGCCTCTTTTGTGTACCACAGTTTCATCACATAGTCCTTTAACTTATACTATAGGTATCTTTATCAAAGTCAACCTCCACCACCGTTCCATCGGAAAAGGTGGTTCGCTGTTTTCGATAGCCTCCGTCAAGAAACTCATGGGATACCATCTCCATCTTGCCCACTTTCTTATGAAGTTTACCTGTGGTAAGTGCCCTGTCAATCTCTTGGTCTGTGGGTTCTATTGGCAAGTAAGCAGCCCCTCCATTCAGTAAGCCGTGAAGAAAACCCCAATCCCCAACGGGAATCCCCCAATCACCCTTACCTTGGCTCCAGGGAATCACCACACAGTCGTGGTACACAAGATTAAAGAGTGGCACAGGAATACCCCTGGCATCTCCCGCATCAATACCTGGTGTTAATGGGTACGGAGCGTGGTGGGAGAGATCAATATGAGGTACTGCCCAATCCACAAGCTCCTCAGAACTCATTACCATGTTTTTCTGTTTTAAGTACTCAAATGACTCAACTCTTTTTTCCATACACTCCTTACGAGTCATAGGATGCTCAGGGTGAGCACATTCATCCAACTCAACTACAGAAAACACATCAAGGTACACCCCATCTAAATGAATATCGTTATCCTCAAATTTTTGATAATTTCTTCGAATATAGTAAGGTGCAAAGGTGGCACAGAGAAGAGTCTGCTCTCCTCCTGCCCACATAGTTTCTCTTGGTACTTCACCACTTGGCAGTATAACATTCTGATTAGGGTCGTAAGTTTCTGCGGTTACATAGTAGTCTCTATATTGATCATGAATAGCCATAAGATACCCCATCTCTTTTGCGCCATCTACCAACTCTCTCATTCCCTCATACCCTCCAGCCTTTTGACATGGAGGGAATACATCGGGATGCATATTGTCATACCCCATTTTACCCCACCCATCTACATGAACATAAGCTGTCTGTACACCCCGTTTTTGAAGTGACATCAGCTGGTTTTTTCTTGTAGTAAAAGGCGTATAGCAGTCATTTTTTTCTGGATGTTCTTTATCATAAAACTCAGATGCCGGTTCAATATGATTATAAATTCCAGTATGGATAATTGGCACCCCCATTAGTTGTTCCAATTTGCCATTATCCTGTATTTTCTGCTTAAGGGTTTTCACCAATCCTCGCTCTTCCATATACGATCTATACTGCTTACAAAGGTCTACATAATTCACACCAGAGGAAAACTTCATAATGAGTTTACGATTGTATGCTATACGACCTAAAGACCCATGCCACACATTTGCTATTCGTGTTGGTCCATGGCTAGGATGCTTAAGTGCGTACCCAGCATCCCATGGTGTTTCTACAATAACTTGGTACCCTTGTCCCTCATCAATTTGTCCCCACCACGGCATATAAGCAGCCCTCTCGTAATATCGTACAGGATCAACAGCTACCACCGTATCTTTCCAGTTGTTTGGTATTAAGGTACCCTGCATCATAGGAATCACCGTATAGGAAGATGCCTTAGGAGTATCAAACACAAATGGAGCAGGCCACATCATCTCCTCTAAAAGAAAATCTGGCTCTCCTAAAGGAATACAGTCAAAATGAATATCCCCATACTCAAAATCTGCCCAAATACGGGTAAGTATGGTTACATGAATAGTTTTGTTATTATGTAAAAAATCTTGATACCTTATTTGATACCCTTCTCCAAATCCTGTTTTATAAGGAGAAAGTTTTTGGGTGCAGGCATCTTTAAGTAAAAAATCAACCTGCTCTCCCTCAATTTGAAGCCGTATATATGGAGGCATCTTGGGATCTTCTTTCCACAAGTATCCATCATAATCTACCTGTAAGGTGTATGCACCTGACGTACTATCTTTTATTGAAATGATTGGTTTCATAACATAACTCCTTATTAACTTTTTACACTTCCTAAGACTAACCCCTTGGTATAGTACTTCTGCAGGAATGGATATACGATCATAATTGGAATAGTGGATACCACTATTTGCGCTGCATTACTGGTTCTCCGGCTCATTTTACCCAAGATTTCTAACTGTTCTATTGATAAAAATTTTGTATCGGGAATAGTCAAAATACTTTGAAGATATGTTTGTAGAGGCTGTAGTTTTGGGCTATTAATATACAACATACCATCGAACCATGAGTTCCAGTGAAATACAAAGATAAAGAGTGTAACCGTGGCAATTGCTGGTTTTGCAAGGGGCAGTACAATACGCCCTAAAATTTGCCACTGGCTTGCGCCATCTAACAGTGCTGCTTCCTCAAGAGCTTTTGGGAGCTGTCTAAAAAAGTTCATAAGAATAAGAATATTAAATACCGATACCGCCGAGGGTAAGATAAGTGCCCAGAGGGTATCTATGAGACCTGTTGATTTCACAATAATATAGGTTGGTATCATTCCCCCATTAAAAAGCATGGTAAAAATAAAAAACCATACAAAAAAAGAACGACCCTTAAACTGATCTTTCTCTTTTGATAGTGGATAAGCAACTAAAATGGTTAGTACCATCCCTACGGAAACTCCAAGAAGCACACGCACAACAGAGACCATGAAGGCACGATAAAAATTAGGATTCTGTAAAATAAATTTATACGCTGCCATAGTAGGTTGCACAGGGAGTAAGGAAACCATTCCAGACTCAACCGCTTGGGTTGAACTAAAAGAGAGAGAGACCACATGGATTAAGGGAAGTATACTCACTAAGGTAAGAATACTAAGGAGTACATAGTTTACCACTATAAAAGTTTTTCTGGATGTTGTGTCTGTATCATATTTCTTTTTCATATACTCCCCCTTAGAAAATACGGTAATCGCTATACTTGTGAGCGAGCCAGTAAGAAAATGTGATCATAACTAATGACACCACCGACTTAAACAACCCTACCGCGGTAGCAAGTGAGTACTGCCCACTACTAATACCCATCCGATACGTAAAGGTATCAATAATATCTCCCGTGGAGTATACCGAAGGGTTATACAGAACAAATATCTGCTCAAAGCCTGCATTCATTACACCACCTAAACCGAGAATGAGGAGAAGTACCACCATACCAGAGATACTGGGTATGGTAATATGCCGTGTCTGTTTCCAACGATTTGCACCATCTATAGAAGCAGCCTCATAGAGAGTGGGATCTATTCCCGTAAGTGCTGCTAAGAGAATAATCGTATTAAACCCTATCTCCTTCCACAGATCTGTTATAACCATCATATAGGGGAATATTTTTGCATTTCCGAAAAAGTAGATTGGCTCAACTCCAAAGGTTCCAAGAATTCTATTTACAATACCTCCAGAGGGTGAAAAAACTTCAAGAAGGACACTCCCAAGGATAACCCAAGAGAGGAAATAAGGTAAAAAAGTAATGGTCTGTACTGTTTTCTTAAACCACATCTTTCTAACCTCATTTAAGAGAAGGGCAAAAACAAGAGGAAAAAAGATTTTACTTAAAATCTTCATAACCGCAATAAAAAAGGTGTTCCAAAGTATGGATCCAAAATCGGGCATCCGGAAAATATACCGGAACATCTCTAACCCTATCCACTCCCCTTGAAACAGGGTAACAAAGAATCCCTTATTGGTAGGATAGTAATTTTGAAAGGCAATTAAAACTCCAAGCATGGGACCATAATTGTATATTGCCACAAGGGTAACAGGAATCAGTAACATAACATATAAGGGTAACTGATGTTTAAATCGACTAGTTTGTAGTGTACTCAAAAAAATTCCTCCTCTCTGTGTAATTTCCACGGAGATATACCACCTCCGTGGAATACTTTGTTTATTTTAGTTGGTTTCGAACCTCTTCGGTAATAATATCACCTCCAAGTTTGTTCCAATCGGATACCA
>CAZBHR010000014.1:49919-51655 GCA_964492025.1 uncultured Spirochaetia bacterium | reverse complement strand
AATGGTGGTTGTTTGTATATTTCTAAATGCTATTATGAATATTTTGAAAATATGGTTCCAGAGTTAATAAAAATCTATTCTGGGATGGATCAAAGTGAGGACACATGAATCGATACGTAAAGCAGTTAAAAAGGCAGATTATTCCTTTGATATTAGTACTCCTTTTTTTAGGAGTGCTGGCACCTTTACGATCCTTAGTTTTACAACGACTGGTTGATGCTCCTTCTGTATCGGTATTAGGGAGAGAGATTCTCTTTGGGTTTGTGTTCTGTTTAGTGGTTTTTGTTCTAGAAAAGAGCTCTCGGGATTTACATGCTCGGGTACTGGAGCGGCTGAGTTTTTTGTTACGACGAGATATTACAAAATCTCTGTTTAGCCGTTCTATAAGAGATTTTCGTGGAGACCCAAGCTCTGAGTATGTTTCAATCTTGCAAAACGATGTGCGTACCATTGTTGAGGAACACTATAGTCCATGGTACGATATTGCATTGTATGGTGTTTTTTTTCTTACTGCTTTTATCACTTTTATACTCATTGATCCTCTGCTGTTGATTGTGGTACTAGTGGTTTCTATTCCTCAGATTCTCATTCCCAAGAAAATTGCAAAACCCCTTGGAGAGGGGAGCCTCAAGTATAGTAACTCTTTGGCTGGATATATGGGGAGATTAAAAGATTTTTTAACTGGATTTGAGGTGATTAAAGGGTACGCCGCAGAGTCTACTATGCAAGACCGACTAGAGGAAAAAAACCGAGACCTCGCAGAGAGTCGTTATGTAAAGGATAAAATTCTCTTTTTTGCACAAGCCCTTATCTCGGTGGTAGGGCATCTTTCCTTTGTTCTTACCGTAGGAGCCATGGCTTACTTGGTACTAAAAGGTCGCATGAGTTTCGGTTATTTGATAGCTTCAACCCAGATGATGAATTTTATCACAGTTCCTGCTCAAACTATTTCTCGGTCTCTCGCTCGTATTAAGGGAACCGAACCCATTGTTGAAAAGCTGGCTCCCTATCTTGAGGATAGGAAGGAGTCACCGGAGACCGAACTTATACACTCTTCAACTCCACTACAGCTTTCTGAGGGGATCACCCTACAAAATCTAAGTTTTTCCTATGGTGACAAAGTAGTTCTTGACCATATAAACTATCATTTTGAGGTGGGTAAAAAATACGCTATTATAGGACCCAGTGGGTGCGGTAAGTCTACGCTCTTGCAGCTAATTTTAGGGTATTATCATGACTTTACGGGAGATATTCTTTTTGATAAGCACTCCCTACATACCATTGATAGTCGAACTATTGCTCTTACCTGTCCTATGATTCACCAACAGGTTGTAGTGTTTCAAGACTCTATACGAAATAATATCACTCTGTATCAACCCTTTGAAGAATCAGATATTCAGAGAGCTATCCAACGAGGGGGTATTGAATCATTTGTGTCGTCATTTCCAGAGAAAGAAAACCACATGCTTCTTGAGTCTGGTGGTAATCTTTCGGGGGGAGAAAAACAGCGAATTTCTATTGCTAGAGCCCTTATCCGAGAACCAAGTATTCTACTCCTAGATGAGGCAACATCGGGTCTTGATAACCAAAAGGCCTTTGAGATAGAGAACGATTTGCTCCAGATGTCAGATCTTACGGTTATAGCTATTACCCACAGGCACCAAGAAGAGCTGCTTGCTCAGTATGATGATATTCTTATGTTAGAAGGTGGTAAGCTGGTGTCTCAGAAGTGAAAG
>CAZBHR010000014.1:0-49819 GCA_964492025.1 uncultured Spirochaetia bacterium | reverse complement strand
GTATGATGATATTCTTATGTTAGAAGGTGGTAAGCTGGTGTCTCAGAAGTGAAAGATATATTCTCTTTATCCTGCATGACCTCTTCAAGTGTATAATCCTTTTTACAGAACCGATTTTACAACTATAATACCCAAAAGTAGTCTTGTTTCTAGCAGATGAGCGATCACTCAAAATTTTTCAAAAAAAAGCTTGCATTATCTGAAAACTGTAGTATCATGGAAGAGAGCGAAACGTTTCGCTCTAGCTGATATAAGAGGATGTAACCTATGGCAACCATAAAAGATATTGCAAGCATCACAGGACTTTCCCTTGCAACAATTTCCAAATATCTTAATGGGGGGAATGTGCTTCCTGAAAATCGAGAACTTCTTCAAAATGCTATAGAATCTTTAGGCTACCGTCGTAATCAGCAGGCGAGGGGGCTAAAAACCAATGAGACCATGACTATAGGGGTGCTTATCCCCTCCTTTGAAAATATCTTTTTCACTACCATTGCCTCTACCATTGAATCATATTTGTCAGCCCACGGGTACGGTATGATTCTCTGCGCTTATAATGGTAATGGTGATATTGAGTGTGAGAAGCTCAATTTTCTCCTTGATAAAAATGTTGATGGTCTTGTGGTTGTGAGTTATGGTGGAGCCTTTGACATACTGGAAAAAATCCACAAACAAAAGATTCCGCTGGTTCTCTTGGATCATAAAGTAGAGGGACTCGAGGAGGACTATGTTGGGGTAGATAACTTTCAATCCACCTACAATGCAACAGCTGTCCTTCTTGAACATGGACATAGGGATATAGCGCTTATTGGAGGTTGCCCAAAAAACTATACCGCTAAAGAGAGGATTCGAGGGTATCGCGAAGCTTTGGCACATGCGAAAATTCCAAGTAAGCCCCACTATATTACAGAGCAGGATCTTACAGTTTTAGGAGGATCCTGTGGGTTTCACCAGATATGGGAGTGTGAAGAGAAACCTACGGCGGTTGTGGTTACCAATTATGAAATGACTATTGGTGCACTCATGGCGGTGAATGAGATGGAGATTGCTGTTCCTCAGGAGATCTCTTTAATGGGGTTTGATAATATCCTTTTATCTCAGGCAGTCCGACCTCCCTTATCTGTGGTGGAGCAACCAATGGAAAAAATAGGCGAGGAGGTTGCAAAACTTCTTCTTCGCCGAATGAAAAAAGATTATACCGATTATCCACAGGTGGTAGAGCTTGAAACCCAAGTTCTTATACGACAGTCGATAACCGATATTTCTATAAAGAATCTCAAATAAGGAGGAGAGATATGGAGACAGTATTGCAGAAGGTAGATCCTAAGGATGTGCCTAAAAAGGTGTTACGAAGTGGTGACCAGATACCCGCTATTGGGCTAGGAACTTTTGGGTCAGACCGCTTTACTGCAGATCAAGTTGCAGAAGCTGTAGAGGGGGCTATTGAGGTTGGGTATCGACATATTGATTGTGCTGCGGTGTATCAGAACGAGAAAGAGGTGGGTCATGCGTTACAACGAGCTATGGCAAAGGGAGTAACAAGAGAGGAGCTTTGGATAACCTCTAAGGTATGGAATGATAGGCATAGAGAGGTTATTCAGTCCTGTAAGGACTCTTTGAAGGACCTTCAGTTGGACTACCTTGATCTATTTTTAGTACATTGGCCATTTCCAAATTACCACGCTCCCGGATGTGATGTGGACTCTCGGAATGCGGACTCCAAACCCTTCTCGGTAGAGGAGTTTATGGATACTTGGAGACAGATGGAAGAGCTTGTTGACATGGGGTTAGTTCGCAATATAGGAACCTCCAATATGACTATTCCTAAGTTTGAGGCTGTTTGGGATCTTATGAGAATTAAACCTGCGGCAAATGAGATGGAGCTACATCCACACTTTCAGCAGCAACAATTTTTTGATTACTGTAGAATAAAGGATATTCAGCCTATCGGATTCTGTCCCATAGGGTCTCCTTCACGACCAGACAGAGATAAAACAGAGCAAGATACGGTAGATATTGAGGATCCTGTTATTGTAGAAGTAGCAAAGAGGTTAGGGGTTCATCCAGCGGTTGTTTGTGTAAAATGGGCAATTCAGCGAGGTCAGATACCAATTCCTTTTTCTGTGAAACCTAATGAGTACATAAGTAATTTAGCAATTGCAACAACGCCTCCTCTTTTAGAGAGTGAGATTAATGCTATCTCTAAAATTGATAAAAATTGTCGGCTCATTAAGGGTCAGGTATTTCTATGGGAGAGTGCTACAGACTGGCAAGATTTATGGGATCTAAACGGTACTATTACTAAGTAAGGAGGTAGTATGAAAGCTGCATTACTACAAGCAAAAGGGGATATAGTTATTGGAGATATTCCTGCACCGGAGATAACTGCAAGGGAAGTACTGGTAAAAGTACGTGCCTCTGGGGTGTGTGGATCAGATATTCCTCGGGTGTTAGAAGGAACATCTCACTACTTCCCAAATGTTTTAGGCCATGAATTTTCCGGTGAAGTTGTAGCGCTAGGTGCTGAAGTCTCGGGGTTACAACTGGGAGATAAAGTATCGGTGGCACCATTAAAACCGTGTCACACCTGTGACCTCTGTAAGGAGGGTAATTATGCACTCTGTGGGAATTACAGTTTTATTGGATCCCGAGAGTTTGGTGGATGGGCTGAATATGTAAAAGCTCCAGTGGAAAATATTGTTCCCCTTGGGAGTACCGATTATGTTGCTGGAGCCTTTGTTGAACCCGTATCCGTTGCACTTCACGGACTGTATGGAATGGATATACAACCAACTGATTCGGTTGCTATTATTGGGGTTGGTACTATTGGACTTCTTACTTTTCAAGCAGTAAGAGCTATGGGAGTAGAGGACATTACTCTCTTTGATGTGAATAGGGAGTCCTTAAAAAAGGCGGAAACCCTTGGTGCTAAGAAAACAATGTTAAGTACCGAAGCTCAAGGGGTAGGGGGATTTGACCATGTACTAGAGACCGCAGGGGCTACTGCTGCAGAAAAAATGGCTCTTGCCATTGCGGGAAATAAGGGATCCATTATGTTTATTGGAACCCCTAAAACACCTCTGACCCTAGAACCAAAGGAGTTTGAGCAGATTAACAGAAAAGAGCTTACTTTGCGAGGTTCTTGGATGTCCTACTCATCACCATTTCCTGGAAAAGAGTGGACCCAGGCGGTAGAGTTGTTAGAGAGTGGAGCTATTCAGGTTGAACCACTTATTGACAGAATTATATCAATAGAAGAGCTCCCTAAGGCATTTGAGGCTATAGATAAGGGAGAGGTTTCTGGAAAAGTTCTTATGACTTTTTCGGAGTAACAGAGAAAGATAAGGGAGAAATATTATGGCATTAGTAAGTTCATTAGAGTTAATTCAGAAAGCAAGGGATGCAAAAAAGGCAATCCCCGCATTTAATATACATAACCTAGAGACAATTCAGGGAGTGGTAAACGGAGCAGTGGAGATGGAATCTCCCGTAATTATCCAAACAACCCCGGGAACCCTTCGTCATGGAGAGATTGAGTATATTGCAGCCATTGTTAAGGCCGCAGCAAAGAAGCACCATCATATCCCTATGGCGTTGCATATGGACCACTGTCCATCATTTGAAACCATTGTTGCCTGTATTGCCAACGGGTACACCTCTGTTATGATTGATGGAGCACACCTTCCTTATAAGGAAAATGTGGAGCTTGTTCAGAGAGTTGTTACCATGGCACACAGTGTGGGTATTCAGGTAGAGGGTGAGATTGGTAAAATTGGTGGAGTAGAGGATGATCTGTATGTGAGTGAAGCAGAGGCTGCTTATACCGTACCTGAAGAGGCAAAGCAGTTTGTAGAGGATACAGGGGTGGATACCCTTGCTGTAGCCATTGGAACTGCCCACGGTATGTATAAGGGAACTCCAAAACTCGATTTTGAGCGAATCAAACTGATTGATAGTATGGTCTCTGTTCCTCTAGTACTGCATGGTGCTTCGGGAGTTCCCAATGATGCAGTACAAAAGGCAATTCAGTACGGAATGGCAAAGATTAATATTGCTACGGAGCTAAAAAATCCTATGGCAGAGGCCATTCGAGAGAGCTTGAAAAATCCTAAAGAGAATGATCCTCGTAACTATATGGGGGCTGCCAAAGAAGCGGTTGCTGCGGTGGTTAAGGAGAAGATTCTTCTTTGTGGAACCGAGGGACTTGCGGGAAAGTGGTAATATGATTCTTACGGTTACCATGAACCCTGCAATAGATACGCTCTACGAGGTTCCAAACTTTGCCCTTGGCAAAGTGCAGCGCCCCAATAAAACTCTTATGACCGCAGGTGGCAAGGGGCTTAATGTTGCTCGGGTTGCAAAACTGTTAGGAGAGCATGTTGGAGCCACTGGACTTCTCGGAGGCTCCCGTGGTGAGTTTATTGGAAAAAGTATTGAGAATCAGGGGATTATGAACCTGTTTACTCCCATTGAAGGAGAGAGTAGAATCTGTATCAATATTATTGATTCCACCCATCGAGGATCCACTGAAATTTTGGAGAGAGGTCCTTCTATACAGGAGCATGAGTACCGTAAGTTTTTAGATAATTTCGCAAAGTTGGCTAAGGATGCATCGGTTATTACCCTTTCAGGGAGTCTTTCTCAAGGTGTTCCTGATGATTGTTATCGTACTCTTGTGGAGTGTGGAGATAAGGTGTTTCTCGATAGTAGCGGTGTGGCTTTTCAGCTTGGTTTACAGGCAAAACCGTATATGGTAAAGCCAAATGAAGATGAAATTGCATCACTCTATCCTGATCTCTCTATTTCACCAAAAAATATATCCGGTGATCTTCTTACAGCTATTCAGCGACTTTCAGATTCAGGGGTTACCCTCCCTGTGGTAACACTGGGCTCTCAAGGATCCTTGGTTGGCGTTGATTCTACGGTATATTTGATAAAAACTCCAAAGGTATCAGTAGTGAACACTGTTGGCTCTGGGGACTCATATATTGCGGGATGTGCAGTGGGAGCCCATAGGGGATATGATCCTATTGATATGGTTATATTGGGTACTGCTTGTGGTACGGTGAATGCTCTCTATGAGCATACAGGATTTATCACTCCCCATGAGGTGGAGGATTGCAAAAGAGAGATAACCTACGAACCTATTGGTTCTTGGAAATAGGAGGCTTATATGTTAAAAGGTGTACCAAGTATTATATCTCCTGAACTACTTAAAGTTCTTATGGAGATGGGGCATAGTGATGAGATCGTTATTGCGGATGGGAATTTTCCCTCAGCAAGTCATGGACAACGAGTTATTCGTCTTGATGGTCATGGAGTCACAGAGGTTCTCCAAGGGGTATTACAACTGTTTCCCCTAGACACCTATGTTGAGAATCCCGTATCACTCATGGCAGTAACTCCGGGAGATCCCTATGTTCCTGTTATTTGGGATGAGTATAGAAAAACCATTGCCGCTTCTGGAGAATCTCAGGGAATTGAAGAGGTTGAGCGATTTGCCTTTTATGAACGAGCAAAAAAAGCGTACGCCATTATTGCAACAGGGGAGAGTGCTCTGTATGCAAATATTATCCTTAAAAAGGGAGTTGTGGTAGAGTAATGGAACTGCTACTCGGAATTGATCAAGGAACATCAGGACTTAAGGTTGCCCTGTTTACCCTCCAAGGAGAGGTGGTGGGAGATATAACCAAGGAGTATCCTACGCACTATCCAAATTCATTGGAGGTAGAGCAGAACCCTGAAGATTGGTGGAATGCAGTTGCTGTAGGTTTGCAAGAACTGTTTGAAAAAACCGGCACCACAGGATCCGATATTATTGGTATTGGCGTAGATGGAACCTCATGGGCGTGTATTCCTCTTAACATGAGTGGGAATCTTTTACACCCTGCAATAATGTGGTTAGACCGAAGGGCGGAGCAGGAAGCTTGCTGGATGGAGAATACTCTTGGAAAGGATAATCTCTGGGATATCTCAAAAAATCCCGCTGACTCCTCCTACATTACTCCAAAAATGTTATGGCTAAAAAACCATAGACCCGAAGTTTTTTCAAAAACCACAACCTTTATTCAATCCAATGGGTATATTGTATACCGTCTTACGGGAGAACTCTCTCAAGACTACTCTCAGGGGTATGGATTCCATTTTTTTGATATGAACCAGCGTACATTACGAGATGATGTTGCAAAGGAGATGGGCCTCTCTTCTAACCTAGTAGCTCCTTTACGGGAGTGTCATGAGGTGGTGGGTTATGTTCATAAAGAGGCTGCTAAACTTACGGGTCTTAAGGAGGGAACTCCTGTGGTAGCAGGAGGGCTTGATGCAGCCTGTGCAACCCTTGGGGCAGGTGTTATTCATCATGGAGAGACCCAAGAGCAGGGTGGACAGGCTGGAGGGATGAGTATTGTAGTTGATTCCCCTCTGGGCGCAAAGGAGCTTATTTTAGGGTGTCATGTGGTGCCTGATCGTTGGCTTTTGCAAGGAGGAACTACCGGAGGTGGTGGTACGCTACGTTGGTTTTACTCAGAGTTTGGTCTTGGTCCCAATACGCCAAAGGGTGATTCCCCATTTATGGCTTTGGACCTAGAGGCTGCTTCGGTATCCCCAGGAAGTGATGGTGTTATCTTTCTTCCTTATATGAAAGGGGAGCGATCACCATTGTGGAACTCCCACGCAAAAGGGGTGTTTTACGGTCTCTCCTTTGATCGTGGACGAAAGCACATGGTTCGAGCCCTTATGGAGGGCGTAGGCTTTTCCTTGCAGCACAATTTAGAGGTTGCCTATTCCGCTGGAGCTCAGGTGCATAAACTGGTAAGTGTTGGTGGCGCTGGTCAAAGTAAGCTTTGGACACAGATAAAGTCCGATATAACAGGACTTCCTATTGATGTACCAAACGCTTCTCACGCAACAGCCCTTGGGGCTGCCATGCTCGCAGGAATAGGGGTGGGAGCTTTTAGCTCCCCGGAAGAAGCACGAACATGTATGGTAACTATGGTACGATACCATAAGGCAAATAAAGATAATAAGAAAGTGTATAACAAAACCTATGAGGAGTATGTGCGGTTAAGTGAACTTCTTAACCGTGAGTTCTTTGTAAGCTCTTCAGTATAGGAGGAATTAGGTATGGGAAAAGATTGTATTTGGTCAAAGAAGCCTGCAACTATGTGGGAAGAGGCGTACCCTCTGGGGAATGGAACTCTAGGAGCTATGATTCATGGAGGTGTAACTCAGGAGAACCTTTGTTTGAACCATGAAGATTTATGGACAGGAAAGCCCCTTAATGATAGTGATTATCAGTGGCAAGATAGTCTGTCAAAAGTTCGAAATCTGATATCTCACCGTAAATATAAAGATGCGGAACAAGAGATTAAGGATCATCTTTTACAACACTGGAGCCAAACGTATCTCCCCCTTGGAACTCTTAAGGTGAATATGCACCATGCTGAGGCAGTTCAGGATTACCGAAGGGTACTTAATATGGATACCGCCTCAGTAGAAGTATCCTATGTGGCAGATGGGGTATCCTACAAAAGAAACTGTTTTATCTCTTATCCCGACCAAGTTATTGTGTATACTATAGAGGCATCTCAAGAGGGGAGTTTACACTGTGACCTCTCCTTTGAGAGTGAGGTAGGGAGAAAGGGAGTGTTCTTAGGAAAAACCTATGAACCCTCTGAGTCCCATGGCTCTGGAGGAATTCTTATTGAAGGAGAGGCTCCCACCCATCAGCAACCGATTTATGATATGGGGAGTGATCCCATACGTTACGAAGAGGGACATCGGGGAATTAGTTTTTGTGGAGACTCCCGTATACTTGCTTCTCAGGGAACACTTACCGTAGAGGATACGAGTATTTCTCTCTCAAAGGGTACACGCTTAGAGGTGTATATTGCCCTAGGTACAAACTTTCAAGATTTTCTTACTGAGCCACTAGCTGAGGTGGATAAAGCTCAGATTACTACAACCCTTGATTGTTCTGAGAAAAAAAGGGTTCCCGCTCTTTGGGAGTCTCATATAGCGGATTATCAACCCTTATATCGACGTGTTCAGCTATCATTGAACAACCCAAAAGATAAGCAATTCTCAGAACTTTCTACGGAAGAACGTATGGTTCGACTGAAAAAACGTGGAGAAGGTGCTCCTGTTGAGGAGCTGTTTAATTTTGGTAGATACTTACTGATTACCAGCAGCCGAAAGGGTACAAGAGCATCAACCCTTCAAGGAATTTGGAATGGTAGAACAGTACCACACTGGTGTAGTAGTTATACAATAAACATCAATACTGAAATGAACTACTGGTTGGCAGAAACCTGTAACCTCTCTGAGTGTCATGAGCCTCTTTTTGAGTTTATTGAGAAACTACAATACTGGGGAAAAGAGGTTGCTAAAGGGTTTGGCTGTCGTGGATGGGCTGCCAACCATAATTCTGATATTTGGCAACAGGCAGCACCTGTACTAGGTGATACGCATTTTGCCTTTTGGCCTCTTGGTGGAGTCTGGTTGAGTATGCACCTGTGGGAACACTACCTATTTACGGAGGATCAGAAGTTTTTACAAGAAAAGGCACTTCCTATTATGCGGGGAGCCGCAGAGTTTGCTTTGGATTGGCTCTTTGAAAATGATAAGGGTCATCTTGTTACATCACCCTCTACATCTCCAGAAAACATATTCAAATGGAAGTGTGGTAAATCGGCGGTCTCAGAGGGAAGTACTTCAGACATATCTCTTATTCGAGAGCTGTTTATGAATCTTCTTAACACCTTTGAAGAGTTGGGTATAAGTGATCCTATTGGTAAAGAGATTGAAGAGGCCTTACCAAAACTTCCACAACCCAAGATAGGAAAACATGGGCAGGTACAGGAGTGGTATGAAGACTTTAGAGAGTTTTACCCAAACCATAGACACCTCTCTCATCTTATTGGATTCTTTCCTGGGAGTACAATGGATAACAAAACCTATGATAAGGCGGTGGCAAAAACTATCCATAGGAGAACCCGAAGAGGGAAGGGTTGGACTGGGTGGAGCCTTGCATGGCAGACAAATATTCAGGCTCGTTTATATAATGGGGAAGAAGTGTTTGCAGACATTGTATACCTCCTACGAAACTGCTCTTTCACCAGTTTACTTGGGAAACATAAACTTTCTCCTATTCCTTGGAGTAAGGCGGGGGTATTTCAGATAGATAGTAATTTTGGTGTTGCCGCTGGAATTGCTGAGATGTTACTCCAAAGCCATCGGGGTGGGTTGGAGTTACTTCCTGCACTCCCTTTTACTATTTGGCCATCTGGCTCTATTACGGGGCTACGTGGTCGTGGAGGTTTTGAAGTGGATATTTTTTGGGAGAATGGTAGAATGACTACTGCACATATCCGTTCACTTTTAGGAAATTCATGTACTCTTTATGGAATCACCCCCAGTAGAGTTACCACTACACAAAATGAGGATATTCCTTTGCAAAAGAAGGAAGGTGGTGTATCATGGAGTACAGAACAAGGAAAAGAGTACATTATTATATATGGAGATAACCTATGAAAAGATGGATAAAAAGGGGAGGAATTACACTTGGAGTACTGGGAACTTTGGCTCTTTGTACATTCCTTTTTCTCAATGTACTACTTCTTATTCCTATACAGGGAGAACCCTCTACAGAGCTGTGGTTTACCAGTGATGAGTATATCCCTGAAGCAGTGACAACCTTACAGTTTCAGGATGGAGAGGACTTTAAGATTCTACTTCTTTCTGATATTCAGCTTGATATATCCCTTCCTCTGAAGAATAAGCGAGCTTTAAATCTTATAACAGACTTAGTTGAACGTACAGAACCGGATCTTATTATGACCACCGGAGACAATACTAGTTGGGTTTTCTCTGGATATATGGCAAGAAAGCTTACCAAATTTTTTGACTCCCTTGAAACTCCTTGGGCTGTTACCTTTGGGAACCATGATGGAGAGAGTCGACGAGATAAAAATTGGCATGGGAATGTGTATGAATCGGGAGAGTACTCGCTTTTTTCAATGGGACCATCAACTATTCCTGGAGTAGGGAACTACACCATTCGTATTGAGGAAGATGGTAAGAGTGCTATGCTTCTGGTTATGCTAGATAGCCATGATCGGCGGGAGTACCCCGATGGGTCTGATTATGATTTTATACACCCTAATCAAATTGAGTGGTATAAGGCTCAAATTAGAGGTGAAAGTGAGTACGCCTATGGATCTTTTGGAACCCTTCTGGGGAAGGCTGTTCCTTCGTTAGCCTTTTTTCATATTCCTCTCCCCGAGTACCAACAGATGATTGATCTGTGGAA
Source organism: uncultured Spirochaetia bacterium (assembly GCA_964492025.1). Lineage (GTDB taxonomy): Bacteria > Spirochaetota > Spirochaetia > CAZBHR01 > CAZBHR01 > CAZBHR01. Next base: position 39,510 of record CAZBHR010000014.1, on the reverse strand, counting down.
TGCCGGTGAGTTAAACCCATTAACAACCTACGGTGAAGCACGAGAGGGTGCTTATGCTCCTCCCGTAAATACTGGACTATTTGAGGTGATGAAAGATCTAAAAAGTACAGAACATGTTTTTGTAGGACATGACCACGTGAATAACCTCTCTGGATTATATGATGGAATTAGGTTATCATATGGACTGAAAACTGGTCCTGTAAGCTACTATCATGAGGACCTTCAGGGGGGCACTCTTATTACTATAGAACAGGAATCCCACAATGTAAAAATTACGCATCTATATAAAGATGACGAAGGAGAAAATTAATGGCAAGAAAATTATCGTTCCGGCACAAGCTGCAAATCTCGGCACTAGGAGTTTCGGTGGCTCTTATTATGGTGTTAGATGTGGGCTTTATGAAGTACTTTACCGATGTTTTGGGGTTTAAGCCTTCAATACTATCTCGGGTACTCTCTCTCGTTGCAGTTATTACTATCTTCAGTAATATTTTTTCAGGAGTTATCACCGATAAATACGCAAAGTATGCAAAATTGGTAAAAATTAGTATTTTTCCCATCGCTATACTTGCAGCTGCACTCCTCTTTACACAACCCCAGTGGGATGAGTCTTTTGTGTATGTGTTTCTCCTTGCTATTATGATTATGTACGATTTTGCAAAGCTCATTTTTAATATGAACTATATGGCGTACATCTTAAATGTTACAGATAATGCAGAAGATAGAACAGGGGTATCAGCACTTCGTAATTATCTAGGATTTATACCTGCTGCAATTAATAGTTTGGTTCCTATGCTTCTCTTTACGGGGGATTTTAGTAAGCAAACTATTACTATTATTTTCTTAAGCTGTATTATATTGGGGTTTGTTCTCTCCCTTATCTCTATTAGATCTATACGTGAAGATCTTCTTCTCTCACACTCCCCAGAGCAGGGAGTTACCTTTCGAGAGATGTGGAATACCCTTAAAACAGTTATTAGAAACAGGGAGTATCTTTTTTACTTCTTAGCCATTCTCTTTTTTAACGGTCTTGCCGCTGTATATTACGATATGTACATGTACTACATGGACAACGTGATGGGAGCTGTGGGACTTATGGCGGTACTCCCCGATGTTATTGGAGCCTTTGTTCAGGCGGTTATCTTTGGGCTTGCCATAAAGGCTACTGCAAAGTTTGGTACACGAAACGCACTAGGGTATGGTATGTTCATTACTCTTATCTGTTACGCTGGTCTTATGTTACCCTTTGGATATGTTCCAGTGGCAATATTTTACGCTTTATCAATGGTTGGGTTGGGAATGTTCTACACCTTGCAAGTTCCACTTCTAGGTACCATTATGGACCTTGATGAGCTACAAACAGGTAAGCGAAAGTCTGGAACTATTTTAGCTATGAACTCAATTGTAATAGCCGTAGGATTGCAACTTTCTAAAGCAATCTTTGCAGAACTACTCAGTATTGTAAACTACAACGGAACCCTGAGTGTACAGCCAGAAGAGGTTATTAATGGTATTCGAATGTCCGTTGGTGGGCTTGGGGTTGTTCTACTAGGAATTGGTCTGGTGTTTCTTTTCTTTCTACCGCTTGGTAAAAAGCGAGAGCAGGAAATTGCCCATTCTTTGGAGATGCAACGAAATCAATTAGAAGAGGAGTAGTAGCTATGGAATATGTAGGTAATGATAGTTCTCACATAAGTGGCGAGTATTACGATTGGCGAAAAACACGAACCCCCGAAAGGCCCTATATTCATGAGTACCATAAAACTTTAACCATGAAAATGGGCATGGCAATCCCTGATAATGAGGGGGGATGTAAGGTGTTCTGCACCTTTGCTGAAGCGTTAGAGAGAATTAAAAGACTTGATATTATTACCTACGAAATTCCTAAAATTATCTATCTTGTAGGGTGGCAGTATGAGGGACATGATGATAAATTCCCCGCCTGGCATGAGGTGAATCGTCACCTAAAAAGAGCTGAGGATGATACTGCTTTGGAGAGCCTTATTTGGCTTATGAGAGAGGCTAAAAAATATCATACTACTGTTAGCTTACATATTAATATGACCGATGCGTACCCCATAAGCCCCCTGTGGGATGAGTATATAGAAAAAGGGCTTATCAGTAAAAAGCGAAATGGTAAACTCTTTGATACGGGTACATGGAATGGAAGAACCGCCTATCAGATATGTTATACTAAGGAGTGGGAACTTGGGTATGCTCAAAAACGTATTAATGAACTTCTAGAACTTTTGCCACTTCAGGAGGCAGGAACAGTTCATATTGACGCCTTCTTTTGCCGTCCAAATAAGGGCGATGGTATTACCCTTGAAGAGGAGCAGGCTGCAAGGCGAAAGATTATTCGTTATTGGCGTGATAAGGGTATAGATGTGACTACGGAGTTTCTCTACCAAAAAGAGGGGGCTCCCGCTCTTATTGGACTTGTCCCTATGATCTGGTGGATAAACCAGAGTAATCAGGACTACCTTGAAAGGCCTGCATCCCTCCTCACGGGAGGAAAGCCGAACAAAAAGTTGGCACGATATAAGTATTGTCTGCACCGTGTATGGGGAAAGAGCGTTCATGGGGAGGATCTATGGAAAGTTCCAAACCCTACTCAAAAGGAGATAGAGGCGTGTGCAGATAGGTTTCTTGATCAATTTTGTAGACATGGAATGAGCTGGTATCTTTTTAATAGTAGAAATCGTCTGGGTTTTGAAGGTTTTCTCTGGCTTCAGAAAGCTCTATACCAAGGGAATCTTGAATCATCCTATATGAATCGTCGTATTACAGATAATGGACGTGTGATTAAGGATGGAACAGATACCTTTTTACCAGCTCTCTGGAGAGATGACCCTGAAATTATTGCTTATAGCAAAAAGGGGTATAAAAAGAAGGTGTGGACTCTTCCTACAGAGTGGCATGGGTATCCTTCGGTAACCATCTCTACACTTACGGTATATGGATTAGGTGATCCCCAAGAGATTCCTATACACCAAGGGAATATCACGTTGACCCTTGGTGCTGGGGAAGCAGTAGTGATTCGGAGGTAGACCTATGGATATATATGTGAGAGATTACGGTATCTTAGGGAATCAACAAGAGGGAGTAGGGGGAGCTATCCAGCGACTTATTGACTCCTTACCTCAAGAACCACTTACCCTTCACTTTGAATCGGGGGAGTATCATTTTTATTCTGAAGAGGGAACTCCGGTACCATATCGTATGAGTAATACAACCTCTGAAAAACAGCTGCCCGACCCAACCCGTAATGTTGCTATACGGTTGAAGGGCGTAAGGGGACTGACCATTGATGGACATGGGGCCACCTTTATGTACCATGGACGAATGACCCAGATGGTTATAGAGGACTCCCAAGATATTACAATAAAAAACCTTAACTTTGATTATGCGGATCCCCTTATTTTTGAGGGTGTTGTGGAGAGAAAGGGGGTATGCTCTTTTGACCTAAAAGTGAGTGAAAACTCGTATGTAGGAGATAATACATGGAAAAGAGAGGGGTGGAGTGGTGTTGCTACCCACTCTGTAAAAATTAGGAAAAAAGATACCCAGTGGAAAAGGGTACGTAACCCTCTAAAAACTCCCTCTCTCCTGCGTAAGATAGATGCTGGGGTTATTCGTGTTTATAACCCTCTTATTCGACCCTCTGTAGGAGACATATACCATTTTCGCGAAGATCTTCGAGATGAGATGGGGTTTTTTATCGTAACAAGTAAGGGTGTCTCTCTTGAGGATATCCATTTTTTTGTTACCCCTGGGCTTGGTCTTCTAGGGCAGGACTCGGAGGATCTCTTTTTTACAAGGATTCAATGTGTGCCAAGGAAAGGGCGAACCTGTAGTGGCTTTGCAGACTTTATGCACCTCTCCTCCTGTAGAGGACGAGTTGAGGTTGTAGATTCAAAGTTTCAAGGAGCACACGATGACTGTATCAATATTCATGGAACCCACCTTAAGGTGGTAAAACAGGAGAGAGATAGAGAAACAGTACTTAGGTATATGCATTATCAAACCTTTGGATTTTCCCCAGCACGGGTGGGTGATACAGTGGCTCTTGTAGATCAGAAAAGTCTTGTTCCTTTTTTTGAAGGAGTAGTTCTTAAGGTTGAAGAGGTTAATCCTCGGGAGTATCGGATCATTTGGGATAGGCAGCTTCCTGCTCTTGAAGAAGCTACGCTAGTTGCAAATATATCTGCAAATCCCTCTGTTTTACTTGAGGGTAATCTTTTTACTCAAGTACCCACTCGTGGAGTGCTAATTACAACCAGTGGACCATCGGTTATTCGGAACAACACCTTTCGAGGTACCTACATGAGTGCTATTCTTGTGGCAAACGATGGAAGCAGTTGGTATGAGTCTGGGGGAGTCTCAAACTTGCTTATAGAGAAGAACCATTTTGAATCGTGTGGACTCCCTACCATAGCGGTTCTTCCTGAGGTGAAAAAATTTGTGAAACCTGTACATGGTATTATTACCATTAGGGAAAATCACTTCTCTGCCCATAGCTCTATTGTTGCTAGGGGAGTTGAGTGTATTGAGATTGGAGAAGATCAGTGTAAAGGTAGTATAAAGGTTTCACACTGCTCCTCTGTCAATGTTGCATCCAAGTAGGTTGATGAACACTAAGATATAAGAGAAGTAGAATAGATGAGTAGTTTCGTCTTTGGTTAATAGAGACAGTAAGATATTATAGAATGTATGAGAAGATCAGGAGAGTTTTATGAGAAACAATAAACCTATGAATTTTGGGTGGGAGTACAGTGAAAACTTCCAGGAGAGTTATGTTACTGGAGGAGATGGAGATTTTACTCTTGTAGATATTCCCCATAGTAATAAGGAGTTGCCCTATAACAATTTTGATGAAAAGTTATATCAATTTGAGAGTTGTTACAGGAAGAGGTTTTTTGCCCTTAAGGGAGATACTCCTGCACCTGCAGAAAGTTCTGACCTTTTTACGGTATCAGCTCCCCAGAATGATGAGCGAGTTATTCTTCACTTTGAGGGTGTTATGGTATACGCTCAGGTGTACCTGAATGGGGTCCTACTCTCTTCTCATAAGGGTGGGTATACTCCTTTTGAGATAGATATTACCGACCATATTCGCTGGGGTTTTGAGAACTTATTGGTTCTTTCTGTTGATTCAAAAGAGCGTTCAGAAATTCCTCCTTTTGGGTTTGTTGTAGATTATTTAACCTACGGGGGGATTTATCGAGAGGTGTGGATAGAAGAACGGCCTGTGCAGTACATTCAAAACATGCTTATAAAAACTTCTCATGTTATGGAGACCCAAAAGCAAGTTACCCTAGATCTCTATTTAAAGGGATTTGTTCCTAATGAAAACCTTACTGTTAAGGCTACTATTACAAATATTCAGGGAAAACCTGTATATACAGAGAAACAGCAGGTTTCTATCCCCCCAGCGAGAGAATCCTCGGCTGGCGTTTCTATTAATCTTGATACTCCTGTAACCATAGAGTTCTCCGTAAGTGATGTACTTCTTTGGGATGTTGATAATCCAAACCTGTATCAACTAGAGGTCTCTCTGATTCGAGAAGGTTCTCAGATTGATAGCCTTGCAAGACGTTTCGGTTTTCGAGAGGTTTCACTCACGGAGGATGGGTTTTTCTTAAATCAAAAACATATCAAACTCCGAGGACTTAATCGGCACCAATCATTTCCCTATGTGGGTTACGCTATGCCAAAGAGTGCACAGGTGAAAGATGCGGATATTCTTAAGTATGAATTAGGACTAAATGCGGTTAGACTCTCTCACTATCCCCAGTCAGATCATTTTCTTAACCGGTGTGATGAAATTGGTCTTCTTGTGTTTGATGAGATTCCAGGGTGGCAACATATAGGGGAGAAGGGGGAGTGGTGGAATATTACAAAACAGCATGTTGTAGAGATGATTCACAAAGATTGGAACCACCCCTCAATCTTTATTTGGGGCGTGAGAATTAATGAATCCCCCGATTGTGATGAGTTATATAAAGAGACAAACGCTATTGCCCACGCTCTTGATAGTAGTAGACCAACAGGGGGTGTACGTTGCTTTGAAAAGAGTAACCTCTTTGAAGATGTGTACACCTATAATGATTTTGTACATAGTGGTTCAAACGAAGCTCTTAAACCACTTAAAAAAGTTGCTAAAAAAGGAAAGTCTGGGAAACTCCCTCCATACCTTGTCACTGAATATAATGGACACATGTTTCCTACGAAAAAATTTGACCCCACAGATCACAGAATAGAACATGCCCTGAGACACGCTCGAGTGTTAAATGCTATGTACCGAGATACAGATATTTCCGGTTGTTTTGGCTGGTGTATGGTCGATTATAATACCCATAAGGAGTTTGGAAGTGGTGATAAGATCTGTTATCACGGAGTAATGGATATGTTTCGTATTCCCAAATATGCGGCAGCTGCGTACAGCTCCATGCAAGATATAACACCTGTTTTAGAGGTTGCAAGCTCTATGGCAAACGGTGATCTTCCCGGTTCTGTACGTGGTCCTGTATATATTTTTACCAACTGCGATGAAGTTAGACTTCATATGAATGATGAATATATCGGAACCTTTTACCCAAACAAAGAGGAGTTTTCTTCTCTTCCTCATCCACCTGTTCTTATTAATGATTTTGTGGGTAATAGAATTGCGGAGAATGAATCTTTCTCTAAAAAAGATGCAGCACGAATTAAAAAAATACTTACAAAAATTGATGTACAGGGAGATGACTCTCTCTCTCTTAAGGACTACATCATTATGGGATACCTTATGTTAAAGTATAAAATGAATATGCAGGATGCTTCGGATTTATATACCACCTATTTTGGAGGGTGGGGAAGTGCCTCTATGGAGTATCGATTTGATGGGTATAAGAAGGGGGAGAAGGTTATTTCTAAGCAGAAAGTACAGATTTTAGCTCCCAAGCTTGAGGTTTCAGTAGATAGTGATACTCTTATTGAAGAGGTTACCTACGATGTAACACGAGTTGTGGTTCGTTTGGTAGATCAGTGTGGAGAGGATATTCAGTTTGCCCATGATGCTATTGGAGTTGAGGCCAGTGGCCCTCTCTCCATTATTGGACCTACCCAGTTATCACTTATTGGTGGATCTATTGCATTCTGGGTACGAACCTGTGGAGATAGTGGAACTGGAGAGGTTACCATTACATCTGAGAGATTTGGTAATATCGTAAAAAGTATCGGTGTGGAAAAAAGGTAAAAGAAGGGAGTTCTATGACTTACAATATAGCAGAGAAACCGTGGCCTGAGAGATTTGGAAGCCAGGGGGTTCATATTCGTGTAGAGGGTGCTTTAAAAAAAGTAATATATGCGGATATTCCTTGGAGAAGAAAGGATCGAAAACCTCATAGAAAGCGTATTATTATTACAAACCTACAGGGAGAGGAGGTTCGGCATATTCACCGTATTTCGGTGAATAGAGAGCGTGGTAGAGTACTGTTCTCTCCCATTGGTGAGGACCGTGACTATATGGTGTACTATTTACCCTATAAACCTCAAAAAGAGTATGGGTATTATAAAAAAGGGTACACCTCTCACTGTCGGTTAAATGCTTCTTGGTTGTGGTTAACTACTCAGGGCGTACACCACTTTTCTAAGAACTTTTTAGAAGCTAAAAGAGTATCTACCTCCCAGGTTGTATCATTTTATGCAAGAACCCCTGTGGATGTTATGTATCCTATGAAAACTCCACTTACCTCTGAGGAGTTTAAGAGTTTTCGTTCTAACCATGCAGAAGGGTGGTCCCTTATTGGTGAGTATAGGGAGTATCCTATTTGGATGGAGAGAGAGATACCTGTACGTTGGGTAGATCGGCAGGAGTTAAATAAACTTGAACTTCACGGGATGAAGCATGAGTATCTTGCATTTCAGTTAGCATTGATTGCTTGGGATTCTCCTCTTAAGCATATCTCTATTGAATTTCCATCTCTTGGTCCTATTCCTTCCGATGCCTTTACCTGTTACAATACCGATGGAGTCGATATGTACGGAAACCCCTTTACTCGGGATGTTTCTGTGGATCAAGGGAAAATACAACCTCTCTGGGTTGGTATAGATATTCCTCGAGATGTACCCTCTGGAAGTTGGGATGGCTCTATTATTGTAAAAACCCAAGAGGGGGAGCGGAAGGTTGAGATCTCTCTTCATATTGGAGATGAGGTGCTAGAAGATCGAGGTGATTCTGACCCTACCCGGTTCTCCCGAATACGGTGGATGAACTCTACAATCGCCCTAGAAAATAGTGTTATACCCGGTTTTTCTCCACTAAAGTTAGACCATGATACCATTGAATATGGCGAAAAAACTATGACCCTTAATACCAGTGGTCTTCCTTCTCATATTATTGGTTCTCATCCAACACGAAAGGATCAGCCAAAACGGGAGCTTCTTGATAATCCTATTCGCCTTGATGGGTTTTTCCACGGGAACCTAGAGTCTCTTAAATTTGTATCCTCACAAGATAGTGATATTATGTGGGAACAGAGCTCCTCCAATGAGAGCGTGTCATGTCGTCTTTCAGGTCACACAGAGTTTGATGGATACACACGATACAGGGGAACTATTTCTGCCATAGAACATACCTCGTTTTCTCAAGGGGTGACTCTTCATATTCCTATATCCTTAGATGAAGCTACCTATTTTATGGGTCTTGGTCATAAGGGTAGTAAACTTCCTCATAGGTTTAAACATAGGTGGCGAGGTCCATATAACAGCTTTTGGGTAGGAAACACCCAAATTGGAGTACACTGTACTCTTTTAGGATCCTCCTATGAAGGTCCTATGCAAAGGTTGTATAAACCAGGTCCCCCTCCGGCATGGTATAATAAAGGGAAGGGAAGGGTTTCCATAGAGAAAGAGGGATCTGTGGGTATTATTCAAGTTTCAACAGGACCTTTTGCACTGAAATCAGGGGAGTCCTTAGATCTTGAGTGGGCCTTTCTCCTTACCCCTACCCAAAAAGTTCACCCAAAGAGACAGTTTACCGAACGGTACAACCATTTTCCTACCTTAGATAAAGAGGGGAAAGATGCGGGAGTGAAAATTGTTAATATTCACCACGCTACAGATGTAAACCCCTATATTAATTATCCCTTTTTAAAGAATAAGGAGCTCTCCCAGCGAATAGAGGAGTTTAGAAATCTTGGCGTGAGAACCAAGGTGTACTACACCTTGAGAGAGCTTACAAGCAGACTTCCTGAGCTTCCATTTCTGCTCAGCTTAGGAGATGAAGTACTCACCCGAAAAATGGCAAGGCGGGCAGGGTTATGGTTCTCAAAACCTCACCCATGGTTACAAGAGCATGTGGATGGGGGGTGTGGCCCCGAGTGGTACTCTCCGTTTGAGGAGACCGATGAGATTGACATTGCCCTGCTTACCAGTGGAGAGTCTCGCTGGTATAACTACTATTTAGAAGGGCTAGACTGGATGATGAAAAACTTAGGTATTGCGGGAATTTATATGGATGATGTAAGCTTTGATCGAACTATAGTGAAGAGAATTAAACGAATTCTATCACAAGATCCAGAAGCTCGGATTGATCTCCATTCAAATACTGGGTTCTCCAAGGGACCAGCTACCCAGTATACAACATTTTTCCCCTTTATGGATAAGCTCTGGTTTGGAGAGAGCTTTAACTATAATAAGATGACCCCAGAGCAGTACCTTGTAGAGAGTTCTGGAATTCCTTTTGGTCTTATGGGTGATATGTTGCAAGATGGGGGACACCGCTGGCGAGGAATGCTGTACGGTATGACAAATCGATACCCTTGGCCTGATGGTCCCTCGGTGTTAGGAGAGAGATCACCTCTTCACATTTGGAAGCTCTGGGATAGTTTTGGAATAGCCGATGCGGAGATGATTGGGTATTGGGAGAACTTTGTTCCCGTAACAACCAGTGATCCCCAGATTCCTGCCACGGTGTACCAGAAAGAGGGTGTTGCCTTAGTGGCTCTGGCTAGTTGGGCTAAGAAAGACAAAAGGGTAACCCTTTCTATTGACTGGGAGGCTCTTGGAATAGATCCAGGTTCTGCTACATGTGTACTGCCTCATATTGAGCATTTTCAAGAGAGAGGGGAGTATAAGAAGGATCATCAATTTGAGGTACCCTCTGGTAGAGGACTGCTTATTCTTATTCAGAGTGGGCGAAAGGTGTAGTATTTTTACCGTATCATACAAAAGGGCTATTGTGTGCATTCTTGCAACAATAGCCCTTTTCTTTTTAGCATGTGTAACGCTTATTACACCTCGGCAGTTCGTGTTCTTTCTGCTAAGAGAATAAGGTTTCGTAGTTCTTTTGTATCCTTTGCGTTATTCCACGCTTCGGTAAAGTCAGGGTTTTGCAATATTTGAGCTATTGCCATAAGTGCCTGAAGGTGGAAATTTCTCTCATCCTTAGCTCCGGCTAGTGCAAAAATTACATGTACTGGATTTGGGTTGTCTGGGAACATAATTCCCTCTCCTGACCGTGCAATAATGATTGAGAAGTCTCCAGAAGTTTCTGTGATAATATGGGGAACCGCAAGACCCGTAGAAATAACAGTAGTTGACTCCGACTCTCTTTTAAGAAGTAACTGCTTAATCGTATCTGTATCAAGAGGAAGAATCTTGGCAAACTCACCGCTTATACAGGCAAAGAGGTCATCCATAGATGATCCCTCTGGAATCTCTAGTATTGGGGCATCTTCAATAATGTGATCAAATCGGTCAGTCACAATGTTATCACGTGTTCGTAGAATCTGCTTTAACTCATCCGAAAGGGTGTCATCCCTGAGCTCTTTCGATGTGATTCTCTGAACAAGGTGCATTAGGGCGGAGTCCTGCTTCTCTCGGAACCCACTGTATAGGGCGTACCAGATAAGGGTAAGAGCCACAAATACAAGAGAAGCAACTACCGTAAATGTTCCCATCTCCCAGATAAGGAAAAGGTAAATTACTGAGCTTATGATGTTAAGCCAAGGGAAGAGGGGAGCCTTAAAGGTAGGCTTATAGGTAGATATTTTACTCATTCTCATAACCATGGTTGAGATGTTCTCAAATACAAATAGGAGTAACTGCATGGCAGATGCCACTTTTACAAGTTTCTCAAGATCAAGTGAAACAATAAGAAGTGCCATAAGGAGGCCTGTAAATACTACAGCAACCCGCGGAATTCCATGTTTTGTATCTACCTTGGTGAAAACTTTTGGTAGAAGGTTATCTTGAGCCATGGCAAGAGGACTTCTTGATGCCGAGAGGAGACCCGCATTGGCGGTTGTGAAGAAGGCAAAAAGTGCAGCCATTCGTAGGAGGTATGCTGCGGTACTCCCTCCAAAAACTCTAGCTCCTTCAGTAAGTGGTTCGTTAGCAGTAGCGAGTATCACTGGGTCTAGGATTCCTACTGATACGGTTACAACAAGCAGGTAGAGTATGGTTACAATAATAAATGAAGAGATCATTCCCAGTGGAATGTTTCTACTAGGATTCTTTATCTCCTCTGCTACAGATGCTATTTTTGTGAGACCTCCAAAGGATATAAATACCATACCAGCCACTGCAAATACTTGACCCATATCGCCCTGAAATACGCCAGAAAGTCTATCTTGAACTACGTGAGGAGCTCCTCCAATAATGTAAAAGAGAATAATTCCAATAAGCCCAAAAACCATGAATGACTGGAACCTACCACTATGTTTTGTGCTTCCTAGGTTGATAAGTGTAAATAGGGCAACAAAAATCAGGGATATCACCTTTCCAATCCACGGGTTGGGGGAGATCATTGGCCCTAAAAATAGACCTATTCCCACAATGGCAAAGGCACTCTTTAGGGCAATTGACATAAAGTTTGCCAGACCCGCAAAGGTTCCTACCATAGGACCCATACTTCGTCCAACAAAAAAGTAGGTTCCCCCTGACTTTGGCATTGCCGTTGCTAGCTCTATTTTTGCAAACATCGCAGGCATAATAAGTAGCGATGCCAGTAGGTACGATAGTATTACCGAAGATCCCGCCATACTAAAAGCGAGAGCCGGTAGTACAAAAAGCCCCGAACTGATCATAGCTCCACTGGATATACTAAAAATATCAATAGCGCCTAAATCTTTTTTTAGGCTACTGTTATCTCCCATTTGTTCTCCTTCCTTATAATAGGTGTCTCTATTATACCATTTTTTAGGGAGCTGGGAAAGTATTATTTTAGAAAAGAATCACTTCACCTTAGTGATGAATTTTTCGGAGGCTCCTTTTATTCCAAATAGGTAAGTAGTTCTGTTGAAATGGTGGTATTTTCTTACAAAAAAAGCGAGTAACCATAGGAAGTGATGGCTACTCGCTAAACTCTTTGTTGTGTTAAAACTTAGTATCTGTGGAACTTGCTATCCCACTGAGATTCCCGTTTTTTTCTTCGAATTTCATCGGTTAACGTTTCATTATGTATCCCTGATCCTGAATTTCTAGGGGCTTCTCGGTTAACATTATCTGTTCTATATGTATAGGTTCTGTAGCGTGCTTCGCTTTGATTATTTCGAGGACTTACTGGTTCTTTTGAAATAAGTAAAGCCAGTAAAATATAGAGAAAAATAGTAGATCCCCAGAAAAATGCTGAAATAATAAAAATCAGTCGAATTACCCCTACAGAAACACCAGACCAATTTGCTAGTCCCTGACATACCCCTGCAATAGATCCGTTTCGTGAACGGTACAATTTTTTAGTCATATTTTTAAGACCCTCCTTGTAGTCTATCGAGTTGCGCACGTATTGACTGCAACTCCTCATGTATTTCCTTATCCCTAGCAGTATAAAGATACTCAAGGTTCTCAAGTCTTTGAAGTATTCTCGCTTGCTCTCTGTGAAGAGACTCCTTTAAGTCGTTTGTTGGCTGATACTTTTGTGCCTCAATTTTAGCCAAAGATTTCTTATGAGAAAACCAAATAGCTAGCATCCCTGTGAGAATGCCTAAAATAGGTACCATCATTCCAAGAAATACCGTAAATGACATAAAAACCTCCTTAATCAATAACTACTCAGCAGAGTTATGTTGAGAACTCTTAAGTTTCTGTAACTCCGCCTCAACATCATCGTTAGTTTCAAGTTCTCTGAATTGAGCCTCTCTGTCAAGGGAGGAGGGGGAAGAAAAGGTCATTTCAGCCTCAGCTTCCATTCTCTCAATTCTACTCTCTAAGATAGCAAATCGCTCAAAAGCTTTAGATCCAGAGGAGTCATAGAGAGTCTGCTTAGTACGAAGAGTATCCTCCGCATGACGAGCTCTTTGAATAAGAAGTCTGTGTTTCTCTCGTACGGTAGCGAGCTTCTCTTCAATCTGTAGGATATTCTCTTTACCCTCAGCAACAAGGATTTCATAGTTGTTAAGAGTTTCTTCGAGAGATGTAGCTTGTTTCTCAAGGCTCTGTTTTTCAGCAATAGCCTCACGAGCAAGGTTGTCTCTTCCTTTTTCAACAGCGAGCTGAGCCCGAGAGGACCAGCGAGCGATAGCGTCTGAGATAGCTTGAGCTTGACGTTGAAGTTTCTTTTGCTCTGCAAGTTTAGCGGTAGAAGAAGCTCTTAGTTCAACTAATGTATCTTCCATCTCTTGAATCATAAGACGAATCATCTTTTCGGGGTCATCGGCTTTATCTAGGAGAGCGTTAATGTTGGCGTTCATAATATCTTTAAATCTAGAAAAAATTCCCATGAGGGACCTCCTTACAAAAAGTGGTATGTGGAAATAGGTGCAAAGGGTGTGCCAACTATTTAGAGGGGGATGGTGGGGATAGTTGGCAGATATATTGGTAAGAACTACCAATAGTGGTTGAATATCCTACTCCTTGTGGTGAAACTAACCTGTATTGTCCGAATGTACTTTTCTGCAATGAGAAACTAAGTAGGAGGAATATCCCTTTAGAAAATGATCTTATTTCTTAGAGTTTCTTGACATTAGAGAGTACCTGTTGTATCGTAGATCCATACGAAACAGAGGAGTAGGGAATGGGTACATTATCTCAAAGATTAGAATTGGTACAGGAGTTTTTATTAAAGCATGAGTTGCACGCTTCTCAATATGATATGAGTACTATTACGCAAGCTATGTTAGATGAGATGGAGGCGGGGTTACAGGGGAAATCATCATCACTTCCTATGTTGCCATCTTTTATTACGCTCCTTGAGGATGTACCTGTGGGTAAACCTCTTATTGTATTAGATGCGGGAGGAACAAACTTTCGAAGTTCTCTTGTAACCTTTCAGGAGGATGGGGAGATCTTGGTTGAAGGGTTTAAGAAGAGACCAATGCCAGGTATTGATAGAGAAGTTTCTGCTGATGAGTTTTACGGAGCTCTTGCAGATCATATGGTGCATATTGCAGATAAGAGTGATCATATCGGTTTCTGTTTTTCCTACGCTACGGAAATTTTACCCTCCAGAGAAGGAATCCCTCTGTACTTCTCTAAAGAAGTTAAGGCAAAGGGTGTTTTGAATAAACCTCTAGGAGAGGGGTTGTTAAATGCTCTAGCAGAGAGAGGAGTAGATGTTTCTAAGAAAAAAGTTGCTATTCTTAATGATACCGTAGCCACACTGCTTGCGGCCAAGGCTAGAACCATGGATAAGGAGTATAGTGGGTATATTGGATTTATTCTGGGTACAGGTACTAATACTGCTTACTTAGAAAATGGTCAGCGAATCGGAAAGATTGATTCCGCTTACCGTAATGAGGATCAGATTGTAAATATGGAGTCTGGCTGCTTTGGGCTTGTTGGTGGAGACTTAGACCAAGCTTTTGATGGAGGAACAAAGCATCCAGGGGAGTCTCTTTTTGAAAAGAAAATCTCTGGAGCCTATTTGGGCCCTCTTGTTCGTGTTGTATTGCAGCAAGCTGCAAAGGAGGGGCTCTTTTCTCCCGAGACAGCGAATACAATTCTGGCACTTGAGTCGCTCTCTAATATAGAGAGTGATGATTTTATGCATAACCCTCGAAAGGGAAAATCGCCACTCTCTCACCTTATCAAAAACTCTGAAGATATAACAACTGTGGTTGCTATCATAGATGGAGTAGTTGAGAGAGCAACGAAACTAGCTGCCTGTAACTTATCTGCGGTGGTGCTACGGGGTGATGCAGGAAGAGACCCCTCTCTCCCCATATGTATCAATGCGGATGGAACTACATTTTACAAAAATCACAATTTTGCTGTTCGTGTGCATAGGTACCTACAGGAGTTTCTTGTAGAGAATCACCATAGATACTACGAGATTATTCAAGTGGATAACTCGCCAACCCTAGGGGCGGCACTGGCTGGTGCGCTGTAATACAATGTTAGAGGTTCCTCATTGGAGCCTATGAATAACCCTCTATAGAAGTTCTGTAGAGGGTTTATCTATTTGAGAGATTATCTGTTAAGGGAGTTATTGTATGAAGTCTTATCGATCAACCCTCATTGGATCCTGTGCCATGATGTACCTGTACGCCATGACAAAGGGAGTTCTCCCTATTGCTATGGTGGAGATGACAGAGGCTCTTCAGTTCTCTCTTACCCAGGGAGGAGGTATCCCCTTTGCGGGAGATCTCATTCTCCTTATAGTTCTCTTTGCCAGTGGTTTTATTGCTGCAAAGATAGGGAAGGTGAGCGCCATTATTATGGGAGGGTGGATTCTCACGGGAACTTTACTCCTCTGTGGGTTTTCCCATAGCTACTACGCTATTTTAGGGCTCACCTTAGTAAGTGGTATTGGAACTGGAGTTATTGAGGCACTGTTAAATCCCTTTATTCATGACCTAACTGTTGGTGATGAGGGAAAGGCCCTTAATATTGTCAATGCATTCTTTTCTGTGGGGGCCTGTACTTCGGTTCTTATCTTTGGAGAGTTGCTTTTTCTTGGACTCGGTTGGCGAAGTCTCTACTTTACCGCTGCAGGAATGGCAGCAGCAAGCACTCTGTTTTTTACCATTATGCGACCAAAAGGTGGTGTGTATAAAGATAAGGTTGAACCTCTTCATTTAGGAAGAATTGCAAAATCTCCCCAGAGTATTACCCTTGGGGTTGCTCTATTTGCTGCGGGTGGGGTAGAGGCGGTACTCCTTTTTTGGAGTGCCTCCTATGTTCAGCTGAGTTTAGGTGGTACGGTTCGAGCAGCAGCTGTAGGCACCGCCATATTCGCTGGAGCCATGGCATTTGGTAGAGTCTATTCAGGAAAGGTTGCCCATAAATATGGACTATGGGCTATTGTAACCACCATGGGGGTGCTTGGGTTATTCTCTGCTTTGGGAATGTTTCTCTCCCAATCTATATGGTTTTTCTATCTCTGTGTTATGTTTGGAGGTTTTGCTGTTGCCCCAGGTTGGCCAAGTATTCAATCCTATGCTGCAAAGAGAATGCCCGACTTTGATGCTACCATGTTAATGATCTATCTCTCTGCATGGGGGATTCCTGGATTTGCACTCTCCATATTTACGGTTGGAGCAGTGGGTGATAGGTTTGGGTTGCAGTTTGGTTTCTTAGTAGTTGCTGGGCTGTTTGCTCTCCTTATTTCCGCTATGACTTTTGAAAGAAAGCTATTTACCTCAAAAGATTCATAAGGGTTAAGAGAGGATAAAAAAGGCTGTTGCTTGAAATCTTGGTAGATGCAAACAACAGCCTTTCTCTTTTAGGAGGGTTCCTATGAGTCGTAGAATTTGCTATCCCAATCTGACTCTTTCTGTTTTTGTCTAGCCTCATTTGCTAGGTTATCATTGAGATCCTCAGGTTTGGCTCCACCATACTTTCGTTTTAGGCGTTCAACCTCCTCATTGATAGTCTCTGATGGTTTTTTATTTGCTGAATTCTCATCACCATAGAACTTAGCTTCATCTCTACCTTTACTGCTGGTATGTTCATGGTTTTTTGACTCTTGCTGGAAAGCATCCGTAAACTCTCGTTTTACGGAGCTTGCAAATTTCTGTACTCCTGTTCTAAGCTCCCTAAATCCATCATGTATGGTTTCACTCTCTTTGTGATTTTCATAGGAATCCTCGAAAACAGACTCATTATGCTTTGGCTCCTTTGGGAGGAATATAGCAAGGAGAATATATATGGGAAGGGCAGCTCCCCATATTACAATTCCTATAATAAAAATCAGCCGAATTACCCCTACAGAAACACCAGACCAATCTGCTAATCCCTGACACACTCCTGCAACAGACTCCTTTCTTGACCGATACAGTGGTTTACCCATGGTACGAATCCTCCTTTTTGTTGCTTAGTTGCGCACGTATTGACTGCAACTCCTCATGTATTTCCTTATCCCTAGCAGTATAAAGATACTCAAGGTTCTCAAGTCTTTGAAGTATTCTCGCTTGCTCTCTGTGAAGAGACTCCTTTAAGTCGTTTGTTGGCTGATACTTTTGTGCCTCAATTTTAGCCAAAGATTTCTTATGAGAAAACCAAATAGCTAGCATCCCTGTGAGAATGCCTAAAATAGGTACCATCATTCCAAGAAATACCGTAAATGACATAAAAACCTCCTTAATCAATAACTACTCAGCAGAGTTATGTTGAGAACTCTTAAGTTTCTGTAACTCCGCCTCAACATCATCGTTAGTTTCAAGTTCTCTGAATTGAGCCTCTCTGTCAAGGGAGGAGGGGGAAGAAAAGGTCATTTCAGCCTCAGCTTCCATTCTCTCAATTCTACTCTCTAAGATAGCAAATCGCTCAAAAGCTTTAGATCCAGAGGAGTCATAGAGAGTCTGCTTAGTACGAAGAGTATCCTCCGCATGACGAGCTCTTTGAATAAGAAGTCTGTGTTTCTCTCGTACGGTAGCGAGCTTCTCTTCAATCTGTAGGATATTCTCTTTACCCTCAGCAACAAGGATTTCATAGTTGTTAAGAGTTTCTTCGAGAGATGTAGCTTGTTTCTCAAGGCTCTGTTTTTCAGCAATAGCCTCACGAGCAAGGTTGTCTCTTCCTTTTTCAACAGCGAGCTGAGCCCGAGAGGACCAGCGAGCGATAGCGTCTGAGATAGCTTGAGCTTGACGTTGAAGTTTCTTTTGCTCTGCAAGTTTAGCGGTAGAAGAAGCTCTTAGTTCAACTAATGTATCTTCCATCTCTTGAATCATAAGACGAATCATCTTTTCGGGGTCATCGGCTTTATCTAGGAGAGCGTTAATGTTGGCGTTCATAATATCTTTAAATCTAGAAAAAATTCCCATGAGGGACCTCCTTACAAAAAGTGGTATGTGGAAATAGGTGCAAAGGGTGTGCCAACTATTTAGAGGGGGATGGTGGGGATAGTTGGCAGATATATTGGTAAGAACTACCAATAGTGGTTGAATATCCTACTCCTTGTGGTATAATCCACCATAAGAGAGAGGGAGGTACTATGATAGACAAACGGGAAGAGTTAGGATCATCGGAGGCTTTTTTAGACTTTCAATCCAGAGTGAGTAGTGCTGCTGGTGTAGACCGACCTGTGTTGTGTATTGGAGAGCGGGGAAGTGGAAAAGAGCTTACCGCGTCAAAGCTTCACTACCTTTCTCCACGTTGGGATAAACCTTTTGTTACCCTTAACTGTGCGACACTTCCGGAATCCCTTATTGAATCAGAACTTTTTGGATATGAGAAAGGGGCTTTTACTGGTGCCGCATCTTCTCGGCAAGGTCGATTTGAATTAGCCGATGGAGGGACCCTTTTTCTTGATGAGATTGGGCTTATCCCAATTTCTGTTCAGGAGAAGATTCTTCGAGTGGTAGAGTACGGAACCTTTGAGCGTGTAGGAAGCTCCCATACTATATCGGTTAATGTTCGTATTGTTGGGGCCACTAATGCAAACCTCCCAGAGTTGTGCGACCAGGGAGTTTTTAAGCAGGACTTACTGGATAGATTATCCTTTGATGTAATCTTTGTGCCACCCCTACGTCACCGAAAGGATGATATACTACTTCTTGCGGAACATTTTGCATCAAGAATGTCTCGAGAGATGGGGTGCTCTGGGAGTCTCATATTTTCAGAGGATATTGTGAGTCAGCTTTTATCGTATTCGTGGCCAGGAAATATAAGAGAGCTAAAAAACGTGGTTGAGCGATCGGTGTATCATGGGGAAGGTGAATCCTTAGGCCCATTAGTCTTTGACCCTTTTCAAAACCCCTATGCTGATACAATTCAGGTAAGTAGGGGGGAGCAGACTCCACTTATAGAGAGTGAAGTAGTGGAATCTAAAGACCCTTCAATAGAACCGGTGGATGACCTTTCATTTTCACAGTACCCCTTAGATCAAATGGGAGATGTTGTATTGCAAATCCAGACAAATTTTGTTCAGCGAGCATTAGAGGAGAGTGGGGGAAATAAGCGAAAAGCAGCAGAACTTATGGGAGTAAGTTATGATCAATTTCGAGGGCTTGAGCGAAAGGTTAAATCGGTATAACCTATATTTTAGCAGGGTAAAAAATTACCTCTTTGTGTATATAGACAACTCTCTCCTTGAACAAACATTGGGGTTGGTATACACTGAAAAACCAATAATATAAAGGGAGAAAACAATGTCTTCTAATGTAGCACATTTACATCCATTGGAAATTAAGCTTTTACGAGCTCTTGATCCTCAGGATATTATTACTTCAGACCTCGTTTTGAAAAAAACAGGCTTTAATCAAGGACAGTGTAATCAAGCTATTAGTTGGTTGCAGGGAAAGGACGCCCTAGAGGAGACGTCTCGTGAGAGTAAGACTCTCTATGAGCGAACCGCACTGGGAGAAATTTGGGACAAAGAAGGAATCCCTGCGGAAAGGATATTTCAAACTGTAGAAGTTCGAGGTCCTCTTACGCTTCCCGAGGTGGGTGAGATCTTAGGATTTGATCAAACAACCATAGGAAAGGCCTTTGGACTTCTGTCAAAAGAGGGTATCCTCTCTCTTGATAATGAGAAAAAAATAAACATGAGTGGGCCATACTCAAAGACCGTTAAGATTCTTCGAGGACTCCTTGATAGAGCGGATCTTACTGAAGGAGTTCTTGACCCTGAAACATTAAGCCAAGAAGAGCTTGATGTGATGAACGGCTTTAGTAAAAAAAGGCAGGCCGTTGGAGTTCCCTTTAAAATTGTGGAGCGAGAGTTTGTCTCTTATAAACTTACTCCAGAAGGAGTATCTCTTCAACAGGTTATAGAAGAGAAGGGACTCACGGGAGATGAGATTGGTATGCTTACATCTTCCATGCTTGCAACAGGTACTTGGAAGAAGAAAAGCTTTAGAAGTTATGCTGTGGATAGCCCTCCTCAACGAGT
Source organism: uncultured Spirochaetia bacterium (assembly GCA_964492025.1). Taxonomy (GTDB): domain Bacteria; phylum Spirochaetota; class Spirochaetia; order CAZBHR01; family CAZBHR01; genus CAZBHR01. Next base: position 19,253 of record CAZBHR010000014.1, on the reverse strand, counting down.
AATTTTAGGGAGAACCAACCCCTATGCGGACTACATACGATGGGTAAAATCTAAGCTAGTAGGTCTCGGTTTTCAGGAGTTTGATGGTCCTCTTGTGGTCGATGAGTTCTGGAATGGAGATGCCCTATTTATGCCTCAGTTCCACAGTGCCAGAGATATTCACGATGTGTACTATGTTGATAATCCTTCCCATGCGAAGGAGATTGAGCAACCTTGGTTGGATAACGTTGCCGCTATGCATGAGCATGGTGGAGATACAGAGTCACGAGGGTGGGGGTACTCCTTTGATCGAGATTTTACCAGACGACTTGTCATGAGAAGTCAGGGAACCGTTCTTTCAGCAACCCAGCTTAAGGATGCGGAGATTCCAGGAAAATATTTTGGAATTGCTAGATGTTTTCGATACGATCAGGTAGATGCTACCCATGGTGCAGACTTTTATCAAACCGAGGGAATTGTTCTAGGAGATCATGTGAACTTGAGAACCCTTCTTGGGCTTCTTAAGATATTTGCAGAGGAGATTGCGGGGGCCGAGGAGGTTCGGTATGTTCCTGGGTATTTCCCCTTTACCGAGCCATCTATTGAGGTTCATATCAAGCACCCTAAACTAGGATGGTTTGAGCTTGGTGGAAGTGGTATTTTCCGACCAGAGGTTACCAAGGCTATGGGTATTGATGTTCCTGTTCTTGCTTGGGGCCTTGGAATTGACCGAATGGCAATGATGCATCTTGGTATTAGTGACATGAGAGAACTTTTTACCGATGATATTGATGCGGTACGTATGAGGAGAGGAAAATAATGCCAAAAATTGAAGTTTCACAAAATAAATTATATCAATACTTAGGCACAGAGTACTCCTTAGAGGAGCTTGAGGCTAAGCTGGTTACCGCAAAGGCGGAGTTAGATGATTACGATGAAGCTACGGGTACTTTAAAGATTGAGTTGAATGATACGAACCGTCCAGACCTCTGGTCTGCTCCAGGTATTGCTCGGCAGTTAAGTGTTTTTGAGGAGTCAAATATTCCAGCGTATCCGTTCTTTTCTCGAAAAGAGAACTCCTTGGATCATGAAGGGCGAGTTATTAAGGTTGCTGCAACCGCAGAGAATGTTAGACCCTATGTTGCGGCATTTGCGGTAAAAGGATATACCCTAGGTGAAGATGATTTACAGGAGCTTATTCAGATACAGGAGAAGCTCTGCCACAACTTTGGACGAAAAAGAAAATCGATCTCTATGGGAATATATCGAAGTGCCATGTGTCAGTATCCTATTCATTTTAAGGGTGTTGATCCAGATAAAACCTCATTTATTCCCCTCGGCTTGGAGGAAACTCTCTCTCTACGACAGATTAATAAGAAACATCCTAAGGGTGTTGAGTATGGACATATTGTTGAGGGATCAAAGCTGTTTCCCCTTATGGAAGATAGTACAGGACGCATTTTAAGCTACCCCCCAATTATTAATAGTGCAGACTTGGGAGCAGTTGAAGTAGGGGATAGCGAGCTGTTTATTGAACTCTCTGGCACCGTCCAGAAAGATGTTGTTCTTGGAGCTTCTATTATTGCTTGTGACCTCTCTGATATGGGGTTTGAGGTGCTTCCTGTTCGTGTTGAGTATGAGTTTGAAACTCCCATGGGAGATATGACTACTCCATACTACTTTCAGGAGCCCGTAGCAGTGGAGAAGTCCTATCCTAATAAGCTTCTTGGGGTAAACCTCAAGGATAGTGAAATTATTCATGCTCTTGGTAATATGGGAATCTTTGCTATTGCCGATGATACTCATATATACATTACGGTTCCTGAGTATAGAAATGACTTTTTACACCCTGTAGATGTGGTTGAGGATGTTATGATTGGTCTTGGGTTAGATAGCTTTGCCCCTACCTATGATATTGGGTTTACCGTAGGGCGACTCTCTCCCACTGAAACTTTCTCCCAAGAAGTGCAGTCTATTATGGTTGGGATGGGGTTTCAAGAGATGATGTACAACTATCTTGGCTCAGAGAAGGATTATATTACCAAGATGGAGATTTCAGGTGATACCCACGTTCATATTGCAAACCCAATGACAGAAAATTACGAGTATGTTCGAGAGTCCATTATTCCAGGACTTCTGCAGTCTGAGTCTGTTTCTGCCAATGCAGTATATCCTCATAACATATTTGAGACAGGAAAGATAGCTACCCTTGATGCATCAGAGAACTCAGGAACAGCTACAAAAAACTATTTAGGATTTCTCTCATCTAACCATGATATGGGATTTACCAAACTTAGTAATACCGTTTCTGCTATTCTTTTCTATACCAATAATGACTACACCTTGGAAGCCTTAGAGGACCCTAGATTTATCTCAGGAAGAGCTGCCACCATTTTGGTACAAGGGAAGATTGTTGGATTCTTTGGTGAGGTTCACCCTCAGGTGTTGGAGAATTGGAATATCCAGATGCCTACAGGTGTGTGTGAAATTGATTTAGATGCTCTTCGCTCTCTCTAATAGGGGAGAGCATGAGCCCGTTGGTACCTATAGATCCCCCTACATGGGATGTGTCTGAAAACTCTCAATATAGAGGGTCTCAGGGAGATACAGAAAGGGGATACCCTACATTACAGAGCCTCTGTGGAAGTATTACTTCTGTAGAGGCTCTTGATAGTTTTATATGGTTTTCTTCACCGGGTAAGATAAATCTTCATTTAGAAACGGGGAGCATCCTTCCCAATGGGTATCATGAAATACGCTCAATTTTTCATACCGTAGACCTTGCTGATAGTGTAGGGTTGCGCCTTACAAAACACCACGAAATCCGAGTTGGGGGGAATTTTAATTGCCCCCTTGAGAAAAACCTTATCTACAAAGCTGCCTGTGCATATCAGAAATCCTATAGTGAGAAAGTAGGAAAATCGTTTGGTGTAGATATTCTTTGTAAAAAAACAATTCCCACAGGTGCAGGATTGGGAGGAGGCTCTTCCAATGCAGCCACAACCCTGCTTGGGTTGCAGTACCTGTTAGGATTTTCATTACCCTTTACTAAACTCTTGCAGTTAGGAAGCCGCCTAGGGGCAGATGTCTCCTTTTTTCTGTACAGAACTCCTCTAGCACTGGTAGAGGGAGTAGGGGATGTAATAACTCCCCTTGTAGCAGCAGAAGATACATCTTCTCTTGAGATTGTGGTGAAACCTCACCCTCATATTCATACGGCTACACCTGAAGCGTACGCTGCGTTAGATAATCTGTATCCAAAGGGGCGACAGTTCTCCCTTTCTGTGGAAGAGCTTGTTACTATGATTGGAAAAACTCCTGACACATGGGAATTCTTTAACATATTTGAGCAGGTTGACTGTATTATGGTACCGGAGATTCATGAAGCCCTGGGTGCTTTTCGTCAGCAGTATCCCTTTGCCTCACTTTCTGGTTCTGGTTCTTCAATATTTGCCGTAAAAGGGTAGTTTGGTATCTTTTATAGTAAAAGTCCATAAAAAAAGCCTTGCTGTGCGCAAGACTTTTTCCCTTAGCGTTGGATACACCCTAGAGGATTCGAACCTCTTCTTTGAAGTGATTCCTTCCACTTAAGATCTCTCAATGAGGACTAGTAGAATTTTACGGAATCCATAACTTCCATAACTTGTGCTTGGTGGTTGTCGTATTGGTCAATCCAGAAATCAAATCCGATTGTAATTACATTACCTCTATGAATTGTTACAAAAGCTCGTTCTGTGATTATACCACTTGTTGTTCCTATCGTTAGTATCATCTCAACGTACTTGATCCCATTTATAGTGGTAATACTTGATGATACTACATCTATAGCACTGCCATATGCTTCATACATAAGGTATTCAAGAAATTCTTTAAACTCATAATTAACCACTGAATAGGCACCATTTAAAGGTGCTGAGGTAACCATCATGAGGATTTCCCCTTCTCCAGTAAGAGCATTTGTTGCATAGAAGTCAATATCATCTATACTTCGTTCTACCCAATCACTTGGAATATTTAAAGCTATGCCTGTAGATTTGTTATTGTAATCTGCATCAGATGCTGGAGTATTCCCTGTGTTTTGGCATCCTGCTATAGATAGTACCAAAAACACACTTAAAAAAAGTACTGTTAATTTTTTCATATAATTCTCCTTTAATGTTGTATGCTATGGGTTACCAACTATATCCCATAGTAATTTTCTCTAATATACATCCTATCTTCTCGGGCTATTTTAAAATCTTCGTACTCTGGACTATTATTCCCGTAAAGAAAGCCCAATATTTGCCCATACACTCATCTCAAAAAGAAAGAGGGGGATGGGTATAAAAAAAGCCTTGCTGTGCGCAAGACTTTTTCCCTTAGCGTTGGATACACCCTAGAGGATTCGAACCTCTGACCCACAGCTTAGAAGGCTGTTGCTCTATCCAGCTGAGCTAAGGGTGCGGGTATTCGGGGTGAGAGGACTCGAACCTCCGATCTCCTGCTCCCAAAGCAGGCGCCTTAGCCACTAGGCAACACCCCGTTACCAGAATAAGAGTATATCGAAATCAATTATTCTGGTCAATAGGCTATCCTCCGAATTTTCCTAGGCCCCCAAGTCCTCCACTGGGAAGTGAAGGGATTGAGTCCTTTATACTATCTGGGATAATATCATTTACCCCAGGGATATAACTTTGGATCTCCTCTTTTTTCTGCTCAAGAAGCTGTTTTGCTTCATCGATTTTTTGTGAAACATTATCTACCTTGGTTTTCCATTCCTCAATAGTTGTAAAGACTTTTTCTAATTCCCCTGTGGTCGATGCAATATCTACGTTAAGCTTCTCTTTGAGTGCCACTTCTCCCTCTTTCTTTAGCTCCTTGAGAAATGGATCTACTCCTTTCTTCAGGGTTTCATCTAAGGTTGTGGTCAGTTGCTTTGTTTCTCCCTCTTCCTTGTAGGTCCAAAGAATTTTTTCTTCTTCATTAATAGTCTCCCAAATTACCCGTAGAAGGGGAGAGGTATCCTCTGGAATGGTCATGCTGTAGCTGTGAAGCTCTATTGACCCTGATACACCAGTGCCTGTTGCATTAAGGTCAAAGTCTATATCAAGAAGTCCTTTCCAGTCATCAATACCTAAAGATCCAAGCTCTGGTTGTACTGGAATATGGGTTGCTATTACAGATGCCTCATTTGCACCATCTTGGTTTGTATTGAATGTAACGCCCTGAACAGCATCTCCTGTTTTTTGCATATACTCTCCTGAAGGAGATGCTCCCCATACGGTAGAATTACTACTGATATTCTGGACTTCTAGGGATTTTGATTGGTTTTCCCCTGAGGTATTAACAAGAATTTTACCAATAGCAACCGATGGATACTCTCTGCCAACCTCCACAACTCGTCCTGCTCTTGTGGGTTTCTCTTCTCCCTTATCTTGGGAGCTTGATGTGAGCTTGGAAACTATCTTGTACGCTTTGTTTCCCATTTGTAGGTACTGATTTATTGTATCTTCCAAAAAGATATCGCCCAGAAGAAGGGTTATCTCTTCCACAGAGAAATCCATAACATTGTAATTTTCTTCTAGGTATGCGTAATCTGCAGCTATGGTATCTGTTGTTCGCTTTTTATCCTCAAGCATTTTTGCGTATACTACTTCGGTTCTAGTTTTAAGATTTCCTGCCCTTGTTATGAGAGCTTCTGTATCATTTTTAATTGACTCTATGGTACTAATAGCCCCAGGGATCTCCTTAGGATTTTTTATAAAGTAATCTTTATTCCACTTCTGAATCTCCTCAATTCGTCCTTGAAGTGCAGAAAACTCTTTTTCTACTGCGGTCATCTCATTTTGCAGATCCTCTATAGTCACTTTATATGAAGACTCTATTTCTTTGAGGAGGAGAGGGGTTTTTAGATTTGCCTGAATTTCATCATATACTTCGGTTACCTTTATCATTGGATCTTTAAAAAGTTCTGCTGGGTCCTTTGGCTCTTCCTCGGGGGTATCCTCTTGTGGGGGAGCTGTTCTTGCCCCTCTGTATGTTGATTGCTTTGTGTTCCACTGTAAGTCTTGAGCTATAATCTCCTCTGCAATAAAATTTGACTGTAGGAGCTGTGTAAGTTTAACAGATAAGGTTCCATCACTCATAGAGAAAAGGTTGTATCCTGGCTTTTCACTATCTGCAACCTCTAAGGTTGAGAATGATACGGACTCTTTGAATATTGCAAGACGGGTTCCTGTAATTTCAACATCCGATTGAAATACCTTGGATAACCCTTTCTCCAATACTGTTTCGGTAAGAGAGTTCTTGAAAAGAAGGGTTCCTCCAATAATAAGGGAGAGTACAATAACCAGAAAGATAACTCTTCCACCTCGTACTCGCTTTTTATTTTTAGTGATGCTCTTAGCTAATGCATTAACACTCTTTTTGTTCTGATTTTCCATACTAGGAACATAAAGATTCTCCTCTTGTGTGAAAATTGAGAGGAGGAGCTTTCTGTCTCCCGGTGCTGCTATGTGCCGCATTAGTTTTGCTTGAAACTTTTTTTCGGTATAGCTTTTTTTAAATAACTTTGGAGCTTTCCATGGTTTTTGTTCTTTCGTATCTTTTTTCATATTATCTCAGCCTTTGACCTACGGATAGAGCCTTTTTAAACTTATTAAAGAGAGGGAACTTACGAAACCATTTGAATAGTTTTGTGTTTGCAACTCTCTCTTGTACGTTTTCTCTGTACCAACGAATGAGCACTCCACTTATCATGTATGTGGGAATAAAGGCAAGAATACCAACAATAAGCCCACCCATTACAAGGGTGTTATTAAACTTTGTAAGAGGTACCAGTGGAATATCGTATAAGGTTGTCCACGTATCCTTGAGCGGATTGAGTGTGAGTACCCAGTACCCAAGCCTATCAAGGAGAGGGTCCAGTAGGGGAGTAACCAATTTAAAAAGAATGATTCCTAAAATCATTACTCCATGGTTTATCCTGATTAACAATGCAATAACCAGAATTGTTATCCAAATAAGGTTCCCTGAAGGAATGAGTGCCAGTAAAAGGGCAAAAGATACAGCCCAAGCAACCTCTCCTATATATCTATTAGAGTTAAGGAAAAGAATAAGTTTTATAATACCTTTGAACATGTGAGTTCCTCCACGTGATATAATAGTTGTTTTCCTGAAATCTGTCACCCCATGGAGTGAATTTTTATGAAAATGTGACACGATTAGTCATACATATTTCCACGAAAATATTTTCTTTATTGCCTGTGCGCAGGGTTCTCAGATAAAGATAGATTGATTATACTAATACAAAAGGAGGGATAGGTTATGAGAAACATAGGTATTACACTGTTTGTTATATTTTCTTTCATATTTATCCTTGTAGGGTGTGGGAAAGAGAGAGGATCAAGTCCGTTAGTTGTTGGTATGGAGTTACAGTATCCACCATTTGAAATGTCAGATACCTCTGGCAAACCTACCGGATTTAGTGTTGATATGGCCTATGATTTAGGTAGGTTTCTCGGTAGAGAGGTTGAAATTTATAATACCGCATGGGTTGGACTCATTCCAGCTCTTCAAACGGGAAAGGTTGATGTGGTTATCTCTTCCATGAGTATTACTCCAGAGAGGGAAGAGGTTATTAACTTTTCAGATCCCTATGTGTACTCTGGGTTAGCATTACTTATTCATGAAAAATCCGCAGTTCAAAGTTATAGAGATTTGCAGGACTCAGATGTTAAAGTTGCTGTAAAGGTTGGAACCATCGGTGAGACCGTAGCTCGTAAACTCTTAGATAGTAGCCAAATTGAGGTATTTCAGCAGGTTTCGGTGGCTGTGTTAGAGGTGAGTCAGGGCAGGGTAGATGCATTTTTATACGACCCTCTTACGGTATTTGAAAATCAGAAAAACCACCCAGATACCACACGGTATAACTTAGAAGCTATTCCCGGAAGCTATGGGGCTTGGGGAGTTGCTGTAAAGGAGGGGAACAAGTACCTTCTTGATCAGGTTAACGAATTTATTGCCCTGTACCGAGAGAGTGGTGGTTTTGATAGGCTCTCTGACACCTATCTTAAAGAAATATCTGATGCCTTTGAGAAGCAGAATGTGCCTTTCTTTTTTGAGCCAGACTTGGGGCAGTTTGAGTGATTGATCCTCAAAATAAGCAGCACAAAATCTCATTAAAAAAGCTTATGGTGGAAGATCCTTTAGTACCACCTTCCCCTTGGATATTGTTACTGAATTTTCTGCTAGTTGTTCTGTTTGTAGGGGGAGTTTTTTGGTTTGGGTTCTCCCGGGTTGATTTTATCTTAAGGTGGGATCGTTTTTTTGCATATAAAAGCCTTTTCATTCAAGGTTTTCTTATGACAATTCTTATCTCTCTTTTTAGTCTAGTTCTCAGCTTCCTTCTTGGAGTGTTTTTTGGACTCTGTTCAGCATCAAGAATTATTCCCCTGCGTATACTAGCAAGAATATACGTAGAGATCATTCGAGGAACTCCTCTACTCGTACAAATTCTTATTTTCTTTTATGTTATTGGAAACGCCTTTGGCTTGAATAATCGGTTCATATCGGGGGTGCTTATTATGTCTATTTTTTCTGGTGCGTACATAGCAGAAATTGTTCGTGGTGGTATTAAAAGCGTAGGGGAGACTCAGCTTGAAACAGCCCTCTCTTTAGGGTTTACCTCAAGTCAAACGTACCGTTATATTGTGTTGCCCCAAGTAGCAAAATCTATACTTCCTCCTATGGCAGGGCAGTTTGCCTCAATTATTAAAGATTCATCTCTTCTGTCTATTATATCAATTAGAGAACTTACCTTTTCTGCTTCCGAGATTAATGCGAACACCTTTGGTACCTTAGAAGGGTATATTCCCATGGCAATTGGATATCTTATACTGACACTTCCCATATCTCTCTGGAGCAGACGGTTAGAGAGAAGGTTTCATTATGACTCTTAATATACGAAATATGTGTAAAAGTTTTGGATCTCTTCGAGTTTTCCATAACCTGAATGTGTCAATTCATCAAGTTAAGTCGGTTGTGTTTTTAGGGCCATCAGGAGGAGGTAAAACTACTCTGCTACGAATTTTAGGGGGGGTAGAGAAGCCTGATTCCGGAGAGATTACTTTGAATGGGAGAGTTATAGACTACCATGATGAAAATCTACGGGAGTACCGAAAAAGGGTAGGGATGGTGTTTCAAAACTACAATCTTTTCCCCCATATGACTGTTCTTGAGAACATAACGGTTCCTCTGATAAAAATTCATGGAGTGCAGAAGGATCATGCTATTTCTCAGGCTGAAGAGTTACTTTCACGGTTTGAGTTAATTACTCATAAGGACAAAAAGCCAAGTCAGTTATCTGGAGGACAAAAGCAGCGGGTTGCCATATCACGGGCACTATCAATACAGCCAGAGGTGCTTTTTTTAGATGAACCCACAAGCTCCTTAGATCCAGAGTATACTGCGGAGGTTCTCGACATTATCCGGGAGGTAGAGGATGATGGAATCGAGACTATTTTAGTCACCCATGAAATGGGCTTTGCTCGGGTTGCCGCCGAGGAAGTTCTCTTTGTTGGAGATGGTGGAGTTATTGCACAGGGGTCCCCAAAAGATATATTTGAGAACCCCTGTGATCCACGGGTGGCAAAGTTTTTTGATAGAGTTCTTAAATATTAACCACTTCTATCCTATTTCTTTATAGAAGTCAAAAAAAAGGAGGTTGCAAGGCAACCTCCTAAGTGAGACGTGCTATCTATTATCCTACAAGCAGAGGAACTATTCGTAAAAGAACTCCCGCAGCAACGGCAGATCCAATAACACCAGCTACGTTTGGTCCCATGGCGTGCATAAGAAGGTAGTTAGATGGGTTCTCTTCTAATCCAACCTTATTTACCACTCGCGCTGCCATTGGTACCGCAGAAACTCCCGCTGCCCCAATAAGTGGGTTGATAGGGTGTTTTCGAGAGAGCTTATTCATCAGTTTAGCTAACATAACTCCGGTTGCAGTTCCAAAGGCAAAGGCAACAAGACCTAGTACAAGAATAAGAATTGTAGATAGGTTTAGGAAGTATTGAGCTCCCATTTTAGATCCTACAGAAAGTCCTAATAGAATGGTAACAATGTTAATGAGTGCGTTCTGCATGGTATCAGAAAGTCTATCTACCACTGCACACTCCTTTGCAAGGTTTCCAAAGGCAAAGGCTCCAATAAGAGGTGCCGCTGAAGGGAGGAGTAGGGTACAGATAGTAAGCACCAAGAGAGGGAAAATAATTTTCTCTAGTTTGGTTACATGTCGTAACTGCTCCATCTTGATCTTTCGCTCTTCCTTAGTAGTAAGGGCTCTCATAATAGGTGGTTGGATAATGGGTACCAGAGCCATGTATGAGTACGCTGCTACCGCAATTGGTCCTAAGAGGTGATCAGCTAACTGGGAAGTAAGGAAGATAGCCGTAGGACCGTCTGCTCCTCCAATAATTCCGATAGATGCTGCCTCAAAAAGATCAAATCCTACAACCAGTGCTAGGAATAGGGCAATAAATATACCCACCTGAGCTGCGGCTCCTAAAATAAGAGTCTTTGGGTTTGCTATAAGGGGACCAAAGTCGGTCATTGCTCCTACACCCATAAAAATAAGTATAGGGAATAGTCCGTTTGCAACTCCCATATTGTAGATAATATAGACAAATCCTCCGGGTTCTACGATTCCTGCAAAGGGAATATTTGCCAAGATTGCTCCAAACCCAATAGGTACCAGAAGGAGTGGTTCAAAACCTTTCTTGATTGCAAGAAAGAGAATTCCAAATCCTACTAAAATCATTAATAGGTTTCCAGGTCCTCCCTGAAGAGCTCTTTCCATTGTGGAGAGTGACATATCAGAGGAGAGTTGGAAAAATCCATAGAGCCCTGTAGTGTACCAGAGCTCAGTAAGCATTGCGCCAATATTCATATCTTATCCTCCTAACCAATCTCTACCAGAGTTTGACCAGCGTTTACTTGATCTCCCTGGGCTACAGAAATAGCAGTAATGGTTCCAGAGGCTGTTGCTGAAACGGAGGTCTCCATTTTCATCGCTTCTAGTACGATTACTTCATCTCCTTCGTTCACTTGATCTCCCACGGCTACAGGGATTCGGAGTACAAGACCGGGCATTGGTGCTCCTACAGGAGCTCCTGCTCCCGCAGCGGCAGGTGTTGCAGCTGAGGACTCTTCAATACCATCTGTTACAGATACATCGTAGGTTTGTCCGTTTACCGTTGCCTTACCACCGTCAATGGTAACTCCATACTTTTTACCGTTAACCGTAACAGTACACCCCTTAGATGGGCTACCAGCTGCTGGTGCTGGATCTGTTTTTTCAACTTTTCGTACGTTAGTTTTTGCATTACCCTTAAGGAACATAATTCCCTTATCCTGACACGCCGCTGCAATAAAAATGTTTTCATCATTTACAGGGAGTCCCTCTTTCTCAAGAAGTGCTGTAGCTGCCTTGATTCCAAGAGTTTCGTTTCTATCGTTGATATCTACTACTAACTCAGTTGTAGGCTCAAGCCCCATTTTTTCTTGACAGATTTTTTTGATTTCTGGATCTGGTTCAACAGGAGTTTTTCCAAAGTAACCAAGTACCATTTTACCGTAACCATCGGCAATTTTCTCCCAAGGTCCAAACATTACATTGTTAAAGGCCTGCTGGAAGTAGAACTGGGAAACAGGGGTAACGGATGTTCCAAAACCACCCTTAACTACACATTCACCCATGGCTTTTGTGATTTCTGGGTATTTATCCATAAGTCCGTTATCTCGAAGCATTTGGGTGTTTGCTGTGAGAGCTCCACCTGGAAGAGGGGAGAAAGGGATAATTGGGTTTACCGCAGTAGCCTCTGGTGGTAAAAAGTACTCTGCCATACACTCTTTGAACACCTCTTCAACTTCCATGATCTGCATAGGGTCAACCCCAAGGTCGTAATCGGTTCCCCGAAGAGCGTGCCACATGGTCATAATGTCTGGCTGACAAGTACCACCAGAAACAGGAGTCATAGATAGGTCAACCTGAGAAGCTCCTGCTTCGATAGCTGCCATATACTGCTGAATAGATACTCCCGCAGTTTCGTGAGAGTGGAATGCGAGAGGCACATCGTCACCAAGCATGTTTCTAGCTCGTTTAATGGACTCATATACTACCGCAGGGGTAGAGGTTCCTGATGCATCTTTGAAACATACTGAGTCGTATGGAATACCTGCATCTAAGATTTTTCGAAGAACATCTTCGTAGAATTCTGGGCTGTGAGCTCCAGTTACTCCAGGAGGGAGTGCCATCATAGTAACTACTACCTCATGTCGTAACCCAGCATCATGGATACATTGACCAGAGTAAATAAGGTTGTTTACATCGTTTAATGCATCAAAGTTTCGAATTGTGGTCATTCCATGCTTTTTAAAAAGCTGAGCGTGAAGATTAATAATGTCTCTTGACTGAGAAGCTAAACCAACAACATTTACCCCTCGAGCAAGAGTCTGTAGATTTGCATCGGGTCCCGCTGTTTTTCGGAACTCATCCATCATGTCAAAGGCACTTTCGTTGCAATAGAAGAATGGAGCTTGGAACCGTGCTCCACCACCAGCTTCAAAGTGGGTGATTCCCGCCTTTGATGCAGCAGCAACAGCTGGCATAAAGTCCTTAGTAAATACCCGTGCTCCGTATACAGACTGGAATCCATCTCGGAATGCAGTACACATAAAATCAATTTTCTTTTTCATATTTACCCCTTATTATGGGCCATTGCAACGGCAATAGCTATTTCTACGTCTGTTTGTCCAGCTTTCTTTTTAGGAGGTTCGATAACCTCTTTTTCTGGAAACCATTTAAGAATAATGTTTGATTTAATCTTAGTCCCTAGTATAAGAAGTATGAGGAAAACAAATACGATTCCCATACCTAATACTAAAAGAATAAGTCCACTTTGAATGTTATCCACACTAGTACTCCTTATCGCTTATAAATTATCTCTCCAAAATGTAAGAAAGACGTTTGAAAAATTATATCCTGAAAGATAGGAGAATGCAAGGATAAAATCTTGCTTTATTCAAAACTCGTGAAAAAAAGTATAAAGCAGTTGCTTTCCTTATCAGTATAGAATACACTTTTTAAAAAGGAGTTTATATGAAGTTATTTTTAATGAGTTTTATCGGAACTCTTCTCCTTGGTTGTGCCTCATTTTCCACAGATATCAATGCTGTACCAGATACAGGGGAGGTGAATAGCTCTGCTGTGAGGGTAGTGCAAAATGATAGTTTGGTGATAGAAAAATCAGAGGTTGATTTACTCGAAATATCTCTTCCCTTACCCCACATTGAGTCATTTGATGGTGTCAGGAGAGGGTATCTCATCTTCTGAGGAATACATGATACCGGGTAAAGTGTCCTCGGATCTTATATATGATATTGCAGAGTGGATACATAATCAGAGCTAGATCCCCTTGAGCTCATACTTCCTGAAGAGTGGTTGATGTTGTTTTTGTAGGGCAGGGGAGAATGATAGAGGTCACCTCCTGGGCACCTCTATCAGAAGAAATATAAACTACTTATGTTTGTGAATAGTTTGAGTCTTAAAGTTGTTTAAGTTCTTCCTCAGTAATCCCTGTTACTTTGGTAATAAGTTTTAATTCTATTCCCTCGGTTAACATGTTTTTTGCTATTTGAATCTGTCCTTTTTTTAGACCTGACTCTTCACCCTTTTGAAAGCCTAAGGCTTCTCCATCATGCTTCGCTGTCTGTAACGTGGAATACCTGTCCCACTCAGCTTTTTGACTTGCTCGGTACATGCTTAACTCCTTGTCTGACAATTTAGCTACCGCTAAGACTGTTTTAAGTTTTTTAAGCTCCTCAATATCTTCTGCGTCTAGCTCTTTGCTTTCATCATTGATGTGTTTAAAGGAGTATATCATCTTATCTAAGGGTGTTTCAAGCTCCACTTTTTCCTTGCGAAAATTTTTCAAGTTTAAAAAGATATAGGTTTCTCCATTCCGTAAAGGGGCGCCTGTTTTTAAGTCACACTGTTGATACGTAGATATGTACCTGTTAGGTTCTGTATCTACTCCTGGTATGTCAAAATCAGTTATCCCTATGAAGATGATATCACCTAGTTTGTAATCCCAAGGACCAGAATGAGACTGCTCTACCGTAAGTTTAGCCATGTAATATCTCGCTCGTTTTACAAAGTGTTCTTGCTTTACCCGTTGCATCTCCACGAGGAATGTTCTGTTATCTTCTGATGTACAGATTATATCACATATAGCAGTTCTGTCATTTTCTTGGTCTCCTAGGATTTCTGTATCTTGGTAAATAATATCAGAGACGGTTGTGTTCGCGTAGGGGAGGACTCCTTGTAAAAATGCAAGGAATATATCCTTATTTTCTTCCTCCTTAAAGAGCTTTTTAAAACCGAAGTCCGATAGTGGATTTACAAACTTCTCTTGTAAGAAATCCTCTTGATACTTTATAATGTGCATAGAGAAGCACCTCCTTATAGTGTATGTAGGAAGTAGCGAATAACTAGGTCCTACTCTCTATTACTCTTTTTTCTATGATTTTTGCTTCTGTTGTAACGTCTACACTCTCTGTTGACGAGGTGTGTTCTCACATAATGAGGGGAGTTTTGTCTCCTGCAGGAACGCCAATAACAAAAACACCCATTGACACATTGGGCTATTTTACCCATACTGTAATTCCATGAGTAAATATATATTTGTTACTGGTGGTGTATGTTCAAGTTTAGGAAAAGGGGTGGCATCTTCATCCCTCGGAACCCTACTAGAAAGTAGAGGTTTCTCCGTCGCAATGGTAAAAATTGATCCATATCTCAATGTTGATGCGGGAACTATGTCCCCCTACCAGCATGGAGAGGTGTTTGTAACCGCTGATGGTGCAGAAACAGATCTGGATTTAGGCAATTATGCTCGATTTACCTCTTCGCCTTTAGGTGCTGAAAACTCAATTACTACAGGACAGGTGTTTCAATCTGTTATTGAGCGTGAGCGACAAGGGCAGTACCTAGGGAAATGTGTTCAGGTGATTCCTCATGTAACCGATGAAATTAAACGTAGAATTCGGAGAATAGGAGAGCAGGAGCAGGTAGATATAACCATCATTGAGGTGGGTGGAACCGTAGGAGATATTGAATCAATTCCCTTTCTTGAAGCTATGCGACAATTTATTAAAGAGGTTGGTCATAAGAACGCTCTTTCCGTCCATCTTACCCTAGTTCCTACGGTTGGGGGAGGTGAGGTAAAAACAAAGCCTACCCAGCATTCGGTAAAAGAACTGCGGGAAATTGGAATTCAGGCAGATGTACTTTTGTGTCGTTGTGATGAAGAGTTGAGTCCTGAGTTGAAGCAGAAAATATCTCAGTTTACCAATATTGATGAGGATGCGGTGCTTTCTGCACATAATGTCTCTGGAACTATCTATGAGATACCAATTATCTATCACAATCAGGGGTTTGACCATGTGGTATGTAAAAAACTGGAGTTAGAGCCTAAAAAAGTTGACTTCTCTCTATGGGAACGGGTAACTGAGGTGTGTAACCACTCAAGTAGTACGGTAACCATAGCAATGGTTGGCAAGTATATTGAGTTGGGAGATGCGTATAAGTCTATTGATGAAGCACTTACCCATGGAGCTATTGCCAATGGAAGTCGGTTGAACCTTGTAAAAATTGACTCCGAGTCTCTCGAAGGAGAACATATTGATTTAGCCGAAGTATTTCAGGGAGTTGATGGAATTATTGTACCCGGTGGTTTTGGGTCTCGTGGTATTCTTGGAATGATTAAAGCTGCTGAATATGCACGAACTCAGAAGATCCCCTATCTTGGAATATGCTTAGGTATGCAAATTATGGTAATTGAGTATGCCCGTAATGTACTTGGATTGAGTAAGGCTGATAGTTCTGAATTTCGTCCAGAGGCTCAACATCGGGTGGTATCTTTGTTGGAGGAGCAGGTGGATGTAACCCACTACGGTGGCTCCATGCGACTAGGGGAGAGCTTGACCGTAGCAAAAGAGGGAACCCTGTTGCACCAAGCCTATGGTACAACTGAGATCTGGGAGAGACATAGACACCGATATGAAGTTTCTAACTGCTATAGAGAGGATTTAGAAGGAGCGGGACTTATCATAAGTGGAACCACAAAAGATCATGCTCTTGTAGAGGCGGTAGAGTGGAAAGATCACCCCTGGGCTGTTGGCGTACAGGCACATCCCGAGTTTACCTCTAAGCCAACAGCTGCGGGTCCGCTGTTTAAGGAGTTTATTGGAGCTACCTTAATAAAGGGGTAGGGGCAAGGAGGAGAGATCTCTTTTGTAAAACGATTTTTGAGTTTTCTTAAGATGATAATCTTCTCTTGTCGAAGATGAAAAAATTTAGTATCTTGCTTAAAGCTACAAAAGCGTAGAATCTAAAATAATTACCAAATAAAAGGAGTGCCTATGGCAAATAAAAAATTTAAGACCGAAGTATCTAAACTATTACATCTTATTATTCACTCTCTCTACTCTCATAAGGAGATATTTTTACGAGAGCTTATCTCTAATGGATCTGATGCTTTAGATAAGCTAAAATTTTTAACCCTTACGGAGGATGCTTACAAAAAGGTTGAGTTTAACCCATCTATTGATATCTCTTTTCAGAGTGGTGATAACCCAACACTTACCATTGCGGATACTGGAATTGGTATGAATGAAGATGATCTAAATGATCAACTTGGTACCATTGCCCGTTCTGGAACCAGTATTTTTCTTGAGCAGATGGAGCAGGGTGCAAAAAAAGATGCTAACCTTATTGGTCAGTTTGGAGTAGGGTTCTATTCATGTTTTATGGTTGCCTCTAAGGTAGAGGTTCTTACCAAAAAGGCTGGAACCGATCAGGCGTACCGATGGGTAAGTACAGGAGAGACCTCCTACTCAATAACAGAAGACACAAGAGATGGTCATGGAACTACTATCATTCTTCACCTTAACGATGAAGGGAAAGAGTATACCAGCCGATGGCAGCTTGAAAGCCTAATTAAAAAGTACTCAGACCATGTAGCATTCCCTATTTTCCTAAACTACGAAGAGACCCTACGGGATGATGAAGGAAAGGAGACCGGCTCTGAGGTAAAACGAGAGCAGGTAAACAGTGCTGCGGCAATCTGGAAACGATCAAAGTCCGAACTGAAAGATGAGGACTACAATGAATTTTATAAATCCCTAGCCCATGATGGAGAGGACCCTCTATTACATATTCACACAAACGCAGAGGGAACCCTAGAGTATACAACACTTTTCTATGTTCCTAAAAAGGCTCCCTTTGATATGTACCAAGCGGATTACAAGCCAGGGGTAAAACTGTATGTAAAACGAGTGTTTATTACGGATGATGAAAAAGAGCTTATGCCTGTATACCTTCGGTTTTTACGGGGAGTTATCGATTCTGAGGATCTTCCTCTCAACGTAAGCCGAGAGATTTTACAGCAGAACCGAGTTATGAGTAATATTCGAAACGCCTCGGTGAAAAAGGTTCTCGGAGAGTTTGAAAATCTTGCTAAAAGTAATCCTAAAAAGTATGAAGAGTTTATTGCAGAATATAACCGACCACTTAAAGAGGGATTATATTCTGACTTTACCCATAAAGAGCAGCTTATGGAGCTTGTTCGGTTTAAATCTACCGAGGTTGAGGGGTATACTGGATTAGCCTCTTATAAAGAGCGACTTAAGGACGAACAGAAAAAAATCTACTACCTCGCAGGAGGAAGTGAAGAAATGCTTCGAAACTCTCCTCTCCTTGGATCCTACAAGAAGAAGGGGATTGAAGTACTTATCATGGATGATGATATTGATGAGATTGTACTTCCTATGGTAGGAACCTACAAAGAGCTTGAGTTTGTTGCTATTAACAAGAGTGGGGTAGAGGATTCTGAAAAAGATGAAAAAGACAAAAAAGCCGAAGAGAAGGTATCTCCACTTTTAGAGAAAATAAAGAAAGCCCTAGGTGATAGAGTTAAGGATGTTGTTGCATCCTCTCGACTAGAAGATGCCCCTGCCTGTGTTGTAGTTGACTCTAACGACCCATCGGTGCAGATGCAGCAGATGATGAAAGCTATGGGACAAAAGGATATTCCTGCAATTGTTCCTATTCTTGAGGTAAACCCTAAACACAAGATTGTTAAAAAACTTGCAGAGAGTACCTCTAAGAAGGATATTGAGAATATTAGTTGGATACTCTTAGAGCAGTCTCTTATGATGGAGGGTGTGGCTCCTAAGGATCCTGTTGATTTTGTAAAACGTCTTAACGATGTAGTAGCAAAGAGCTTAGACTAAGTTTCTTGCAATAATAACATACACTCCCCTGGGTTTCCTAGGGGAGTTTTTTTGTGGGGGAGGTTCTCTTTTCCTATTTTATGTAAAAAAATAAATTTTTTCTTGACATTTAGTATTTTCACTTTATAATAATTTACAAGTAAACTAGTTTACATGTAAATATATCTTTCAGTAAGGAGAAAAGTATGAAGAGAATAATAATGATTGTTATTATGATTGTTGCTGTTGGCCTCATTGTTGCTTGTAATGGAAGTGGTGGTGAGAAAAGCACTGAAGAGTCCAGTAAAAAAAATGATGGTGTGGTAACTATTAACATGTGGACCGAGGATAGGCATGACCTACTTTATGTTGAGGAACAGATTAAGAAGTTTAATAGTTCTAACCCTAACATTGATATTAAGTTAACTGTTATTTCTGATGATTATCCTAATATGATGGCAATGGCATATTCTAGTGGCACTGCACCAGATGTGGCTACAGTCTCGACTGGAATTGCTGGGTTTAACCTTAAGACATTTGCTGATGGGGGAATCCTCACCGATCTGTCTGATTACATAACAGATGAGGAATATGTAAAGGTAACAGATCCACAAAATAATATTTACGAAGGAATTAATGCGATTAATGGTGTTCCTTATTGGATTCCTACTGCCTTAAGAAGTGGAGTTCGTATGATATATAATCAGGATTTACTCAATTCAATTGGGTATGAGGGAACTCCAAGTACTATTCAGGAGCTTATGGATCTTTCAGACGCCTTAGCTGAGGCTGGAAATGGGAAATTTTATGGCTTAGGAACAACAGCTAGTTCCCCTATGGGGCGATGGTTTGAGGGAGCGTGTCAGATGAGTGGTATTCTTCCTTACGATTACCAGAATGGGAGATATGATTTTTCAGGATATAAAGAACCCATTGAGGTTGCCCAGCAAGCTTTTATC
>CAZBHR010000013.1:0-55983 GCA_964492025.1 uncultured Spirochaetia bacterium | reverse complement strand
TAGTACCGGTATCACTGGCACATACGAGGTCACATACAGCAGATCTATCATCCTTTGTATCACCTAGGTGTTCTGGGTCATCGTAGAATATATCTACAATGTGTTCATCATAGGGGGATAGGATAGAGTTAAGGAAGTCGATAAGAGCTGGTTTTCTTGATTCCCCTTTGAAGAGTTTCTTGAATCCAAAGTCTGTGAGAGGATCGAGGAAACGTTCCTCTTGAAGTTGCTTTGGTATTGTTGTTTGAGTGGTAGTCATAGACACCTCCTAGTAAAGTTGTAGGTATCACTTGGATGTGGTACCTATAGGTATTACTCTTTTTTCTCTGTTTTTACTTCTGCTTTGTTATCTATCGGTTATCAAGAGGAGGGGAGATGGGCTACTTCAGCATGTTAAAATTATCCTCTTTCCAGCCTAGGAATATCAAAACACAGCCTTCAGGGGATCTCTTTCAGTCGAATATCCTTATTTACTTGCTTTTTCCCCATACCTGTGCTAGCATAAGGTATCTTATCGTAAGGACGGCGTGATATGGGTATTAGGGGAGAGTTGTTTTCAGGGAAGGCTCCAGCAGGAAAAAGAACATATTTTTTTAATGTGAAAGAGAATCGAAGTGGTGATCTTTTCTTAAATCTTGTAGAGAGCAAGAAGCATGGAGAAGATGACTTTGAGCGTCACTCCATTATTATCTTTGAAGAGGATTTGGAGAAGTTTGCTGCTGAGTTTAATAGTGCAGTAGAGTTTATTCGAAATCGAGATTAATCTGTTTTACCCTAACTGGTTTTAGGGCGAAGCTTTTTCTATGAATGGGAGATAGCCCTATAGTTTGGCAAATCTCCCTATGTTTTTTTGTGGGATATCCTTTGTGGGAGCTGAATCCCCACTGAGGGTACATCTCATGGTACCTTTGCATAAGGGTATCTCTGTACACCTTTGCTATAATAGATGCTGCTCCAATTTCTGGAACCAGTGCATCTCCTTTTATAATAGCCTGTTTTTCTCCACTCCATCTATCTAAGGGGGGAGTAAATTTCCCATCAACCTCCACACGGTCAATCAGAGAGGGTGGTATGTGGAGCTGTTGAAAGGCACGTTCCATTGCAAGAAGTGTGGCATTATGAATATTAAGTTCATCAATCTCCTCTGGCCATGCCCAGCCAGTAGCCCAACTCAACGCTCCAGACTGAATTGCTGTACACAGGGAGTTCCTCTGGTGTTCTGTGAGTTTTTTTGAGTCTCCCACTATTTCTGCTAGTTCACTGTTGTGTAATACTACTGCCGCAGCGGTGACAGGACCTGCTAAAGGGCCTCTGCCCGCTTCATCTATACCACATAAAAAACCCATAGTGGTATGATGATTTATTTCGCAAGAGAAAACAACCCCTTTTCTATGGAATTACTACACTAGATCTCATATCATTGAACGGTTTACCATATCGGAGGTCTCTCTGATAAAATTGTATTCAGGAAAAATAGGGAAACCAATACTGTTGAGTTGTCATATAACCTCCCTACTGGTATAGTAGGGGGAACGAGGGAGTAGTATGAAGAGTACCAGTAGTATTGTAGACCAGTGCCGATCTGCATCCTTAATATTGGCAACCCTGAGTGGTGATCAACGGAATCAAGGATTACAGGCAATAGCGGAGTCTTTACAACAACACAAAGATGCTATTATAGAGGCAAATCAAAAAGATCTTGCCCGTGGAGAATCTGAGCAGGTAGCAGCTCCTCTTATGAAAAGGCTTACCTTTGGGGCTCAGGGTGTTGATCAAGTGTGTACAGGGATACACAGTACCATGAACTTACCAGACCCTCTTGGGAAAACCCTATCAGCCAGAGAGCTTGATACTGATCTTGAGTTATACCAAATAACCGTACCTCTTGGGGTTATTGCTATGATATTTGAAGCTCGCCCTGATGCGCTTATTCAAATTGCAACCTTAGCACTTAAGAGTGGAAATGGAATCATACTAAAGGGTGGGAGTGAAGCTCATGAGAGTAATAAACTTCTTGCTCGTATTGTACACGATGCTGCAGTTTCTGTAGGCATTCCATCTGGCTGGTTGGGTCTTATAGAGTCCCGTGAGGGTGTGCAGGAGTTACTTACACAAAATGGTAAGGTTGATCTTATTATTCCTCGCGGATCTAATCAGTTTGTTCAGTATATTATGAAAAACACCACAATTCCTGTTTTAGGACATGCCGATGGAATTTGTCATATGTATATAGATAAAGGGGCAAATCCTTCTATGGCTATAACTCTTGGGGTTGATGGAAAAACAAACTATCCTGCAGCCTGTAATGCAACTGAGACCATTCTAATTCATAGGGAGTCTCAGAGTATCATAGAGCCACTCATTGATGCTTTACAGAAGGAATCTGTAGAGGTTCGGTGTTGTGCAGAGATCTGTAACCTTTTCCCCAATAAGGACGTTATATTAGCAACAGAGGATGACTGGGTAACTGAGTACGTTGATAAGATTGTCTCACTACGATTGGTTGATTCTTTGGAGCAAGGGGTAGCCCATATTAATACCTATGGGTCTAAACATACCGATGCTATTATAACTGAAGATAAGGAGAGGGTTTCATACTTTATGAGCCATGTGGATAGTGCCAATTTGTTTCACAACTGTAGCACTCGATTTTCTGATGGGTTTCGTTACGGTTTTGGTGCAGAGGTTGGAATCAGTACCTCTAAAATACATGCTCGAGGGCCTGTTGGTATTCAGGGGTTAATTACTTATACTTGGAGACTTTATGGTACTGGTCATGTGGTGGCAGATTACAGTTCTGGGGAAAAACAGTTTACCCATAGGGAGTTGATATGAGAGATTTAGGATCGGTAAAAAGGGTAGTTGTTAAGATAGGAACTCAACAGTTACGATCTCCCAGAGGGATCAATCGAGAGTATATTCTCAGACTCTCTCAAGAGATGAGTAACCTTATGGATCGAGGTATTGAGGTTCTTCTTGTTTCTTCTGGTGCAGTTGGACTTGGAGCACAAGTGCTTAACCTTGGCTCTGAACAACTCAGTATTCAGAGAAAGCAGGCATGTGCCTCTATTGGACAACCGCTTCTTATGCAGTACTATCGACAAGCGTTTCTTCAACATCAGAAACATATTTCTCAGGTATTAGTAACTCGTGATACATTCAATCGCCGAGATGCCTTTGTTAACTTGCAAAATACTATTAATACACTTCTACAGTTTCGGATCATTCCTATTTTTAACGAAAACGATGCTATCTCTACCGCAGAGATTGGGCCTGTGTTTGGAGATAATGATACGCTCAGTGCCATGATAGCAAGTAAAAGTGAGGCGGATCTTCTTATTTTATGCACCGATGTAGATGGCTTGTATACGGCAAATCCCCAAACCGATAGCTCCGCAACCCTTATTCATGAGGTTCATGAGTTAACCAAAGAGATAGAGCAGCTAGCCGGTGGTGCGGGAACCTCCTTTTCTACTGGGGGAATGAAGACTAAGATACAAGCGGTTTCTATTGCGGCGGAGGCTGGGTGTAACACCATTATTGCCTCTGGTCAATCCTGCTTAGAGGATATTGTAAGGGGTGAGCAAATAGGAACCCTCTTTCATGGAGAGTCACGAATTGCCAGTAGAAGTCGATGGATGATCCATAGTGATTCTCAGGGTGAGTTAGTTGTTGACGATGGTGCTCTTGAGGCCATTCGAGGGGGGAAAAGTTTATTAGCCTCCGGTGTGGTTGATGTATTTGGGGTATTTAGGGTTGGAGATGTAGTGACTATTAATGGACAGGCAAAAGCTATGGTGTCTATGAATAGCACCGAAGTGTCCGAGCTGATGGGAAAACATAGTACTATTGTAAAAGAACGACTTGGAGATGACCGTAAAGTGGTTGTTGCACAGGCTGAAAATATTGTATTCTATAAAAAACGGGAGAGTGAGGTGCAGGTTGAGTTGGTATAACAGAGAGTTAAGTTTTTTATCTAGGTTGCGTGGGGTGGTGTTTTGTATTGCTGTTATGTCAATGTGGTTTTTAGGTGGATCTCTCTTTGCTGAATCTAGTGATCTTATTATTACAGAGTTATCTGAGGAAAGTGAAGCAGAGGAGAATCAGTTTACTATTATTATAGATGCAGGACATGGTGGAACCGACAGTGGTGCCGTTGGGTATGCTGACTATGGTAATGGTCCTAGATTGATCAAAGAGAAGGATATTGTTCTCGCAATTTCTCATATGGTAGTTGATGAGCTACGAGAAAGATACCCACATATTCAGGTGCTTACAACACGGACAGATGATGTATACTTATCCCTCCAGTCTCGTGCTGATTTTGCAAATCTCTATGCGGATAATGCAATGTTTGTTTCCATTCATATCAACTCCCATACCACAGGAGATGCTTCGGGTTTTGAGGTGTGGCATATTCCTGAAAATAAAACTCGATACTCCCGTGGAGAGAGTGTGGGTGCCAGAGAAAACGTGATACTCAATCAAAAGAGCTTAACCTTGGCAGAGCATATGATAGGCTCTCTCCAAAATGTGATTGGACCTTATTCTAGGAATAGGGGATTGTGGGAGAGTAACTTTTATGTGCTTACGCGAACGTTTATCCCGGGAGTCCTTGTGGAAACAGGGTTCATTAGTAACGAACGAGAAGCTACAAACTTATCAACTACTTGGTATCAAAATCTCCTAGCCGAGGCCGTGGTGAATGCGATATCTGATTACATGGTAGGTGAACATATTATTACCCTAGAGTAGAACCGTTCTTCTCTTCTATAAGCTTCTCTTTCAGCTCCTTTGCTTGAAAACTGAGAGATACCTTGTACACATGTGGGTTAGTAATTCGCTCGTGGGTCTTATGGAGAGTTTCTAACTCTCCTAACGTGCGTTGTCGTATTTCAGAGAGAGACTCTTCTTGCTTTATTGATACTCCATCTTTCATAACAATCTCAAGAAGAGGTCGTATACTTGCATATTTCTCAGCGGGGAGGGTGAACTTTACAGACCGGTACCGTGGGTGGTAGAAGGTGTAGTCCTGCCCCTCAAGAACCTCTTCATCCTGAAGTGCTATATAATCAGCTACAGCTTTTCCTTGGTCATCATAAAATCGGTACACCTGTTTTACTCCAGGGTTTGTCATTTTCTCTACGTTGTTCGAGAGTTTTACCACAGAGCGCCAAGCATCTCCATCCTTACGGGCTACCATTTTGTATACACCAGAGAGAGATGAATCTGAACCCCCTGTTGAGAGGTTAGTTCCAACTCCCCAGAGGTCTATAGGAGCTTGGTCTACCATAAGTTGCTGAATAATCTCTTCATTTAGGTCATTAGAGACTGCAATATATACATCTTCTAAGCCCTCTTTATCGAGGCGTGATCGAATCTCCTTGCTGATATACTCAAGGTCTCCACTATCAATACGAACTCCAATATTCTTTCCCTTGGCCTTCATCTCATGGGCTACTGTAATAGCGTGTTCCAATCCAGATCCTAGGGCATCGTAGGTATCAATAAGAAGGGTACACGCATCGGGGTAGTACTTTGCATAGGTGCGAAAAGCCTCTAGCTCAGAAGAGAATGTCATGACCCAGGAGTGAGCCATAGTTCCACTAACCGGTATGTTGTACTCCATACCAGCCTGGGTATTTGATGTAGCCAGTGCTCCACCTATGTAGGCGGCACGGGATGCTGAAAGTGCACCATCCACCCCTTGGGATCGTCGTAATCCAAACTCAAGTATTTTTCCCTTTCCCGATGCGGAGTATATTCTTGCTGACTTTGAAGCAATAAGGGTTTGAAAGTTTACGGTATTTAGAAGGAATGACTCAATAAGTTGTGCCTCAATTAAGTTTGCCTCTACACGAATAATTGGTTCATTGGGGAATACCGTAGTCCCTTCAGGAACAGACCAGAGGTTTCCTGTAAACCTTAGATCTCTCAGGTAGGTGAGGAACTCCTCTTGAAAGTACCCAAGTCCACGTAAGTACTCAATCTCCTTATCCGTAAACTGTAGGTTCTCTAAACTCTTAAGGAGAGGATCAAGTCCTGCAAAAACAGCAAAACCACCTTGAAAAGGGGATCTTCTAAAAAATACCTCAAAGGTAGTTTTAGGATTTTTCTTTGCAAGAAAATACCCCTGAATCATAGTTAGTTCATACAGATCAGTGGTGAGTGCTGTTATTGGCATAGCTGTTACCTCGTAATAGTTTCGCATCCCATATAGGGGATAAGCTTTTCAGGGATTCGAATTGAACCATCTGCCTGTTGATGGTTTTCTAGGATCGCAACAATTGCCCGTGATATTGCAATGGCGGTACCATTAAGCATATGGGCATATTGAATTCCATTGTCATCTTTTATTCGGATTCCTAATCTTCTTGCTTGATAATCGGTACAGTTTGAGGTACTTGTTACCTCTCCCCAGTCACCATTCTCCCCACGTCCTGGCATCCAAGCTTCAATATCAAACTTTCTGTATGCAGGAGCACCAAGGTCTCCTGTACAGGTGTCTACCACTCGGTAGGGGATCTCTAGTCCTTGAAAGAGTTCCTCTTCAATCTCTAGAATTTCTTGATGGAACTTTTCGGACTCCTTGGGATCACAAAAAACAAACATCTCTACCTTGGTAAACTGATGTACTCGGTATAGTCCCTTAGAGTATTGTCCCGAAGCACCAGCTTCCCGTCGGAAGCAGTGTGAGAGCCCTGCCATTCTAATAGGAAGTTCTTCAGGAGAGAAAATTCTTCCCCCATAATACCCACCTAGGGGAACCTCAGCAGTTCCTATAAGGCAGGTATCAGTATCTTCAATGGTGTAAATATTTGATTCTTCACCACGTGGATTAAATCCAATAGCCTCAAGAATATCGGTTCTCGCAATATCTGGAGTGATAGTTGGGGTAAATCCCCGTTTTGCAATAAGATCCATAGCGTATCGGCTGAGTGCCATATCTAAAAAAGCACCAGCTCCCATAAGGTAGTAAAACTTCTGTCCAGACACACGAGCAGCCTGTTCAAAGTCAAGAATTCCCAATTCAGAACCTAGGGCAACATGGTCTTTAGGGGTAAAGGAGAAAGTTCTTGGAGTTCCCCAACGTTTTATCTCTGTGTTATCTTTATCCTCTTTACCTCGAGGTGCTGCGGGGTGTGCGTAGTTTGGAACCTGAGAGGCAAGGGCGGTAAACTCCTCCTCAACCTTTGTAAGCAGAGCCTCTTCCTTTGCAATATCCTCTTTTATGGTTCTTCCCTTTGCAACAAGCTCTGCTCTCTCCTCAGGACTCATTTTACCCTTCATAGCCTTGCTATGTTCATTTCGTACTGTTCGTAGAGATTCTGATCGCTGGATAAGCTCACTTCGCTCTTTTTGGAGCTCGAGAAGCCGAGGTAGGTCTACCTTCATGTAACGATCCTGTATATTCTGCTCTATCTCGTTGTATCGTTCAGAGAGTTCTCGTAAATTAATCATAGATGCTCCTATTTTACGGGTAGTGAGGTAACTTCCTCAGTCTTTATCTGCTCAACCACAGAGTCACGCTTTATTTTCTTTGTGTTTGTAGTTTCCATCTCACTAGAGAGAATAGTTAGCTGAGTGATTCTCTGATAGGGTAGGAGTTTTGAGTTAACCTTTTTAATAGTCTCAATAAGGTCAGCTTGAATCTCTTTATCTGATGTATTGCCGTAATGCTCTTTACTAGGGAAAACTACAGCCTCAATATGTTCTGAGTGCTCATCTTTATGTTCTGGTTGGTACCCCTTAATAAGAATTTGATCCATTGATCGAACAAGCTGAAAATGTTCTTCAATCTCTTCGGGGAACACATTTTTTCCACCCTCCGTAACAATAAGAGATCGTGAGCGTCCAGTAAGATAGAGGAATTTACCTTTATCAAAGTGACCTACGTCACCTGTTCTTAAGTAGCCATCATCCGTAAAGAGTTCCGAGGTTGCCTCTGGGTTGTTGTAATACCCTTGGGTTGTATTTGGACCCTTTAGAACAATTTCCCCATTCCCTCGGGAGTCTTTGTTGATAATTTTCATATCTAGCTGTGGGAACGCTTTTCCTACTGAGTGATATCTGCATGATTTTACGGGGTTAAGGTTGATAATTGGAGATGTCTCGGTGAGACCATAACCCTGTACAAACTGAAAGCCAAGCTCGTTGTATCGACGTGCTGTTTCAGGAGAGAGGGGACCCCCTCCACAAATCATAACTCTTATATTCTCCATTGCTACTTTTTTATGGATCATATTTTTAAAGAACAGCCGACCAAGAGAGTTTGATTTAGTAATTCGCTTCCATAGGCCTGATAGTCTCATGAGAAACCCTACCAACATGTGGGAAACCACACCCTTTTCTCGAACCTGTTTCATGAGACCCTTTAGGATTTTGTTAAAGAGTAGGGGAATACCAATAAATATGGTTACCCCACCTTTTTGTAGGTCTCGTTTAATTTCTGGAAGAGCAAGTCGTTTTCCTAGAACAAGGGCAGCCCCAAAGTAAATAGGAACTCCCACACATACGGTGAGTGTATAAATGTGGTGGGCAGGTAGAATCATATAAAATGTATCTTTTTCTGATGCCCCTATGTAAGAACCTTGTCCTGCCATAAGAATATCTGATGTGATATTTTTATGGGTAAGCATTACAGCTTTCTCTAGTCCTGTGGTTCCAGAGGTAAACATAAGTGATGAAAGATCATTCTCCTGAGGTGGAGCTGCTTGATGAGGCTCTCTCTCTGGTAAGTTCATAATATGGAGAGTGTCCTTTGCGCCATCTTCTAGACTGAGTGTTACAGAACAGCTCTCTGGAGCTTGAGTAAATAGTGTTTCGGTCATATCAGCATCACAAATAATACCTTTTACCTCAGCAAAAGAACACATAGACACAATTTTCTCTTTTGGTAACTGTGGATCCATAGGTGAAGATATTGCTCCAATGGCAAGCACTCCGTAATATGCAAAAATCCACTGAGGGCTGTTTTTTCCTGTAATTGCAACAACATCGCCCTTTCTTACACCTTCACTGTAGAGGTAGTTTGCAATCTTTTGAATCTGATTATAAGCCTCCTGAAATGTGTATGCTTCCTCTCCTTTTTGGGAATAAGCTTTATATCCTATTTTATTTGGGAATTGAGCAGCACATCGCTCAAAAACTTCCACAAGAGTAGGGAATTCTCCCTGTATTCCGTACTCCTTATAAGGTTGTAATAGTTCAGTAAATGTATTCATAAAATCTCCTGTTCCAAATATGATACTGTTTTTTTAGGTGTGTGATAAGGGTTACATAATGGGTAATAGTTGATTTTTTATGCTCCACACCCTAAAATGTATCACTATGAATAGTACTTTAGAAATTTATACCGACGGTGGGTGTTCTGGTAATCCTGGGCTTGGTGCTTGGGCATACGTAGTTCAGAGTAAGGGAGAGTTAATCCAGAAAGGGTCTGAGGGAGATACTCTAACAACAAATAATAAGATGGAGCTTACCGCAGTTATTAAAGCTCTTGAGTATGTGAAAGAACACCATCCCGATAAGGGTGTTACCCTTCATACGGATTCTCAATATGTTAAGCAGGGTATTACTGCATGGATACACAACTGGAAAAGAAATGGTTGGAAAACAGCTGCAAAAAAGCCCGTAAAAAACAAGGAGCTCTGGATTGCTCTTGATGCTGCTCAGAGTGGATTGTCTATTGAGTGGAAGTGGGTTCCTGGGCACGCTGGTGTAGAACTCAACGAGTTATGCGATGCTATGGTAAATCGGGAGATGGATATCCTAAAGGGGTGTGGTAGCTCTCGCAGTAGTTCTGAGGAAGCTACTGAGGCAGATGACTGGTCAGGTAGTATCGATTTTGGAGCAACTCCAGCAAATATTGTGTACATTGCAATGAGCCTAGATGGATATATTGCTGATGAGCATGGGGGAGTAGAGTGGCTTCAGATGGTTCCCAATCCTCAAAAAGATGATCTCGGTTTTTCAGATTTTATGAGTGAGGTAGATGCTATTCTTATGGGAAGGAACACCTATGAAACAGTCCTTAACATGGATACTCCTTGGCCATATAGTAAGCCACTCTTTGTATATAGCTCTACAGTTACCACTGTTCCAAAAGAGTTACAGGATAAGGTATTTATTATAGAGGGAGCGCCTAAAACAGTTATTGAAACTCTTAATAAAAAAGGGTACCAGCGAATTTATGTAGATGGTGGAAAGAGTGTTCAAAGTTTTTTACAAGAGGAACTTATTGATGAGCTTATTATTTCCACAATTCCAGTCTTACTTGGGCGAGGAGTTCCTCTGTTTGGAGATCTTCCTCACCCGCAAGAGTTTCAGCTAATTTCGTCAAAAATTGCTTTAAACGAAATTGTTATTTCACGATACCAGCGAAAATAGTATATACAGGGAGGTGTCTATACCTCCCTTGTTCGCTCACTTTCCATAATTTCCTTAAGTCTTTTATCCATAGATGATATGTGTTCTTTATTACTCCGAGCAACATTCTCCTGCTGTCCTATATCATTCTGAATATTATAGAGTTGTTTAAAAAGTGAGTTCCCAAGTTCAATATTGGTGGTTCTACACCGAGAGGCTCCTACGTGAGGAGATATGTAAATCCAATCTTTTTGTCGCAAAAGTGTATTCCCTTGGGTCCCTTCGGTAACCAGCTCTTTTCGTCCTGTTTCGTATCGTTCTTTTGAAGGGGTAAGAAGGGCCTCTAATACATTCTCGCTATCTGGAGCTTCGTTTTGCTCTAAGCTGTATCCAGTCAGTGCTGCAAAGGAGGCATAAAAGTCCATATGGCATACCATATTTTCAGACTCTCCCGGAGTTACTGTGCCTGGCCAACTTAGGATAAAAGGAACCCGTGTACCCCCATCAAAGAGACTGTATTTCCCTCCTCTAAGAGGTCCTGTGGGTGAGTGGTTCTTGCTGAGTTCACGAGCTTGGTCTTTGTACCCATCATCAAGTACCGGCCCGTTATCACTGGAGAATATTACTATAGTGTTCTCTCGAATACCCTGTTTGTCCAGTGCGTTCATAAGCTCCCCAACACACCAATCAAGCTCTACAATAACATCTCCCCGTGGCCCAAGCTTTGTGGCACCCCTAAATTTAGGGTTTGGAATTCTTGGTACGTGTGGCTGGTGGAGTGCGTAGTAGAGAAAAAATGGTTGGTCATGCTGCTCTGATACACATGCAATAGCCTCATGTAGGAACGTCTCTCCCATAGTTTCATCATCCCAGAGAGCAGAGGTTCCTCCCTTCATATAACCAATGCGTCCAACCCCATTTACAATAGTGTTGTTGTGTCCATGGCTATGCTCCATAGTAAGGAGCTCTCTATTATCTTTTCCTGTGGGTAGCTCAGGAAAGGGGTTCCCCTTAGTATCGTATATTACTGTAATAGGATCATTCGTATCTAAGTTCTCCACATGCTTATCTCTGATAAATACGCAGGGTACTCTATCATTTGTTGCGGCCATGATGTAGGAGGTATCAAAGCCAATATCTCTAGGGGTTCCCTCTATTTGTGTGTTCCAATCAACTGGCTTTTCTTCAGTTCCTAGTCCAAGGTGCCACTTTCCTACTATAGAGGTTTTGTAACCTTGGTTCTGTAACATCCTAGGGAGGGTAGGCATATCCTTTGGAATAAGGGTTGGTGCATCTCCTGCAAGAATTGCAGCTCTTGGGTTTCTCCAAGGGTAGCTTCCGGTAAGTAAGCTGTAGCGAGAAGGGGTACATGTTGCCGCAGTGGCGTATCCGTTGTGAAAACGAACTCCCTGGGCTGCTAGCTTGTCAATGTTAGGAGTTGGGATCTCTGTAGCTCCATAACAACCTAGATCTCCAAACCCAAGGTCATCCGCATATATTACAATAATATTCGGTTTTTTTTGCTCCATAATAAGGCCTCTTATGTTATATGATTCTTCTATTATAAAGAGAAGTGAGTATAAGACAAGGGGGTGGTGGTTTAATAAAGGTATTTCATAAGAGAGAGCTAAAATTACAAAAAAAAGAGTTATTATCTAAGGAGGAACAGTTTTGGATGTACTAAGTTATATAAACTACGGTTTTGAAGGGAGTATTGCAAAAGTAGAGGTTGATCTTCGCCGAGGTATACCAGGAATGGATATGGTAGGTCTACCTGATAATGTGGTTAAGGAGTCTCGAGAGAGGGTTAGGGTAGCAATAAAAAATTCTGGTTACCACTTTCCAAAAGATCGGGTACTTATTAATTTGGTTCCAGCAGGAGAAAAAAAGATAGGCGCTGCCTTTGATCTCTCTATCTGTGTAGCAATCTTGGTAGCATCAAATAATCTCCCGCCCATACCTTTTAGCCGTTGTATGTTTCTTGGGGAGCTTGAGCTTTCAGGAAGAGTACGTGGGGTCAATGGCGTGTTAGGAGCCATGGCAACGGGATTGGAAGGAGGGATTACTCTTTTTATTGTTCCCAATGAAAACCTATCAGAAGCACGCTCCGTGGTATCTTCTGGGGTTGTAGGAGTTGGGCATATTAATGAACTTAGCTCTCTTTTTGAACAGCTTGCTGAAACAAAGGAGTTACCCTCCTACGGTGATGCTCCAGAAGTAACCAGTGATACTCATGGTTCCCGTAACTTTATGGATATTTCGGATATTCGTGGTCAGGAGCACCTTAAGCGTGGGTTAGAAATTGCGGCGGCTGGTCATCACCACGTGCTTCTATTTGGTCCTCCTGGAAGTGGCAAAACTATGGCTGCTGAGCGTCTTATTACCCTATTTCCCCAGTTGCATAAGCAGGAGGCTGTAGAGGTTACACGAATTCACTCAATTGCAGGTCTGCTGCCCTCTGATCAAGGATTAATGACCTATCCTCCCTTACGTATGCCTCATCACACAGCCTCGGCAGAGGGGTTAATTGGTGGAGGAAAGGAGTCGCTCCCTGGAGAGATCTCTCTTGCCCATAGGGGTATTCTTTTTCTTGATGAGCTTCCTGAATTTAAACGATCAATTCTACAAAGTCTTCGAGAGCCTATGGAGCGTGGACGAGTGGACATTGCGCGAGCTGGAAATCACTACTGGTACCCCGCGCGATTTCAGTTAATTGCCTCAATGAACCCATGTAAGTGTGGCAACCTTGGAAAAAAGGACTCCATCTGTATGTGTCAGGAGAGTCAGGTGCGGGGGTATTGGAACAGAATTGGAGCACCCCTTTTAGATCGAATTGATATTCGAATTCCTATGGAACCGGTATCTCCAGAAAAGTTACTCTCCTCTGGGGGTGTTTCAAGCAGGGATATTCGAAAGAGGGTAGAGAGGGCTTTTTGTATTCAACAGGAGAGGTTTCAATGTGAGGAGTTTCATTGGAATAACGATATTCCTCCAGCTAAGCTTGAACAGTTTTGTCCGTTAACAGATAAAGCAAAAAGGGGGCTGGTACTAGGGATTCAAAAATTTCGTCTCTCCTCAAGAGCGGCCCACTCAATTATAAGAACAGCCCGTACTATTGCCGACTTAGAGGGGTTAGAAACAGTAGATGAAGCATCTTTGTATGAAGCTTTAGAATTTAGACGGTACGGAGATAGCGACTACTTTTGGGGAGATTAAAACTAGGAGATTCTATTTTATGAAAATATATCCACTCATACTATAATGGCATGAATATGTGTGGTTCTTGTGGAATAAAAGAGAATAATATATAACAATTTAAGTATAGTTATTAAATATCCTTGATTTTTAATAGTGATATGAGTACACTTTCTACACACCTTGAAATGGAGGTTATTACATGGGTATAAGTATATCGCTTATTTGGTTTTTGGTAGGTCTTGTTTTTATCGGGCTAGAATTTTTAGCTCCAGGGGTTATCATTATTTTCTTTGGAGCTGGTGCGTGGGTAACAGCTATAGCTTCATGGTTATTCCCTTCACTCACTCTTACTGGACAACTTATTGTATTTCTTATTTCTGCAATTTTGTCATTGGTAGTGTTAAGAGGAACAATTGCAAGGCGATTTTACAAGAACACTGATAAGAGTAATTCTGATTTAGATAATGATTTTGTAGGAAAGGATGGAGAGGTTACTCAACCCATTACTTCCGAAGAAGATGGCGTTGTTTTATTTCGAGGTACTACTTGGACGGCACGGGCTGCGGAGCCTATTGAAGCTGGTTCTCGGGTGGTTATAGTAAAAAAAGATGGGCTTACCCTTGTGGTGGCTCGAAAATAGAAGGAGTGTATATGAGCGTTGGTAGTATAAGTGGAGTTATTGTTGTAGTTGGTCTTATTATTCTGTTGTTATTGTTACTATTTTCTAATGTAAAAGTAGTACCTCAGAAGCAGGCGTTTATTATAGAGAGACTTGGAAAATATCAGAAAACACTTCGAGCTGGTTTTCATATTTTGACACCCTTTGTTGAGAAGGTCTCTTATAAGCATACTTTGAAAGAGCAGGCTATTGATGTAGCATCTCAGACATGTATTACAAAAGATAATGTGGCAGTAGAGGTTGATGGTATTTTGTATATGCAGGTAATGGATCCTGAAAAAGCATCATACGGAATCGATAACTATATTTTTGCAACTTCCCAGCTTGCACAGACCACAATGCGATCGGTTATTGGAAAGTTAGAACTTGACCGAAGTTTTGAGGAGCGAGAAAATATTAATGCCGCTGTTGTTGCTGCGGTAGACAGTGCTTCAGATCCATGGGGAATCAAAGTTACCCGATATGAGATTAAGAACATTGTACCTCCACCAAGTGTGAAAGAGGCAATGGAGAAGCAGATGCGAGCGGAACGAGAAAAACGAGCGGTTATTGCTGAGTCAGAAGGACAGAAGCAGGCAACTATTAACCGAGCCGAGGCAGATCGTAAGCAGATGGAGCTTCAGTCTGAGGGTAATAAAATTCGTCAAATTAATGAAGCTACTGGTAAGGCTTCTGAGATTACTCAGATTGCCGAAGCTACAGCTGAAGGAATTGAGCGAATCGCATCATCTATCAACAAGTCTGGTGGTACAGAAGCGGTAAACCTACGAATTGCAGAGCAGTATATTGGGGAGTTTGGTAAACTTGCAAAAGAGAATAACACTATGATTATTCCTGCAAATATGACAGATATTTCCTCTCTTGTTGCTACCGCAACAAAGGTTCTTGAGGGAACAAAAAAATAGATATATATTGTAATCTAGAAAAGCCGTGGTTCTTTGAAGCACGGCTTTTTTATTACGGTTAGGGGAGGGTAGGTTGCGTAATTTTGCTCTGTCTTTTCTCCCCTGTACTTTGGGGATGCGCGCTACTGAAGATTGACTTTTCTCATGGTATAGCACATACTTATTTTATGAAAAGGGTTATCTGTGTGCTTCTTATCCTGTCTCTTCTTTTTGGATGTCGGTCGTTTGTCCATGAAACAGAGTGGAACTTTCTTGTGTATATGGCTGCGGATAACAATCTAGAACGGTTTGCTATTAAAGATATAAATGAGATGGAGTTAGTTGGGTCATCTTCCAGTGTTAATATATTTGTATTAATTGATCGAATACCAGGATACGACAGTAGTAATGGAGACTGGACATCAACACGGTTATATAAAATTACGAGAGATCCAATTGGTTCTCAAGAGATTGTTTCAACCCTTATTCGGGATTATGGCGAGCTTGATATGGCAGATCCCAAAACTCTTGCAGACTTTGTTGACTACTGTAACACAAATTATCCTGCAAGAAAGACAGCACTCACCCTTTGGGATCATGGTACAGGAGTGTATCCAAGAAACATATCTCCAGAGACCAGAGGTATCGGACAGGATTACACCACGGGCCTTTCTTTTTGGGATATGCTTTTAACAGATGAAATTGCTGCGGCTCTTGCTCCTATAACCAAAGAGAAGAAAATTGATCTTATTAATATGGATGCCTGTTTGATGCAGATGGTTGAGGTGGGGTGGGAGTTTTCCGATGTAGCGCATTTCATGACAGGATCTCAGTCACTCACTCCAGGAGAGGGGAATGATTATAGCTCACTACTTGGATATCTTCAGCAAAATCCTCAATCAACAGCAGAGAACTTTGCTAGGTTTGTGGTGAATAGTTTTTATAGTACCTATTATCAAGAGTGGCCACTTCCCACAAATTATGGAGTACTTTCACTTGACCTATTACAAAAAGAGGTTATTCCATCCTTCACGCAGGTTGTTAAAAAGCTTCTTTCGCTATCTGATGAGGAGCTCCTGATTATTCAATCAATACGGGATAGTCATGTTTCTGAAGCCGATGAAGATATGTCTGAGTATGTAGATATGGTTGATTTTTTTCAGGAGTTGAGAGCTTCAAGCATTCCCGGGGTACAAGATTTTATCTCTGATATAGATCAGCTGTTACACGCTCTTGACCAATCAATTCTTTACCACAAAGAGATAGGCTTTGGTGAGAGTGGTTCTTTCTACCAGAATATACCACTCAATGGGCTTTCCATAAATATGCCATATACACCAGAAAGTTTTGGATATTACTCATCAGATCAAGGGTATGGACTATTGCGTATTGCCAAAGAGAGTGATTGGTACGATTTTCTAAAGAGGCTTTCGTCTCTTAATTATTTAGAAAATTTATCACCTCTATAACTAGATCCAATTTCTTTGGTGGGTCTTTCTTGGATGCACGATATACATGTTGCAAATACCAAGTACTAAAGAACTATTCTCTTTCTATTACATCTTTTCTATGGTACACTCTTAGTACTATAAATTCACAGGAGTATAACATGAAAGTTCTCGCAATCAACGGAAGCCCTAGAGCAGAGGGTAATACCTTTCAAGCAATGCAAGAGGTTGGCAAGGGGCTAGCAAGACACAATATTGATTTAGAGATTGTTCAGGTTGGTCATAAACTCATTCACGGTTGTATTGGTTGTGGTGGGTGTTTTAAACGAAAAGATGGTACCTGTGCACTTCCTAATGATGGAATGAATGAACTCTTTAGTCAAGTGAAAGGGGCAGATGGACTTCTGTTAGGTTCTCCTGTCTACTTTTCTGGAATTGCGGGAACTCTTAAATGTTGTTTGGATAGGCTCTTTTATATGAATGGTGCCAATGGTAATACCCTTCGACATAAAGCAGGGGCAGCGGTTGTTGCTGTTCGTCGTTCTGGGGGTATGCCTACATTCGATCAACTAAAATATTACCTTAATTACTCAGAGATGATTATGCCTGGATCTATCTACTGGAATGTTATTCATGGGGCTATGCCAGGTGAGGTTCAACAGGATGGAGAAGGTCTCCAAGTCATGGATGTTCTAGGAGATAATATGGGGTACCTTATGCGATCTCTTGAGGCTGCAACGGGTACGGTAAATCCACCAGAAAAACAGAAAAAGGTTCGGACAAACTTTATTCGGTAATATACTTTTTCTAAATATATGTACTCCTGTTTTCTAATCGATCTTTTTTCGGTATAGTAAGCCATGCGAATTTTACACACCTCAGATTGGCACATAGGAAAACGTCTCGGCACATACTCTCGTATAGAGGAACAACGTAAGGTACTTGCGGAAATTACGGAGATTGCCAAGGGTGAGTCGGTTGATCTCATTCTTGTGGCGGGAGATCTTTTTGATACGTACCATCCTCCTGTAGAGGCGGAGGAGTTATTTTATCACACCCTCAAAGAGCTGTCCCAAAAGGGGACAGTTCCTGTTGTTGTTATTGCGGGAAACCATGACTCTCCCGATAAAATTGAATCTGCCTATGTACTAGCTCGGGAGTTTGGTATACAGCTTCTTGGGTATCCAAATGCAGAGCCTCCGTCTGTCTCCCTTCCCAGTGGTGTCTGTATTGAAGCAAAAGAACCAGGGGTTCTCTCTATAGAGACTCCACAGGGTGGATCTGCAATTCTGCTGTACACTCCCTACGCCAATGAGTCACGGTTAAGACACGCCCTTTTTAGTGATCAGAAGGAGCGAGCCCTTACGGAGCTTCTTGCAGATCGTTGGAGTAGTCAAGCTGATACATGGTGTACTAAAGATAAGGTGAGCCTGCTGGTAGCACATCTGTTTTTAGCAGGTTCAGATAGGGAAGAGGAAGATCAGGAAGGAGAGAAGTCTATTGACCACCCAGGTGGGGTAAGTCGTATTCCTGTAGGATCAGTTCCAGCGGCCATTCAGTATACCGCCCTAGGTCATATTCATAAGGGGTACAACCTTGGGAAAGATCAACCCGTGGTGTATTCCGGTTCCCCACTTGCGTATAGTGTAAGAGAGGGGGGAAACACCAATAGTGTTGTCATTGCAGAGATAGAACCGGGGGAGCGAGCTACCTACAAAAGAGTACCACTTACTACGGGGTATCCCATACGGGTAGAGTCATTCTCCTCAATTTCCGAGGCAGTTGACTGGATGGAGGAGAATCAGGAGTGCTATGTGGATATAACGCTCTCCTTAAAGGATTACCTCTCTCCAGAACAGGCAAGTACGCTACACTCTGCACACCCTCGTATTTTAGATATACACCTTGCCTTTGAGTTTCAAGAGAGTGGCAATGGTACCAGTACTATTGCTAGAACCGATCAGAATATATATGAATTATTTGGTGAGTATTTTCAAAGCCGCGAGGGTGTCGAGGTGCCAGAACAAATTATGAATCTCTTTAAGGAGATTGTAGGGGAGGGGTTATGATTCCTATTCGACTAGAGTTTTCTGGACTCGCATCCTATCAAAATAGAGTTTCTATTGATTTTAGTACTCTTATCTCTGGCAAGCTTTTTGGCATTTTTGGGCCTGTCGGTTCAGGGAAATCTGCAATATTAGATGCAATGAGTTATGTGCTATATGGAGAGACCGATCGACTGGGATCTAAGGGGTCAGCGTACAATCTTATGAACTTGCAATCCCAAGCAATGGAGATTGAGTTTGAGTTTCAGGTGGAGTCAAATCGCTACCTATTTATCTATAAAATTAAGAGAAACAAGAAGGACTTTGAAAAGCTTGGTAAAGGGGAGAGAAACGCCTACCGTATGGAGAATGGAGAGTGGGTACCCCTTGAAGATACAGGGACCGGCCTTGCGGAAAGAATCCTTGGAATGAAGTATGCTAACTTTCGACGAACCGTGATTATTCCACAAGGAAAATTTCAGGAGTTGCTTCACATATCTGGCACCGAGCGAACTCAAATGCTTCAGGAGCTATTTCAGCTTCGTCGGTATGATCTGATTGATGGAGTACAGCAAAAAATTCAAGAGAACGATACCGAGGTTGTACGCCTTGAAACACGACTTCAAAGTTTTGGTGCTATATCAAAAGATGAGCTTGCGCAGAAGAGGGTTTCTCATAAGGAAAAATTGCAGGAACTAGAAGTTGTAAAAAAACAGCTAGAGGTGGCAAGGAAGGATGATCTTCTGCTAGGAAGCATTACCACCAACACGCAGGAGCTACAACGGGTCACCACAGAACTTGCACAACGAAAAGCCCAGTTGGAGAAAGGTCGTAGAGAGCTTCAGGATATGGATATTCGTTTTAAAGAGGTAGTATCTCTGGTGGCTCAGCATCCACAGCAGGAGAATACACTTAGGGAGCTACAGCGTTGTCTTGCATGGAAACGTGAGGAGACTCAGTTTCAACGACTACAGCAAGAGGTGCAGAGTGTTACCAGTCAGGTTGATCAACAGAAACAGCAGGATCATCTCCTCGCTCAAAATATCAAGGGAAGTGAGGATAAACAGCATGAGCTAGAATCTCATATTCTCTCTACCGAAACATTTATGGCTATGGCAAAATGGTTTCAAGAGGATAAGCAACTTTCTCGTCAGTTACAGCAGGAAGAGATTGTGGTTGAGCAACTTTCCATAGAGGAACAGCATCTCTTTCAGCGTTGGATGGATCAAGATCTATGTAAAGATGGGGTTTTTGATAAGACTCAGAAAGATCTAGAGGAAGAGCGAAAAGCGGTGCAGGCTAAGCTTCATAAGGCGTCGGTTGATCATACACTTCATGAACTGACTCAGCAGCTTGTAGAGGGTGACCCATGCCCTGTCTGTGGGTCTTTGGAGCACCCCATTAAGGACTCATCTTTTGCAGAGGGGAGTAAGGCAAGGTCTTTGCTTGAGATGGATATGGTAACTCTTGATAATCAACTAAGAACCCTCGGGGTATCTTATAAAATTCAGCAGGTTAAGAGAGAAAAAGAGTCTCATCTCTCGCAGTATGTTTGGCAATCTATCTGTGCTAATGATCAGGCCGCATTTGAACAGCTTTCTGCTAATCAAAAAAGGTATGAGTACCAGTATAAGGAGCTTCAAAAAAGTGTAAGTGCTCTTAGGAAAGAGCGAGACGAGCTACAGAAAACTCTTGGTCGTCTTCAGGAGCGTCTGGGGCGAATCACAAGTCAGATTGCCGAGATGGAAGGGAAAATGAAAACCCTAGATAAGGAGCTTGTTTCTACCTATGAGAAAGGCAGTTATGATGATATAGAAAAAAGTATAGAGCAGCTTTCTCAAGCTTTACAAAAAGAAAAACAGGAGGAGTCTCAGCTTAGGGCAAAACGTGAGGCGCACAGTGCTGGGATTGCTAAGGTTGAGGGGTTTATTGAGGAGCAGCAACGGAGTGAGGAGCGGTTACAGGAAACTCTTACACAACATCAAGAAAACCTTCAACGAGTACTCCTTCTGTATAAACTCCCATCCCTTGCAGATTGGGTTGAGGGGGAGCTTGTAGAGCCTATTCAGGAGGAGTATGAGGATCTCTTTGCGGAGGTTCGAGACTTAGAGAAGGACATTATTGGGTGGGAGCGAGTACTTCAGGAGTCTGTGACTGTGCAGAAAGAGCTTGCCGAAAGAGAAGAGAGAGGAAGTGGCCTACGGTGTTTACAGAAACTCTTTAGAGCTAAGGGATTCGTAAACTTTGTATCACACCGATACCTCGTAGAACTTTGCTCTCGGGCAAACGATAGGTTTACCGCGTTTTCCCATAATGCAATGCGCTTGGAGTTACAGCCAGAGAGTGGAGAAATTATGGTTCGTGATCACTACAATAATGGGAGACTTCGTTCGGTAAAAACTCTTTCTGGTGGGCAAACCTTTCAAGCTTCATTCTCCTTTGCTCTAGCCATGGTTGAGATGGTGGGGCAGGGTAAGGAGAATTTCTTCTTCCTAGATGAGGGGTTTGGTACCCTTGATCAAGACTCTTTGGCTACAGTTTTTCAAACCCTGCAAAGTATGTATAAAGAGAGAAAGATTGTAGGACTTATTTCCCATGTAGAAAGCCTCAAAGAGGAGATACCCGTATACCTAGAGGTGTCCTCCCATGCTAACGGTGGGAGTAAGGTTGATATGGTTGTTCGATAATATAAAAAAGGGGTTTGCTAGGTACACCCTTTTGGTACCTAGCAAACCCCTCTCAACATGTATGTATAGCGGTTTAGAAATCGGCCTTACCTGCGTGCCGAGGAAATGGGATAGCCTCTCGAATATTCTGTACTCCAGTAATGTAGAGTAGGGCTCTTGCAAAACCAAGTCCAAATCCTGCATGGGGTGTTGACCCATACTTTCGAAGGTCTAGATACCACTGATAATCCTCAGGAACAATGCCACACTCCTTCATTCGGTCAACAAGCACATCGTAGCGAGCCTCACGTTCACTTCCTCCAATAATTTCACCTAGTCGAGGAACCAGTACATCCATACCCCGAACTGTCTCCCTGTCGTCATTGAGCTTCATGTAGAACGCTTTAATGTTCTTAGGGTAGTCCGTCACAATAACCGGTCCACCGAAAAGTTCTTCACTCAAAAAACGCTCATGCTCCGTTTGAAGGTCAATTCCCCATGATGGGGCAAACTCAAAATTAACCTTTGCCTTTTCCATCTCCTTAATCGCATCGGTATAGGTAATATGACCAAAGGGAGTAGATATAACCTTTTGAAGTTTCTCTATAACTCCCTTTTCTATCCACTGGTTAAAGAACTCCATATCATCGGGGCATTTGTCTAGGATATACTGAAAAATATAGACAAGAAACTCCTCCGCCCACTTCATGTTTTGGGCAAGGTCACAGAATGCCATTTCAGGTTCAATCATCCAAAATTCCGCCAAGTGTCGAGTGGTGTTAGAATTCTCTGCTCGGAAGGTTGGTCCAAAGGTGTAAATGTGTTTCATCGCCTGTGCGTAGGCTTCACCGTTGAGCTGGCCACTTACCGAAAGGTGTGCTTGTCTATTAAAGAAATCCTTACTGTAGTCAATTGATCCATCCTTCCTTTTAGGAGGGTTGTCTAAG
Source organism: uncultured Spirochaetia bacterium (assembly GCA_964492025.1). GTDB lineage: Bacteria > Spirochaetota > Spirochaetia > CAZBHR01 > CAZBHR01 > CAZBHR01. Next base: position 33,748 of record CAZBHR010000013.1, on the reverse strand, counting down.
GGGAGTGTGGTTACCTGAAACATCTCTCCTGCACCCTCAGCATCGGAGGCTGTAATAATTGGAGTATGTACATAAACAAAGCCTCTTTCGTTGAAGAATGAGTGTACTGCAAAACTCAAGGCACTTCGCACTCTGGCTACTGCACCTATGGTATTGGTCCGTGGTCGCAGGTGTGCAATCTCTCTAAGGAACTCAAAGGAGTGTCTCTTCTTTTGAAGAGGGTAGTCCTGGGGAGAGTCTCCATGGAGGATTACTCGCTTCCCTTGAAGCTCTACTCGTTGTCCCTGTCCAAGGGATTCAACTAGGTTACCCTGCACCTCAACCGCGGCACCGGTGGTAATTGCATTAAGGGTTTCAGAAAGCTCATCAGACTCCTTATCTACAACAACCTGTAGCCCCTTTAAAGATGATCCATCATTTATCTCTAGGAATACAAAGTTCTTAGCATCACGCTTGGTTCTTACCCAGCCCTGAACGGTAATACCCTCAGTTGGGTCCATGGTTAAAATTTTGTTTATTCGAGGAACTTGCATATCCATACCAATACCACCTATTATTAAAGTTTTCTATAAGAGCATAGCATAGTTAAATGGAGCAATATAATCAACAGGAGTATATTCATCTCTTATTATGTTTTTCAAGGGAGCTTATATTTGAGTAGGGAGGTATATTTATATTTTAAGACTTTCTCTCTGTTAATTTTTCATAAATCCTGTATAATAGGGGTAATTATATATAACCATAAGGAGATAAATTATGAGTACTCCTCACAACAGTGCAAACCTTGGAGATATAGCAAAACTTGTTCTTATGCCAGGAGATCCTCTACGGGCAAAGCATATAGCAGATACCTACTTGAGCAAGGTGAAGCAGTTTAATAACGTACGAGGTATGGGAGGTTATACTGGCCTGTATAAGGGACATAAAATCTCTGTGATGGGATCTGGTATGGGAATGCCAAGCATGGGCATTTACTCATATGAGCTCTATAAATTTTACGATGTAGAATCTATTGTACGAATAGGGTCGTGTGGAGCACTTCAAAAAGAGATTGCTTTATACGACATGATTCTTACCAGTAAGGCATTTACGAAATCATCCTACGGGCAAGTCCAAAATGGATATTCTGAACCGTGGAGAGATCCAAGCGTAGAGTTAAATAGTAGGATTGAGAAAATTGCAAATAACCTAGGGTTCCCGCTGTTACAGGGGCCAGTTGTTTCTTCAGATGTTTTTTATAGTGATATAGCTGCTGAGCATATGAAAGATTATAATGCCCATGGAATTTTAGCCGTAGAGATGGAGGCATTTGCACTCTTTCATAACGCTGCAATTCTTAATAAAAAGGCGGCTACATTATTAACGGTATCGGACAATGTGATTACCCAGGAGGAGACAACAGCCGAGGAGCGACAGGTTGCATTTACCAACATGATGTCCGTTGCCCTAGAGCTTGCGGTTCCGGAGTAGGGGTGTCTTTGGTTTTATCTGTTTGGGAAAAAATAGAAAAAGCCTCTTGAGGTCTTGACAAAAAACCCGTGCTCTGATAATTTAACCCCCACGTGTGAAACAATGGTTTTCTTTGCTCCTGTAGCTCAGTCGGTAGAGCACCACCATGGTAAGGTGGGGGTCATCGGTTCAAGTCCGATCGGGAGCTCTGCTTTTGTTTTCCGTAATACTTATCAAGAGGGAGATAATCATGGCTAGTAAGAAAAAAGGTCCTGTTGAGAAAATTTCCCTTGCCTGCGCTGAGTGTAATCGTCGAAACTATTACACTGAGAAAAACCGAAGGAATATGCAAGGCAAGTTGGAACTCATGAAGTACTGCAAGCATGACAGAAAACACACACTGCATAAGGAATCTAAGGTAAAATAATTTACCCTATAGGCCAGTAGCTCCAATGGCTAGAGCGTCGGTCTCCAAAACCGAATGTTGTAGGTTCGAATCCTACCTGGCCTGTTTTTTGTATTTTTAGGAGTATCCATGAAAAAAATAATCAATTTTGCCAAAGATTGTTACGCTGAAATGAAAAAGGTCGTTTGGCCGAGTAGAGAGTCTGTTATTGCTTCGACTAAGGTTGTGGTAGTATCTGTGGCTATCTTTGCTGTTGTCCTTGGCGTAATCGATTTTGTTTTTGCGCAAGGTCTCAACCTGTTATATTAGGGGAGGCGATATATGGCGAAAGAGTGGTACATTCTCCACACCTATACTGGGTACGAAAATAAGATAGAACGACAGATCCGAGTGCTTATGGGGGAAGAGCCCTGTAATCAATCGGTTTTTGATGTTCGTGTTCCTACCGAAGAGGTTGTGGAAATTAAGAACGGTAAAAAGAAAACTGTACAGAAGAAGTTCCTTCCTGGGTACGTTCTTTTAGAGATGGATCTTCCTAATACAGGTTGGCAGCTTCCTTGTTCTACGATTCGACGAATTAATGGTGTTACTGGATTCTTAGGAGTTCGTGATGGTTCTCGTCCGAGTCCTATTACTCAGGAAGAAGCGCGAGAGATGCTTAACCGAGGTACAGGGAAGGGAGAGCGAGCTCGAGTTAGTCGAACCTATGCTATTGATGAGACTGTACGTATTGTTGATGGCCCCTTTGAATCCTTTACAGGAACCGTTACCGAGATTAATTTAGAACGAGCTAAGTTAAAAGTTATGGTTGGTATTTTTGGGAGATCTACTCCTGTTGAGCTTGACTTTGCTCAGGTTGAAAAGATTTAAAAACCTCTCCTAGAGAGGTACATATGTTGGGAGCTTAACCTAGTTAAGCGTTACTACCACAAGGAGATATATTATGGCTAAGAAGAAGATAGCTGGTTACATTAAACTACAAGTACCAGCTCAAAAAGCTACGCCTGCGCCTCCAGTAGGACCGGCGTTGGGACCTCACGGTGTGAGCGCTCCTCAATTCTGTCAGCAGTTCAATGAAAAGACAAAGAAGATTGAAGAGGGTATGCTTGTTCCTGTAGTTATTACAGTAATGAGTGATAAGAGTTTTACTTTTATTGTAAAAACTCCACCAGCAGCAGTTCTTATTAAGAAGCACTGTAATTTAGCTAAAGGTTCACCAGAGCCTCACAAAACTAAGGTTGCTACTATTACTAAGGCACAGTTAAAAGAGATTGCGGAGCACAAGATGCCCGACCTTAATGCGAATGATATTGATAACGCTATGAAAATCATTGCTGGAACAGCCCGAAGCATGGGTGTAGAGGTGGAGGCTTAGTATGGGACGAGGAAAAAAATATCAAGACGCACTTAAGAAGTATGACAAACAAGAGCTTCTTACAATTGAAAAAGCTACCACTTTAGTAAAAGAGCTCGCTTATGCTAAGTTTGATGAGACCGTAGAGCTTTCTATTAAGCTTAACCTTGGTAGAGGACAGTCTGTTCGAGACACAGTAGTTCTTCCTAATCAGTTTGCTGCGGAGAAGCGAATCTTAGTTTTTGCTAAGGGTGATAAAGCTGAAGAGGCTAAGGCTGCGGGAGCTGCTTTTGTTGGAGATACCGATCTTGTAGACAAAATTCGAGATGGTTGGTTAGACTTTGATGTTGCTGTAGCAACCCCAGATATGATGAAAGATGTAGGTCGATTAGGACCTATCCTTGGTCGACGAGGTATGATGCCAAACCCAAAAACTCAGACCGTAACCTTTGATGTTGCTGCTGCAATTGCAGAGCTTCAGAAAGGACGAATTGAGTTCCGATCTGACAAGACCGGTGTAGTTCACTTCTCTATTGGTAAGGTTTCTATGGAGCCTGCAGCAATTGCGGAGAATATAAGTTTGGTTATCAAAGAGGTTGTAAAGAAGAGACCTGCTGACACGAAGGGTGATTTTATTACCTCTGTTGCGGTTGCTTCAACCATGGGCCCGGGAGTTAGAGTAGACTTCCGAGAGGTTCTTTAGGTAGAGGAGTAAAGTATGGCAGATTACGAAAGAAAAATACAGCAGACTAAAGTTGATGCTATTAATGAGTTAAAGGAAGAGTTTTCCCAGGTTGAAGATTTTATCTTTACCGATTACCGAGGACTTACGGTAGAGCAGATTACGGAGCTTCGAAATAAGCTACGAGAAGAGGGAGCTACTTTTAAGGTAGTTAAAAACCGATTCGCAAAGATCGCTCTTAGTGAGCTTGGTCGTCCAGATGTTGGAGATAAGCTTGTAGGGCCAACTGCTATCGCGCTTACCGGTGCAGATTCTGGTTCTGTTGCAAAGATCCTGTTTGATTATGCAAAGGATGCTCCTCTTGAAGTTAAGGGTGGTATTGTTGCTGGTGATGTATACGATGTTTCTCAGGTAGAGGCATTCAGTAAACTCCCTACACGAACAGAGCTTATTGCAAAGCTTATGGGTACATTAAACGCACCTATCCAGAACATGGTTTACCTGTTAAACGCAGTGCCTGAGACCTTCGTACGGACTCTTCAGGCGGTGGCTGATAGTAAAAAATAGTCTCCATTGGAGATTACATTGTGTAGCATTAGCCTTCATGGTAGCCCATGCTACTGCTACACACAATATTTATACATAAGGAGAAGTTAATATGGCTACAAAAGAAGAATTATTAGAGGCAATTGCAAATATGACAGTTATTGAGCTTTCTGAGCTTATCACTGCCATGGAAGAGAAGTTTGGTGTTACAGCAGCAGCACCTGTAGCAGTAGCAGCAGCGGCACCTGCGGGTGGTGAGGCAGCAGCTGGTGGTGAGGAGCAGACCGAATTTGACGTAGTTCTTAAGGGTGTTGCAGATGGTAAGAAGATTCCTGTAATTAAGGAAATTCGAGCTGTTGTTGCAGGACTTGGTCTTAAAGAGGCTAAAGAGCTTGTTGAGGGCGGAGAATCTGTAATCAAAGAGGGTGTTTCTAAAGAAGATGCTCAGGCAGCTAAAGAAAAACTTGAAGCAGCGGGAGCGGTTATTGAAATCAAATAACCCAACTGATTTGTAATACACAACTCAAAGCCACCGATCTTAGGGTCGGTGGTCTCTTGTGTCTCTAGGGTAGGCGCAGGAGTGGCCAAAGGATAGTAGATTGATTGTTGAAACCGTAGGGGGATCACATGGTAAAGAGCAGTAGAGCCGTTGATAGGGTCTATGTAGGAGAAGAAGTTAGAGAGGTGATGGAACTTCCTAACTTTGTTGAAGTTCAGACAGAATCGTATGAACGTTTTTTACAGCGAGAACGCCTTAAACAAGGAGCGGAGCCTCTCTGTCAGGGGTTACAGGAAGTTTTTGAGTCGACATTTCCCCTAGAGAGTCAAAACGGAGACATGGTTCTTGAGTTTGTTAAATACACACTTGAGGAAGATGGGATTAAATTCTCCGAGAATATGTGTAAAAAGAAGGGATTAAGTTACACAATTCCTGTAAAAGCAACGATTAATCTAGTGTTTTTTGAGACTGGAGAGATCCGACAAAAAGATATTTACATGGGAGATATTCCTCTTATGACCGACCGAGGTACCTTTATTATTAACGGTGCTGAGCGTGTTGTTGTAAGTCAGGTACATAGGTCTCCTGGTGTTATTTTCTCTTATGAGAAAAATGTATACTCATCCAGAATTATCCCTTACCGAGGATCTTGGATTGAGTTTGAGGTTGATGAGAAAAAGGATCTTCTCTACACAAAGATAGATCGACGAAAGAAGATCTTAGTAACCCTTTTCTTACGAGCTATCGGTTTTGATACTCGAGAGAAAATCATTGACCTTTACTATGTTTCTGAGGACCTAGCTGTTGCAGAGGCTGGAAGTGATTTAGACGGCCGAGTACTTGCAAAGGACATTCTTGTTCCCGATGTTACCGAGCCAGGAACTCTCAAGAAATTATATCAGGCAGGTCAGACACTCCATAAACACGATGTTGATGAGTTAGAGAAAAACGGTGTTGATACAGTTTCTGTGGTAGATTTTTACCACGAGAACTCTTTACACTCGGCTATTCTTTTCAACTGTTTTGATGTAGAAGAGAGTCGGCATACTAGAGTTGAAGATGGTTTTGATGAGCCAACAAAAGAGGATGCTCTTATCGCTCTTTATTCAGTACTTCAACCAGGTGAGCCAATTACTATTGAGAGTGCAGAAAAAGATATTAACTCTATGTTTTTCTCCGCACGACGATACGATCTTGGTCGGGTGGGACGATATAAATTAACTAAGAAATTTGATCTCCCCGAGGAGATTGATGGAACAGCGCTTACTCCTCAAGATATTATTAGTACAATTCGATACTTAGTAAAAGTATCTATTGGAGAAGCTGGAGTAGATGATATTGACCACCTCGGAAATCGACGTGTTCGATCGGTAGGAGAGCTTCTACAGAATCAGATGAAAATTGCGTTCTCCCGAATGGAGAGAATTGCACGTGAGCGAGTAAACCTCGAGACAGATACTATTAAACCTCAGGATATTATCTCTATTAAACCTGTGGTTGCTGCAATTAAGGAGTTCTTTGGATCAAGTCAGCTCAGTCAGTTCATGGAGCAGATTAACCCACTAGCAGAGCTTACCCATAAGCGACGACTTAACGCATTAGGACCAGGAGGTCTTTCACGAGATCGAGCAGGTTTTGAGGTTCGAGATGTACACTACACTCACTATGGTCGTATGTGTCCTATTGAAACTCCTGAGGGACCAAACATTGGACTTATCGTATCTCTTGCAAACTACACTCGGGTAAACGAATACGGATTCCTTGAGACTCCTTACCGACGAGTTGTAGATGGTAAGGTTACCGACGATGTTGATTACCTATCTGCACTGGAAGAGGAGAAATACTTTATTGCTCAGGCGAACGCGAAGATCGATGATGCAGGTAAGTTTTTAGATGACACTGTTTCTACTCGAAAGGCTGGAGATTACACCAGCATGAATCCTAAGGATATCCAGTATATGGACGTATCTCCAAAACAGGTAATATCTGCGGCAACCGCACTTATTCCATTCTTGGAGCATGACGATGCGAACCGTGCGTTGATGGGTTCAAACATGCAACGTCAGGCGGTACCATTACTCTTTTCAGAACCACCACGAGTTGGAACTGGAATGGAGGCTAAGGCTGCATACGACTCTGGTGTTGTGATTAAAGCACAGCGAGCTGGTGAGATCTCTTGGGTTTCTTCAGATCGAATTGAGATTAAAGCGGACGACGCTGAGACCGAAGATGATCGAGACATTTACGAACTCTTTAAGTACCAGAGAACCAACCAGGATACCTGTTTTCATCAGAGACCACTTGTTGCCCTAGGTGAGCGAGTGGCAGAGGGGCAGGTTATCAGTGACGGTTCTGCAACAAAGGGTGGAGAGCTTGCTATTGGTAAGAATATTCTTATCGGTTTTGTACCATGGAATGGGTACAACTATGAGGATGCTATTCTTGTTTCTGAGAACATTGTAAAAGAGGATGTTTTTACCTCTATTCACATTAAAGAGTATAGCCTAGAGGTTCGTCAAACAAAGCAGGGAGATGAGAGTCTTACCCGAGATGTACCTAACAGTAGTGACCACGCTCTTGAGCAACTTGATTCAGAGGGTATTGTTCGAATTGGTGCATACGTAAAGTCTGGTGCTATCCTTGTTGGTAAGGTAACACCAAAACACGAAACCGATACAACTCCTGAGTTTAAACTTCTTAACTCTATCTTTGGAGAGAAGGCTAAGGAAGTTAAGGACTCCTCTTTACGAGTTCCCCACGGAACCGAGGGTACCGTTGTAGATGTTCAACGACTCCAACGATCCGAGGGAGATGACCTAAACCCTGGAGTAATCGAGGTTGTTAAGGTTATGATCGCTGCTAAGCGAAAACTCCGAGAGGGAGATAAAATGGCTGGTCGACACGGAAACAAGGGTGTTGTATCCCGAGTTCTGCCTGTAGAGGATATGCCATACCTTGAGGATGGTACTCCACTTGACATCTGTCTTAACCCACTAGGTGTACCGTCGCGAATGAATATTGGACAGCTCTTAGAGACTCAGCTTGGAATGGCTGCGGTTGCATTGGACCAGTGGTTCTCAACTCCTGTGTTCCAGTCTGCCACTATTCAAGATATTGAAAACAAGATGAAAGAGGCTGGATTGCCAACATCTTCTAAGTTTACCTTACGAGATGGACGAACAGGACGGCCCTTTGAAAACCCCGTATTCGTAGGATACATGTATATGCTTAAACTCCACCACTTGGTAGATGATAAGATGCACGCACGTTCTACGGGTCCATACTCTCTTGTAACGCAACAGCCACTGGGAGGAAAGGCTCAGTTTGGAGGTCAGCGATTAGGAGAGATGGAGGTTTGGGCTCTCGAGGCGTACGGAGCTGCTCACACCCTTCAGGAGTTATTGACCATAAAGTCAGATGACATGAATGGGCGAGTGAAAATTTACGAGAGCATTATTAAGAGTGAGCCAACCTCATGTGCTGGAATTCCAGAATCATTTAACGTACTGGTTCAGGAGCTTCGAGGACTTGGACTTGATATGGCTATTTACGACTCTAATGATAAGCAGATTCCTTTTACCGAACGGGATGAGGATTTATTACAGAAACAGGGAAGTCAGTTTTAAGGGAAGGTATTATGCGAGAAATAAAAGATTTTGATAAAATCATGATAAAATTGGCCTCGCCAAAGCAGATCAGAGATTGGTCTTATGGAGAGGTTAAGAAGCCGGAAACTATTAATTACCGTACCCTACGACCAGAGAGAGATGGTCTCTTCTGTGAGAGAATCTTTGGAACAACCAAAGAGTGGGAGTGTTACTGTGGTAAGTTTAAATCTATTCGATACAAAGGTGTTATCTGTGATCGATGTGGAGTAGAGGTTACCCACTTTCGAGTACGACGTGAGCGAATGGGACACATTGAGTTAGCTTGTCCTGTATCTCACATTTGGTACTACCGATTAGTTCCTTCTCGAATGGGACTTCTCCTTGATCTCTCTGTATCTGATCTACGATCTATTCTTTATTACGAAAGATATGTAGTTATCAATCCAGGAGACACAGACCTTAAGTTAAATGAGCTTCTCACAGAGGACGCCTACCGAGACGCAAGAACTCACTACGGTGAAGGTTTTACTGCGGGTATTGGAGCAGAGGCGGTACGAACTCTTTTAGAGAACCTTGACCTTGATGCAATCGCTTCTGAGCTTCGACAGCAGATGGCTACGAAGGGTGCTAAGAGTGATAAGCGTCTCCTCAAGAGAATTGAGATTGTTGAAAACTTTAGAGACTCAGATAATAAGCCTGAGTGGATGATTATGGATGTAATTCCTGTTATTCCACCAGAGCTACGACCAATGGTTCAGCTAGATGGAGGGCGATTTGCTTCATCCGATCTTAACGACCTATACCGACGAGTAATTAACCGAAATAACCGACTTAAGAGACTTCTTTCTCTTCACGCTCCAGATATCATTATCAGAAACGAGAAGAGAATGCTCCAAGAGGCGGTAGATGCTCTCTTTGATAACTCTAAAAAGAAACGATCAGTAAAGGGTGCTTCAAACAGACCTCTACGATCACTTTCAGATATGCTAAAGGGAAAGCAAGGACGATTCCGACAGAACCTTCTTGGAAAGCGTGTTGACTACTCAGGACGTTCGGTAATTGTTGTTGGACCAGAACTTAAACTTCATCAGTGTGGTCTTCCTGCGAAGATGGCACTGGAACTTTATAAACCTTTTATTATGAAGCGATTGGTTGAGCGAGATGTTGTATTCAATATTAAGCGAGCTAAGAGCATGGTAGAAGAAGAGGGACAAGAGGTATGGGAGATCCTTGACGAGGTGGTAAAAGAGCACCCAGTACTCCTTAACCGAGCACCAACTCTTCACCGACTTGGTATTCAGGCATTTGAACCAGTACTTGTACAGGGTAAGGCTATTAAGCTACACCCCCTTGTGTGTACAGCGTTTAACGCGGACTTCGACGGAGACCAGATGCCTGTTCACGTGCCACTTACTCAGGCAGCTCAGATTGAGTGTTGGACTCTTATGCTCTCTTCGCGAAACCTTTTAGACCCTGCAAATGGTAATCCAATTGTATTCCCATCTCAGGACATGGTATTAGGAATCTACTATCTCACAAAGATCCGTCCAGGATCAAAGGGAGAGGGTAAGTTCTTTACTGATTCTCAGGAGATTGAGATGGCTATTGATGTGGGCTCTGTTGAGTACGCTTCAGAGATTCGATACAAGCTTCCTGAAACAGGTGAGATTATTACTACCTCTCCAGGTCGAGTTCTTTTTAATGAGGCTCTTCCTGAGGAAGTTGATTTTCAAAACTACTGCCTAGGTGATAAGCAACTCCAAAAGTTTATTGCTGAGACACTTCAGAAAAAGGGTCAGGCCGTGGGTGTACGAATGCTTGATATTATTAAGGATATCGGTTTCAAATATGGTACACTCTTTGGAGCAACTATTGGTGTTTCAGATATCGTGATTCCAGAGAAGAAAACTGAGATGATCGAAGATGCGAATAAGCAGGTTGATACTATCCACGGACAGTACCAAGCTGGACACATTACCCAAGAGGAGCGATACAACCGAGTTATCGAGGTTTGGGGAAACACCAACGAAGATCTTACAAACGTACTTATGGACGTTATGAAAGAGAGTCAGGATGGATTTAACCCTGTATACATGATGGCGGATTCAGGAGCTCGAGGAAGTCGAACTCAGATCCGACAGCTTAGTGGTATGCGAGGTTTGATGGCGAAACCAAATGGAGACATTATTGAGCTTCCTATTCGATCAAACTTTAAAGAGGGACTCTCTATTATTGAGTTCTTTATCTCTACCAACGGTGCACGAAAGGGATTGGCGGATACCGCTATTAAGACCGCTAGTGCGGGATACCTAACACGACGACTGGTAGATATTGCACAGGACGTAGTTGTAAACGATAAGGACTGTGGAACTATCAACGGTATCGAAATGGCCGCCCTTAAAGATGGGGAAGATGTAGTAGAATCTCTTCGAGACCGAGTTGTAGGTCGATTTACCTTAGAGCCAGTAAAACATCCAATTACCGGTGACACTATTGTTGATGTAAATCAGGAGATAACCGAAGATATTGCAGACGAGATCGAAACTCTCGGTATTGAGTCTGTAACAATCCGTTCGGTACTTACCTGTGAGGCAAAACACGGTGTGTGTCAACGATGTTATGGACGTAACCTTGCCAACAACAGAACCGTAGAAATTGGAGAGGCTGTTGGTATTATTGCAGCTCAGTCTATCGGTCAGCCTGGAACACAGCTTACCATGAGAACCTTCCACATCGGAGGAGTAGCAACCAAGCTAGGAGAGGATAACGCAATTACCCTCAAGTACCCAGTACTTCTTAAAGAGATCTTCGGTAATACCGTAGATGTACGGGATGGGGTAAAGCTTTTTACTAGGAAGGGTTATGTGAATGTTGCTAGAATTATTCGAGCTATTCCAGTAACCAAAGATATGAAGCTTCTTGTTGAAGAGGATGAGAAAGTGGTAACCGGTAAGGTTATTGCAACTAAGGGTAAAGAGGAAATTCTTGCAGAGGAAGTTGCTATTGTTCATATGAGAGGTGGAGAACTACTTCTTATAGCACAGGATCAGAGAATTGATATTCGAAATGGTTCTGAGCTTCTAGGACAGGTTGATAGCATTATTCCAGCGGGAGAATCTCTTGCTGTATTCGATCCATTCTCTGAGCCAATTATTGCAGAGGTAGATGGTACTATTCGATTTGTAGATATCCTTTTAGGAACAACCCTACGAGAGGAGATTAACGAAGAGACCGGTATTATTGAGAAGAAGATTACCGACTTCTCCTCTGAGGCATTACAGCCACGTATTGAAATCTGTAATGACAAGGGAGATACCCTTGTAAGTTACTACCTCCCTGGATCATCTTACCTTAGCGTACAAAATGGGCAGAGTGTAAAACAGGGTGCTACCTTGGCAAAGCTTCTTAAAGAGAGTGCTAAAACTAAGGATATTACTGGTGGTCTATCTCGAGTTGGAGATCTTTTTGAAGCGAGAAAGCCACGACAGGTTGCCGTACTATCACAGGTTACAGGAACTGTACACTTCAGTGGTATTGTAAAGGGTAAACGTGTATTAACCATCTCCGATGATCATGGAAATGAGTTTAAGCACTTTGTTCCTATGGGTAAATATCTCTTAGTACGAGATGGTGACCTTGTTTCTGCGGGTGAGCCACTATCTGAGGGTGATTTTAGTCCTCACGATATTTTGGATATCCTTGGAGAGAACGCTCTTCAGTCATTCCTTCTTAACGAAGTTCAGGAGGTATACCGATTAGCGGGAGTAAATATTAACGATAAGCACATCTCCGTAATTATTCGACAGATGATGCGTAAGGTTGAGATTGTTGAGGTAGGAGATACCCACTTTATCTACGGACAGCTGGTTGATAAATACCGGTTCCACGAAGAGAACGATAGGGTAGTATCCAGTGGAGGAGAGCCTGCTGTTGCACGACCATTCCTCTTAGGAATTACACGAGCATCCCTCAGCATTGACTCCTTTATCTCTGCGGCCTCATTCCAGGAGACTACCAAGGTATTGACAAACGCTGCAATAGCTGGTAGTACTGATGAGCTACGTGGTCTTAAGGAGAACGTTATTATTGGGCATCAAATTCCTGCGGGAACTGGTATGCGTAAGTATCGTAACGTTAAAATCTACGATGAAAATAGCGTAGACCTAGACCTTACGGTTCAGCAAGTAATGGAGCAACGTAAGCGAGAGCAAGAGGAGAGAGATTCTCAGGAAGAGCTTGCTCACATTGAAAAAGAAATACAGGATGCTATGCCCAGCGATGAGGCGTAGCACTCTGCTATAAAAAAAGACGCCTTCGGGTGCGCAGAACGTAGTTCTGGATATATTAAAACGTAAGGAGTTTCGGTCCATGCCGACAATTAACCAACTTGTAAGAAAAGGTCGTAAGTCCATTGTGAAAAAGACCAATTCACCGGCCCTTGATGCATGTCCTCAGAAGAGGGGAGTATGTACTCGTGTTATGACCATTACCCCTAAGAAACCTAACTCAGCATTGAGAAAGGTAGCGAGGGTAAGACTTTCTAACGGAATTGAGGTTACAGCCTACATTCCTGGAATTGGTCACAACTTGCAGGAGCACTCAGTAGTGCTACTCAGAGGTGGAAGGGTTAAGGATCTCCCTGGTGTACGATACCATATCGTCCGAGGAGCTCGAGATACCCTAGGTGTTGACTCTAGAAAGCAGAGTCGTTCGAAGTACGGAACTAAGAAGCCCAAGGCTTAGTTTCGGAGTACAGATTTTTTAGGAGTTAAAAAATGGGAAGAAGAAGAAGTGCACCTGTAAGAGAGGTGTTACCAGACACACGTTATAACAGTAAAGTTGTAACAAAGTTTATCCAGCGAATGATGCTCGATGGGAAAAAACTTGTGAGTACCAAGATCTTTTACGATGCAATGGATGCTTTAGATGGAAAAACTGAGGATGAACCTCTTCAGGTTTTCAACAAGGCGCTTGAGAACGTAAAGCCTGTACTTGAAGTTAAGTCACGACGAGTTGGTGGATCGAACTATCAGATACCTGTAGAAGTACGGGACAGTCGAAAAGAGGCTTTGGCAATGCGATGGATTATCGCAGCAACCCGAGCGAGAAATGGTAAATCTATGAGTGCTAAGCTTTCAGCTGAGCTTTTAGATGCCTACAACTCAACCGGTGGAGCCTTTAAGAAGAAAGAGGATACCCACAGAATGGCAGAGGCAAACAAAGCTTTCGCCAACTTCCGATGGTAATCAGTTTTTTATTATCAGTTTCGACTGGTATGTAATAAGGGCGGCTCGCAAGGGTCGCCTTTTTATTTCTCCAGAACTCCCAAAAGTTCTGGCTCACAAAATCTTTTGTCTTGGCGTAAAAAGATTCTTTAATGTATAACGTGTGGTACCTTTAGATATTGTAGTAGGTGGTTAGGTTAGAGGGTGATTTCTTGTAGTGTTATACCCCGATTTAATTATTTCTTATGAATAATACAACACAAAACAGATGAGCTATTTTCACAATTTTTTAAAAAATCAGAGAGCCTATAAAATTTTTTGATAAAAATAGTGTGATATTTTCCGCTGTTGACTATTGAATGGTGAGTAGAAGCTCATATTTTATATGATATCCTCGTAATTTATGTGTATTTTTTTATATATCTCTTGCCTTTGTATATTCATTGAAGTACTATTAAGAAGTCAGGGGAGGTATTATGACAGTTCATTTGAAAAAGTTCCGAAAAGTAGCAGGCCTCACACAAGAGGAACTAGGTAAGATTGTTGGTGTTCGTCGGGAGACAATTCTACGCCTAGAAAAAGCACAGTATAATCCTTCTTATGAGGTTGCTGTTTGCATATCCCGAGCGGTGGGAGCTTCTAGTGTAGAGGATGTATTTGTGGTAGATTGGGAGTATCAAGCAGAAGAAAATAATTCTGTGTATACGTAATCTCTATCTTCACAACTTCCTGAACAGCGCTAGGGGAACAGTTGGAAGAAGGTAGAAGGGGGAGGGGGGACTCCTTTTATCTGTTTCTATGTAGCGCCCAGTTTCTTCTAAAAAATCTTTTTTGAAAATCCTGATAAACCCCTTGACACCCCTTGTCATTTCGTATATATTTTTTAAAGCTTGTGTGGGAGTGGATGCTCTCATGTGTTAAGTCGTCGGGCCAAACCGATCACCCAGGGTGGTAAGGTGGTTTTAGGCAAGGTTATGTCGTGCATGCACTCCTCTGAGTGGAGCTCGACCTCTAATGAACAACTTTGTTTGAATCTTCTTTATGATCTCTGTTTGATTGAGTCTCAGCCCTCCGACTAAAATACATTTGTTTATAGTCATAAGGAGGAACTAATGGCTAAGGAAAAATTTACCAGGACTAAACCACATATTAATGTTGGTACAATTGGTCACGTAGACCACGGGAAGACCACTCTTACAGCTGCGATTACTATGCACTGTGCTCGAAAGAATGGATCTAAAATTATGTCTTACGAAGATATCGATAACGCTCCAGAAGAGCGAGAAAGAGGTATCACAATCAATACTCGACACGTTGAGTATGAGACACCAGCACGACACTACGCTCACGTAGACTGTCCCGGACACGCCGACTATATCAAGAACATGATTACCGGTGCTGCTCAGATGGACGGAGCTATTATCGTAGTAGCTGCTACTGACGGAGCAATGGCTCAGACTAAAGAGCACATCCTTTTGGCTCTTCAGGTTGGTGTACCTTCAATTATCGTTTTTATCAATAAGTGTGATCAAGTAGATGATCCAGATCTTATTGAGCTTGTAGAAGAGGAGATGAGAGATCTTCTTTCTGACCATGGTTTCCCAGGTGCGGATACTCCTGTTATTAAGGGATCTGCTTTTGAGGCTATGGAGAATCCAGAAGACCCATCAAAGACTAAATGTATCGACGATCTTTTAGACGCAATGGACTCTTACTTCCCACTTCCAGACCGAGCGGTAGACAAGCCTTTCTTGATGCCTATCGAGGATATCTTCTCTATTCAGGGACGAGGAACTGTTGTAACTGGTCGAATTGAAAGCGGAGTTATTAAAGTTGGAGAAGAGATCGAAATCGTTGGTGTTAAGGATACTTCTAAAACTACCTGTACTGGTGTAGAGATGTTTAACAAGCTTCTTGATCAAGGAGAGGCTGGAGATAACATTGGTGCACTCCTTCGAGGTGTTGATAAGAAAGATGTTGTACGTGGACAGGTTCTTGCTGCAACTGGTTCTATCAAGCCACACAAAAAATTTAACGGAACTATCTACTGTCTAAGTAAAGATGAGGGTGGTCGACACTCACCATTCTTTTCTGGATACCGACCACAGTTCTATTTCCGAACTACCGACGTTACAGGTACTGTAACTCTTGGTGGAGGAAAGGAGATGGTTGTACCTGGTGATAATACCGATATTGAAGTTGAACTTATCTACCCAATCGCGATGGATAAGGGACTTAAGTTTGCTATCCGAGAGGGTGGACGAACAGTTGCCAGTGGTCAGGTAACTGAGGTTATTGAGTAATTGACTACCGAAAGGCGGTCCCCCTCGATTTTGTAGGGGGCTGCTTTTTTTTGGAGGAATGATGTCTAAAGAGAGAATCCGGGTTAGGTTGAAAGGTTTTGATGCGCAGATCGTAGATCAAAGTGCGAAAACAATTGTAGACACCGTAGGGCGTGCAGGTGCAAAGGTTTCCGGGCCAATTCCACTGCCCACCCGTATTAATAAGTTTACTGTTTTGAGGTCTCCTCATGTTAATAAGGAATCACGGGAACAGTTTGAAATGAGAACCCATAAACGGCTAATTGATATTATCGAGCCCACATCTAAGGTTGTAGATGCTCTTATGAAAATAGAGCTTCCAGCGGGTGTGGATGTTGAGATAAAGCAGTAGTTGGCAAAGTTAGAGGTAGACAATGTTAGGGCTTATAGGAAAAAAAGTTGGGATGACTCAGGTCTTTGATGAGTGGGGCGTCCTTACCCCTGTAACCGTTATTCAGATTGAGGATAACGTTGTTGTAGGGAAGAAGACAGAAGAGCGTGACGGTTATGTAAGTGATGTTCTTGGAACTGTCGATTTAAAAAAGAGAAGACAGTTGACTAAGCCATATGCTGGTCAATTTGCTGAGGGAATTACTCCCAAGAAGCATATGAAAGAGTTTCGAGATTTCGATCAAGAAACTGCGGTTGGAGACACTTTAGGGGTTGATCTTTTTGAAGACATCTCCTTTGTAGATGTAGTTGGAGTTTCCAAGGGTAAAGGATTTCAGGGTGCTATGAAGCGTCATGGATTCTCTGGAGGTCGAGCGACACACGGTTCTAAGTTTCACCGAGGTCTCGGTGGTACAGGAATGGCTGCGACTCCTTCACGAACCTTTAAAGGGACCAAAATGGCTGGTCGAATGGGAAATGAGAAAACAACTGTTCAAAATCTACGGATTGTAAAAGTTGACTCTGAGAAGAAAATCATCCTTGTTAAGGGTGCGATACCGGGTCCTAATAAGGGTACGGTTATTGTGAAAAAGGCAAATAAGAGGTAGAGGCTTAATATGGAAGCAAAAGTTTATTCAACAAATGGAAAAGAACTGCGGACAGTTGAGCTGAACAATGAAGTGTTCGACCGAGAGGTAAGCACTGGTTCTATCTACTATGCAGTAAATAATGAGTTAGCAAACCGACGTGTTGGTACTGCGTGTACTAAAACCCGAGGAAAGGTTAATTATACAAATGCCAAACCTTATCGACAGAAAGGTACTGGTAATGCTCGAGCTGGTGATTTTAAGTCTCCAACACGAGTTGGTGGAGGAACTATTTTCGGTCCTCAGCCAAGAGACTATAGTTATACAATTCCTAAGAAGGTAAAGCGGCTTGCAATGAAGTCAATTCTTTCTCTTAAGATGAAAGATGAGCGACTTCGAATTATTGAAGATTTTACCGTTGAGAGTGGTAAGACTAAGGATTTCTTAGCAATTCTCAAGAATCACACCGATGCTGAGAGAGCGCTTGTTATTCTTAAGGATGATGACGCTATGGTTCGACGAGCAGGACGAAATATTCCTTGGCTTAAATGTCAATCCTTTAACCGACTCTCTGCGCATGAGCTGTTCTACAGCAAAAAAGTGATTGTTCTTGAAAGTGCTGCAAATGAGCTTAACACTTTCTTCAACACCGCAAAGAAGGGGGATCAGTAATGAGAAACGATCAGATTATTATTGAGCCGCTGTTGACAGAGAAGGTGAATGAGATGCGAGAGGGAGAAATGAAGCGATACGCTTTTAAGGTTCACCCTGACGCAAATAAGTATCAAATTGTTGATGCTGTGGAAGCACTTTTTTCCGTACGACCGGTAAAGTGTAATGTAATGAATATGAAGGCTAAACCTCGAAATGCTCGAACTAAAAAGGGTATTCGTCGAGGAGCTACCACCCCTTGGAGAAAGGCAATTGTCACACTCAAGGCTGGTGATAAAATCGATGCCCTGGAAGGGGTATAAGGTAGAGGGTTATAAAGATGGGAATTAAAAAGTACAATCCAATAACCCCCGGTCAGCGGTTTAAAACATCTCTTACTTTTGAAGAGATTACCACTACCACACCGGAAAAGTCCCTTACCGTAGGTCTTTCTAAGAAGGCTGGACGAGGGGCTGGTGGTAGAATAGCCGTACGACGACGGGGTGGTGGTCATAAGCGTAAATATCGAATTATTGACTTCCGAAGAAACAAGTTTGATATACCCGGTGTCGTAAAAACTATAGAGTACGATCCAAACCGTACTGCAAACATTGCACTAGTTGCATACGCCGATGGAGAGAAGCGATATATCTTAGCTCCAAAGGGTCTTACGGTTGGTCGAAAAGTTATGAATGGAGAGAATGCACCTCTTGAGGTTGGAAACTCTCTTCCATTAAAGGCTATTCCACTTGGTGTTCGTGTTCATAACATTGAGCTTCAGCTTGGACGTGGAGGGCAGCTTGCTCGATCCGCTGGTGCAGGAGCTACTATTATGGCGAAAGAGGGAGACTATGTAAGTCTTCGTCTTCCATCAGGTGAAGTTCGTATGGTTTTCAAAGAGTGTAGTGCCGTTATCGGTGAAGTTGGAAACGAAGATCACATGAACGTAACACTAGGTAAGGCAGGACGATCCCGATGGATGGGTAATCGGCCTAAGGTTCGAGGTGTTGTAATGAACCCTGTTGATCACCCCCATGGTGGTGGTGAGGGTAAAACTTCTGGAGGACGACATCCTGTTTCTCCTTGGGGTATGCCTACTAAGGGTTATCGAACTCGAAAGAAGAAGAAACCGTCTAGCAAGTTTATTGTGAAGCGACGAAAATAGGATAGGAGCGTAACGTGGCAAGATCTATTAGAAAGGGTCCATTTATTGAGAAGAGTCTTTACAAGAAAGTTGTTGAAAGCTCAAAAAGTGGGAATAAACAGATGCTTCAAACCTATTCCCGAGCTTCAACTATTATTCCTGAGATGGTTGGATTAACTATTTCAGTGTACAATGGAAAAACTTGGGTTCCTGTATACATTACAGAGAACTTGGTTGGGCATAAACTTGGTGAATTTTCACCTACTCGGTTTTTCCGAGGTCACGCAGGTGACAAGAAAAAAGGTAGATAGGGTGTAGTATGAAGAATAAACGAGCATATACAGCAACCGAGAAATTTTTAATGATATCTCCTAGCAAGATGAGACCAATTGCAAATCTAGTTCGACGAAAGTCCTACGCCGATGCTTTGGCTATCCTTGATGCTACTCCTAAGAAGGGATCTAAGCTTATCAAGAAAGCCATTATGTCTGCTGCTGCAAATGCGGTATACTCTCAGAATGGTCAGCTTGATGAAGAGTCACTTTTCGTGTCTGAAATTCAGATCACAGAAGGTCCTCGTTTAAAGCGAGTTTGGCCAAGATCACAGGGACGACGAGATATATTACTAAAACGAATGAGTCACATTTTTGTGGCGGTCGATGAAGGGGAGGCAAAATAATGGGCCAGAAGGTAAATCCAATTGGACTACGACTGGGTATTAATAATACCTGGAAATCAAAGTGGTACGCAGGGTCTAAAGACTATGCCGACTTTCTTCATGAAGACCTTATTATTCGTAAGGTATTGGCTAAGTGTCCTGAAACCCATGGTGCAGACATCTCAGATATTGAGATTGTTCGAAAGCCAGAGAGAATTAATGTTCTTATCAAGGCTTCTCGACCTGGTGTATTAATTGGTTCTAAGGGAGCTAATATTGATAAACTAGCACTTCGTCTTCAGAAACACACTTCTAAGAAGATCAGTATTAAGATTAAAGAAGTAAAGAAACCTGAGGTTGATGCACAGCTTATCGCTCTTAACGTTGCTCAGCAACTTAAGATGAGAGGTTCTTTTAAGAGAGCTCTTAAGATGTCTGTAAGTTCAGCTATGAGAGCTGGAGCTCAGGGAGTTAAGATTAAGGTTTCTGGACGACTTGGTGGAGCTGAGATGGCTCGAACCGAGTGGCACAAAGAGGGACGAGTACCTCTTCACACCCTTCGATCAGATATTGATTATGGGTTTGCAGAAGCGGTAACTACCTTTGGTGTTATTGGTGTTAAAGTTTGGGTCTTCAAAGGTGAAGTTCTTAAGAATGCAGCTAAGCAAGATGCTGGACTTTTAGTGAAATCAAATCGACGAGAGAAGGAAGGAGTAAACGATGCTTAGTCCTAAACGTGTAAAACATAGAAAAACCTTCCGAGGAGCTATGGATGGAGTCGCTCGACGAGGAACTACCGTATCTTTTGGTGAGTTCGGACTTGTTGCAGCGGAGCCACGATGGATTACAAACCGTCAAATCGAAGCTGCTCGTATTGCGATGACCCGTAAAATTAAGCGTGGTGGTAAGGTTTGGATTCGGATTTTCCCCGATAAGCCTTATACCAAGAAACCTGCCGAAACTCGACAGGGTAAGGGTAAGGGTAATCCAGAGGGTTGGGTTGCAGTAGTAAAGACTGGACACGTAATGTTTGAAATGTCCGGTGTTAGCGAAGAGTTGGCAAAAGAAGCAATGACTTTGGCTGCTAGTAAACTCCCGATTAAGACAAAATTTATTGTACGAAAGGAGTTAGGATAGTTTATGAAAAATGCATATAACGATTTGAGTTACAAAGAACTCGTAATGAAACGAGATGAACTTCGGAGACGACATTTTGACCTAAGAATGAAAAAAGTTCAGGGTCATCTTGAGAATCCCTATGAGTTACGAACTATCCGGAAAGAGGTGGCCCAGCTGAATTGTATTATTCATGAGTACGCTCTTGGTATTCGGGAAGAGTCTAATAAGTGAGGTCCCCTGAGATGAAGGTAAATAAGAAGAAATATGTAGGTCAGGTGGTAAGTGAGAAGATGGAAAAGACCATTGTAGTAGCTATTACTACAAAAACTCTCCATCCTCTTTATAAGAAGTACGTTACCACTACAAAGAAGGTGAAGGCACACGACGAAAGAGAAGATGCGCACCTTGGAGATACAGTTCAGATTGTAGAGTGTCGACCAATCAGTAAAGAGAAGTGTTGGCGCCTCACTGAAGTAATTGAACGGGCTAAGTAAAGGAGAATTCTATGGTTCAGATGCAAACATATCTGAATGTTGCTGACAACAGCGGCGCAAAAAAAGTACAGTGCATTAAGGTACTGGGCGGAAGTAAGCGAAAAACCGCAGGAGTTGGTGACATTATTGTAGTGGCCGTTAAGAGTGCAATTCCTAACGCCCCAGTAAAGAAAGGTGATGTGCAGAAAGCTGTTATCGTTCGTACTAGCAAAGAGTTCCGACGAGTTGATGGTACTTACATTCGTTTTGATGATAACGCTTGTGTAATTTTGGATGCCAACGAGAATCCTCGTGGTAAACGAATTTTTGGTCCTGTAGCTCGAGAGCTTCGAGACGGTTTTATGAAGATCGTTTCTCTTGCTCCAGAAGTACTGTAGGGAGAGTGATATGTCTACGAAATTACGTGTAAATGATACCGTTAAGGTTCTTACAGGAAAAGACAAAGGTAAGACCGGCGAGATTCTCAAGATTGATAGAGAAAATGGTCGTGTTATTGTAAAAGGTATTGGTATGGTAAAGAAGACCTTTAAACCAAGATCTGAGCAAGATCAAGGTGGAATTCGAGAGATCGAGTCTTCTATTGATATTTCCAACGTTGCGTATGTTCTTAAGAATGGAGATACCACTCGTGTTGGGTACCAATTGGACAAAAATGGAAAGAAAGTTCGCGTTGCGAAAAAGACTGGAGAGAAAATCTAATGAGTGAGCAGTATATACCAAGGCTGAAAAAGGTCTACCAAGAGAATGTTGTCTCTGAGCTTAAGGAAGAGTTTCAATACTCCTCTATTATGCAGGTGCCTCGGTTTGAGAAAATCAATGTAAGCATGGGTGTCGGAGACGCTATTCAGAACAAGAAGCTTCTTGAGTCTGCGGTGCGAGAGTTAGAAGCAATTACTGGACAACATGCGGTAAAAACAAAGGCAAAGAAATCTATATCAAACTTTAAGCTCCGAGAGGGCATGGAGATTGGTGCTAAGGTAACTCTACGAGGAACCCAAATGTGGGAGTTCTATGATCGATTGGTAAGTGTTGCACTTCCTCGAGTAAAGGACTTTAGAGGGTTGAATCCAAAATCATTTGATGGTCATGGAAACTACTCACTCGGAATTACTGAGCAGATTATTTTCCCTGAAATTGATTACGATAAGATTGAGAGAATCAGTGGATTAAATATTACTATTGTAACCACTGCCGAAACCGATCAGGAGGCTTTTTCGCTCCTGAAGAAGATGGGCATGCCCTTCAGTAAATAGGAGTTTGTAGATGGCTAAGAAATCAATGATATATAAGGCTATGAGAAAGCCCAAGTACAGCACACGGAAAGTTAACCGGTGCCGAGTTTGCGGACGTCCACGAGGATATATGCGTAAATTTGAGATGTGCAGGGTATGTTTTAGGAAGCTTGCTAGTGAAGGTAAGATTCCTGGTGTGACTAAATCGAGTTGGTAGGAGAGAACGATGGCAACAAGTGATCCTGTAGCAGATATGCTAACAAAAATGAGAAATGCCAGTGCTGCCAAGCACGCCCATGTCGATGTATACCCTTCGGGGTTAAAGACTAAGGTTCTTAAGATTCTTAAGAGCGAAGGGTATATTGGTAGTTATAAAAAGGTAGTGAAAGAGGGGAAAACTGTAATTAGAATTGCCCTTAAGTATGATGACCAAGAGCGACCAGTTATTCATGGTATTAAGAGAATCTCTAAGCCAGGTCGACGAATTTACTCTGGTTATGATACGATGCCTCGTGTCTTTAATGGCCACGGTATTGTTGTAGTATCCACTTCATCTGGGGTTATTACTGGTAAGAAAGCTTCTGAGCAGAAAGTCGGCGGAGAGCTGATCTGTTCAGTTTGGTAGGAGGAGTGTAGATATGTCAAGAATTGGAAAATTACCAGTAGCACTTCCTCAGGGAGTAAAGGTAGAGGTTTCAGACACTCACTTTGTTGTAGAGGGGCCCAAGGGAAAACTTGAGCAACCCTACAATAACGTTACCATCAATATTGAAGATGGTAACGCTGTAATTGAGCGAACCTCTGATAGTAAAGTAGCTCGATCTTGTCATGGACTTTATCGACAGCTTCTTAATAATATGGTTGTTGGAGTTTCCGAAGGATTCTCTAAAACCCTTCTTGTAAATGGTGTTGGATACCGAGCTGAAGTTTCAGGTAAGATTTTATCTCTAAACCTTGGACTTTCAACCACTGTTGAGTACTTAATTCCTGAGGGAATTACCATTACCTGTGACGGGCCTACTAAGGTTACCGTAAGCGGTATTGATAAGCAGCAGGTTGGACAGGTTGCGGCGGAAATTCGATCACTACGAGTTCCTGAGCCTTACAAAGGAAAGGGAATTAAATATGAGAATGAGTACATTCGACGAAAAGTCGGTAAGTCCGGTGTTAAGTAGGTAAAGGTATGAAAAAAGCAATATTGAAGCAGAAAGCAAGAAAAAAGCGAAAAGCTAGTATTCGTAAGAAGATTTCCGGTACCCCTGAATGCCCAAGAATGAGTGTTTTTCGAAGTAATAAAAACATGTATGTTCAGGTGATTGATGATGTAAATGGTAACACTCTTGCATCCGTAAGTACCCTCGAAAAAGAGTTCTTAGGTATGAGAAACAATAAAGAGAATGCTGGGAAAATTGGTGAAGCCATTG
Source organism: uncultured Spirochaetia bacterium (assembly GCA_964492025.1). Classification (GTDB taxonomy): domain Bacteria; phylum Spirochaetota; class Spirochaetia; order CAZBHR01; family CAZBHR01; genus CAZBHR01. The sequence continues at coordinate 9,959 of CAZBHR010000013.1, read as the reverse complement.
GGAATCGCCTAAAAGAGAAAAATATCGATACCGTTGTATTCGATAGAAGTGGATACCTATACCATGGTATTGTAAAAAGTATCGCCGACGGTGCCAGAAAAACTGGCATTAAGTTCTAGGGGGATTGTGTGGAAGAAGCAAAACGAGGAAAAAGAAAAGATTCCCGAAATCGTGAGAGAGATAACGAGTTTACCGAAAAACTTATTAAACTTAACCGAGTAGCAAAAGTGCTGAAGGGAGGCCGACGGTTTTCCTTCTCCGCACTTGTGGTTGTGGGAGATCAGAAGGGTAGAGTTGGTTATGGTTTTGGAAAGGCTAACGATGTTTCCGAGGCTATTCGAAAGGGTATTACTAAGGCTAAGCAGAACATGATTACTGTGCCTATGAAAAATAGTACTATCCCTCATGAGATCAACGGTAAATATAAGAGTGCTAACGTTCTTCTTAAACCTGCTGCACCTGGTACAGGAGTTTTGGCGGGTGGAGCAGTGCGAGCTATCATGGATGCTGCAGGTGTACATGATATTATGAGTAAGTCGCTAGGATCTCGAAACCAGATCAATACTGTTAAAGCGGTATTTAACGGACTCGAGAACATTATGAACGCTCAAGAAATCGCAAAGAACCGAGGTAAAGAGCTAAAGGATATGTGGGGTTAACCTATGAAAAAGATTCGAATAACACTAGTAAAAAGTCTTATTGGCCGGTCTCCAAAGCAGCGACGAACTGTTGAGGCTCTTGGACTGGGAAGAATCAGCAGTTCTGTTGAGCATGAAGCCAACCCAGTTATTTTGGGAATGGTTGCTAAGGTTGCACACCTGGTGAAAGTTGAGGAGTTAGTATAATGGAAGGTCTTAGAGCCCCAAAGGGTGCCACAAAGAAGAAACAAGTTGTAGGGCGTGGATACGGAAGCGGTCGAGGTCGTTATTCTGGTCGTGGAATGAACGGTCAAAATGCACGATCCGGTGGTGGTGTTCGTGTTGGTTTTGAGGGTGGACAGATGCCTCTCTACCGACGGCTTGCAACCCGAGGATTTTCAAACTATCCCTTTAAGAAAGAGTATCAACCAATCTCTCTTGATGAAATTTCAAGAGTATTCTCCGATGGAGATGTGGTAACCGATGAGACTCTTCGAGAGAAGGGTTTACTTAAGGGTAAACGAGAGTATGCCAAAGTACTTGCCAATGGTGAGTGCTCAAAGAAAATTACTCTTAAAGGTGTAAAAGCCTCTGCTGGAGCAATTGCTCAGATTGAAGCAGCTGGTGGAGTAGTCGAGGTTGAGACCCAATCTACCGACGCGGAATAAGGGGTACACATGGCAGGGAATTCATTAGTTGCAATGTTTAAGATTGCAGAACTAAGAAAGAGGCTTCTCTTCACCTTCGGTATGTTACTGTTGGTGAGACTTGGAAGTATTCTTCCACTTGTGGGAGTTGACGTAAGTGCGGTAAAAGCATTTTACGCCTCCCAAACTGGAGCTATGTCTGGAATTACTGATTATCTCAACTTCTTTTCTGGTGGAGCTTATAAAAACTCCGCCATCTTTATGTTGAGTGTATTCCCGTACATTTCAGCACAGATTTTAATGCAGGTTTCCATGCTTATCTTCCCAAAGCTTAAACAGCTTTCTGAGGATGATGGAGGAAGAAGAAAAATTCAGCTATATACACGATACGCTACGGTATTTATTGCAATCCTACAAGGGTTTGCACAGCTGTCACTTCTTCGACAGATGGATGCTGCGAACGCCGGTGGTATTATTACCATGGAGTCTACCGCAGGATTTATTGCCCTCTCTCTAGCTACTATGGCTGTGGGAACCTTGGTTCTTGTTTGGATTGGTGAGCAGATTACCCAACGAGGTGTTGGTAATGGTGTCTCATTGATCATTTTTGCGGGAATTGTAGCAAGATTTCCTTCTGCAATTGCCATTTTGATCCAAAGTATGGACACAAATTCAGCAAATCCTGTTAATCCAGTCTTTGCTGTGTTGATTTTTATTCTGTTTCTTGTCATAATCGCTCTGGTTGTTTATGAACAACAGGGACAGAGAAAGATACCGGTAAACTACGCTAAGAGGGTAGTTGGAAGAAAGATGTACGGCGGTACAAGCAGTTACATCCCTTTCAAAATTAACCCATCTGGAGTAATTCCGGTTATTTTTGCCTCTGCGGTATTACAGTTTCCGCTGCTATTGGCATCTTCGGTTCAAATCGGCTGGTTGAATCGGTTTGCTATGTGGATGAGACCTCAAGGGGCTCCCTACATTATTATATATACTCTTTTGATAGTATTCTTTGCGTATTTCTATACTCAGGTTACGTTAAACCCTATAGAGATTGCAAAGCAAATACGGGAAAATGGTGGTTCCATTCCTGGAATCAGGGCAGAGAAAACTGAGGAGTATCTTACTCGAGTATTGAGTAGGATAGTACTTCCTGGTGCTCTCTTTCTTGCTTTCATCGCTATTACCCCGACGCTACTTCAAATGGTATTTGGGTTTCCTCAAGAGGTTACAACCTTGTTGGGAGGAACATCGGTATTAATTATGGTTGGTGTGGATCTTGATTTCATATCACAAGTTGAAGGGCATCTTAAGATGCATCATCAAGGTGGATTGGTGAAGAAAGGTAAGATCCAATCCAGAACATTGTAAAGGGGAATAAGTAGAATGAAAGTTAGAGCAAGCGTGAAGCCTATCTGTGATAAGTGTAAAGTTATAAGAAGGCGTGGTGTTCTGAGAATTATTTGTGAAAATCCCAAGCACAAACAACGGCAGAAATAGGAGGAACTCGTAGATGGCACGAATTGCAGGTATAGACCTTCCAAATAAAGCAGTAAAAATTTCCTTAACCTATATTTATGGTATAGGGAGAAGTTCAGCTGTGGAGATTTGTCAGAAGGCCAATATTGATCCTGATATGAAAGCAAATGACTTACAAGGTGAGGATCTTAATAATCTACGAAAGATTATTGAAAGCGACTACAAGGTTGAGGGACGACTCAGAACCGAAGTAGCAATGAACATTAAACGTCTTATGGACATTGGTTGCTACAGAGGACTTCGACATAGACGAGGTCTTCCGGTAAATGGTCAGCGAACAAAAACCAATGCTCGAACTCGAAAGGGTAGAGCTAAGACCGTTGCAAATAAGAAGAAATAAGGAGTAGTACGTGGCTACAGCTAAGAAGACGAAGAAAAAGAGTAAGAAAGTCGTTCACGAAGGGAATGTCTACATTCAGGCAACCTTCAATAACACCATTGTTACCTTTACAGACCTCAAGGGAAACACTGTTTCTTGGGCCAGTGCCGGAGCAAATGGGTTCAAGAGTGCTAAGAAGTCTACCCCTTATGCGGCAAAGGTTACGGTTGAGGATGCGGGAAAACGAGCAATGGATATGGGACTCCGAGAGGTTCATGTCTTTGTTAAAGGACCCGGTGTAGGTCGTGATCAGGCTATCCGTGCGATTGGTGGAATGGGTCTTGTTGTTAAGAGTATTCGAGACGTTACCCCAATCCCTCATAATGGATGTCGACCAAGAAAGGTTCGAAGAGGTTAGGAGTAAAATATGGGAAGATATATTGGACCACAGTGTCGCTATTGTAGAACTGAGAGAAAGAAACTTTTCCTAAAGGGAGACAGATGTAAAGGGGCTAAATGTCCTATGAACAAGAAAGCTGGTCCTCCAGGAAAAGAGCCTAGAGCTCGAATGAAGAAAATGAGTGATTACGGTATTCAGCTTCGAGAGAAGCAGAAGCTTAAGAGAATGTATGGAATGCTAGAAAAGCAGTTCCGAATCACATTTGCTAAGGCTGATCGAATGGCTGGAAAAACTGGTGAAAACTTAATTGTACTTTTAGAGCGACGATTAGATAATGTTGTATATCGACTTCGATTTGCCTCTTCTCGAAAGCAGGCTCGACAGCTCGTATCTCATGGACACGTTTCGGTAAATGGACGACGAGTTTCCATTGCCTCCTACGTTGTAAAAGAGGGAGATGTTATCTCTATTAATGCGAGAGGTCAAAAAATGACTCCAATTAAGGAGAGTCTTAAAGAGTATACACAGTCTGGTGTTGAACCATGGCTTTCTCTTGACCCAGATGCTATGAAGGGTGAGTTAAAAGCTTATCCTAAGCGAAGTGATATTCGTGAGCTTGCTGACCTTAAAGAGCAGCTCATCGTTGAGCTCTATTCTAGATAGGAGTAACTATGCCAAGAAAGAATTTGTTGCAAGGGTTTAAGAGACCAAAAAATATTACTCTGGAACATAATGAATTAAAAGAGAACTATGGAAAGTTTTCCGTACTCCCCTTTGAGAGGGGATACGGAACTACCGTAGGAAATACTCTTCGACGAGTATTACTCTCTTCAATTCAGGGGTATGCTATCACTGCGGTAAAATTTACCAGCTATGATAAAAATGGCACCCCCCATATTGTTTCTAGTGAATACGAATCTATCCCAGGGGTAGTAGAGGATACGTCTGAGGTTATTAATAACCTTAAGCACCTCAAACTTAATCTAGACGACAGTATGGAGCAACGGATTACCTCTATTGAGTGTCCAGGTGGAGCTACTATTACTGGTGCTGTACTAGATGAAAAAGAGGGGATCACTGTATTCGATAAGGATCACCACATTCTTACTCTTATGGAAGGGTGTCAGGTTGATATCGATATTCAGATCGATCTTGGTCGTGGGTATGTTCCTGCGGAGCAGAACCACCACTATATTGAAGAGATCGGAACCATCCCTATGGATGCTATTTTCTCTCCAGTAACAAAGGTTTCTTTTTATACAGAGAACACTCGAGTAGGTCAGCGAAATGATTATGATAAGCTTGTTTTAGAGGTGTATACCGATGGAACAATCTCTCCAGAGAACGCTTTAGCTGAGGGTGCAAAGATTATAAAAGAGCACTTTTCTATCTTTATCAACTTTGATGAATCTCTTTTAGGTTCAGCTGATGAGATTGACGAAGAGGAAGAGCTTGTTCGACAAACACTTGCTACCGCAATTGAAGATCTGGATCTTTCCGTTAGATCTAATAACTGTTTGAAGAATGCGAACATCCGAACTATTGGAGATCTTACTAAGACCACCGAAGCGGAGTTAGCAAAGACAAGAAACTTTGGAAAAAAATCTCTCTTGGAGATTAAGGAGAAGCTAAAAGACCGAAACTTAACTCTAGGTATGAGTGATTACAGTGTTCTAAAGGCTTCTGCAAAAATACCTGAAAATAAGGATGAAGAGTAATGAGACATAAGGTTGGATATAACGCACTTAGTAGAAAAAGTAGCCATAGAAAGGCTATGTTACGAAATATGGCTACCTCTCTTTTTAAATATGAGCGAATTCAGACTACCAAAGCAAAAGCTTTGGAGGTAAAGAGAGTATCGGAAAAAATGATTACCCGTGCCAAGGTTGATTCTGTCCACAACCGACGAATCATTGCCAAAGATATCTGGGATAAGGCTATTGTAAATAAGCTTTTCACCGATATTGGGCCACGAAACGCTAATCGACCTGGTGGATACACAAGAATGTTTAAACTTGGAACTCTACGACAGGGTGATGCTGCGGAGATGGTAATTCTTGAGCTTGTTGAGCAACCTGTAGAAGAGGTTAAAGAAGAAGCTCCAGCGAAAAAAGAGAAGAAGAGTAAGAAGAAAGATTAATTCTTTTATCGAATTCTACAAGGCTGTTACATTGGTAGCAGCCTTTTTTTATGCAATTATTTAAGGTATATGTTCCCATAGTAATGCACTCAGGAAAGATTTGTACTAAATCTAGCTATTAATTATGCAGGGCACTCTGCTGGTTCTTAGTATCTGTAATACTTTCTATGGAGAAACATGAGATTATAGAAGTATATTAAGTATAGCTCCTGTGGTCACGGCAATTCCTACAAGTATTCCAAGAATAGTGATATTTTCTCGTAGGTTTTTATTTATTCTAAACAGCATGAGTATTCCCACACCACCGTTTGTAAGAAGCCCCGCCATCATAACCCCAAAGGATAATGTTCCCCCAGCGTAGAGCTGAGTAATAACAATTGATGTAGCACAGTTTGGGATAAGCCCAATAATTGCAGCAATAAATAGCCCAAGAAGTGGTATATCGGTGAAGAGTGATTGCAAATCAATAAAAGAGAGAAGAATGTTAAGCCCTAGGGTAATGAGAAAAATATAGAGTCCAATACGAACTGTATGCTTAATAGTTCCTTTTAGGATACCATCCTCTGAACAGGAGCACTGTTCCTGCTCACAAAGTATCTCTGCATGGGGAGTTACCTCACGTTTTTTAAGAAGAAGGTCTATTGTAAAACCCGCAATAATACCCACTAAGAGTTTTATGCCCAGTATTGGAGGGATAAGGGCAGGGTCTATGGTAAGAAGTACAGGAATCATCTCATCAGAGGTGGTTAAGTATACAGCAATAAGTGTACCGAAGGTAACAAAGCGATTTACGTAGAAGCTTGAAGCAATAGTGGAGAATCCACATTGGGGAAATAGTCCAGACACACTACCAAATAGTGGCCCAAACTTTGATGATTTTTGTAATGTATGAACTACCTTATCCGATGCCTTGTGTTCAAAATACTCAATAAAAAGGTAGGTGATAAACAGGAAGGGAATAATCTTTAATGTATCTACCGAAGTGTCTACAAGGATTCCCCGTATATTTTCGGAACCTGAAATATGGTTTAATATTAGTCTGCTCATACAAGGGTTATTATACCCATAATGATTCTGTACGGGAATGAGTAAGATCCCAATTGAATACATATTGTAAGGGAGATTTATCGCTTTTATTGTCACATCTGTATGTGAAGTAGCTGATGTCTGAACAATATGATTGCAATCTTTCTGTTTCATGATATACTACCTGTATGGCAGAAGAAAAGACCATATTAGCACTAGACTTAGGTACAACATCAATTCGGGTAATCGCGTTTAATCAGGCAAGTGAAATAATAGCAACTGTCCAGGAGGAGTGTTCTCAATCATTCCCTGAGCCAGGGTGGGTTGAGCAGGATCCTTTAGAGATATGGAATGTTACAAAGAGACTTTTAAGAAGCATTCTTAAAAAGCTCCCAGAAGCACCTGTTGCTATGGGTATTACCAATCAACGGGAGACTACTATAGTTTGGGAGAAGGAGAGTGGTAACCCTATCTATCCCGCCATTGTGTGGCAGTCACGTCAAACATCCCAGATTTGTGATAACCTGAAACAGGAAGGGTATGAGAACATTTTCACCTCTAAAACAGGGCTTCCTATTGATGCTTACTTTTCTGCAACCAAAATACGATGGATTTTAGATACGATTCCTGGAGCTCAGAGGAGAGCAGAACGAGGGGAGTTGCTTTTTGGGACAGTGGATACTTGGATTCTGTGGAACTTTACCAGAGGAAATATTCATGGAACCGACTATACAAACGCCTCACGAACTCTTGTATATGATATCTTTCATAAACACTGGTCTGAGGAGCTCCTAGAGATACTCAATATTCCTAAGCCTATGATGCCACAGGTGTTTCCCTCTTCTCACAGCTTTGGTACCATTGCTACAACCTTTACTGGGGGGCTAGAGATTCCTATTACCGGGATTGCAGGAGATCAACAGGCTGCACTCTTTGGACAGTGTTGCTTTGAAGAGGGGATGGTAAAGAATACCTATGGCACAGGGTGCTTTGCACTCATGAATACAGGGAGTCAGCCCATTCTTTCTAAAAATGGACTATTAACTACCATAGCGTGGGGTGTAGATGGAAAGATTAACTATGCTCTAGAGGGATCTATCTTTGTAGCGGGGAGTGCGGTTCAGTGGTTAAGAGATAGCCTAGAAGTGATAGAACACGCCGCCGATAGTGAAGCAGTAGCGAAAAGTATTGCTAGCTCACAGGGTGTGTATGTTGTTCCCGCATTTGTGGGTATGGGGTCTCCTTACTGGGATCAGGATGCCCGTGGAGCTATTTTTGGACTTACCCGAGGAAGCGGGAGAAAAGAGATTACCCGTGCAACCCTAGAGTCTATCTGTTACCAGACGAGAGATCTTATAACCATAATGAGTCAAGAGTCTGGATATGACCTTCCCTGTATGCGTGTTGATGGAGGAGCCTCTGAGAATAGATTTCTGATGCAATTTCAGTCAGATATTCTTGGAGTTCGGATAGATAAACCGAGTGTGACAGAGACAACCGCCCTTGGTGCAGCGTATCTTGCGGGTCTTGCTGTAGGGTTTTGGAAATCTCAGCAGGAGATAGCTGAGGATTGGCAGATTGATAGACACCACTACCCACAAATGAATAAGTCCCAGAGAGAGAAGCTTTACAAAGGTTGGAAGCGTGCGGTACGGGCCACCTTGAATTTTACGGAGTAGTAGGGTATGGTATTTATAGAGGCACAATTATGAAAAAGTATAGTTTAATGGGTTTTTTAATAATTTTTACTTTCATTTTAGGATGTTCTCCAATTGCTAATACTGGCGAAAGTAATAATGACAGCAGTAGCACAGAAGGAAATCCTGATAATGAAGTGATATTAGAGCAGCTTTCAACTCAAGAGATATATGAAGCGATGTTTTATACCGATTTGGTGCTTTCAACAGTTAAGTTTGTACGTTCGTATGTAATCGATAAGGACCTTTTAGGAAAGCCTTTACGAGTTCCTCCTATTCAGGGTGATAATTATGCAGTTGTCACTCAGAAGGGTTTGGAATTGTACGATATTGTTTTTCATGGTAGTGTTACTCATAATTTTCTTGATCCTTTTGTATATGAAGGGTATTCAGTAGGTGATGTTGTTGCTCCAGACTTTCCATTTGATATAGATATTGAGTATGCAATTACTAAAGATAAGGAAGAAGTATTTATTAATGGAGTTGTAAGGCCTTATAGTTCTGCTCCTCATCAAATAGATGATATGGAACTAAAGTTTGAAAATTTTACTGTTCAAATTTTGAGAGATGAAAGATCTTTTTCTGTAAAAAATGGAAGTATGTCGTACTCCCCTGCAGGGACTACAAAGGTAGTTGAAATTACAGGTGATCAGTTTGAGCAGAGAATGTTTGATTTGAAATATCTTTTTCTCAGGTTTTATGAAATCAGTAGCATCATAGGTGATGTTAAAAGGAATTTGTTGAACCATATTTCTAGTATTCAGAATTCTGGAAATTCTTTTGATTGGAGTGTATCAGAAATAGTTCTTACTAAGCCTTCTAGGTGGAAAGATTTAGATGGAGATATTTTAGATGAGCTAATTACGTATAAAATTGATGATCATGGTTTTTCTTATAGTTCAGAAATCATTGGTCTTTCTTCTTTCTCTCCTTCTTACTCTGATATTGTTGGAGTAGACTGCAGATTTGATGGCGTTAGCTTACAGCAATTTGTGCTTGAGAATGAACCTTATCCTGATGAGTTTTTTATGAATGGAGATATAGATATGACACCGTACAGTCCGTCTTTTTTTGAGTTTGCTGTATTGGATAATCTAAAAATATCACCTTCTGAGGTTAAAGTTTTATCTGGTGATATTACTGTAACTGATGATTTAGGGGCTACTTATACATTTGATGCTATGTATACGCCTAAGATCTGGGCGCTTGCTAATGAGGCAGAATAAGTGTGTATGGGTTCAGATGCAAGTTTTGTAGACTTTGTTCTTACGCAGATTTGTGAAGCTGTGAAATACGGGTGAAACAGGTACTTGGATCTTTTCTTTGCGATAGAATTTGTCCGAGAAACACAGTTTCCCGAACACAATCTGTAAAAACCTTAGGGCTTTTTAATTTCTTCCTCAGTAAGACCTGTTATTTCTGCAATAGCCTTACAATCCATACCTTTTGCTAGCAGATTTTTCGCTATATCAACGGCTTTTTTCTCCGCACCCTTCTGTTCACCTATCTCAGTGGCTGTTGTAATGCGTGCATGCTCATCCCATTCAGCTTTC
>CAZBHR010000012.1:0-56871 GCA_964492025.1 uncultured Spirochaetia bacterium | reverse complement strand
TGTAGGCTCCCTCAGGGGAGCCTTTTTGATAATCAGAGGCTGTTGTAGAGAGGTCACTAACCTTTACAACAGCCCTTTTTTATAGAGTAAAAAGAAGATCTTCGTACGATGGGTACGGCCAGCTTCGCTTATCTACCATACCCTCTAAGGAATCACCAATTGTTCGAAGCTCACCCATTGCCCGTACAACCTTAGTACTATACGCCTCGGCCTGAGCAATAATGTCTTTATCCAGTGCAAGTGCTTGGTTCATAGCAATCTCTAATCGATCAGATGCACCAAGAAGATCCTCGAGTAACTTTGCAATAGTGGTAATACTTTTTTGAGTTCTTCCCAGTGATGCCCTCTGAATACCAATACTTTCAAGACGAGCTACAGACTTAGCTAGCTTAGAGAGATCTTCAGAGACTGCGGGAAAAATCAGCCGACGAGCCATCTGCAACATAACTCCAGCTTCAATATTAATCTGCTTACTATATCGCTCTAAGTATATCTCCTGCCTAGAGTGTAACTCCTCTTTACTAAACACTCCCATGCGGGTAAACAGGTCAACACTCTCTGGCTCAGTAAGAACCTGATGGGCAGAAACAGTATCGTCTAACTTAGGAAGACCGCGTCGCTTAGCCTCCTCTACCCACTCATCACTATATCCATTGCCATTAAAAATTACTCTTCTGTGATCTCTATAAAACTCTCCAATAATAGCAAGAGTTTCCTGCTCTACATTGGTAGCCTTTTCTAGACGGTTCCCAACCTCCTGCAATACAGAGGCCATGGCACTATTAAGAATAGTATTAGGTCCTGCCATTGATTGAGAAGACCCAACCATTCGAAACTCAAATTTGTTTCCCGTATACGCAAAGGGTGAAGTTCTATTTCTATCTCCCATATCCTTAGAAAACCGAGATAACGCAGGGATACCAAGCTCTAATTTCTCTTTCTTTTTATTCTCAAATCCCTTATTTCCCAAATCTTCAATAATCCCAACCAACTCATCTCCTAGGTAGATTGAAATGATAGCGGGAGGAGCTTCATGCCCCCCTAATCTATGATCATTTCCGGCACAGGCTGCAGAAGATCGAATAAGCTTAGCATAGGAGTCCACCGCCTTAATCACTGATACAAGAAAAAGAATAAAGGTAAGCTGACTCTCGTATGTTTTTCCTGGAGACAGAAGGTTTATTCCTGTATCAGTCATGAGTCCCCAGTTGTTATGTTTTCCGGAACCATTTACTCCAGCAAAGGGTTTCTCATGAAGAAGGCAAACCAGTCCATGGTGAGAAGCAACCTTTTGAAGTACCTCCATAACAACCTGGTTTCTATCAACTGTTACATTGGCAGTATCAAAGACACAGGCTAGCTCATACTGATTAGGTGCTACCTCGTTATGTTGAGTTTTGGCAGAAATACCCATTTTCCAGAGTACCTTGTTTACCTCGTGCATATATGCGCCAACCTTCTCTTTAATTGAACCAAAGTAGTGGTCGTCCATCTCTTGGCCTTTAGCACTCATGGTTCCAAAAACTGTGCGTCCAGTAAAATGAAGATCAGGTCGTGCTCTATAGAGCTCACGATTTACCAGAAAGTACTCTTGCTCGGGGCCCACATTAATACGAATACCCTTTACATCCTTTTGCCCAAGGGCGTGAACAACCCGTAGAGTCTCCTTCTCCAGCACTGCCATAGACCGTAAAAGAGGTACTTTTTTATCTAAAGCAAACCCAGTGTAAGAGACAAATGCCGTAGGAATAACAAGAGTGATTCCCCATGAGTCCTCTCTCAGAAAGGCGGGGCTTGAGGTATCCCAAGCGGTATAACCTCTAGCTTCAAAGGTTGATCGTAATCCACCATTAGGAAAGGATGATGCGTCTGGCTCTCCCTTAATAAGCTCCTTACCAGAAAACTCCATAATAATCTGTCCATCGGAGGTAGGATTAATAAAGGAGTCGTGTTTTTCCGCAGTCATTCCAGTAAGAGGCTGAAACCAGTGGCTGTAATGAGTTGCCCCATTCTCTATAGCCCAAGCTTTCATACACTCAGCTACAACTTCGGCAATATCTCTTTTGAGAGGTTGAAGTCCATTCTGAACCTTTTTCAACTCATCAAACACCTTTTTAGGAAGTCGTTTTTGCATTTCCAACTCATTAAAGCAGTGAACCCCATATATTCGTTCAACCTCTAGCTTCTCCATAGCATCCCTCCAATTAAGATTATATAACACTATATAGCCAATGGGTGTGCCAATTCTAGATGTTTTTCTCTTGAAGAAGAAAATAAGCTTCTTCTTAAGGAAAAGCGTAACGTATTAAAGAGGGATACAACAAAATAGTACATATTTGAAGAGGTTCCTCTACGACCTGCCGTACGGGTGATCCATGATTACAGGGCAAATAAAAAGGGTGACCACACATTACATGGTGGTCACCCTCTCTCTATATTAACTGATAGATTAATAGGAGATAAGCTCTACCTCAAATACCAACCAACTGTTTGGAGGAATAACTCCAGGATACCCCTGCTCACCATATCCTAGGTGTGGAGGAATAATAAGAGTTCTTCGCTCTCCCTGAGTCATAGTCATTAACGCTTCATTCCACCCAGGAATAACCTGTCCAACCTGAAAGGTTGCTGGCTGATTTCTTGCAATGGAGCTATCAAAAACCTTTCCATCAAGAAGAGAACCTGTGTAATGTACGGTAACAGAGGTACCCATTACAGGAGAATCTCCTCCCTGACCTGCTGTGGTAACCACATACTTTAATCCACTCTCTGTGGTTTTAGCTGTTGGCCAACTCTTCTCAATAAGCTTAAGGTCTTCTTCCATAGCCTCTCTCATTTTTTGATCAGCCTCTTCACGTAGTGTTGCAAGTTCACCCATAAAACTCTCTTTAGTAGGTCTGAAACTTTCGGCGTCATCCCCTACTCTATGAATTGTAATACTTTCAATAGAGTCTCCCTGCTCAATAAGATCAACAACATCCTGCCCATCAAGCACCTCTCCGAAAACTGTATGTTTCCCGTCTAGGTGAGGAGTTGGAAGATGGGTAATAAAAAACTGACTTCCATTTGTTCCTGGGCCAGCATTTGCCATAGAGAGAATTCCTGGTCGGTTGTGCTTTAACTCATCCACAATCTCATCTGGAAAAGTGTATCCAGGGCCTCCAGTACCGGTACCAAGAGGACACCCTCCTTGAATCATAAAATCCTGAATAACTCGATGAAAAGTTAATCCGTCATAATATGGCTTTGAAGACTCGCCTAAAGTTCCTTCTGCAAGTCCTACAAAGTTAGAGACAGTCAAGGGAGTCTTCTTATAAAAAAGCTCCACGTAGATATCTCCCTTAGTTGTAGCAAATTGGGCGTATACACCCGGTTCTTGTAATTCCATGATAATACTTCCTTTATATATTATTGTATATGATACTCTTCATCCTCTAAAAAGATGCTGTATATTCTGTCAAGGTCATCACTACTGTAGTAGGATATTTCAATTTTACCCTTAGCACTGTTTCCCTTAAGCTGTACCCGTGTTCCAAGTTTTTCTAATAATCGTTGTTCTATGTCTGAAAGGATTGGATCTTGTGGCTTAGAAACCTTACTAGTTTTCAATCCTGCCCGTGCACCGTTATTAAGAGATTCTGCCATGGCTTCTGCTTCTCGCACAGAAATACCCTTCTGCACTATCTTTTTAAAAAGTACTCTTTGGTCAGCAGGGTTTACAACAGAGAGAATAGCTCTAGCATGGCCTGCACTCATACGCCCCTGCTCTAAAATAATTTGCATGTCATCAGATAGCTGCAAAAGACGTATACTATTTGCAATGGTTGATCGATTTTTACCTATCTTTTGAGCAAGTTCTACCTGGCTCATTCCTGTTTTATCAAGTAGCGTTTTATACGCCCTAGCCTCTTCCATAGCATTAAGATCTTCTCGTTGAACATTCTCAATAATGGCAATCTCATACCTATCTTCAGGAGTAAGGCTTTTCACAATAACAGGAACCTTAGTAAGACCAGCCATTTTTGCAGCTCGATACCTTCGTTCTCCCGCAATAATGACATAGACCCCATGCTTCTTCTCTGCTAATATGGGCTGAATAACCCCTTTAGATTGAATTGAAGCACTTAACTCCTCTAACGCCCCCTGATGAAACACCTGACGAGGTTGTTCTGGGTCTCTCTGAATTAAAGAAAGAGAAACCATCTCCACCACAGACCCTCCTGAGGCTGATTGCTGTATAGAGGAAGTAACAGGACTCTTAGGAGTGCTCTCAGACAGTGATGGTTTTAACACCTCTTTTTTTACTGGTGCAACCTTCTTTGGTGTACTTGGTGTAGGTTTACTTACCTTTGGAGCCGATTTTTTCTTTGGTTTTGGGTCTTTAAGCTTTAAATCCTCCTCTAAATTAACCTTTTTCTCTACTTTTGGGGGATCTAAAGGGTAATCTTGAGAAAGATCTCCAATAAGGGCACCTAATCCTTTTCCTAACCCTGTTCGTTTAGCTGACACGTTCCATTACCTCCTCTGCAAGTTTCTGATAACTCTTGGCACCAATACAAGCTGGATCATATAGAGCAACAGGCTGCCCATGTGATGGAGCCTCTGAAAGCCTAATATTTCTTGGAATAAGACTCTGAAATACCTTATCTTGAAAATAGGCTGTAGCCTCTCGTACTACATCATTACTCAAACGAGTTCTTGAGTCATACATAGTAAAGATAATACCACCTAGATCTAAATTAGGATTTAAAGCGTGCTGTATGCCCTTAATAGTTCGAATAAGCATGGTAAGCCCCTCTAAGGCGTAATACTCACACTGAAGCGGCACTATAACCTTATCCGCAGCTACAAGCCCATTAATGGTAAGGAGCCCAACCGATGGCGGACAATCTAAAAGAATATAGTCGTAGTTTTTCTTCTCTGGTTCTATATGCTTTTTGAGAAAAAATTCACGATTCTTTTTTCCTGCTAATTCAATATTAGCACCAGACAAGTTAATATCAGAAGTAACAACAAAAAGATTATCAATCTCTGTTTGCTGTATAGCATCCTTCATATCAACATCTCCTGATATAACTTCATATATACCAGCTACATCCTCATTAGCCCCTACACCACTGGATAAGTTCCCTTGAGGATCAAAATCCACAAGAAGTACTCGCTTTCCCGCCAATGCTATGTAAGCACCAATATTTACTGCTGAGGTAGTTTTTCCAACTCCTCCCTTTTGGTTCGCAAAAACGATTATTTTTCCACTCATACCATCAATTATACTTATTTTACCCCTTTATGTCTTGACCAATGCCACTATATTAAGTACTTTTCTCATATATTATGTTTATTTTATAAAAAAGGAAGGCTTATGGAAGAGCAAATACGAGAAGCTATGGAGCAAGTACGACCATCCCTTAGAGCTGATGGCGGAGATATTGAAATTGTTTCTATTGAAGGAACTTTAGTAAAAGTAAAACTCATGGGTGCCTGTAAAGGTTGTCCAATGTCACAAATGACACTAAAACAAGGTGTTGAGCGATTTCTAAAAGAAAAAGTATCGGAAGATATTATTGTAGAATCAATATAATCACACAAAAACATCTTTTAAAAGGCAGATAGTATTACACTATCTGCCTTTTTTATTCCTATATAACCTGTTTCACGTGAAACAGGTTCATCATAAAAGAATACATTATACGATATGTTTCACGTGAAACACATCGATTTACTCTATAAATCCAATACTACGTATTATAATGCGAATAACAAAAACTCTATTAGCAATGAAAAGACTTATATAATCCATAGTTCACTTTACTTATAGCAAAATGCATATTCCATTATGGATACTTTATAATTATATCCATTTTTATATATGTTTCACGTGAAACATATATAAAATACCCTATATTCGCCTTATAATACGATTCCTCAAGGTGTTTCACGTGAAACACCTTAGAATCTATAGCTGTTATAATAATAAAAAAGATACAAGGAACATATAAGAATGCAGAAAATACTCTTAGAAAAGATACTGTAGTAGCGTAACCGATTAAGAAATAGATTACAATAAGATAAATATGAACACTAAAGTTTTTAAGATACTCACAAAAGAGCATAAAAAAAGGCGCCGAAGCGCCTTTTGAAAAATAGAAGGAGTTATACCTGCTGTTCCTCTTCCTCAAGAACCTCTTCAACCTTAGGGCAGGAGGCTGCACTAATAAGTCTATCTGGTTTCTTAAGGCGAACCACCGTAACACCACCTGCATTTTTACCTTGAACTGAAACATCATTGGCATCCATCTTAATAGCACGTCCACGAGAGGTGATACACATAATATCACTCTCTTCATCAATTGCCATAGCTGCAATGATTTCACCAGTACGTTCATCGGTTTTATAACAGATCTGACCAAGAGTATTTCGACCATGAGGAGTAAATACATCGTATCTTATACGTTTTCCATATCCGTTTTCAGTTAAAATAAAGAAAAATTCAGCTCCTGTGATATTTAGCACACTACAGATCTCATCTCCCGGGCGTAACTTCATTCCAAGCACTCCCATTGAGTTTCTACCTGTAGGTCTAATAGCACTCTCCTTAAACCGCAAGGCGTACCCTTGGCGAGTAGTGGTGAGTAGCTCACCATCTCCCTTAGTATACAGAGCTCCAACCAAGTGATCACCGGGCTTAAGTTTTACAGCAATAACTCCTCGAGTTTTCGCATTAACATACTGTTTTGCTAAGGTTCTCTTAATAACACCCTTAGCAGTAGCCATAAGGATATAAGAGTTCTCATCAAAAGCAGGAACCCCAACAACCGCAGAGACCTCTTCATCAACACTTAACGCAAGCAGTGCTTTAATGTGAGTACCCTTAGCTTGTCGACCGGCCTCAGGAATTTCGTACACCTTAATAGAGAAAGCACGCCCCTCATTGGTAACAAATACGATATGCTCATGGGTAGAAGCAATAAAGATATCTTTCACGAAGTCCTCATCCTTCAATTTAGCGGTATTTGAACCGGTACCACCTCGGCCCTGACTCTTATACATAGAAAGGGGAACCCTCTTAACAAAGCCCTTATTGGTAAAAAGCACTGCTACGTCCTCTTCCTGAATAAGATCCTCAATATTTATCTGATCTACTTCACTTCGGACAATTGAAGATTTCCTCTCATCACCAAATTTCTCAAGTATTTCTAGGGTTTCATCGCGAATAACGCCTAAAATCTTAGTTTCACTAGCAAGAAGGTCCTCTAAGTAGGCAATATACTCCAATACTTCCTTTAACTCATCAAGAATACGCTGAGTCTCCAATCCTGTAAGTTTCTGGAGTCTCATGTCAAGGATAGCCTGAGACTGGATCTCAGAAAGACCAAAGGTTTTCATCAAAGAAACCTTTGCACTTGGAGTATCCTTTGACTCCTTGATAATCTTAATAACCTCATCAATATTATCAAGGGCAATCTTTAACCCTTCTAATATATGTGCTCGAGCTTTAGCTTTTCGTAACTCATACTCAGAACGACGAGTAACAACCTCTACTCGGTGACGAACAAAGTAGTGTACCATATCTCGCAGATTGAGAAGCTTTGGCATTCCATCTACCAGAGCTAAGTTATTAATATTAAAGTTGTGCTGCAAAGAGGTTTTACTATACAGTCTATTAAGTACAACCTTAGGAATAGCGGTTCTCTTTAACTCAATAACAATTCGCATTCCATTTCTATCAGACTCATCTCGAAGGTCACTAATTCCTTCAACCTTCTTATTTTTTACAAGATCAGCTATCTTAATAATAAGATTAGCCTTATTTACGGTATAGGGTATTTCAGTAATAACAATTACATCTCGTCCATCCTTTGTCACCTCAAGAGTAGACTTTGCACGAATGGTAACCTTACCACGCCCCGTTTTAAAGGCATCTTCTAACCCCTTTTTACCAAAAATAACACCACCCGTAGGAAAGTCAGGACCAGACACATGCTCCATAAGACCTTCTACATCTATGTTTGGGTTATCTATATACGCACAAATAGCGTTTCCTATCTCATTAAGGTTGTGGGGGGCTAGGTTTGTAGCCATACCAACAGCAATACCACTGGCGCCATTCACCATAAGAAAGGGGAAGGCCGCAGGAAGAACCGATGGCTCCAACATACTATCATCGTAGTTTGGAACAAAGTCTACGGTCTCCTTTTTAATATCTCGGAGCATCTCTTCTGCAATAGCCTGCATTTTTGCTTCAGTATAACGCATAGCCGCTGGTGGATCCCCATCAACAGAACCAAAGTTTCCTTGCGGACGAACCACAGGATACCTCAAAGAAAAGTCCTGAGCTAATCGCACAAGGGCATCATAAATAGACTGGTCACCATGGGGGTGAAACTTTCCTAATACGTCTCCAACAATACGTCCACACTTCTTAAATGACCGATCATGCCGAAGACCCATCTCACTCATGGTGTAAAGTATTCTTCGGTGTACTGGCTTAAGTCCATCACGAACATCTGGCAGTGCTCGGCTTACAATAACCGACATTGCGTAGTTTAGATAGGATTTCTTTACCTCATCCTCAATGGCAATGGGTATTACTTTTCCTTCCATTTTTTCCATAATCTATTTCCTTTTACACATCTAAGTTAACAACGTGTAGGGCGTTAGTCTCAATAAACTCCCTACGAGGCTCTACATGCTCACCCATAAGGGTTGTAAAGATTTCATCCGCCTCTACCATATCTTCAAGCTTAACTTGCATAATATTTCGGCTCTCCGGATTCATAGTAGTCTCCCAGAGCTGGTCTGGGTTCATCTCTCCAAGTCCCTTATATCGCTGTTGATTGATTTTTTCAGGATCCCATTGAAGGGTTTTTAAAATCCTCTCTCTATCCTCTTCATCATACGCATAGTATATCTCTCTACCATTCATAAGCTTGTACAGAGGAGGCATTGCTAAATATACATATCCTCGTTCAATAAGCTCTGGCATATATCGAAAGAAGAAGGTAAGAAGCAGTGTCCTAATGTGCGATCCATCTACATCCGCATCGGCCATAATAATAATTTTGTGGTATCGAACTTTCTCTACATCAAACTCAGTTCCAATTCCAGCACCAAGGGCTGCAATAATAGGGTGAAGCTTTTCATTATTAAGAACCTTGTCCTCTCGGGTTTTCTCAACATTCATCATTTTACCCCAAAGAGGGAGAATTGCCTGAATCTTTCGATCACGCCCTTGCTTAGCACTTCCACCAGCACTGTCTCCCTCCACAATGTACACCTCACAGAGAGAAGGGTCCTTTTCACTACAGTCCGCAAGTTTACCAGGAAGGCTTGTAGATTCTAAGTACCCCTTACGTCGAGTAAGCTCTCTAGCTCTACGTGCTGCTTGACGTGCATTTGCAGCCATAATAGCTTTTTCTAATATTGAATCAATAACCCCTGGGTTTTCATCAAAGTAGTCTACTAATTTCTCATTGGTAAGAGATTCAACAATACCCTTTGCCTCTGAATTTCCAAGTTTGGTCTTTGTCTGTCCCTCAAATTGTGGCTCAGGAATCTTAATAGACACAATCGCTGTAAGCCCTTCACGAACATCGTCACCGGTTAAGTTCTCCCCAGTTTTTTTCGCAAGCTTTGATTTTTTCAAATATTCATTAAATGTTCGAGTGAGGGCTCCTCGAAATCCTGCAAGGTGAGTTCCTCCCTCTCGAGTATTAATGTTGTTTACATATGAAAACAGCTGCTCCGTAAAACCATCATTGTACTCCATGGCAATCTCAACAACGACGTTATCTTTCTCCGCTTCAAAGTAGATAGGCTCCTCATGGAGTACGGTCTTGTTTTTATTTAAGTAGGAAACAAATGATTTTACTCCTCCCTCAAACATGAAGGATTTTTCTTTAGGATCCATAAGTCGTTCATCTCTTAGAACAATATGAACACCCTTGTTCAAGAAAGCAAGCTCCCTTAAACGGGCGGCAAGTACATCAAAACTGTATACGGTGGTTTCAAAAATAGAACCATCCGCCTTAAATCGAATGGTGGTTCCACGTTTGTCCGTATCTCCTAATACTCGGGTAGGTCCCTGGGGTGTTCCAATTTTATATGTCTGGGTATGAATTTGTCCCTCTCTATGAACTGTAGCCTCACACCAAGAGGAAAGAGCGTTTACTACGGAAACACCAACTCCATGGAGTCCTCCCGATACCTTATAGCTGCTATTTTCAAACTTACCTCCGGCGTGTAGCTTGGTAAGCACAACCTCAAGGGCACTAATACCTTCTACAGGGTGGATAGCAACGGGA
Source organism: uncultured Spirochaetia bacterium (assembly GCA_964492025.1). Classification (GTDB taxonomy): domain Bacteria; phylum Spirochaetota; class Spirochaetia; order CAZBHR01; family CAZBHR01; genus CAZBHR01. The sequence continues at coordinate 46,567 of CAZBHR010000012.1, read as the reverse complement.
ATACCTCGTCCATTATCCTCTACACGGATAACATCATCATCCTCTATAACGACCAAAACCTTATCACAAAAACCTGCAAGTGCTTCATCGATACTGTTATCTACAACTTCGTACACAAGGTGGTGTAAACCCTCTACACTTGTAGATCCAATATACATTCCCGGTCGCTTTCGCACAGCTTCCAAGCCCTCAAGAACTTGGATATCTCCGGCGGAATAATTATCGCTCATAGCATCTCCTTAATTGGTATATTTCTTCTTATGTCATCATATCACATTTTGTTTGAGGGAAAAAGGTTTCCCTCCTCTAAAAAGCTAAAAAAAGGACTATCCCATGAGATAAATTTCATAAAGATTGCAGGAGACTATGAAAAAAAGCTCATAATTGCGTTTAATGCCAAAATCATGCTAATATATACTTTGTAATAGGACTTCAAAAACCATCTGTATTACACACAACTAAAGCCGAAAAATCTGTCAAAAAAAAAAAAAAAAAAAAAAAAATAGACCAATAAGGGCTATACTTATAAAAAAGTACTTACTATAATATCAATAGGGGAGGTGAGTTTATGAAACAAATATTTGTGATCTTAGCTTTCATGATTCTGTTTGTAGTATCATGCTCACCAGCAGTTGTGGTGTCAGGGGATATTACAGACCCACGGATAGAGCCAATCGGTGATCCCTTTAGCAGAGTGTACTTACAATCAACACTTAAAAGTAACACCTCAGATCCTATTGATGTGGTATGGACCTCCAGCATTCAGGGAGTCATTGGGAAAGAGCAAAATCTTGACAACCATCTCATTCCAGGAGATCACAAGATATCTCTTAATGCAAACTCTTCTCTTATAGATACAACATCAGTTTTCATTTATGATTATGTGTTCACCCCAGGCAAAACACTTTACAGGCCTCAGTACTTTAAACAAGAGAATCAGGTTCTTCCTCCCGGAGAGTACTCATACTTCTCCGTATCTATCCCTTTGGAGGGAGAAAGCCAGTTTACGAGCAACCTAGAACTCACAACACCCACTACTAATAGATACTCTCTCGTGAGCAGAAGCTCATTACGAAGCATGGGTCAAGAAGCCGATTCTGAGCTTGAGGAGTTTAAGGATTTTGTACACCATGAAGTAGTATATAAGTCAGAAAACCTTTTTCAGGTAAATGGAGAAGATTCACCTATTAGAGCGGGAGCAATCGCTCCAAAACTACCAGCTAAGGTATTAAATCAAAATAACACGCTACCTACAAGATACTCAGAGTCAAAAAGCACTACAAAATCATACAATATTGGTGATGAAAAATCATACTACCTATGGACAGGTTCCAGTGGGTATGAAAGAATTACCACAAAACTCTACAGCGTAGGAAAGTATATTCAAGTATGGGTTGATGTAGAGGGGTACTCCTCTGTATTTGATGATGACGCTATTAATGAGGTTATTAGGTTGGCAGAGGAGAATGTTCTTCCCCGACAGGTGCATGATATTGTAGGCCCCCATTATGACTTAGATAATTCAGGGAACTTCTCAATTGTAATGTCTAAGAAAATTAACGAAGGAAGATTTGCTATTGGTTTTTTTAACCCTGGAGACTTCTTCGATAGCAGTCAGCCAGGAAGCAATGAAGAGGATATTATTTACCTTGGATTTCCGGACTACGGCGATCATAACTTTACACCAAGGTCCCTAGCCGCAACTATTGGACATGAGTACACTCACTTAGTTTACTTTTCAAACAAAACATATATCCCCCTTATTGAGGGTAAAACATCAACAATTAAACTTGAGGAAACTTTCCTCAATGAAGGACTTGCCCATTTAACAGAGAGTCTTTTTGGTTTTGGAGAATCCGGTGGTAACTTTCTCTTTGTAAAGAGCTACTTTATTTGGCCCGAGAAGTTCTCCCTCTCTGATAAGAATACCGTAGGAAGGTCTGATGATAGCCAAGAGCGAAGAGGAGCGGTCCTTGCTCTCCTATGGTGGTTATTTGAACAAGAGGGTGGTGCTGTTTGGAATTCCGATGGTTCAATTACAGATAAGGGAGGAATATCTTTTATTTCTCGTCTTATTAAATCTCCCTACATAGGGTGGGATAACGTAGTAAAATCCTCTAAGAAGTATAGAAGTGTAACAGAAATTCTCTCCACATGGGCAAGTGAATACTTACAGTACAATAGTGGAGAAGAGTCCCCTGAGAAAAATATTATACATCCACAAACTCAAGAAATTGTCACAACAACCCCATTTATACAAGAATTCACCTATTATGATATCCCAAGACGGTTAGATACCATTTATACTGTTGGTGTTAGCGATACAATAAACCCATATCCCTACACCATAGTATGGGGAGATTCCTTTGTTATGAGTGAAACTTCAAAACTCACAATCCCAACAGAAGATCGGGGAAATATGACATACGGATTTCCTATGTTAAGAACCACACCATAACAGGAACATAGGATTCAAGAAGAGTAAAAACTCAGTCCCATTACATTATTTAATAGAACTACCCTTGTAATTCTACTTGATATTTTCAATTTGAATTGTATAATACAGTTATGGATATATCAAAAGCGACATTAGAAAGATTTCCCCTATATCATCGTATTTTGCGACAAGCGAAAGAATCTGGACTCACCCATATTTCGTCCGAGGAAATTGGTCGAAGAATTGGTATCAGAGGCACTCAAATAAGAAAAGACCTTACCTGTTTTAAGGAGAAGGGAACCCCTTCAGTAGGGTATAATGTAGACAGATTAAAGACTCTACTTGAAGAGTTTATGGGAATAAACTTACAGCGAGAAGCTATTATTGCAGGAGTGGGAGACTTAGGAAAAGCTCTTACTAAGTTTGCTGGATTTTCCCATTTAAACATCTCTATTACTGAAGCCTTTGATAGTGACCCAAATAAAGTGGGAACTACCATTGGAGAACTTACCGTGAAACCAGAAGAGGATATGATTAAAACTATCCAAGAAAAAGGTATTGTTATTGGTATTATTACGGTACCCGTAAAAACAGCTCAAGATGTGGCAGATGAGATGGTATCTGCTGGGATACGATCAATTTGGAACTTTGCACCTACAACTCTAAAGGTTCCAGAGGGCGTATTTGTTCGAAATGAAAACCTCTCTGTTGGTTTTGCCCTAGTTGGACATAAAGCAAAAGATCCTAACAACCAAGAGACCCCATAGGGTCTCTTGGAAATTCTCATATACAGAATTACGCTTTTCTCATCTCCTGAGAAGCTAACCGAATAGCTTTTATAATATTCACATATCCCGTACATCGACAAAGATTACCAGTGAGAGCACGCTTGATCTCTTGCTCTGAAGGATCTGGATTTGTAGAAAGTAGGGCATAGGTGGTCATCACCATTCCTGGAGTACAAAAGCCACACTGAATAGCTCCTGCATCCACAAATGCCTGCTGAATAGGGTGTAGAGATCCATCACTCTGACGAAGGCCCTCTATGGTAATAACCTCAGTTCCTTGGAGGGTTGATAATTTAGTTCTACAGCTACGCTTTGAACTTCCATCAATCACCACAGTACAGGTACCACAGGCTCCAATGCTACATCCATCCTTACTCCCTGTAAGACCTAACTCACGAAGATAGGGGAGTAAAAAGGTATCTCCCAAACTCTCTTCAACCGAAATAGTATTACCGTTAAGTATAAACTCAATCATACAAAAGCCTCCGTATCAATAGTAATAGGAAGGGAGGTGAATCTTTGACCCGTAGCATTATATACAGCATTAGCAATTGCTGGAGCAAGCACCTCTGTTGCAGGTTCACCTATCCCCTTAGCTCCACTAAGAGAGGAGGGGTCTTTATTCTCTATAAGAAGAACTTTAATTGGAGGAATATCCTGAACTCGAGGTATCTTATACTTAGTAAAGTTTAATGAAGTCATAACACCATCTTCATCGTATGTTACCTCTTCTCCTAAGGAGTATCCGATAGCTTGCGCTATCCCTCCATGAATTTGAGCCTCTACCATTTCAGGGTGTATGGCTCTTCCTATATCATGACCAGCAACAACCTGAAGAAGGTTAACCTTTCCAGTTTTACGGTTTACCTCTACCTCTACAGCTTGGCAACTGTACACATAGGTAAAATACGCCTTTCCTTGTCCCGTCTCCTCTACCCAACTCACATTTGGAGCTTGAAAGGTTGCAGAGACATGGGGATGCACCTGCTTCCGAAGAAGAATAGACATTGCTTCATCCCAAGGAATTGAGCAACTATCTCCTCGTCCCCAAACCTTATCATTATGGAATCGAACCTCCTCTGGGTGAGACCCCAACATAGGAGCAAGATGTTCAGACATAAGCACTTTTAAGTTTTTTGCTGCCTTAACAACAGCACTGGTCCCCATAAGGGTTCCCCGAGAGGCTACGGTATTACCACTATCAGGAATAGTTGATGTTCTACTTCGTCGATACCGTATGCGATCCCTAGATACGCCAAGCTCCTCCGCCGCAACAATAATCATTGCAGTTTCTGCACCTTGACCATTCTCCTGTATTCCCGTTTCCAAAAGGATGGAGCCATCAAAGAGAGCATTAATGGTGGCTGCGGAAAAGTCAAACCCCTCGGCTCCAATACTAGAGCCTCTATAGGTAATGGCAAATCCTATACCGTACATAAGGTCACCCTCTCCACGAGAGCAGTTTGTATACTTCTCCTCATAACCAATCTCCTGCAGAACCTTATCCATTACAGACTCCATACTTACCGTATGATTATCTAACAGTTGACCAGTAATAGTTTCACTTCCCTGACGAACCATGTTACGTCGACGAATCTCCACAGGGGATATTCCCAACCGCTCGGCGGAAATATCCATCATCTGTTCAATAGCAAAATTGACCTGAGGCGACCCAAAACCTCGCATAGCTCCAGTATAACAGCGGTTGGTGGCGACTCCCCAGGAGTCGCCTCGTACGTGGGGAACCACATAGGGGCCACAACACTGAGCAATGGACCTCCATGTTACCCAAGGAGTTACAGAGGTGTAGGCTCCAGATTCGGCAAAGATCTCGACTCCAGCTCCTACAAAACTACCCTCTTGGTCAAAACCCCAGGAGTAATCCATTTCATAGGGGTGTCGTTTATAAGTTTCTCGTATAGACCACTCCCTAGAGTAGGTTATGGAAATAGGACGACCTGTTTTCATTGCTCCAAGGGCTGCCCGTGCAGCAATAGCACCCATGTTCTCATCCTTGCCGCCAAATGATCCTCCTGTAAGAACAGTATGAACCTCTACATCTGCTAAGGGAATGTTTAGGTACCTTGCGGTGAGACGCTGAATACTAAAAAGATGTTGAATAGATCCATAAATCTCATACACCCCATCATATCTTGGAATACAGAGTACCGACTCTGGTTCCATGTAGGCGTGCTCAACCATCTGAGTAGAGAAGTGTTCTGTTACCACAGTTGATGCACCCTCTAAAGGTTTCTCATGATTTCCATGTTGAAGGTGATGATGGTTTATAATATTCTTAGGAGCAATACTCCCATACACCTCTCGAGCATTGGGCTTAAGGGCATCAAAAATACTCAAAATAGGCTCTACTTCTGTAGCTTGCTCCTCTACCAGTGAGGCTCCTTCTAGGGCTATTTCTCGTGTTTCCGCAACCACCAGGGCAATGCAGTCTCCCCAAGATCTTACTTCATCTTTTACAAAGATGGGGATATCCTTATTAATAGGACCTCCACCAAGTTCCCCAGGAACATCATCCGCCGTAAGCACAGCCACAACTCCCTCAAGATTTTTTGCCTGAATTGTATCCACTGTAAGATTCACAGCCGCAACATAACGAGAAAAAACAGGAACCCCAAAAAGGGTGTTCACCGCCTTCATATCTCCAGCAAATATGCCTGTGCCAGTAACTTTTGCATAGGCGTCATTTCTAAAGACCTTAGATCCCATAAGAACCTCCTCCCTCATATCATATCACAAAAATGAGATTTTACCAGAAAAACTGAAAGAAATTGTTGCGAAAAGTTGTTTTTTCTTGCGTTTTGAGAAAAATCGTTCTATTATAGAGAAAGATTACACAAAAAGGAGTTTCTATGACAGACCAAGAGTTACAGGAACGTATTCGAGTACAGGCTAAGAAAGACCTTATTTATGGACTCCATGACACCCCGCCATTTGCGGAGTCCTTATATGCCGCTTTTCAGCACCTTCTTGCTATTATTATTAGTATTGGAGCACCGCCACTCATTATTGCAGGTGCCCTCGGAGCAGATGCTGCAACAATTGCATACCTAGTAAATATGTCACTACTAGTTTCTGGTATTGCAACATTTATTCAGTGTTACAAGTTTGGTCCAGTAGGCTCTGGACTGTTAAGTATTCAAGGTACCAGCTTTGCATTCCTAGGAACCATGATAACCTTAGGTTTTGGTTTAATGGGAAGAGGGTACACCTTAGAAGAGTCTCTGGGAATTCTTTTTGGGTGCTGTCTGGTGGGGTCCACTATTCAGATGATAGGAAGTAGATTTATCCCCTATATACAGAAAGTTATTAGTCCCCTTATTAGCGGTATTATTGTTACCCTTATTGGTAGTTCTCTCATGAACGTAGCATTGAAGGATATAGGTGGAGGAGCAGCCCTATTTGGAAGCATGCCAGCAACTCCTCAGCCTGGAAGCTTTGGAGACCCATGGTACCTGCTTATTGGATTTACCGTAACTGTTATGGTAGTACTGGCAAACCGAAGTAAAAATAAGTATATGAGAATTGGATCAGTTGTATTTGGTGTAGTTATTGGAACTATTGTTGCTATTATTGTAGACTACTTCTCCGATGCTATTACCCTAAAAAGCTTTAGCCAAATATGGTCAGAATTACGAGCTGCCCCAATTATTGCGGTTCCCGTACCTTTTAAATTCGGAATTGGCTTTGATATAGCTACTTTTATTCCTATTGCCTTCCTATTTCTTATGACTCTTATTGAGTCTTACGGAGATTTAACTGCTACCTCTATGGTATCGGGAGAGCCTATTGATGGAGAGGTATACACAAAGCGTATTGCCTCAGGAGAGCTTGGCGATGGGGTAAACTCCGCCATTGCAGCAATCTTCAACTGTTTCCCAAATACAACTTTTAGCCAGAATAATGGAGTTATATCTCTCACCGGTGTTGCAAGTAGATATGTAGGATTCTTTGTTGCTGGGCTACTTGTTCTGTTTGGACTCTTTCCTGTGGTTGGTACTGCTTTTACCTCAATACCAAATCCAGTAATTGGAGGAGCAACACTTATTATGTTTGGAAGTGTTATGGTTTCTGGTATTAGAATTATTGCGTCTAATATTATTAACCGAAGAGGTATCTTAATCATGGCTATATCTTTAGGCCTTGGATTTGGTGTTATGGTAGTTCCACAAATTTGGATTCATATTCCAGCCACAAGTATTTTACGAGTTATTCTTAGTAGCCCAATAACCCTTGGTGGTACGGTTGCTATTCTGCTTAACGTAATTCTTCCTAAAGATCTTAAAAATATATCTTCCGATAGTATGGAAGACCCTATGAACAATCCTAAGGATAGTTCTCGATAGGTTCATATCACAGAGGCGTCGAATCTCTTCGGCGCCTTTTTTTTAATCTTCTCCTACAGTATTGTTGCGTTCTGTTGTTGCATTGTTGCGAAAAGTTGTATTTTTTCTTGATTTTTAGAAATTATGCTCTACAATAGATATATAAACCTTTACCTAAGGAGCATCTATGACAAATACAGAGCTACAGGAACAAGCGAGAAATCAGGCAAAGAAGGATCTCATCTATGGACTTAATGATACCCCTCCATTTACCGAGTCACTCTATGCTGCACTACAACACCTTTTAGCTATTATTATTAGCATTGGTGCACCACCCCTTATTATAGCAGGTGCAATGGGAGCAGACAGTCTTACCATTGGCTATTTAGTTAATATGTCTCTACTCGTTTCGGGAATTGCAACTTTTGTTCAATGTCGAAAGTTTGGACCTATCGGTTCTGGGCTCTTAAGTATACAGGGCACCAGCTTCGCATTCTTAGGGTCCCTTATGACCTTAGGAGTTGGTTTAGTAAACCGAGGGTACACCACCCATGAGGCTTTGGCTATTCTTTTTGGATGCTGTCTTGCGGGGTCGGTAATCCTTATTGTAGGAAGTAGATTTATCCCCTATATTCAGAAAATTATTAGCCCCTTAGTAAGTGGTATTATTGTTACCCTTATTGGTAGCTCTCTCATGGGGGTATCAATGCAGGATATAGGAGGAGGAGCTGACCTTTTTAACTCTATGCCGTCAGTACCACAGCCAGGAAGTTTTGGGGACCCCCTATTCCTGCTTATTGGTTTTACCGTAACAGGGATGGTTGTAATTGCAAACCGAAGTAAAAATAAGTTTTTACGTATAGGCTCTGTGGTAGTTGGTATTGTGGCTGGTTGTATTGTTGCAACCCTGGTAGACAAATTCTCCGATACTATTACCTTTATGGGGTTTTCTGAAATTTGGGCAAATATTAAGGCAGCCCCAAAAGTTACGATTCCAATTCCCTTTAAATATGGAATAGGGTTTGACTTTGCAACATTTGTACCTATTGCCTTCCTCTACCTTATGACTCTTATAGAAGCCTATGGAGATTTAACCGCAACCTCTATGGTATCAGGAGAGCCAATAGAGGGAAAACTATACACCGAGAGAGTGGCAGGAGGGGAGTTAAGTAGTGGAATAAATTCAGCCTTTGCAGCAATTTTTACCTGTTTTCCAAATGCAACCTTTAGCCAAAATAATGGGGTTATATCAATCACAGGAGTTGCCAGCAGAAAGGTAGGGATGTTTGTAGGAGGATTACTTGTATTCTTTGGACTCTTCCCCGCAATAGGAACACTTTTTACCGCAATACCTAATAGTGTTATAGGGGGAGCCACGGTAATTATGTTTGGGAGTGTTATGGTTTCTGGTATTAGAATTATTGCCTCCAATGTAATTAACCGACGGGGTATTTTAATTATGGCAATATCCCTAGGTCTTGGTTTTGGCGTTATGGTAGTTCCTCAAATATGGGTTCATATCCCAACTACCAGCGTACTCTTCATTTTACTGAGTAATCCAATTACCCTTGGTGGAGCGGTGGCTATTCTTCTTAATATGATTTTACCTAAAAACCTAGTAAAGATCTCCGCAGACTCTATGGAAGATCCTATGAGTAACCATAGTGAAAATTCAAAATAAACATATGTGTATGTAACCTCAGGCGTTGGCTCTGGCCAACGCCTTTTTTATAGCCAAAGGTATAAAGGATGAAAGTGTCGGTAAACTCCTTATATTACGAAACCACAGGAAAGCTCACCACTTGACCTCTCTACTGCTCCGCTATACAATGCAGGAACATTACAAACGGGAGCTTTTTGCTGAGAGGAAGGTATTACCTTCGACCGATAACCTGATCTGGGTAATGCCAGCGTAGGGAAATCTTGTGCAGTACCACCCTTACTCTTGGGAGTACCACTCACACTTAGCAGATCTCCAAAGGGTAGAAACATGAAAAAATTTGGAGTATTGGGAATATTAGTGATTTTTCTTGGAGTCCTTATAGGGTGTACCGAAAAAAGTGATCAGAACCAAGGGGCAAGCAACACCTCCTCGGTAGAGCAACAATCATCTAATAATCAAGAAAAACCTGTTAAGGGAGAGACTGTTGTAGTCTATGGACCGGAGTCCATGACCTGGCTTGAAGAGGTTATTGGAGCAGACTTCTACGAAAAAACAGGAAACACCTTAGAGTATCATGGAATTTCTGGAGTGGTAGGACGAATAAAACTGGAAAAGGTTGCTCCAAAGGCTGATGTGGTATTAGGGCTCACCCCCATATCTATGGCCCAGGCAAAATCAGAAAATCTCCTTGCTCCTTATAAACCAAACAATGCAAACCTCATAGCAAATCCAGAGTATATTATGGATAAAGATTGGTACGCAACTCCTTTTGATTATGGAGCATTAGCAATTAACTACCACATGGGAACTCTCCCAAACCCACCAGCTACCTTTGAAGAGATTGCTACTCTTTCTAAACAGCTTATTGTAGAGGATCCCAGATCTTTTACAGGACAGGAGTTTATGCTCTGGACCATTGCCCTCTACGGAGAGGATGGTTGGCTTGATTTCTGGAGAGCGTTAAAACCAGCTATTCTTACGGTAACCCCAAGTTGGGACGAAGCTTTTGCAAAATTTACCGCAGGAGAGGCTCCTATGATGGTGGGATTCTCCACCAGTGATCTCTATTTTGTGCAGGAAGAGGGTAATCAGCTGGACTCTTTTATTCCTACTAACGGAGGGTACGTATATCAAGAGGGTGCTGCTCTAGTGGCAAAAAAAGAGATTAAAGAGGGGGCAAAGGCCTTTATTGAGTATCTCCTAGAACCCACATTTCAGAGTGTTGTTTTTGATAACAACTATATGCTTCCCATAACAGGAGTACCTGTTCCTGGTATAGAAGAGGTTCCTCAGGCTGATTCCATTGTATCCTTTGATGCTGCGGCGGCTGCGGTTAACTTAGAGCGCTGGACAGAAGAACTCCTAAACCTATTGCAGGAGTAGCACCGAGAGGACTCTCTTTTGAGAGTCCTCTTTTCCTTTAAGCTACATATAAACCATCCATGAAATTTCGATTTGTCCATAGGCTACTACCTCTCTTATACACACTACTCTGGGTAATACCTCTCTCTATTTTCATGGTCTATTTCCTAGAACCACCACAAGGGGCAATCTTTAATGTATCAACATGGAGGCTGGTAAAAAATGCGCTTACCCAAGGGCTACTATCTGGGGTTCTATCCTTTCTGGTTGCAATTCCTGCATCCTACTATATGGCGTACAGAACAAACTGGCTAAGTGGTGCACTGCAAGGGCTTATGGTAATTCCCTTTTTCTTTCCTCTTATGTCTACGGTTATCGCATTCTCCATATTATTTAACCTAAACATCCTGAGCCGCTTTGAAATACTGTACACCCTTAGGGCGGTTATTATTGCCAATGTATTTTATAACGCTCCTCTCTTTATGAAATATATGGGTGAAGGCATGAAAAAGATTCCCCATGAGATTATGGAGGTAGCTGATATCCAAGGCTCCAGTAGGGTTAGAACCTTTGTATCAATAACATTTCCTATACTCAAACCTCAAATATTTCGAGCCTTTTTTCTGGTTTTTACCTACAGCTTCTCATCCTTTATTATTGTACTCTCCCTAGGAGGACTTAAGTACTCAACCTTAGAAGTTGCTATAGCAACAACCCTTACGGGGGGACTCAATTTTTCAAAGGCCCTTTGGTTAGGACTCCTACAATTAGTCATTCTTCTTATAATAAACCTTGGGGGAAACAACATTGAGGGGTATGAACTCAGTGGAGAACCTCAAAAGAGATCTATTCCTAAGGTTATCACCATAGGGGCAGTTCTGTTTTTAATCTTTGAAGTAGTTATTGGTGGTACTGGATTTATTGCAACCTTTATACACCCCATGAGTGGAGTATTCTCACTACAACCACTGAGAACAATTTTTTCCCCAGAGTTTAACCTCCGTTATCCAGTACTTATCAGTATAAGGAACTCCCTGCTCCTTGGGGGAGTAGGGGCGCTAGCTTCAACCACAATAGCCTACCTTCTGCTTCGGTACCACACAAAGTGGTCAAACATTGCAGTGTTTACCACCATGGGTCTTTCGAGTGCTTTCTTAGGAATCACCCTTATATTTCTAAACATACTCCTATCAATTCCTCTCTCCATACTGCTTACCCTAGGATACACCTTAGTTACAGTACCCGTGGCATACTCCTTTTTATATCAGCATGTGAGAAACTTTCCACAACAGGTAAGTGAGGCTGCAATGCTAGATGGGGCAAGTGGAATAAAAGGGTTCTTTTATATACGTTTCCCTATGCTCAGACCCATACTAGTATCGGTCTATCTACAAATTATTGCTATTCTTTGTGGAGAGTTTACTATCTCATATACCATGCAACTAGGAAGAAGCTTTCCCACGGTATCTCTGGTAAGTAATACCCTTATCTCCTCAAAACGTTTTGCCGAAGGGGCTGCGCTGAATGGAGTTATGCTTATTATTGTTACCCTCCTATTTATTGGAGGAAAAAGAGCCGAGGGGAGGAGCTATAAGAGTAGCACAAGCGGCTCTCCTTAAGTATACTTCTTGTCATGCATATCCTAAAGTTGATCAAAACATACGGAGAAACTCACCTTATTGTAGATGGGAAGAACCCTCTTATCTCTCAAGGAGCAGTTCAGGAGGAGGCTCTTCTATACCAGATAGACGAAACATCACTAGAGTCTATTCTTTCTGAAGTTTCTACGGTGCTCAATCAGCAGGTACTTCCCACAACTCAAATACACACACTTTCAGGAGGGCAACAAATTCTCCTTGCCGTATATCTATCACTTCAAAGCCCAGCAAGGCAGATTCTTTTTATGGATGTGTTCTCATCTCTTGATACTCAGAGAAGAGAGGTAATTCGAAAGCGTTTTAGCCAAGAACCAGAAGGAAGAGTTACCCTAGGAGAAGAGCTATGGGTGTAACAATTCCAGCGGGAGAGCATAAACTCCGTTCACATCTTACCTTATCAATACCAAAACCATTACACTACTCAAGGGGCTCTATAACACTTATTACAGGCCCAAATGGATCAGGAAAATCTACATTCTTTGAGAAACTCCTTATCCCAGAAATATCAAAGGATCCAAATAATGTGATACTCCTTATGAACCAAGATTTTGAGATACAGTTTTACGCTCTAGCGGCAAGAAGTGTTGATAGAAAGGCAAAAAAGCGCGGAGCCCAGCATACAGGAGAGGCTCTCTCATATCTTAAAAAATCCTACCTTCAGGAATTACAGAGTTATCAACAGCTCATTATTCTATTGGATGAACCTACTCGATACCTTAATCCAACAGAGTGGGTAGACGAGTTTTCAGAGTGTGATCCAATAACAATTATGATAACCCACGATGAAGGGGAGATTGATGCACAGAGTGAAATTCAAAAGTTTACTCCCATTCAAACTGGAATAACAGAGGTGTCCCATGGGTAAAATGATAACAATTCTTACACTTATGGGCGTGTTTATCTATCTTTTCTGTTATCTATTTTTGGACTCACTTCTCATTGAGACCGTCTACTTAGGATCCATTATGGGGTATATAGCAATACGCCGTGGAGTGACTTCACTTTGGCGAGAAGTGAAGGTATTTATTCCAATTATCCTTATGATGATAGGGGTGTATGCTCTCTTTGCCCTGATAAGCATTGAATCAAAGATAGGTCTGGGTGATACTGAAAACTCTTGGATCTACTGGATGAATTACGGAGGAGTAAGAACAGTACTCTTTTTAAGCAGTATTTTAACAATTGGAGAGCTTATCTCCTATATCACTATTCAAGATATTTTATCACTACCCTTTGGAATAACCTTTAAAAAAAGTGTTATTCTTGGGAAAGTACTTTTTCAGAAGGCCTCTTCTGCACTGGAGGTCTCTGATTTTACCTTGAGAAACTTTCCTATAGAGCGAGCCTCTAAGCGATCAATAGGGCGAGTTTTCCGTAGGAATATTACACTTATGTTGAGTTTAGTTATGTTCCTCTCCCGAGAGTCTACGATTAGGGGGGAACTTATTGATAATAGAATACAACACTGCTTTCCTCCTCAGAAAAGCAGAAAAAGCCAAAATAAGGAGAAAAAATGAAACATAAATGGTACACGGTTGTTGGATTAACGGTTCTCGTAGGAGTTACTACGTATCTCATTAGAATGCCCCTACCAGGAGGTGGATACTTTAACTTTGGAGATGTGGCAGTTGTCTTTGCTGGCTTAATGTTAGGCAAATGGGGTGGTGCTATTGCGGGAGGTGTAGGATCTGCCATGGCAGATATTATAGGAGGATGGTTTACCTTTGCCCCTCTCACCTTTTTAGCAAAGGGAGCCGAGGGTTTTATCACTGGTCTTGCAGCGGGAAAAGCAAAAGCTTTTTCCATAATTTTTCCTATTATTGGAGCACTTGCCATGGTAGCTATTTACTTTGTAGGGGAAATTATCATGCCCAATATGGGTTTAGCAGCGGCAATCACTGAGATTATTCCCAACCTTATTCAGGCTGCTGGTGCGGTAATTGGAGGACGACTACTCTACGGCCTTGCGGAGCTTACTCTCTTAAAACCCGAGGACAATGAGTAGGAGAGGCGTGTATGAAAGAGCAGTGTTTTGCGGTAAGTGCTCCAAAAAATAAGTACTACACAAAACAAGAAGCAGAACAGGCTAAGCGACATATAGAATCGACAAGAGATGTGAAGCTTAATATCTACTACTGTATGTACTGTGGAACTTACCACTTAACCAGTGGGAGAGGTAACTCTTAGATAATAAAAAAGGGTGTAGGAGAAAAACTCTTACACCCTTTTTCAAAATAACGGCTGTTCGCTAGCCAAGCAGAATACTTTCGTACGCCTCTAGCACAGAGTCACCGTGACCACCTGCTAAAATTTTATTAGTAAGAACCTTTCCTAACTGAACACCCTCTTGGTCAAAGGAGTTAAGGTTCCAGCAGAATCCTTGAAACATTACCTTATTCTCGTAGTGTGCAAGAAGAGCTCCTAGAGCTTTTGGCGTAAGCTGTTTTCCATAGATAAGCGAGGAGTATCGTTCTCCAGGAAACTGCTTATTTGGGTCTTCATGATCCTGACCTAAGGCAAATGCTACAATCTGAGCTACCAAGTTAGCGTTGAGTTTCTGCTGACTGGTAAAATCTCCCAATTTTTTATCACCCTTACTTTGGGGCTGCAAAAAGCCAATAAACTGGAGAGGAATAGTATCAACACCTTGGTGCAATAATTGATAAAATGAGTGTTGTCCATTAGTTCCTGGCTCACCAAAGATAACAGGTCCCGCAGGAAGATCTATCTCATTCCCATCTCGATTTACTCGCTTTCCATTACTCTCCATATCTAACTGCTGTAGGTGTGCGGGAAATCGGCTTAATGCCTGAGAGTAGGGGAGAATTGCGGTGCTTCCAAGGTTACAGATATTTCTGAGATACACCCCAATAAGCGCATCAAGCAGGGCTGCATTCTTGGTAATGTCAGTATTTCTTGCTAAAAGATCCGCCTCATGAGCACCATCTACCAACTGTGCAAATACCTCATATCCTAGGGCAAGGGAGAGTACCACACCACCTACCGCACTGGTAGAGGAGTATCTACCACCAATAAAGTCATCTATGTAGAAACTATCTAAAGATGCCCCTGGTTTTGCAAGAGGACTGGTTTCACTGGTTACCGTAACTAGGTGTTTTACAAAGTCCTTAACTCCCTGTTCTTCGGCATACGCTTGTACCAGCTCACAGTTGGTAAGTGTCTCTTGGGTTGTTCCACTTTTACTTACTAAAATAAAAAGAGTCTCCTCAACATTCACCGTAGAAAGTACCGCTGTAGCATCATCTGGGTCTACATTTGAGATAAACTCAGCTCGCATTGGGTGATTAGGATACAACTCCTTAAGTGCAAGGAATAGAGCTCGTGGTCCAAGGTCAGACCCTCCAATACCAATCTGCACTACGGTGGTAAACTTCTTCCCCGTTGAACCAGTAAGTTCTCCACTATGAACTTTTGCTACGAACTCTTTTATTCGCTGGAGTTGCTCCTTGTAAAAGGTGTCTTTATCTACACCCTCAACTACTATAGGAGTATCAAATGTGCCTCTGGTGTGGTGGTGAAGAACCATTCTATGTTCTCCTGTATTCACATAAGAACCACCAAGGAGATCCTCATATTTCTCTACAAGTTGTTGTTCATCTGAAAGCTTTGCAAGTAGATCAATGATCTCCTGATTTACAGGCATAGCCGCATAGTTGTATGTGAGCTCCGAAGATATGGGAGCTGTATACGTAGCAACCCTATTTGCAGAAAGAACTTGCTGAAGCTTAGGAGTTACTGCATTTTGCAATCTTGTAAATGACTCTGTTTGGTCTAAATTTTTATACGTTAAAGACATGGACCCTCCATTGGTAAAATGTTACTGTACTTTACCTGAAACCAAGGTTATTATACAACCCTTAGACGGTAGATTGTCCCAGTCTCGTGATTATTTACACAAGGAGAATAGCAGAGCAAAACCATACTCAAACACCATCAGACAAAAAAGGCTCCCCGAAGGGAGCCAAAAACTGACAGGGGAGGTCCCTGACATTATTTTTTTATAGACGGTCGCTCATTGCCTGAGCAACAAAGGGAGCTCTATCTCCCACGGAAATAAGAGCATTTAGGCCTTTTACTTGAACCGTATCAATCCCTCCAGCTTTAAGAGTTGCGATGTCAGGAGTAATCTCTCTTGCAACAGTTACCATAACTCGAGTACCAGCAGCAACCTCAGCTTTTGTAATATTATTGGGTCCGCCAAAAGCTTTTAGGCAGTACTCTGCAACAGATACATCCTGTGAGGAAGGACGCAGTACATTGGTTTCCTTCTCTTGAGAAAAATCTACACCTTTCTGAGAAGCTGATGGTCCACCAGCAGCTTTCCACTCATCTTTAATATCTCCCGCAAGTAGCTCAACTTCTGGTCCAATAATTACCTGTACTGCGTGGGCTGATGGTTTGAGAATACCCCTTGCACCCTGAGCAGTAACAGCGGCATCATTTACCAAAGAAGCATCGTTTACCTTAAGTCGAAGTCGGGTTGCACAGTTATCTATTTCAACAATATTACCAACACCACCAAGGGCAGCAATATATTTACCAGCAGGGGTATCACTTAATCCTGCAGAAGCAGATGATGGTACATTTACCTCTGCATTTGCCATCTCATCTTCTCGTCCAATGGTCTTAATATTAAACTTAAGAATAAAGAATCGGAAGAGCACAAAGTAAACAACAAAGAATCCAAGTCCAACTAAGAGACCAAGCAGTGGCTTCGTGGCAATTCCAAAGTTGAGGACGTAGTCAAAGAGTCCTGCGGAGAAGGTAAATCCTAACTTAACTCCAAGAATATCCATAAGAGCAAGGGAGAGTCCTGTGAGCACCGCGTGAATACCATAAAGAACAGGAGCCAAGAACATAAAGGAGAACTCAAGAGGCTCAGTTACACCGGTTAAGAAAGCAGTAAGAGCAGCAGACATAAGAATACCAGCGGCTCGCTTCTTATTCTTAGGCAATGCTGTGCTGTACATAGCCAAGGCGGCAGCGGGTAGACCAAACATCATGATAGGGAAAAACCCAGCCATAAAGCCACCAGCAGTGGGATCGCCAGCCATAAACCGAGCAATATCTCCAGTTACGACCTCTCCAGCCGCATTGGTAAATTCACCAAACTGAAACCATAAGGGAGTGTTGAATACATGATGAAGTCCTGTAACAATTAGGAGTCGGTTAAGAATACCATAAAAGAATTTACCAATAGGACCAGACTGAATAACCCAAGCACCAAAACTATCAAACCAACCTCCAATGGTAGGCCAAACAAGTGCGGCAAATAGTCCTAGTCCAAGTGCTGCAAATCCAGTAACAATAGGTACAGATCGTCGTCCTCCAAAGAAGGCGAGGTAAGGAGGAAGCTTTGTTCTATAAAATTTATTATATAAGCTACCCGCCATAAGTCCTACAAGAATACCTCCAAGTACCGCCATATCGGTACCTTCAGGGTTTTTCCAGAGGAGTTGTGCAAACTCTGGAGCCGAGGCGTTCATCACTTGGAATCCAACAAAAGCTGCCAAAGCAGCGGCTCCATGATTCTCTTTAGCCCATCCAACTGCTACACCAATAGCAAAAATCAGAGGAAGGTTTCCAAAAATAGCATCTCCCGCTTTTGCAATTGGAGCAAAGTTTAGTAGATCTGGCTGTCCTAGACGAAGTAGCAATCCCGCAATTGGCAAAATTGCGATAGGAAGCATGAGGGATCGACCTAGTTTCTGTAAAAATGCAAAAACCGAAGATCCGCTTGACTTCTTTGTTAAATCTTTACCCATATACATTCTCCTTAATGTTTTATTACCCGAAGGCAAGTATTATAATTCTTTGTAAATAAAATCCTGAACCTCTTGAAAGGTGTGCAACTTTAGCACCTGCTGTGCTAAATCTTGGCAACGTTCAAAGGTCATCTTACTTAAAACCTCTTTAATCTCTGGAATTGCAGGAGGTACCGCACTTAGCTCTGTAACTCCTAACCCCACAATAATAGGAGCAGTACTCGGGTCAGATGCAAGGGCTCCACACATGTAAGTTGGAGTATTATGCTCTTTTCCGTTTCGTACTACTATATCAATAAGTCGTAATACCGCAGGGTGCATACTGTTTAACTTCGGGGCTAACAGTGGGTTTGTTCTATCCATTGCCATGATATACTGGGTAAGGTCATTGGTACCAATAGAGAAAAAATCACACTCCGCAGCTAAAGCATCCGAAACGAGGGCTGCCGCAGGAACCTCAATCATAATACCAACCTCTATAGGTTCAGCACCTAGCGCAACTCTCTCTGCCTCAATAATTTTTTTTGCCTCCCGGAGTTCTGGGAGTGTTGAGATCATAGGAAGCATAACCTTTCTAGCAGATGCAGGGGTCACTCGTAAGATTGCTCTAATCTGAGTTCTAAATAGTTCTTGTGCCTCCTGGGAAAGACAGTTTCGTACACCCCGTAATCCCATAAGAGGATTTTCCTCTTTTGGAAGAGGGAGGTAGGGCATTGGCTTATCTCCCCCAACATCAAGGGTTCTAAAGATAACAGGTTTCCCCTCCATAGCTTCTGCAATTTCTGAGTAAAAGCTGTGCTGAAGCTCCTCGGATGGAGCACTTTTCTGACTCATAAACACAAACTCTGTTCGAAGAAGACCTATTTGATCAGCTCCCATGGCATGGGCACTGGCGGTAGTCTTTGCGGAAGAGGCATTGCCTGCAACTATAATAGATACGCCATCCTTTGTGGTAATAGGATCCTGTGCAGCGGCAACCATTTCATTCCAAGAACTCTTTCTGTTTTCTACTCTTTGGCACGCTTGATTATACCCATCAGAGGAGGGGTACAGTGTAACCTCACCCTTGGTAGAATCAATAATACACTCCACTCCATTCTGCGCTGTTAAGATACGTCCCTGTAAAGCAACAACCATAGGAATACCCTGACTTGCTGCGAGAATAGAGACGTGTGCTGTTGGGCCGCCCTGGGCTAAACAGATAGCGCCAATCTCTACATCTGGAGTATCAACAATCTCTGTAAATTCAGAGGGAGTTAAATCCTCTGCAATAAGAACTAGTGGCTCCTGGGAACTCATGGAGATTGATTGATCAATCCCATATAGCGTTGCAAGCACTCTATCCTTAATATCTCGGATATCCTGAGCACGTTCCTTCATAAAAGGGTTATCCATTTTCTCAAAAACAGAACAGAAGTGGGTAAGTGCGTCTGACCAACCTCGCCCTGCACTGGCACCCTCTTTTATACGCTCCTCAGAAGCTTCAATCATCTCAGGGTCAGAAAGAAGTGTGTAATGAGCAATAAAAATCTCCTCTTTTTCCTGCTCAGAGTGTTTTTTTGCTCGTGCAATAAGTTCTTCTAAATCAGCTTTACTTTGATTAATTGCTTCGGTAAGAGAAAAAAGTTCCTCCTGAGGAGTTTTTGCCTCATCAACTATAGAAATCTCCTTTTTTTCAAAGAGATAACTTACCCCTACTGCAAAACCCTGAGAAGCGGATACTCCTCGTAGGGTAGTAGTTTTGTTTGGAGTAATAGGTTCAACACAGCAGTGATTCTTTCCACTGGAAGCTGCTTGATGATCACCCATTACAGGAGCTTCACCCTCTGGAAGCAGCTCCTCTCCTAATCCTGACTCTACAAGAGCAACTAAGGTATCTACTGCAACCTTGCTATCTGGACCCTCTCCAGATATAGTAATCCGTGAATTTGGTCCAATATCTACACCCATCATAGAAACGGTACTTTTAAGATTTCCTCGTTTTCCATTGAAACACACCTCTAATTTTGAGGTAAACTGCTTTGCCGCATTTGCCAGTTGAGCCGCAGGCCTTGCATGAAGACCGTGAGGGTTTCGTACGAGAACCTCTCTACATACAAGCTCTCCACCCTCAGAGCTTTCTGTGTTTGTCTCTTCACCCTCAGACTGTACCGCATACAGTACATGCTCTCCAGCTTCCACGGTATTTTCGGAAACTCTACTCACAATAGTCCATTGATCAGAATTGGTAACAAGAATTGCAGAAATAAGACTTGTGGCTCCTCCCATTACCAAGTCTATAGAGTCAAACTCTAAAAGGGGAGTACCTTTAGTCACCTTCTGCCCCTCTGTAACAAGAGGATTAAATCCTTGGCCGTTAAGAGCCACCGTCTCTACTCCAACATGGATTAAAATTTCCAACCCCTCGGCGGTTGTTAAGCTTATTGCATGTTTTGTTTTTGCTACAAGAGTAACCTCCCCATCTACAGGGGAAAGTACCACCTCTCCAGATGGATCAATACCCATACCATCACCCATCATTTTCTCAGCAAAAACAGGATCAGGGATCTGCTCTATCGGAATAATTCTACCACTCATTGGTGCATATAGTTCTATCATTAAAGAACCTCCAGTATTTCTATTTAGTTTAATAGTTCATTCAACTTACTAACTAATAATAGCATACTGTTTTCTAAAAATAAACAATTATTTTTTGTTTTTCCTCTTTATTTACGCTTTTTTTCCCTATGAGTACTCACTCATGGGGAAAGAGATTAGGATTTCAGCAAAATAGGGGAGTTTGCGCAGGGTGAGCCCTCTCACTAGGGCATGATTTTTTCCTCACAAGATAAGGATAGGGATAAAAAAGGCTGTCACAAAATTACTCTTGTAACAGCCCGTATATAGGTACTATAAGGATTGAGGATCTTAAAGGATACCTCTCCTCTGAGACTCCTTAAATGGTCAACGCGGATTTTCCGTAAAAGGCACACTCGTATATCTTACGAACATCCTCTGCAGATGAGGATCTTGGATTTGTTAAGGTACAAGGATCTCCAAAGGCATTTTTACTCATTCTATCAAGAACCGCTAGGAACTTCTCTTCTGTAATTTCAACCTCAGTAACCTCCTGCAAGGTGAGAGGAATACCTACTTGCTTATTTAACTCCTGCAGAGCCGCTGTGAGGTTATCAATCCGTAGAAGGTCTTCCAGTTTCTCAACTTTATCGGTTCCCTTTCGGTTATAATCTACAATATATGGCATGAGTATGGCGTTTGCTAACCCATGGGTAATACCAAATTCACCACCAATTTTATGAGCTAAACTGTGAACTAATCCAAGTGATGCGTTGGTAAATGCCATTCCTGCTAAGGCTGAGGCGTTATGCATATCTTCACGTGCTTTAATATTCCCACCATCTTTATAAGCTACAGGAAGCTGTTCAAATACAAGACGAATAGCCTCGTATGCTAAGGGATCTGTATAACTTGTGGCAGAAGATGAAACATACGCTTCAACAGCATGAGCCATAACGTCCATTCCCGTATTTGCCGTAATGTGTGGAGGCATTTTTGCGGGAATATTGGCGTCCAACAAAGCAATATCCGGTGTCATCTCATAGGATACAAGAGGATATTTAATATGATTTGCCGTATCGGTAATTACGGAGAATGCTGTTATCTCAGAGGCAGTTCCACTGGTTGATGGAATGGCAACAAATCCAGCTTTTTTATGAAGCTTTGGAAACTTCATTTGTACTAAATCTTCAAACTTTGTCTCAGGGTATTCATAGTACACCCACATGATTTTTGCAGCATCTAGGGCAGAACCACCACCAATGGCAACAATCCAATCAGGTTCAAATTTTGCCATTTCTTGACCACCACGAATCACTGTTTCAATAGAAGGGTTTGGCTCAACACCATCTACAATAGAAACCTCCATACCAGCTTTCTCTAACTGCTTTTGAGCTTCATCTAAAAAGCCAAAACGCTTCATAGAACTACCACCGGTAACAAGGGTTGCTTTTTTCCCTTCTAAAGTTGATAGATACTCAAGTGCATTCTCACCAAAAACAATGTCCTTTGGAACTCTAAACCAATTTAAACTCATACTATTATCCTCCTGAATACAGTGCTTTACGCAAACTGCTTTAATATCTCTTTTGCTGCTACCTTACCAGCACCCATAGCTTTTATGACTGTAGCTGCACCGGTAACCGCGTCGCCACCGGCATACATATAAGGTATATTTGTTTCCATAGTCTCTTCATTTACTTTTATTCCCCCAAAATCGTAGGTCTCAATACGGGGTGTTGACATTTTAATAAGAGGGTTAGGGGTTTGCCCTATTGCGATAATCACCGTATCACAGGCAATCTCTTTATACTCATTTTCAACAGGAACTGGTCTACGACGACCTGAATCGTCAGCTTCTCCAAGCACCATTTTTTGACACTTTATTCCAGTTACGTTCACCCCATCACCAATAATTTCTACAGGATTCCATAAGGTATTAAAAAGAATATCCTCTTCCTGTGCATGGTGAATCTCTTCGGCCCTTGCGGGGAGCTCTTCCATAGATCGTCGATACACAACACTTACCACTTTGGCACCAAGTCTTTTTGCAGTTCTTGCAGCATCCATAGCCACATTACCACCTCCCACAACTACAACGTTTCCACTCTTCTTAATAGGAGTTCTTGCATTGTGTTCATAGGCTTTCATTAGGTTCACTCGTGTGAGATACTCATTAGCAGAGTATACTCCGTTAAGACTCTCCCCTGGAATATTCATGAAACGAGGAAGACCAGCTCCACTCCCAATAAATACTGCGTCATACCCCATCTCTTGTAGTTGATCAATTGTATAGGATCGTCCAATAAGAGTATCTGTTTTTATTTCTACACCAAGCTGTACTAATTTCTCTCGCTCCTTTTCTATCAATCGCTTTGGAAGCCGAAATTCAGGGATACCGTAGGTGAGTACTCCACCAATAGTATGTAGTGCTTCATACAGGGTTACCTGCATACCAGCTTGGGCAAGCTCAACAGCGCAGGTAAGTCCCGCGGGACCAGATCCAATAACCGCAGTTTTGTGGGGGAGGGGAGATTTTTTACTTCCCTGAAAACCCTTTTGCTTACTCTCAATAGTATCTGCAACAAACCGTTCAAGACGACCAATGCCAACTGGCTCTCCTTTTATACCTCGAACACATCTACCTTCGCACTGTGTTTCCTGAGGACAAACCCGACCACAAATTGCGGGAAGGCTATTCTCTGATACCAAAATATCGTATGCTTTCTGTATATTGCCCTCTTTTACTTCATGAATAAATTCTGGGATACAAACATTTACGGGACACCCTTTTGTACAAGGAGCGTGCTTACACTCAAGGCAACGGTTTGCCTCTTTTATAGCCTCCTCTAAGGTATAACCAGTTACCACTTCATCAAAACTTTTATTACGCACCAATGGGTCTAACTCATGAATAGGCGTTTTTGTTAATATACTCATGTTACACTACCTCTAATCTACACTGATGGTTCTCTTCTTTCTTGTACATGGACTGACGCATAATAGCCTCGTCAAAATCTACAAGGTGACCATCAAAATCTGGACCATGCACACAGGCAAATCGTGTTTTTCCACCTACCGTGACACGGCAGCCTCCACACATACCAGTTCCATCAACCATTATGGGATTTAGACTTACCTGTGTTTTTATACCGTACCCTCTGGTAAGATCGCACACCGCCTTCATCATAACAAGAGGCCCAATAGCGATAATTAAGTCGTAGGTTGTATCACTATCCAGTACCTCCTTAATAAGGTCTGTAACAAATCCTTGGGTACCCAGGGTACCATCATTTGTTGCATAAGAAACGGTATCACTCACCCTCTCAAAGGACTCTCTAAAAATGATAAACTCTTCGCTACGTCCTCCAAGAACACTATGAACATAAGCACCCTGCTCTTTGAGGAGTACCGCCTGTGGATATAGAGGAGCAATACCAACACCTCCTCCAACAACAAGTACCTTGTTATACCCTGCAAGAGGTGCAGGCTCCCCTAGGGGTCCTAAAATATGAGGAATAGTATCGCCCTCTTTACACTGTGATAGTTTCTTAGTTGAGTACCCCACCGCTTGTACCACAAGGGTAATTGTTTTTTCCTCTCTGTTTATATCGGCAATGGTAAGAGGTACTCGCTCTCCATCTTCCTCAATAATCACAATCACAAACTGACCAGGCTGTGCATTAATAGCCACATGAGGAGCCTCTACATCTAAAGAGAATACCACCTCATTCCACTGTTTTCTTCGAATAATTTTATTCATACCCATTATATACCCTTCTTCTTACATCCCTTAAAATCACTTTTTTTCACTTTCATGCATTTTTTCACTAATTGTGAATTGATCAAAAGATACAACAAAGCTAGAATAAAAACTCACTGGATTTTGAAAAAACATAA
Organism: uncultured Spirochaetia bacterium; assembly: GCA_964492025.1. Taxonomy (GTDB): domain Bacteria; phylum Spirochaetota; class Spirochaetia; order CAZBHR01; family CAZBHR01; genus CAZBHR01. The sequence continues at coordinate 22,074 of CAZBHR010000012.1, read as the reverse complement.
CATTTTTGAATATTATTGATATTTTTTTCACAATAAAAGTGTGGGGAGGGCATATGTTGCATTCATTTAATTACGAATTAGAGAAACTCCACGGATTTGAGACGGACTTTGTAAAGATTCTTTACTATGACCTCCCGCAAAACTTTTCAGATGTATATAAAACACATAGTTACTCAAGATTCTGTACCATACTGAATGGGAAAAAAACTATCAGCGTAAAAAACAACGTATTTAGCTACTCCCCTTCGGAATCACTTCTTCTGCCTCCCCACTCAAAGGTGGAGATGACCATAGACCAACCTACCCAAGCTCTGGTATTTGAGCTGAACGATGACCTGATTCAATCTGTGGTAAAAAAGAGTTCAAAATCTATCCCAGAGCAGAGCCACTGTAGAATTCGAGAGGTTCTTATTAGTAGCTTGCATAGAAATATTAAAAATGATGTAGCATCTCTTATTCAAAACAGTCAGGTGCAAAAAAAAGAAAATCCCTTTTTAATTGATCTCTACGCCCAAAAACTTATTTATGATCTCTTAGAAATGGACCAGACGTCCTCTGTTATTATGCAGCAGTGTCAATCTCCTATGGAACATGCAAAAAGCTGGATTAACAACCATTTGTACGATACCTTTACAGTCCATGATATTGCGGCTGCTCTTAATATGAGTGAGTCTAATTTTTCCCACTCCTTTAAAAAGCACACCCATGTATCACCACAGAAATATATTCACACCAAAAAACTAGAAAAGTCCTTAGAACTCTTAAAGGCGACATCAGTTACGGAGGTGGCATTTACCTTGGGATATGAAAACCCATCATATTTTATTCAGCTATTTAAGCGAGAATTTGGAATGACTCCAAAGCAGTATCAGCTTAACAGATTCCAAAATATGCCAAACAGAGTCTAGGAAAAGCACCGTTTCTCGCTCATAGAGTGAAACAATATATTGTACAATGTGAATTTTTGTTAAAAAACTTAGGAGAATAACAGAGTATATGTTATAATGTTCTCATACATTGGCATAGGAAAGGAGTTTCTATGAAAAGAATAGCTATAGTATTGTGCTTTCTGCTTCTCCCAATATCACTTATGGCGGAGACATTTCAGCAACCTACGATAGAAGAACTGCCTCAAAAGGAAGTTCTTAAACACACAATAATGGTAACCGGTGAGATTGGTCTTCAGGTAGGTGCAAGTATTGGGTATCAGTATCGTGTTATGAAGTATATGGACATATCTACAAACATCTCTTTTTTTCGGCCTGATTTTATGGCAGCAGCATCTGTGGGAGTACTCTTTTCAGTCCCCAGAGTTAAGGAATGGACAGCTTTTGGAGAGGTTCTTGTTGGAGTAGGGTATATGGATTTCATGATAGTAGATGGACCTGAACCCTCCCATATCATGGGTATAATTAGACTTTATCCTGGATTTGAATATGTACAAAGCTCGGGATTTACCTTGCGTATTGGCCCTGTACTAGACCTATTTCTCCATGAAGAATTTTCTGGGGGAAACTTGGGAATTCAATTGGGATTAGGATATAGGTGGTAGAACAATGAAAATGAAAACATATATTTTTTTAGGTTTATGGCTTCTTATAGCTCCAGTTCTTTTTGCTCAAGAATTACTCTCCCCTGAAGAAATTCAGATATATAATAATCAGTATAAAACAATACCTGAACAACAGGAGCCTTTTACGATAAATCATGCGGTGTATGTTGATGGGTCTCTTCCTGTTTTCGGGGAGGTCTCTCTCCTTTACCGGTATCACTTTAGTAAATATTTCTCCGTAATGGGAGGAGTTGGAGCCATAGTCTCAACAGAGTCAGAGTTGCTAGGAGCTGCCATAGGTATTAATATGACTACCCATCGAGAGAAACCTGGACCAGAGTTTTATATAGACCTCCTATTGAGTAACTACGTTTTCCAAGTTTCCCCTGAGAAAGAAGAAAGTCACTGGATGTACTTTCCTCTACCAAAACTCACAATGGGAGTAGAATTTATTTCAAGAGAAGGCTTATTACTCCGACTAGGATTGGGTGCGTATCCGTTGGTTATAAATGATAATGGTTCCACAACGTTTATTCCAGTTCCTTTTTTAAACACATCTTTTGGCTACGCTTGGTAGCCAAAAGAGCAGACTAAGCTTTTATAATAGACATCTCCATATATTGCACCCAATACGATAAATGTGATATCATGAACAATAGATAGGAGAGATATTAACATGAAACGATTATTACTTTGCACCATCCTTTTATTTGGTGCTGTAACACTATTTGCAGAGGAGGTTGAACCTCTTTCTGAAACATCTAACCCTCAAACAGAAGAATCCTTAGATACAGAGGATATGGTGAACCACCTTTTTACGGTAGATGGAACAGGATTTATCAACGGAGGAGGAGCAGGAGTTAGATACAGCTACCGAATCAAAAACTCTATATGGTTCACCGGTGGAGCCCTAGGTTTTAAGGAAACATCATTTGATGCTGCAGGAGGAGCTGCTCTTCTTGGTTTCTCTTTTTCTCAGAGAGAGGCAAAAAAAATCAACCCTTATGCTGATCTACTTTTGGGGTTTAAGGGGTATTCTACTCCATCAACATACCCTTCTGATCAGGAAGGACCAAAGTACAAAACAAATACATCCTCTGGTTTTGCAGTCTACCTTAGAGTAGGTGGCGGAATAGAGTACCTAAGCTCCGGTGGGTTCTTCACCAGACTAGGACTGGGAACCCGATTAGGGATCTCTTCGGATAACATTTTACCAGGATCCTACGGATACTTAGATTTAGGATTAGGATACGCCTGGTAGACTCATAACCCTCTTGTGGTTATCCAAAAATACGAAGCAAATAGGGGAGTGCAACAATAGTTCCTATGGCACTCCCTAAAGAGGTAAGAAAGAATACAATCAAGGCGTGGGTAAATCGATTACGATAAAACCCACGTATTGATTGGGTATCCCTCTTAAGATTTTCAAAATCTTCAACCTGTGGTTTCCTCAACCAACCTTCAACAATTCCAGAAACAATACCAACTCCTATAGTGGGGTTGAGTGAGGTAAAGGGAGCTGCCAGTACAGTAACAAGAATAGTAATAGGGTGTGCCAGTGAAATAATTGCACCTATACCACTAAATACCCCATTTGCAATAACCCAAGCTATGAAACTTGAGAGCCCTTGCTCCCAACCAGCAGAAGCGAACCCATACACAATGATAGAGATAACTGCTAGAGGAACTGCCCATTTTAATATTTTTCCAACCTTAGATGGAGGAGGAATTACTTCTATCTGCTCAAGTGTATCAGGAGACTTTCCCTCCTCTTCCTCTTGGTCAAATTTTTTCATCCACTCCACAATTCCAGGAGCATGGGCGGCACCAATGACTGCAACAATTTTTTTTCCAGGAGTATGATAAATATTATGGGACAAGTACCTATCCCTCTCATCAATAAGGACCTCTTTCACCTTAGGAAGGTTTGTTGCAAGCTCATCCATCATCCCTCCAAGAGCTCCTCGCTCTTTGAGAGCCTCAATATCCTCTGGTGAAAGGTCATCTTTAGAAAATACTGAACCAATCAACAGAGACATGAGTTTTAGCTTATTCCAGAAAGATGAAAGCCCCCAAGCTCGTTTCAGAGTAATAGCAACCTCTCTATCGGCAAAGAAAAAGGGGATATTTCGTTTTTCCGCTTCCTCTACGGCTACCTTCATCTCTGAACCAGGGGGGGAAAGATTCTCTCCTATACTATTCTGAAATGAAGAGAGAGCAAGGTTTGCCAACATAAAGAGCCCTTTCCCAGACTTTAACACCTTACCTATAGTAAGCTTACTCCAGTCTTGCCCTTTTGTAAGTGCATCATACCGCCCTTTATCAAGCTCTACCGATACCGCATCTGGTTGAAAGGTGTCTATAGCAGAGGAGACCTCTTTTGCACTCTCTTCTGAAACGTGGGCTGTTCCCACAAGGTAAATCTCTTTTGTTTTAGTACGAACAACCGTTAGGGTATCACTTCTCTCTTCAATATGTATCATGATGTGAGTATATCAAGAAGAGAGAACTCTGTTAATAGTGTGTATCAAGAGGGAGGTCCCATTCTATACTCTTCTAGTACCTCTTTGTTTACAGAGGTATCACCTGAAGGGTCAACATACCGCTCAAGCACTACCGCATTAATCAACAGTCCTAAAACCAGTACATAACTCAACATATATATCCATATCATTAAAATGATAATGTTGGAAAAACTACTATATACACGGGTGTAGTTTGCAAAATATTGTAAATATATAGAGTATCCCCAAGAGACCGCAGACCAGAGGACAACGGTAAATAGGGTTCCGGGAATAGAAACCTTCCAGTACAACTTCTTTGATGGAGCTATATTATAAATTCCAAATACCACAAAAACCATCATCAAAAAGGCCGCAGGCCATCGCACCGCCTTAATAGCCGTAAGAAACTGCCTAGATCCAATAAGCTCCTCTATCATATTAATAATTCCTTGCCCAAATACGGTTAAAAGCATAGTAATAAAAAAGCTTAGAATAAAGAAAACACTTAATAAAACGCCCTTAGCACGAACCTTAATAAAGTTTTTATCCTTCTGAAGGCCATAAATGTAGTTACTTGCATGGATAATAGAGTAAAAGGCTCGTGAAGAGAAGTAAATAACAAGGCAGAAAAACACAATACCTTGCCATGACAAGGTCATATTTTGTGACATTTGATCGGTATCAACAAACTCCTCAACAAACACCATAGAAATATGTTCTACATCAAAATCAATATGACTAAAAAAACGTTGTACAAAATCCCACAGGAGCATAAGAGGCACAACACTCCAAAGAATAAAAAATGCAATATGAGCAGGAAGTAAGTGCAAACTATGGGTACGGTACTTTTTGTAAGCCTCTTCTATATACATACGTATTTTTCCGAGAGGTCTTGTTTCTTCAAACACTCCCTGATACAGGAAGCTAGGAATTTTCACAATAGAGCTCCAGTGGTTCAGAATCTTCGGCTATTGTAACAAAAAAACCTTTGCGTTCCAAGGTGTGTCGAAACTCTTCAAGTGTATCAGAATCTCCATGAATAAGAACCACTTTTTTTGGCTTAGGGTTAAACCCCTCTAACCAGTGTATTAAATCATCTCGGTCTCCGTGGGCAGAGAAACTCTCTAGCCTATCTACTCTACAACGAACAGCAACCTCAATCCCCATCATTTTTACCATTTTATGGCCATCTAAAATAATACGGCCCAAGGTGCCATGAGCTTGATACCCAACAAAAAGAAGCGTGTTCTTAGGATCCCATAATCCATGTTTTAAGTGGTGTCGAATACGCCCGGCATTACACATACCACTTCCCGCAATAATCACAGCAGGCTCTTTGAGCTTATTAAGTGATATAGAGTCTTCTACAGTCATAGAGCACACAAGTTGAGGAAAGTCAAAGGGCTTTTCATACCTTCGTGTCTCTTCATCATGCACCTCCGTATGATCACGAAACACCTGTGTTGCCTTTATGGCTAGAGGGCTATCTAAATACACCTTTTGGTCAGGAAACTTTCCCTGCTGAATAAGCTTATTAATACTAAAAAGAATCTCCTGAGTTCTCTCAAGAGCAAAGCAGGGAATATAGAGCTTTCCTCCAGCATCGTAGGTTTCCTGAATAACCTTTCCTAAGGCCTCAGTTCTGGGAGTAGGGCTTTCATGAAGTGAGTTTCCATAGGTAGACTCAATATACACATAGTCTCCAGTTTGTAGGAGCGTAGGGTCTTCAACAATGGGAGCATCCCACTGACCAATATCACCAGAAAAAATAGTGGTGTACTCTCCCTCTTTATACTCTACAATTGATGACCCAATAATATGCCCCGCATCGTGAAGAAGAAAAGAGTCTTCCCCAAGATCTTGCACAGCTTTATAGGGAATAGGAGTAATAAGGGGCAGTACTTTTTCTACATCTTCCTGAGTATAGAGAGGATCTCGTGATGGTAAACCCTTCCTTTGACGCCTCGTATTTTCATGCATCGTATCTTGTTCTTGTATGTGAGCACTATCCATAAGCATAATAGGAAGCAGTGATGCAGTAGGGGAGGAACAGTAAATAGCTCCGTGAAACCCCTGACTTACAAGTTTAGGAACAAGCCCACAGTGGTCAATATGAGCATGGGTAACAATCATAAAGTCAATTGTGGTGGGATCAAACTGAAAGGGTTCATAATTCTTACGAACTTCACTTTTTGAACCTTGATACATACCACAATCAATAAGAAAGGTGTTATTTTTCCCTTCCGCAAGGTGACAAGACCCCGTAACCCTTCGTGCCGCTCCATAACTTGTAACTCTCATAAACACTCCTCCTCTGTGGATATTTTAAGTATAGTTCCTTTTTAACGAGGTTGCAAGAAAAAGTGTACGAGAGAACCTCCATTTTTTGGTTGGTATGAGATAATCTTTTATCCATGTTGCATCTTGTGGCAGAGAGGTATGGTACTGGTGCCATGGAATACTTTTTCTAAAAAATAGAGCATGCTGAGAAAATAAAATATTGCAGGGGAGCTGTTTTTTCCGTATCATACGCCATGGAACAATTAGACTACTACACCCTATTAGGGGTCACAAAAGAGGCATCCCAAGAGGATATTTCCAAGGCTTTTCAGCAAAAAGTACTTGAGCTACACCCTAAAAACAGTGAATCAGAGGGGAACCAAGAGCAGTTTGAACTTCTCATTGAGGCGTATGAAACCCTACGAAACGAGGAGAAGCGCCATATCTATGATCACCAGTGGTGGCCAGAGAAGAGCAGTCAAAACCAGCCAAAAAACCAGAAGAGTGTACACCCTATTAAGGGATTTCTCAAAAAGAAGGATATTGAGTTCTCCGTAAAACGGTACTTAATTGATGCTATGGGATTTATGGCTCTTGGTCTTTTTGGAACTCTTCTTATTGGGAGTATCTTGCAACAAATTGGAAACTACACAGGAATTACCTATTTAGCAGAAACCATATGGCCCGCTGCACGTTCCATGACAGGAGTGGGTATTGCCATTGCCGTGGCTTACGGGCTGAAAGCTCCTCCTCTAGTTATTTTCTCCATTACCACCGCAGGGTTTATTGGTAATGCCACAGGTGGACCAGTAGGAGCTTTCTTGGGAGCTGTAGTGGGAACAGAGTTTGGTAAACTTGTGTCAAAGGAGACCAAGGTTGATATTTTAATTACCCCAGCGGTAACCATTATTACAGGGAGCCTCATGGCAACCCTTGCGGGACCTCCTGTAAGTGCTTTTATGACAGGTTTTGGATCAATCATTAGTGAAGCCACCGCACTAAGCCCTATTCCTATGGGTATAGTGGTATCTGTACTTGTGGGTATAGCCCTTACACTCCCCATATCCAGTGCAGCACTCTGTGTTATGCTTTGGGGCGCTCTTGAAGGAGGTCCCGGTATTGTGGCAGGTGCCGCTACGGTAGGTTGCTGTTGTCAGATGATTGGCTTTGCAGTTCAAAGTTATGAGGATAACGACCTAGGTCGATCTATAGCCCAAGGGTTGGGAACCTCTATGATTCAGATTCCTAATATTGTAAAAAACTGGAAAATATGGATACCTCCAACCGTTGCTGCCGCTATTCTAGGACCCTTTGCCACAACCTTTTTTGCTATGCAAAACACCGCTATCGGGGCAGGGATGGGAACCAGTGGACTGGTTGGACAGCTAGGCACTCTCTCTGCAATGGCAGGAAGTGACCCTCTACGAATGTGGAGTGGAATTATCTTACTTCACTTTGTAGGCCCCGCAATTATTACTATTATTGGGTATCGTATACTGAGAAAGATTGGGTGGATACAACCGGGAGATCTCTATTTAGAGGTGTAATTTTAAAAAAACCGTGCTACAATGTCCCAGAAGCAGGAGGTGTTATGATGAAAACATTAGCCATGGGAGAGATCCTATTTGATATTATACAAGAGGAGGAGTACCTTGGAGGGGCTACCCTCAATGTGGCAGTTCACCTAGCACGACTTGGAGTTGAAAGTTATGTTCTTAGTGGGTTAGGAGCAGACGAGAGAGGCACAAGAGCACGGAATATGTTAGAAGCTCAGCAGGTACGTATGGACTACCTTCCAGAAGTTGCATACCCTACGGGAACAGTACATGTTACCCTTCATAAAGGAATTCCCTCTTACGACATATCAGAAAACTCCGCATGGGATTATATGGATCTAGATCATCAGGAGTTTCAGGAGATTTTAGATACCCCCTGGGAGTTACTCTGCTGCGGAACCCTTGCCCAGAGAACAGAGAATAACCGAGTGCTCTTTTCTCAAATATTCCGAGCAGGAAACTACAGACACCTCTTTTTTGATGTGAACCTACGTACCAACGGATATAGTGAAGAGGTTATTCAGTCCACCATGGAGTATACCACCATATTAAAGATTAGTGATGAAGAACTTTCCACGGTGTCTCGAGCTCTTTTTGGACGGGAACTTGAAATCCCACTCTTTTTTCAACTTCTTCTTGAGGACTACCCCGTAGAGATGATGATTCTTACCCAAGGAGCAAAAGGTTCTACCATATTTCATGAGGAGAACACAAAAGGAACCCTGATTCCAGCTGGCAAAGTTGATGTGGTAGATACCGTGGGAGCTGGTGACAGCTTTTCTGGTGCATTCTTAGCTTCTATACTTAAGGAAGAGGATCCAGAGTGTGCAGCAAAAAAAGGATCACTCTTAGCAGACTTTGTGGTGGGACACCACGGCGCAACCCCAGAGATGCCCGAGGATCTTCGAAAAAGGCTAGTGGAGTAGGGGACTATTGTCAGGGTATCAATCTTTATGGAGATTTTTCCCACAATGGGGACAACATGACACCGACTGTTTTTTATTACTTAACGCTTCTATAAAACCAGAACTGATTATTCCTGCGGGAAGGGCTACAACACCGATTCCTAAAACGCCAATAATCCCAGCTAATATTTTACCAAGAGTAGTAATCGGGTAGATATCACCATACCCAACAGTTGTCAAAGTCTCAAAGGACCACCAAAGAGTGGCAATGCAAAATATAAATATTAAGGAGTCTCATCTACAAGAGATTCAAAAACTATTAACAATATACCTGCCTCATACAGAAGTATGGGCGTACGGATCTAGAGTGACTGGAACTGCCTCAAAGTTTTCGGATCTTGACCTAGTAGTCTTTGCAACTTTAGAGCAGGAACTTGATGTTTTTGCTCTAGCCCATGCCTTTGAAAACAGTTTTTTACCTTTTAGGGTAGATCTTTTTATCTGGGATAAGCTCCCAGAGGCATTCCATAATGTCATACAACAACAATATGTGGTGCTTCAAACAGCAAAAAAATAAATTCCAATAACCTCTTTTACTCTGAATATAATAGGATGAAAGGAGAGATTGAAGGAAGTAACATAGATACAGCTAATACAACATGTTACAATAATATCTGAAATAATCCTATGACCAATATTTTAATTGGAGTTCATAAAGTACGGTAGTAGGGAGAAAAACTTCCTGTAGGTCAAGTATTCTCTGATAGATAGTGAGTATTCCATCCTCCTTCTCTCTGTTCCTATCTGTTGCACCACAAAGGATGACGTCTCTTGAGGAGAACAGAGTTGAAAGTTCCGACCATTTTACAACCTCTTATCTCTTGCCCCTCTATATTGCTTTCTGATATAGTCTAAAAGTAGAAAGTTCATATAATTCCGATTCACGGTTAGGAAGTCTCTACACATCAGCCACGATGATGTACTATGGACACTCGGATAGGATCAGTGGGTTCTATTCTGCCTCTCAGGCACCCTATGGGGATGTGTCCTAATCCAATGGGAGGAGACATGGATACTAAGGATATTCGATTCTTTGTAGAAAAGATTGATGGATGCGATGGAGAGGCAAGAGAACTTCATAGGGATATTCAAGAGACCCTAGGAATACCCTCTGTAACACAGGTTCACTGGTATAATTTTTATGAAATATCGGGGCTTACCCCAAAGGAAGCACCTGCGGTTATCCAAGGTATCTGTAGCGAACCACAGGTAGACAGAGTGTACTCAACACTCCCAGAAACTACAGGAACCACCATAGCTAGAGAGGCTCTTCCCGGTCAGTTTGACCAACGTGCAGACTCTGCGGCTCAGTGTATTCAACTGATGTTTCCTCATTGGTCTGGAGAGGTAAAGAGTGGTCAGGTTATTAGGTTAGATGGAACTCTTTCAAAAAGAGAGATTTCTACCATTCAATCCTTTCTTATTAACCCCGTTGAAAGTAGGGTAAAAGATCTTTCCTCCTACTCACTTCGTCTTGCTCACCCAACACCAGAGAGAATTCCACAAATTGATGGATTTATTACTTGGCATAGAGAGAAACTCCAAGAGTGGTACAGCTCTCAAGGGTTTGCTATGTCATTTGAGGATCTTCTCTTCTGCCAGAAATTTTTCAAAGACTCTTTAAACAGGAATCCCTTTGAAACAGAGATTCGTGTAATTGATACCTACTGGTCTGATCACTGTAGGCACACTACTTTTGAAACCGAGATTCGCTCTATAAGTTTTCCTAAGGGCGCCCTTGGTGATGCCATGGAGAAGAGCTGGAACCGTTACAAGGAGAGTCGAAAAAATCTTGGACGAGAAGCTAAGCCCGTAACCCTTATGGATCTAGCCACCATGGGAGCCCGAGAGATGCGTGCTGCTGGCAAGTTAGATGACTGGGATGTATCAGACGAGATTAACGCCTGTACTATTGAGGTGGAAGTTACCACAGATGATGGAGTTATTCCCTATTACATTCTCTTTAAGAACGAGACTCACAACCACCCAACAGAGATAGAACCCTTTGGGGGTGCTGCAACCTGTATTGGTGGGGCTATTCGTGACCCCCTTTCTGGACGTGCCTATGTGTATCAAGCTATGCGAGTTACTGGATCTGGAGACCCTCGGGAGTCCTACGAGGACACTCTTAATGGGAAGCTCCCTCAAAAAACTATTACCACTACCGCTGCAAAGGGGTACAGCTCCTATGGAAACCAGATAGGGCTTGCCACCTCTCTTGTTAAGGAGATTTACCACCCTGGATACCGAGCAAAACGGATGGAAGTGGGTGCGGTAGTTGGGGCAGTACCAAAAGATCAAGTACGGAGAGAGCAACCTGCTCCTGGAGATGTTATTATTCTGGTGGGTGGAAAAACAGGTCGTGACGGCTGTGGTGGTGCTACTGGCTCCTCAAAAAGTCACACTAAGGAGTCCTTAGCAACCTGTGGTGCAGAGGTACAGAAGGGAAATCCTCCAGAGGAGCGAAAAATCCAGAGACTTTTCAGAAACCCCGAAGCATCAATGCTTATAAAACGGTGTAATGATTTTGGTGCGGGTGGTGTGTGTGTTGCTATTGGAGAGATTGCAGAGTCCCTTGAAATTAATCTTGATAAGGTGCCAGTAAAATATGTAGGATTAAATGGTACGGAGTTAGCAATATCAGAATCACAGGAGAGAATGGCTATTGTGGTAGATCCTAAAGATGTTTCCACATGGATGAAACTCTCCAAGCAAGAAAACCTTGAAAGCACAGTGGTTGCAGAGGTTACTGATTCTGGGCGTCTTGTAATGACTTGGAAGCATAACATCATTGTAGATATTCCTCGCTCATTTCTCGACACCAATGGGGTACGAAGAGATACTATGATTGAAGTACCAACTCCAGAGGAAACCTACTTTGAATCTCCACTGAAGGGATACACCCCAGGAGAGAACCTCAAACGAAGTTTGGGTTCATTAGAGAGCTGTTCTCAACGAGGACTCAGTGAGCAGTTTGACGCCTCTATTGGAGGAGGAACCGTACTTATGCCTTACGGGGGAAGGTACCAGCTCACCGAACCAGAGGCGTCGGTTCACCTTGTTCCTGTAGCATCTGGAGCAACAAGCTCTACCGCCACAGTTATGGCACCGGGATTTGATCCAAAGCTCTCAACAAAAGCTCCTTACCTAGGGGCACAATATGCAGTTATTGAATCTATAGGAAGAGTTGTAGCTGCGGGATCCGACTGGAAAAAAACTCGACTCTCACTTCAGGAGTATTTTCCTTCCTTAGGAAACTCTCCACGAAGGTGGGGACTGCCCGCATCCGCAGTCCTAGGTGCATACGAGGCTCAAAGAAGACTCGGTATTCCCGCTATTGGGGGAAAGGACAGTATGTCAGGAAGCTTTCATAACCTTCATATTCCACCAACCCTTATATCCTTTGGCCTGGCAACCACCGAGGTTTCTCGTGTTAAAAGCCCTGAATTTAAGGAGCCAGGAGAGTATATCTACCTTCTACACCACACTCCAGAACCATCGGGGTTTCCCAATTACGATCAGCTAGAAAAAAACTGGAATTGGGTGGTAACCCATAATAGTATTATTACTGCAGCTCTTTCAGTAAAGGGGGAGGGTGTTCCTGTAGGGATAGCTCAGATGAGTAGGGGAAATAAAATTGGGGCAGCCATAGAGGGGGATACTTCTGTTCTTGAGGCGGTTCCTGGATCAATTATTGTTACCACAAAAGAGGCTCTCCCCGAAGAGAGTGGAATTACTCTTATAGGAAGAACTACAGCAGAAAAGGTTATTCTCTTAGGTGATGAACAGCTCTCAGTAGATGAGCTTATTGAAATATGGAAAAAACCACTTCAATCGGTGTTTCCAGACTACCATGATAGGGACTCAAAAGAGATTGTTCTTGAACAACCCACAAAAAAAAGAAATTACTCTCCTACCCACGGTACCCCAAGGGTCATTATTCCTGTATTCCCAGGAACCAACTGTGAGTATGACAGTCTTGCAGCCTTTGCACGGGCGGGAGCTGATCCAAGCAGTACCATTTTAAGAAATCAATCATCCCAAGATATTACTGACTCCATTGGAGAGCTGGTACAGCATATTCAGCAAAGTCAAATTCTTATGCTTCCAGGGGGTTTCAGTGCGGGTGATGAGCCAGATGGATCGGGTAAATTTATTGCCAATATCTTACGAAACCCTCGGGTAGCAGAGGCAATCTACCGTCTTCTTGATAGAGATGGTCTTATTCTTGGGGTGTGTAATGGATTTCAGGCACTCCTTAAGTCAGGGCTTTTACCTTACGGACAGATTGGAGTACCTGCGGCAGATGCTCCAACACTCACACATAACAGTGTTCATAGGCATATCTCTAGAATTTTAGATACCAAAGTACTTACAGAAAACTCTCCTTGGCTCTACGGACTCAAGGGTAAACGGTACAACACACCAGTATCCCATGGGGAGGGTCGATTCTTTGCATCTCAAGAGGCACTAGAGGAGCTTATCCATCAAGGGCAGGTAGCATTGCAGTACGTAAACCAGAAAGGAGAAGCTTCCATGAATCCTCTCTACAACCCCAATGGATCTGTGGGAGCGGTAGAGGGAATCATATCGGCCGATGGAAAAATTCTTGGTAAAATGGGGCATATTGAGAGGTTCCACAGGGGTGCATTTTCTAATGTTCCAGAAACCGAAGAGAGTCCTATTATTACAAATGGGGTGAAATACTTTTTGTAACCCCCTAAGAGACTCACCTCACTGCATACAAAAAAATGGTGCAGCGGGGTGGGGAGTTTTGGAAAAGTTATAAAACAAGAGGTGTACTTTGGGAGAGAGCCTCTTTAAACTATGTATAAGTTATTATTTTGTAGGAGTACCGTATGAAAGTAGCGATATTTTTTGGAAGCCTCTCAGATAAAGAGGGTATGTCAAAGGCAGCTCGATGCTTAGAGGAATTTGATATTCCCTATGAGGCAAACATTATGTCTGCCCACCGAGTTCCAGAGCATCTTGAATCAACTCTAGAGCGACTAGAGGCAGAGGGAACAGAAATATTTATTGCAGGAGCAGGGCTTGCAGCTCACCTTCCTGGGGTGGTTGCTTCAAAAACCACAAAGCCAGTTATTGGAGTTCCTCTTGTAGGTGCGGTTGGGGGAATGGATGCACTATTCTCAATAGTGCAGATGCCAAAGCAGATTCCCGTAGCTACCGTAGGAATAAATAATGCTTATAATGCAGGTATGCTAGCAGTACAAATGTTAGCCATAAAATATCCAGAAATTCAGGAAAAATTGACCCAATACCGAAAAGACATGAAGGAAACTTATATTGCTGAAAACGGTGGCGGAGTATCACTGTAGGGGAGAACATAGATGTATATAGGAAAATTAGAAGAGGAGTGCGGTATTTTTGGAGCGTACTGTCCAAAAGGTGAGGAGGCTTCAAGCCTTATGTATCTTGGTCTCCTAGCGTTACAGCACAGAGGACAAGAGAGTGCAGGAATATCAACCCAAGGTGACAAGAAGATTACCACAAAACGGGAAATGGGTCTTATCTCTGGAGCTTTTAGCGATGAAGATGTTGAAGCGCTTAAGGGTCATGCAGGAATTGGACATGTGAGATACTCCACCGCAGGATCAAGTTCTATTGTGAATGCACAACCACTTCAAGGTCATTGTAAACTGGGGGATCTCGCAATTGCCCATAATGGTACACTGGTAAATGGAGAGGCTATCCGACGACTCTTAGAGGATGGAGGGGCAATGTTTCGAACTACCAGTGACTCAGAAGTAGTACTCCACATGATGGCCCGTCGTGCAGAGATGGGGGTGGAGGAAGCTGTTATTGATGCAATGTCTGCCATAAAGGGTTCCTACGCTCTTGCTATACTGGTACAGGGCAAAGTCATTGGAGCCCGAGACCCCTACGGTATTCGTCCTCTCTGTATTGGAAAAAGGGGAGAGTCACTTTTCTTAGCCTCAGAATCCTGTGCCCTTGATGCGGTAGGAGCTACATTCCTTCGTGATGTACAACCAGGAGAGATAGTAATGCTTGATGAAAATGGTATTACCTCTCTTGAGTTAGACCAAGGAACAAAACTGGCAACCTGTATTTTTGAGTACATCTATTTTGCTCGACCAGACTCCATTATTGATGAGATCTCCGTACATATTAGCCGAGAGAACATGGGAAAACAGCTTTTTGCCCAGTGTGGAATTAAACCAGATATTGTTGTGGGAGTTCCAGACTCTGGTGTTCCAGGTGCCATGGGCTACGCAGAGGCTTCAGGAGTTCCATATAAAATGGGATTTATGAAAAACCGTTATGTAGGAAGAACCTTTATTAACCCATCTCAGGAGATGCGAGAGCGCGCGATTGATGCAAAACTCAGTGTATTAAAACATGAGATTGAGGGTAAATCAATTATGCTTATTGATGACTCCATTGTACGAGGAAACACCAGTAAAAAATTAATAGATAAACTACGGGCCGCAGGAGCTAAGGAGGTTCATTTTGGGGTGGTATCACCTCCCATATCAAACCCCTGCTACTTTGGTATTGATACCCCCCAAGCAGATGGCCTTATTGCAAACCAAAAATCAATTGAGGAGATCAGAAAACTGATAGGTTGTGACTCATTAACCTACCTCTCTTTAGAGGGACTACTCAAAGCTATGGGTAAGGATTCTGGATTTTGTATAGGGTGTCTTACAGGAACATACCCTGTATCCCCATATAAACGACGACAGAAAAAAGAGCACGAAGAAGGAGATTCCCATGAAGTATAAGGATGCAGGAGTAGATAAAGAAGAGGGTTACCGTGCGGTAGAAAGAATGAAAGAGTCCGTAGGGAGAACCCACAATAGTTCGGTACTTCAAGGATTAGGAAGCTTTGCATCACTCTACGCACTAGAGGGGTATAAAGAACCAATATTAGTATCAGGAACTGATGGGGTAGGAACAAAACTTGAAGTTGCCATTGCAACCAAAGAGTTCTCTACCGTGGGAATAGACTGTTTTGCAATGTGCGCAAACGACATACTCTGCCATGGAGCAAAACCACTCTTCTTTTTAGATTATTTAGCATGTGGTATTTTGGAATCCGATGTGGCAGCAACCCTTGTAGAGGGGATTGCAAAGGCCTGTGAAGAAACAGGAACAGCCCTAGTAGGAGGAGAAACCGCGGAGATGCCGGGATTCTACAAACCCGGTGATTACGATATGGCGGGATTCTGCGTAGGTGTTGCGGAAAAGTCAAAACTTGTTACAGGCGCAGAAATACAAGAGGGCGACATCTGCATAGGTCTTGAATCATCGGGAATACACAGTAATGGGTACTCCCTTGTACGAAAACTTATTCCTAACTATGAAGATGACTTTTCAGGAGAACCTATTTATAAGGAGCTTCTGAAACCAACAAAGCTGTATGTAAACCCTATTTTATCACTTATGAAAGAGGTTCACATAAAGGGAATGGCACATATTACAGGAGGAGGAGTCATTGAAAACCTCCCAAGAACCATGCCTAAGGGAGTGGGTATTGAGGTGGACCGTAAGGCATACCCAACACTTCCTATTTTTGAAGAACTCAAAAGAAGAGGAGCCGACCCAGAGGATATGTGGGGAACCTTTAATATGGGTATTGGATTTGTGGTAGTCGTATCTCCAGAAGAAAAAGAAAAAACCCTTGAACTCTTACGCACCATGGGAGAAAATCCCCACGTAATAGGAAAAACAATTTCTGGAGAAGGTGTATGTTTCGCATAGGGATTCTTGTATCGGGAGGTGGAACAAACGCCCAAGCAGTTATCAACGCTTGTGAATTAGGGAAACTCCCAGCAACCGTTTCCATTATGATTGCAGATCGTCGATGCTACGCATTAGAGCGAGCTGATAATCATGGAATTTTTAACACCCTCATAGACCGTAACTTCTTAAAAAAGAAGAGTCCCCAGTGGCAAGCAGAGCTTTGCAGTACTATTTCAAGACTACTAGAGTCTTCCAAAGTTGACTGCATAGTACTTGCGGGGTTTCTCTCTATTTTAGATGCCCCATTTGTAGAGCAGTGGAGCGGTAGGATTATAAACATACATCCATCTCTGCTCCCAAAGTTTGGGGGAGAAGGAATGTATGGGATGCACGTACACAAAGCGGTGCTAGAGGCGGGAGAAAAAACCTCTGGCTGTACGGTACATCTGGTAAATAAGGGTGTGGATACAGGAGATATCCTGCTACAAAAGGAGGTGCCAGTACTTCCAAATGACACTCCAGAAACTCTTCAAAAGCGGGTATTAGAACAAGAGCACCCAGCTCTTGTAGAGGGTGTGGCAGAACTTATCAAACGACTAGGGTAGGGTACATTTGTACAACAAAGGGGCTTAGCAGTATGCTAGCCCCTTTGTTGTATCTATACACTTCTATTCTCTATTTGCCCGGTGTTTTTCCTCAACATACGCTTCAATCGCTACCTCCTCTTTCTTCCCAATAGGAAAGAGCCGTAATAGAAGAATCCCTATCACTAAAAAAGCAGCAGGTATAATTCCTGTGCCAATCTTAATAGCGGATACAACCTCTGGAGCCTGTGATTTTACCGAACCATCATACCCGGAAATAGTAAGCAATGTAGAGAAAATCATCACCTGCACCGTTCCTGCAGGAACCATAAGTACAGCCATAATCCCACGGACAACTCCTGGTTGTCGTTTTCCAGAAACCTTTTCAATATGGTCTATCAAAATTCCTTCTAGAGGTCCACTGGTAGCAAACTGTGTGGCGTACCCCACAAACATAATTGCATAAGCCGCAACGGCCATCCAGTATGAATTAATAAAAGTAAGCATTGCATGTCCCAAAACTGCTATAATAAGACCCACTGAAAGGGTATCTCTGGAGCCCCATTTTGCTACGGCAATAACAATAAAAGGATAAAGAATAATCTGGACAATTCCTGTGGCTACATCAGGAATAACACTCCATATGCCAGAAACCTCCAGAACATTATCCATATAATATAGGTACGCATTAAAATAACTTCCCGTTACTCCTTGAATAAGAAAAAGAGAGATCACAAATACAAGAAATGCACGGTTCTTAAAAAGCTCCAACATCAGAGAGAAAAATGATTTTATACCATCAGCAACTTCCATATGAGCATAAAATTCTGGTCGCTCTTTCATGAATCGCACACAAAATAGGGTAAGTAAGGAGCCCAAAAGAATTCCAGCTGTATAAATAATAGATACTGTTCGCAGAGAAAAGGATCCGGTCATAAACCACGCAGGAAGTAACCCTCCTAGAAAAGCAGGAACCATGTTTACATATTTCTGAATTACCTGAACTTCTGTTCTCTCATCCATGGATAAAAAAGCATTAATATGAAAGGCTCTAAAACTAATGCCAAAAAGGGTTTGCCCCGCTTCATATATCATAAGACCTAGTAGCAGGTACACTGCAATAACTGTTTGTGACCACGAAGGAGAGGCGTACAGCATGGCAATAGTAGAAAATGCTATTACAGGGATTGACCATCGTAAAAGGGGAATATACTTTCCTTTCCCCGCTACAAAGGGCCTTCGGTCAGCCCAATACCCAATAAGAGGATCATTAATAGCATTCCAAATACTAAAAATAGTAAAGACTAATGCGTAAGTCACGGGACTCAATCCAATAAAATCAGTATAAAACTTCATAAAGGAGCTTCCAACAATAATACTGATTATCCCCCCACCACTGGGGGCAAAGGCGATAAAAAACTTCTCCTTAAAGGAGTATCCACTCTTATTACTCAGTTTAATTTTCATACACCACCTCCTAGTCTCTTATGGACATAGAGGATGACTCTCCACGATGCCTACTTATCATATCTCTATACCAGTATCCACTATCCTTAATAATTCGTTCTTGAGTATTTTGATCCACATGGATTAGTCCAAACCTCTGATGAAACCCCTCGGCCCACTCAAAATTATCCATAAGGGTCCAGCAAAAGTATCCTCGAACATCGGCTCCATCGTCACAAGCCCTATGTACGGCATGCAGATATCGCTCTATATACCGAATTCTTTTTTGATCATGGACACTATTATCCGTAACTTCATCAGTATATGCAGCACCATTTTCTGTCACATATATAGGCATAGAGGGGTTAGCATTCTTTACCATCATAATTGCCTCATAGAGACTGTCGGGGAAAACTTCCCACCCCATGGTAGTATGCTCAATCCCATTTTCTACAAACTCACCACGCCCAGAACCTTCATCTAACAACCACGCTTTAAGTATAGGAATATACCATTTATACATAGCCTTCTCTCTATGATAGTTGTTGATTCCAAAAAAATCTGTAGAGGTAGAGATAATATCCATATCTCCAGATTGTATTTTTGGAAAGAACCATCTAAGTTTTTTCATAAGCTCCTTAGGGTACTCTCCTTTCAGAATAGGATCTATGGTAACTCCAGAGAAAAATTGTGACGCCATGTAAGCAGCGTGTCTATCTTTGGCAGTATCTTTCATTGGATACACAGGAGCAATACACTGGGCAGACCCAACTTTGGCATCAGCCCAAATACTTTTAATAACCTGTGTAGCCTTCCCATGAGCCAGTAATTGATTATGAATAACAGAAAAGTACTTCCAAGGCTTGTGTTTCCCTGGAGCATGAATACCAAGAAAGTAGCCCATAAGGGCGTGCATCTGAATCTCATTTGTAGTAATCCAATGCTTTACTCTATCTCCTAAGCGTTCTGCCACTACCTTTGCATACTCAGCAAAATCATCACTACACTGCCGACTTTGAAAACCTCCATACTTTTTCTGTAAAGAGAGGGGGAGATCCCAGTGAAAGAGGGTAGTGTATGGGGTAACACCTGTTTCTAGCAAGGAATCTACTAGACGGTCGTAGAAATCGAGACCTTTCTGATTTATCTCACCCACACCCTCTGGTAGAATCCTAGGCCAAGATAAAGAAAATCTATAGGCATCAAGTCCAAGCTGTTGCATCAGACCAACGTCTTCTACATAACGATGGTAGTGATCACAGGCAATATTTCCCGTTTGCCCATCTCTAATCTTACCCTTTCTACGACACATTTCATCCCAAATAGAGAGCCCCTTACCATCAGCATCCCACGCACCTTCTATCTGATACGATGCAGTAGCAGCACCAAAAATAAAATGATTTGGAAATGTATACTTCACAAAAACCTCCCCTGTTGAGAAACCATCCAAAACGAGCAACCACTCATCAGTAATTGTAGTACAGGGAAACCCCTCTGTCAAATAAAATATTTCTTGCAAAAAAGTTACTATGCACCATTACAAAAAGGGAGAAACAATACCTACAACACTGTATATTCATTGTTACTATTTCAAATCTATGTTACTATGTACAATACTTTTATTGGTAAATCTACCAAGAAAGTGCAAGCAACAACAATAATTCTCAGGAGGAATCACATGAAAAAATTTTTGGCTATCTTTGTAGCTTTGGTCTTATTGGCTTCCTGCTCCAGTGGCAGTGATGGAGATAAGGTTATACTCCGAGTGGGATCTGGAGCGGACCCTGCCTCATTTGATCCACACGGTAAGAATGACCAACCATCTTCTCGTGTAAGGAAAAACATTTATGAAGCCTTAATATACCAAGATGAAAATCTCAATATTCAGCCACTTCTTGCGAAGTCATGGGATGTTGATAGCACAGGAACTGTATGGACTTTCGCCCTTCAAGAAGGAGTAGTATTCCACAATGGAGAGAAGTTTGACTCCGAGGATGCGGTATTCTCTCTCAATAGAGGAAAGAATTCTACCCAAGTAAACTTTCTCCTCGCTTCGGTAAAAGAGATAAGAGCTGTTGATGAATATACTATTGAGATAGAGCTCGAGTACCCCTACGCACCTATCCTTAACAACTTGGCTCACCCAACTATGGCTATGCTAGATAAGGGAACTGTTGAGAAACAGGGAGATAACTACGCCTCTACCTACGATGGAAATATTCCTGTAGGAACTGCTCCTTTTAAGTTTGCAAGCTATAGTCAAGGTTCTGAAATTCGACTTGTAAGAAATGAAGAGTATTGGAATGAAGAGTGGATTACTAAAGTTGATGAAGTTATCTTTAAGCCTTACCCAGATAACTCTGCACGAAAGCTTGCACTAGAAGGTGGAGATGTAGATATTGCCTATGATATTGCTCCATCTGATGTTCCATCCTTACGTAGCAATAAAAATGTTGATACCGTAGAGTACATGGATCTATCTTATGCTTATATGGGATTTAACATGAAACTTCCCAAGTTCCAAGATGTACGAGTTCGAAAGGCAATTAACCTTGCTATTGACGTTAATCCAATGATTGAAAGTAGAACAATTCTTAACAATATGGGACAAGAGCCAAACTCTCCAATTGCGCCCCTCGCTTTTGGTTGGACCGATATTGATCCTTATGGATACGACCCAGAGCAAGCAAAGGCTCTTCTGAAAGAGGCTGGTGCCGAAAACTTAAGTTTTGTTATTTGGACAAATGAGAACCCTCTTCGAGTACAGGCAGCTACGGTTGCTCAAGCTCAACTGGCGGAGGTAGGGATAACTGCAACCATTAAACAGATGGAGTGGGGTGCATACTTAGACGGAACTGCGGCGGGAGACCATGAAGTGTTTATCCTTGGATGGACCACCGTAACTGGTGATGCGGACTACGGACTGCAACCACTTTTTCACACCGATAACTGGGGTGCTGCGGGAAACCGAACATTCTACTCAAACAAAAAGGTTGATACCCTTCTTGAAGAGGGTCGAAAGGAGACAAGTCCCGAAAAAAGACTTGCAATTTACAAAGAAGCACAAGAACTCATTATGGCAGATTATCCTAATATACCACTCTGGTACATGAATCGAGTTCAAGCAGTGAGAAGTAATGTAAAGGGCTTTGTGCCCCATCCTGCAGGACACTTTTCATTATATAGCGTATACTTTGAGGATTAATTTTTTCATGGGTAAGTATATTCTAAAACGATTATTAACACTCATCCCAATACTGATTGGGGTGAGTTTTCTTGTCTACGGAATTCTCTACTTAAGTCCTGGAGACCCCGCTTCTCTGATACTAGGGGAACAGGCCACCGAGGGGCAACTGGAGCAACTCCGTGACGAGATGGGATTAGATGATCCCTTTCTTGTGCAATATGTTCGATACATTAAGGGTTACGTAGTAGGGGACTTTGGAAAATCCTATATCA
>CAZBHR010000011.1:0-57601 GCA_964492025.1 uncultured Spirochaetia bacterium | reverse complement strand
GGAACAACACGGAACCCACGGAGCACCCGACCCCTCTCAGAGGGGAAACAGCCAACAGAGGAGACCCACAAGACAAAGTAAAAAACGGCAGGATTCAAAAGAACCCTGCCGCTAATTTGATACTGATCTATAGTCAGTGTATCACTCCTACAAATCAGGGTTGTAGGGAGCCTGAATACTCCGTACCTCAATACTATCCTTTTGTAGCTGCTTAATAGCTTCAACCGCAGCGGATGCTGCACTTATGGTAGTAGTGTAGGGTACTCCATGAATAAGAGCTTCTGTTCGTATGTCATCAGCTCCCTTCTGGGCGTACTCTCCCATAGGCGTATTGATAATCAGGTCAATTCGGTTGTGAGCTATGCTATCAACTACGTTGGGATGACCCTCATGAACCTTTGGTATTACTTCGCAGAGTACTCCGTTGTTAAACAGATCTCTTGCGGTTCCCGTGGTTGCTGCAATTTCAAATCCAAGATCCCTAAGATCCTTTGCAATCTGAATACTTGCTCTTCTGTCCCGTTTATTTACCGAGATAAAGGCTCTTCCCTTGGTGGGGAGGTTTACGCTAGATCCTGCTTGGGCCTTTGCAAAGGCTTCTCCAAAGGTTGCTCCTGTTCCTATTGCCTCTCCGGTAGATCTCATCTCTGGACCTAAGAGAGGGTCAATTGAGGTAAATCGATCAAAGGAGAATACCGCCTCTTTTACCGCCCATCCGCAGATACAGTTTCCCTGTCCAAAGCCCACCGAGGTAGATCCTTCTGGCAGGGTTATTTCCATAGTGTCAGTAACAAGTCCCTGGGATTTAAGGCTTTTACCCTCCCATAACTTAATACCTACATCAATAAGATTGACTCCACTGGTTTTTACTAAGAAAGGAATTGTTCTTGAAGCCCGTGGGTTTGCTTCAATAATGTATAGCTCTCCATCTTTACTGGCAAACTGAATATTGATAAAACCTCGTACCTCTAGGGCCTGTGCTAAGGTTACGGTTGCTTGCTCTATACGTTTGACCATCTCTTGGGTCGCTTTATAAGGAGGGAAAACCGCAGCTGAATCTCCCGAGTGAATACCCGCAGCCTCAATGTGTTGCATGATTCCACCAATATAGACACTTTCTCCATCACACAGGGCGTCCACATCGTACTCAAAGGCGTCCTCTAGGAACTGGTCAACTAAGATTGGTCCATCACCGTAGTTTTTGAAAAACTCTTCTAGCTCATCTTGGTGGTACACAATGGTCATGTTTCGTCCTCCAAGTACAAATGATGGTCGTAAGAGTAATGGATATCCGATCTCATTTGCTGCTTCAAGAGCCTCCTCTTTTGAGTTTGCCATAAGGTTTCTTGGCTGTTGTAATCCCAAGGATGTTATCAGGTTTGAGAAAAGTTCTCTGTCCTCAGCTGCATCAATTGATGCCACCGAGGTTCCTATAATATTGGCACCCCCTTCTTGAAGGGCGTGTGTCATGGATATAGGAGTTTGTCCTCCCAGTTGCACCACCACGTTTTTACACTGCTCTTTCTCCATAATGCCGAGGAGGTGTTCTGAGGTAAGTGGTTCAATATACAGACGGTCAGAGGTGTTAAAGTCTGTAGAAACGGTTTCAGGATTTGAGTTTACCAGAATTGTTTTTCGTCCCTCCCGTCGGTATGCAAAGGAGGCTAGGGTACAGCTTGTATCAAACTCAAGCCCCTGACCTATTCGGTTGGGTCCGCTGGAGATAATAATAACCCCATTATCTCCAATAGGTGCACCTTCATCTGTTTCTCCATAGGTTGAGTAGAAGTAGGGTGTCTTTGCGGCAAACTCTCCGGCACAGGTGTCTACTAAGTGATAGGTTGGGGTAATTGCAAATTGCTCTCGTGCCTGAGATATCTCTTGGTCTGTGCTATTTTGGAGTCTGGCAATCCGCTTATCCGAAAGTCCAAACTCCTTTGCCTCTAGGAGAAGCTCTTTTGTAAGAGACTCCCTGGAAACTCTTTCCTCCAAAAGAGCAAGTCTGTAGAACTGGTGTAAAAACCAGTGGTCGTATCCTGTTGTTTTGTTTAGGCTCTCTGTAATCTCTTCTTTGCTAACCCCTTGGTGTAGTCCCTCTACAATTTTTCGGTAGATTGCAAAAATTCGAAGAGGGTGGGCAGAGCGTAATATGGTTTCACACTCCTCGGGGCTATAACTCTCTGCGAGAGGTTCTAACCCCTCTCTGCCAGTTTCTGATGCTCGAATTGCCTTATTAATCGACTCAATGGCAGTTCGTCCTAGGGCTAGAGCCTCTCCCACACTTTTCATCTGTGTCCCAAGGGCACTGTATCCAAAGGGAAATTTTTCAAGCTCAAATCGAGGAACCTTTACGGCAGTGTAATCTAAGGCTGGCTCAAAACAGGAGGTACTCATACCGGTAATCTCGTTGATAACTTCATCGAGTGTGTACCCTACGGCAAGTTTTGCAGAACACCGTGCAATAGGGAACCCTGTAGCTTTACTTGCAAGGGCAGATGATCTTGATACCCTTGGGTTCATCTCAATAACAATCATTCGGCCTGTCTTTGGATCCATGGCAAACTGTACGTTACTTCCTCCGCAGTCTACTCCAACCTCCCTAAGAATATCGATAGATCCTGTTCTCATTCGTTGGTACTCTCTATCGCTAAGGGTCTGAATGGGAGCAATGGTAATACTGTCTCCCGTGTGAACTCCCATGGGGTCTATGTTTTCTATAGAGCAGACAACAATGGCGTTATCCTTTCGGTCTCTCATAACCTCCATCTCAAACTCTTTCCACCCAATCAAAGATTCCTCAGCAAGCGCTTGGTGGTTAGGGCTTTCTCGTAGTGCTTGGTTTGCATTCTTCTTTAGCTCCTCAAGGTTATATGCTATACTTCCACCCTTTCCCCCAAGGGTAAAGCTTGGCCGTATAACTACAGGAAACCCAGCGTCCTCACTAAAGGCAACTGCCTCCTCTTGGGTAGTAAAGGTAACGGATTTAGGTGAATCTAATCCAACTCGTTCTACAACCTCTTTAAATTTACCCCTGTCTTCAGCAAGCTCTATGGACTCAATATGAGCACCAATGATCTCTACACCGTATCGATCAAGAACTCCCGCTGCATGAAGATCTAAGGTTAGGTTAAGGGCGGTTTGTCCTCCCATAGTTGAGAGAATCGCATCGGGTCGCTCTCTTTGAATAATTCGTTCTGTATGCTCTACCGTAAGAGGTTCCATGTAAATCTCATCTGCAATACCCGGTGTAGTCATTACGGTAGCTGGATTTGGGTTTACTAAGATAACCTTATAACCCTCCTCTTTTAATGCTCGAACTGCCTGTACTCCAGAGTAGTCAAACTCACAAGCCTGTCCAATAACAATGGGTCCACTCCCTATAATAAGAATTGTTTGAATATCTCGTCTTGCTCCCATTACGCTTCTCCCTTCATGCAGTGTAAAAATGTATCAAAAATCCATGAGGCATCATGTGGCCCTGGGGCAGCCTCTGGGTGGAACTGAACCGAACAGACCGGTCTGGAACTATCTTTGATTCCCTCAATAGAGTTGTCATTTGCATTGGTGAACCATACGTCCACTCCTTGGGGGAGGGTTTCTGGAGCAACCGCAAATCCGTGATTTTGGGATGTCACAAAAACCTTTCCCGTTGATTCATCTCGTACAGGGTGGTTGCACCCGTGGTGACCAAACTTCATTTTAAAAGTTTTTGCTCCCAGAGCTTGTGCAATAATCTGATGTCCTAAACAGATTCCCGTTAGGGGAACCCCCGAGGCTATAGCTTGTTTTGCAAGATCAACTAAATCGGTAAGTACTCCAGGGTCTCCTGGACCATTTGAGAGAAATACTCCCACCACATTGGCTTCCTGTATATCCTTCCATGTAACGGTTGAGGGGAAGAGGATTGGGTTTGCCCCACGAGCGATAAACTCCCTAACAATGTTCTCCTTAATTCCACAGTCAACAACCGCAATTCTCGGAGCTTCACTTTCAGATCTCTCTACCATAGTAGTTACCCCAACCTCATCAATAAGGGAGCACCCCTCCATAGATGGGCATGTGGCAAGAATCTGTAATGCCTCTTGTACTTCCTTCTCTGTTGGAATGTCTCCTTCCATCTGGCAGATCAGTCCATTTTGGCTTCCCTTCTCTCTCAGGTGAAGGGTGAGAGAGCGGGTATCTATTCCATGGATTCCCGGTATCCCTAGCTCCTTCATATAGGAGTCCAGTGACTCACGACCCTCAGGGAGTGTGCCGGTGTAGTACTCTCTGCAGATAAGTCCTAAGGCTCCTGTTGCAGGGTTACTTTCCGCCCACTCTTTATCAACACCGTAGTTCCCAATGTGGGGAGATGTCATAAGTACTAGCTGTCCACTGTATGAGGGATCGGTGATAATCTCTTGGTAGCCAGTCATTCCTGTGTTAAATACCAGTTCACCCATTCCTACACAGAAACCCCTTGGGATAGATCTATGAGAAAGATTTGTCTGTTCATTGGTTTCTCTAAGAGGGGTTTGAGCAACACCTCCAAAAGTCCACCCTGTGTATAGGGTGCCATCGTCTAATACAAGGAATCCTCTTTGCATATAGTGCTCCTTCGCGATTTTTAAAAGTGTATCCAATAAACGGGTAGATGTTCAATTTATAAAAGCTCTATTTGACACCGTATTATGGAGAAAATCTTTTTGTTTTTCTCTTAATAGGGGCAATGCACCAGACCGCAACAATAATTGTATATGCTTTGGTTATCTGTTGGTTTTATAGGCCACTTTGAGTATAGCGTTACTTCTTCTGGGTGATTTCCTCAACCTAGACAAAAAGAAAAATTTAAGTAGAATAGTCCAATCCACCGTAGAAAAGGAGTGAGTGTTTTGAAAAAAAATCTTTTTAATACTCTTTGGGATCAGCACAAAGTTTGCACCCTGGACTCTGGGCAAGATCAGCTATTTATTGGGCTTCACTTAATTCATGAAGTTACCTCACCCCAAGCCTTTGATATGTTACGGGAACGAAATATTTCAGTAAAATATCCAGATCGTGTTTTTGCTACGGTAGACCACATAGTTCCTACCGATGAGCAGTCTCGTCCGCTTCGTGATCCTTTAGCAGAGACAATGATGTCTGCGATTGAGAAGAACTGTAAAGATCATGGGATTACCTTTTTCGGACTAGATACTCCAGATCAGGGGGTTGTTCATATTGTAGGTCCCGAGCAGGGACTTACTCAGCCAGGTATGACTATTGTGTGTGGAGATAGCCACACCGCTACTCATGGAGCATTTGGGGCAATAGCCTTTGGGATTGGAACCTCTCAAATTCGAGATGTCCTAGCAACCCAAACACTTGCAATGACCCGTCCTAAGGTTCGACGAATTAATGTTACAGGAACCCTTCCTACAGGAGTAACTGCAAAGGATATTATTTTACGTATTATTGCAGACCTTGGGGTTAATGGTGGAATTGGGTACGCCTATGAATTTAATGGTGATACCATTATGAATCTCTCTATGGAAGAGAGAATGACAATCTGTAATATGAGTATTGAGGGTGGTGCACGGGTTGGGTACATAAATCCAGACCAAACAACCTTTAATTACTTAAAAGGGAAACCATACGCCCCAAAGGGAGAGGCCTTTGATAGAGCCGTTGCTTACTGGAGTTCTCTTGCCAGCCCATCTGATGCGGAGTACGATGACTGGTATGAATTAGATGCTACAACTATTGAGCCTATGGTAACATGGGGAATTACCCCAGGACAAGCTGTGGGGATTACCCAATCACTTCCTCTTCCAGAGAGTATGAAAAAGGATGACCGAGAGGTTGCGGAAAAGGCGTATGAATATACAAGCTTTACTCCAGGGCAACCTCTTGTTGGTCAGCCTATTGATGTTGCTTTTATTGGGAGTTGCACTAATGGTCGAATAAGTGATCTACGGGTGGCAGCTTCTGTTGCAAAGGGCCATAAAGTAAAAGAGGGTGTTCGAGCACTTGTGGTTCCTGGAAGTAAGCGAGTTGCTGCACAGGCAGAGGCTGAGGGATTAGATCGAATTTTTAAAGATGCCGGTTTTCTCTGGAGAAAGGCTGGGTGCTCTATGTGCTTAGCAATGAATGATGACAAACTTAAAGGGCGAGAAATCTGTGCTTCAAGTTCTAACAGAAACTTTATGGGACGGCAGGGTTCTGCTACAGGACGAACTATTCTTATGAGTCCAGCCATGGTTGTTGCCGCAGCGATAGAGGGTGTGGTGACAGATATTCGAACATTTGGGGAGGATGCGTAATGAAACAGGGCGATCCAGTTAAAAAGGTGGCAGGTAGAGGCGTAGTTGTTCGTGGGAATGATGTTGATACGGATCAGATTATACCTGCTCGATATATGAAAGTTGTATCCTTTGACGGTCTTGGAGAGTTTGCCTTTGGAGATCAACGGGAAGATATGAAAAGTAGGGGAGAGGTGCACCCCTTTGATAACCCAGTACATCAAGGGGCCTCTATACTTTTTGGGAATAAGAACTTCGGTTGTGGATCTTCTCGCGAACACGCTCCTCAGTCTCTCATGAGATGGGGTATCTCCTGTATTATTGCGGAGTCCTTTGCAGAGATCTTTGCAGGAAACTGTACCTCCCTAGGAATCCCTACTGCGGTACTCTCCTCTGATCAGATTGATGAGGTTATGAGCACTCTTGAGGAGACCCCCTCTGCAGAGGTAACACTGAACTTGGAGAACAAAGAACTTACCCTAGGGAGTAGAACTTATCATGTAGATATGTCTGAAACTTACAGGAGTGCTTTGGTTCTTGGTAAGTGGGATTCTACCGCTATTTTACTTGAACATATTGATGAGGTAGAGGCAAAACGGAATGATCTCGTATACCTAAGGGATTTTGCATAAGCCATAGAGAAATTGCTCATCTACGGTCTATTTTTATTTGAATGGAAACATAACATATAAGTTACCTTCTATTATTCTTAGATAAAATGTAATTTATTGTAAATTCCCCAAATCCTTGCAAAAAATACGTTGACAATTTTTACAAGGGATAGTATTATGAAATCAGGAATTATATCATCGGCCTTATTCTGTATTTTTTGAGTTTTCTGGAGGCCATGTACCAGTGATATAATCGCTTTATATGCCGCAAAGTGCCCGGTTGGGTTTTGCTCCTCCTTTAATGGGATCTCCCACTCTCCTTGGGCGATCCCATTTTTTATGACCTCTTTAAAGGAGAGTCTCTTTTTAAATATTCCTCTATATTTCCAAAAAGGTGAAAAAATGAACAATTTCTTGTTGATAGATCAATTGGAGTGTGGTATTATATTTGTGTTGCTCTCTTTTCCCTATAAGAGAAAGAGAACATTGATATATAATAAACAGGAGTAAATATGGAACCAAAATATGAAAAACTTTTGCAAGACAAGATGAGTGCAGAAAGCTTTGCGAAAATTGCGGCGCTCAAGAACCCTAAGGTTGAAGAGTTTATCGGATCCTTCGCAGAACACTGTAACCCAGCTACTATCTACGTATGTGATGATAGTCCTGAGGATGCAGCGTATGTTCGACAGATGTCTCTTGAGAAGGGAGAGGAGCACAAACTATCAAAGGATAACCAAACAATTCACTGGGATGGTTATAATGATCAAGCCCGAGATAAGGCAAATACTAAATACTTAGTATACCCAGAGAACCTTAAGAAAATGGCTTCCCTTAACTCTGTGCCTTATGATGAAGGTCATAAAGAGATTATGGATATTGCAAAGAACAACATGGAAGGAAAAGATGCAATTGTAAAATTCTTCTGTGAAGGTCCTGCGGACTCTCCTTTTACTATTCCTTGTGTTCAGTTTTCTGACTCTTGGTATGTAATTCACTCAGAGAGTATTTTATACCGACCCGCGTATAATCACTTCCTTAACATGAAAGATGGAGAGAAGGGTGATTTCTTCCGATTTATCCACTCAGCTGGTAAAGTTGATGACCGAGGTTGTGTAGTAAACCTAGATAAACGACGAATCTACATGGATACTCAGAACAACATTGTATACTCTATGAATGCACAGTATGCAGGAAACTCTGTTGGTCTTAAAAAGCACTCTATGCGACTTGCTATTAACAAAGCTGGTCAAGAGGGTTGGCTCTGTGAGCACATGTTCTTAATGGCTTGTCTTGATAACGATAAAAATAGAAAAACCTACTTTGCTGGTGCATATCCTTCAGCCTGTGGAAAAACCTCTACAGCTATGATTCCAGGTGAGCAAATTGTTGGAGACGACATTGCTTACTTCCGAAACATCAATGGAGAGTTCCGAGCGGTAAACGTAGAGCAGGGAATCTTTGGTATTATTAAAGATGTTAACGAAAAAGACGATCCAGTAATTTTTGAAAACCTTAATAAACCACAGGAGCTTATCTTCTCTAACGTTCTTCGAGGACCCGACAATAACCCATACTGGTTAGGAAGTGGTCTTGAGACCCCTAAATCTGGAGATAACCACTCTGGCGAGGGCTGGACTGAAGGAAAGAAAGATGCCAACGGAAAAGAGATTGGTATTGCCCACCCTAACTCACGATACACCATGAGACTTGACTATCTTGATAACTTTGACCGAGAAGGGTTTGAAGCAAAAGAGGGTGTAAAAGTACAGGGTGTTCTTTATGGTGGACGAGATAGTGATACTACTGTTCCTGTAGAAGAGTCTCACTCTTGGAAAGATGGTATCCTACTTAAGGCTGCTACTCTTGAGTCTGAAACAACCTCTGCAACTCTTGGAGCTGAGGGTGTGAGAACTCCTTCTCCCATGGCAAACATGGACTTTGTATCATACCCACTTGGAGAGTATACGCTTAACAACATCTCCTTTGTAGAGGGAATGAAAGAGGTGCCAAAAGTATTCTCTACTAACTATTTCCTACGAACCGCTGAGGGAGATTTCTGTACAGACAAACTTGCTAAGAAAGTTTGGTTACACTGGGCAGATGGACGAGTTCATGGTGATTATGATGCCTACGATACTCCAACCGGAAAAATCCCACACTACGCAGATCTTCGAGACCTTTTCAAGAAGCATCTAAACTTAGACTACACCGAAGCAGAGTATACCTACCAGTTTACTTTCCGATGTACTAAGTGGATTGAGAAACTTGAAAGAAGTAAAGCGTTCTTTACCAAAATGGATGTAAACTGCCCCGCAGAGATTATCCAGTTCTGGAATGAGACTATCGCAAAACTTGAAAAAGCTCGAGATGCTTTTGGTGATGAAATTAAACCAGGAGATTATAAAGCGTAAGTTTATACAGCTTATTATAGGGCGACCCAAATGGGTCGCCCTTTTTTTGTTATGCTAGAGCATACAAAAAGGGGAGTGGGTTTAACCACTCCCCAACAGTTAGCGGTGCGTTCGCATTTTTTTCACCCCTAATGATGCTATCATAAGGAGTAATCCTGTAATAAGAAGTTTCGTTTTATAACTAGGGTATTCCATTGTCATAAAGAAAAGGTTCCACTCCTTAAATTTTAATCCCTGAGCAAAAGAAGCTCCATAGTATATGAGAGGAATCATATATGCGGTTGCTAAATTGTGAAAGAGGGCAAGACAAAACATTCCAACTCCACCAAGAAAATATGCAGAACTAAGAGTGCCTATGTACAAGGTGTATGTTATTTGACTTCCTTGCAGAAATACCCAACCCATAAAAACTGCTATTAGCAGGGGAATGCAAAGCATTACACATATGGTTCTTAGAGTAAATATGAGGGTAGGGGAAACTTGCTTTGTTCTTATTATAGACTCAATTGTTGTATCCTGTTCTGGTAGAAATACTGAAACACTTAATAGTAATCCTATGAGGGAAATTGCAATCTCTAAAGGTTGAGCAAGCTCCTGTTCCCCTATATTTCTCACCCCAAAAATCAGGGGAGTGAGAAACAAAACTCCTAAAGAAAGAAGTATATAGGGAACTATGTGGTGCTTAATGTTTTTTCCAGTTATTAATGAAATATGTTTTAACCGTATCATAACTAAACCACCTCCCTTTGCGTTTTAATGTAAGAATTCCTATGGATATTGCGAGCAATCCTAATGATAGAAATGTATAAAAGAGCCTATTTTGTATAAGCAGTGGGGTGTATTGGTAGAAAAGATCTCCCTTACTAAATATAGAGTTGTGTCTTGGGATAAGTGCAAATCGATTGGCTCCCAAATTTGAAATAAAGAGTGTTTCATAGGTTTGCATAAGCCAGAGCGCCCCAATAACAGGAATGGCTATAAGTGTATCACTGGCCTCGGTGAGTACCATTCCAAGGGATATGGTAAACATAAGACTTGGCATAATCCATCCAAAGGAGTAGATGAAAAAGGAAGCGTAGTTGAGTGAAGATGATGGGTATAGTGTGATAAGGTGAACTGTTGCTAAGCCTGCAAGGATAAGAATAGGGATCATAGAGGTGACAAGAAGTGCAAGAAAATTGGTAATAGTGATGGCAAAAGAGGAGCGCTGACGAGTCCATATAAGATCCCGAATTTTTGATCTTCTATCAAAGATAAAGAGTGCACAAACCAAAAAGATAGGGGTTGCAAATAGAATCACGTTCATGTAGTCTGCAAATATTCGAGCGTACCCACCTGAAATACGATCTTTTATAATAAGGTTATTGTAATCAGCAAGAGCCTCTTCATAGGTTGCTGGACGTGAGCTAAAAGAAATAAGGGATTTTGGGTTGTAGGCAGAACCTCGTCCAACAATTTTATGTATGTTCTGCATGGCAAGTTCAAACTCTTGGTACGATACATTTGGATCAATCTGAGGAGGTTTGTTCTCAGAAGAGCCGAGTTCGTTCTGTTTGTTGAGTTCTTTTATATATACGTCTAGTTCTTGTTCTGTAAAACTTTCAAGGAGAGGAGCTAGGATTGAGATTATCTTCTTTTTCTCCTCATGACTGAGCCGAATGGATTTGTAGAATCCAAAGGGGTAGGTAATAAAGTAGTTATTATGCATTTCAAGAATGACTCGGTTTATTGCTGCTTCCTTAATAACATCTTCCTCTCCTCCTAAAGTATTCTCATATTGCCAGAAGTTCTCTCCTGCCGTAGGTTGACCTATATATGTGGCAGATGGCACATATTGGGAGAATGCCAATACTGTTATTCCCACAAAGAGTAGATAGGGAATACTCATTATGATTTTTTTACACTCCTTAAAAAACATAGGAACCCTCCTTACTTTGGATTGTCCGTAGGTAAGCGGTCTCTATACAATCAGATCTTGTTTGTTCAATCAGGTTCGCCACACCACCTTTGTATTTGAGCGTCCCCTTGTCTAAAATAGCAACTTCCTTACAGGACGCTTCAATATCTTCTACTATGTGGGTAGAAAGAATTACAATTTTATCTTTGGATACCTCTTTTAATAGTTCTCGTAGGCGTACGCGTTCTTCTGGGTCAAGCCCCACGGTAGGCTCATCTGCAATAAGAATTTTTGGATCGTGTAGAAGTGCTTGGGCAACCCCTACACGCCGTTTCATTCCTCCAGAAAGTGCTTTTACCTTGGTTTTATACTCTTGCTGCAAGTTTAAAGATTCTAATAATATCTCGGTTCTTTCTTTTCTTTTGCTAGCGTTCATTCCTGATAATAGTCCTAAATAGTCAAGTACCTCTCCTACTCTCATAGAGGGGTAAAGAGAGAACTCCTGTGGCAGATATCCAATAATTTTTCGAACTTCCCGACTTTTTGTTAAAGGAATACCGCATAGGGTAATGGTTCCCTTTGTT
The DNA here is from genome assembly GCA_964492025.1 of uncultured Spirochaetia bacterium. Classification (GTDB taxonomy): domain Bacteria; phylum Spirochaetota; class Spirochaetia; order CAZBHR01; family CAZBHR01; genus CAZBHR01. Next base: position 45,835 of record CAZBHR010000011.1, on the reverse strand, counting down.
GGGCGTAGTAGTGTTACCATGGTTTTCATAAGGGTTGTTTTGCCTGCCCCATTTCGCCCAAGGAGTCCAGTCATTCCCTGACCAAACTCAAGGGAGACGTCTGTTAATGCCTGTTTTTTTCCATAAGATTTATGTACATGTTCAATAAGAATACTCTGTGTACTGTTCATTTTTAATCCTCCATATAGAGAAGGATATGGGATAAATTCCTAATCTTTTCAAACTTTTTAAAAAAATACTATATTTTTAACTTTTTTACTGTTGGAATGTTGCTGTAACAATTGCTCCACCGGTCTGTGGGCTTGATATAAGGATTTTTCCCCCACATTTCATACAAAGGGTTTTTGCTATATACAGGCCAAGCCCAAAGTTTTCATTGTTATCTGGAGCATCTCTATAATAAGGTTCCTGAGCCTGAAGAAGAGCCTGATCAGAAAATCCTGGTCCATCATCTTTGATGGTAATAAGGAGTTGTTTTTCTGCAATCTCACAGCGTATTGAAATGGCTTTGTCTGCATACCGTATAGCATTTGCCATAATATTTTGAACCACCTCAAGGAGCATGGTCTTATCAACATGTATTATGGTTGATTTGTAGGATTCTGGTGGAATAATAGTAAATATTAACTCTCTATTCCACATAATTTTTGTAGTATCCTGTATATCCTTACAAAGATCCTCAAAGGGTATTGGACTAAACTCTGGAACAACCTCTTGAAGGGTTCTCATGTTAGTTCTTTTAATAAGATAGCTGTGTATCCTTTTGAGTTCACCTTGAATAATAGAAATTAACCGAAGAGTCTCTTCCTGTGAAGAGTTCTCTGGAGATATCACCCCATCTCTCTCCTCATTGAGAACCTCCTCTATCATATCTACATATCCCTGAATAATTGATAGGGGAGTTCTTATTTCGTGGGCAAAGGATGAGTTGAGGTGTCGGCGCTCTTCTACACTTTTCCAAAGATCCTTTCTTGTTTTCTTAAGATGAAGAATAAGCTCTTCCACTCTTTTGTAGAGCTTTCCAAACTCATCATCACTCAGGGTAGGTACGGTTATTTGTAGAACATCCTCTTCTAACTGTTTCTCAATATATGGGAATGCCTCAATTGGTCGTTTTAGTTTCCATCGGTATATAGTATAACCATTCCCCACGGTTACACCTATGAGCGTAGCAATTCCTAGCAATATTAACCCATTATGATTCATAATCCATAGAGTAGCGTTACCTATAGATCCTCCAATGGTTAAGTAGTTTTGGAATGTTTGAAATAGTGTTACTCCAAAGAAAAAAAGCAACAGCCCCAGAGCAAGATAGGCAGCTGTAGATATGATACATGCCTGCTTTATGGAAACTGATCTATTTCGCCACTTGTTTATGATCTCCATTGGTACCCAATCCCCCAAACTGTCTCAATAGGATCCTCGCCTAAAAGGTTTTTAATTTTTACTCTAGCTCTTCTGAGGTGCTCTGCTACTACGGTGTTATCTCCTGTTCCCTCATTCCCCCATACCGCTTGATATATCTGCTCTTTGTCAAAAATTTGACCAGGATAGAGGCTTAAATAGGCAATTATGCCATACTCTTTTCGGAGGAGTGGAATAGGGGTATCATGGAAAAACAACTCCTTGCCGTTGTAATCAATCACAAGTCCGTTGGCAAATATTCGTGTTTTTGAGCTATTGTGTCGGGTCTCTCGTCTTAGATGAGCCTGAATCCTTGCTAAAAATTCTGGAGTGCTAAAGGGCTTTTCTATATAGTCATCCCCTCCTATGGCTAACCCCCGGAGCTTATCTGATTCACCTGTTCTTGCTGTAAGAAAAATAATAGGGCAGTTAAGATGGTTCCGAATGGTTTCGCAGAGAGTGAATCCATCCATCTCAGGCATGTGAACATCTAATATAATGAGATCAATATGATTATTGAGTAATAAGAGCGCTTCCTTGCCAGATGTTGCAGTGAGTACGGAGTACCCCTTTCTTTCTAATATCTCTTTCAGCATACTCAAAAGAGATTGTTCATCATCAATAACAAGGATTGTATGGCTCATAACTCTCTCACTAGCCTATGCCTCTAAGGTAAGGGTTATACTTTTTGAACTACCAGAAAGTTGCCGAAAGGTTACGCCTGCACTGGTCATCATTCTTTTTGAGGCTTGCACCTCATCGGTCATTGCATATTTATCAGAGAGATATATTACCTCTTTAATACCCGCCTGAATAATAGCCTTTGCACATTCGTTGCAGGGAAAGAGTCCTACATATATTGAACAGTCTCGTAAAGAGCCTACGGAGTTTAGTATGGCATTTAACTCTGCATGACAAACATAGGGGTATTTTGTATCGTTTGGACAGCCTTCACGCTCCCATGGAAATTCGTCATCACTGCACCCTGCGGGGAAGCCGTTGTATCCTAATCCCATAACTCTTCTTTCTTTATTTACAATACACGCTCCAACTTGAGTCGACGGGTCTTTGCTTCGCTGGGCAGAAAGTAGTGCCATACCCATAAAATATTCATCCCAGCTTAAATACTCGTTACGCTTTGCCATCCTTAACTCTCCTTGAAGCAATATGGTGTATAATATCATGAACCACCTCATCTTGGGAAGAGAAGTAGCTCATAAGTGTGTGGCATGTGTGAGTTTGTCCTTCCATTGGGTAAGATTTAGTGGATACCTTGCTGTTTGGAACATGCTTAGCAATATACTTCATGTTTTGATATGGAACAGTTTTATCTCTAGGGGAGTGGAGTACTAGCAGTGGTGATGTTATATGGGAGAGGTTTTTTTTAATCTCCCTAAGTCCCATAAGAAGGGAGTATCCCTGTTTGGGATATACCCCTCGGTATCCAACCCAGTTCAGCTCTCCATCACTCCCAGGGCTTCTATGGTGATCTCCATCCGCAAGACGTGCCTTTATGGTTGGTGTAATCCAGCCGGCTGTTCGTATGATAAGAAACTCCCATCGAAACACGCCAGCAGTTGGTCTATGGAGAAATACAGGAGCTCCAATGGTAATAACACAGTTGGGGTTATAATGAGGATCTTGGGAGAACTCTTCAGCTAACTTAAGTGCTAGGGCTCCACCCATTGAGCACCCCACAATGGATACCCTCTTATACTGTGAACATATCTCTTTATAGTATTCAGAAAGCCACTGATACCACTGGACAAAATTTGTTTCTATAAACTCATCAATAGATGTTCCAAACCCAGGGAGTAGAGGAACATACACATCGTATCCCTCGGCATGAAGCTTTTCTGCGGTGTAGGCAAAGCTGTGAGGAGTTGCGGGAAATCCATGAATACAGAGAACCGCTTCTTCTGAACCCTTTACAAATTCAATAGGTAAACACTTTGGGCTAAATACCTTAGCATAATTTGGGGTTATCTGATTATTACTTGGTCTGTATCCAATTGGGTACCTGTTTACTACGTAGAGTAAAATTAGTATGACAAGAATAATTACCGTAATCATAGAGATTACATCTGGTAAGATGGGGGAAGTACCTCTTCTAGGGCCTTAAGTACCATCTTTTTTGTACACCCCTCACGCAGAATTACTATAATAGTATCATCTCCAGCTACGGATCCAAGAATTTCTGGTGGAGAAAGTATATCCATTGCAGCAGCAACCGTATTGGCGTGGCCTAAACGTGTTTTCATTACCATAATATTTTGAGAGAACTCTACGGAAATGAGCCCCCGCTTAATATCCTGAATATAACTATTAGCAGGATCGTGGGGAACTCTATTTTGAGGAATTGTGTAGTATGAACCCTGAATTCCATCGGACACCTTGCTTACCTGCAAGCTTTGTAAGTCTCGTGATAAGGTTGCCTGTGTTACGGAAAATCCTTGAGCTTCCAGTTCTTGGAGAAACTCCTCCTGATTTCTGATCTTCTTTTCAAGAAGCAGCTCTTGTAAAAATTGTAAGCGTCGGTCTCTTGTTTTCATAGTTTCTCCGTATATTTAATCATAAGTATTGTATAAAAATACAATAGAGATGTAAAGGGATGAACCCTAAGGCGAAGGCTCTCTTCCTCAAATAAATGATTGAAAAGGGTAGAGTATAATTCTTTTTTAAAAAAATGTTTTTTCTTGTAACCTTTTCTCTTTTTTTTGGTTATCTTTATATCAGGAATAGAGAAAGCCTAGATTTTAATTTCACACTGGAGGATATATGAAAAAAATTATACTTACTGGACTATTGTCACTTGTTTCGGTTGGGCTCTTTGCCGAAACCACTAACTACAGTGACCAAGACTATGCACTTTGTCGTGTTGTTGAGGCAAGTCAAACTGCTGGTTACCACGATACACATAGTGGACCCTGCTTATACAATAATGACACGTGCCCAGATCCAACTATGCACAATGTTTACCAGAACAGCTCAACCTGCAACACTTCACACATGAGGAAGTCTATGCACAGTAACAGAGATAGTATGGTTAGCGTAATCGGAGGCTTTTATGGGTCTGATCATATGGAAGATGGTAATTCATATTTTTCTGTGGGAGGAAGGTATACAGATTACCGATTTGGGAACCTTGGGTACTACCTTGGAGGAGGAGCACTCTTTTCCTACGTAAATCATATGAGTAATGCTGATTATACATCTCCAGCTTATGAAAGAGCAGAAATGGAAGTAGGATTGACCTATGCAAATCGTCTTTTTGGAAAACTTCGATGGTATGGAGATGCTGGTGTTGTTGGATCTCTTGACCGTAATGCGGCATCGGAGAATGTGTATGCCGTAGATTTCGAAGGTGGACTTGGCGCTGAAATTATCTCCTCTAAAGGAGTGTTTTTTCGAGTAGGTCCAACCTATAGGGTTAATCTATACTCCTCCGAGTCTCAGGATGTAGACCCCACTGGGTTTGGTGCTAAGATGCAGCTTGGATACGCTTGGTAAGGTACTCGACTGTGTTGGTAAAACTCCTTCTTTGGAAGGAGTTTTTTATGTTCTTACCTAAAGGATAAACTTTGAATTTTTTGTTACCTATATAAGAACTTCTTATTTTTACCCTATTTGGTCTTTCTCTATTTGACTGGTTCTCTGTTCTGTGATAGAATTATCTTAGCTTTCGATAAAGGAGTAAAATATGAAAAAAGCTGTATTTGTTTTTCTTTTGAGTCTAGTTTCTTTTAGTCTTTTTGCAGAGGAATCTTCTGCTAAAAATTATGATGTATGTAGATCTATTTATTCGGTAATTCCCGAAGAGGAGCATCCTCTTCATCCAGGAGACTGTTACTTTTATCCACTTACTCCTGCGGGTTATACTACGCAGTCCCAGTTTTATACTCCAACCTATTATGGAGCAAAAAAAGATGCTGCTAAGTCATCTGTACTATCTTTAAGTTCGGGTGCTTTTGAAACCCCCACAGCTATTTTTGGTAGTTCTGGATTGCGGTATACTCATTATGTAAATGGTGGCATTTTTGGAATTATTACAGATGTTTCTACTCTGTTTACTGTGCCCTATGATGAGCATATTGATTGTGTGCCTGAAGATCTCTTTTTTAGCGGAATGGATATTGCTTTAGGAGTTACTCTCGCAAAGAGTGTTATTTTTAAACCATTAAGAGTGTATGGAGAGGCCCTTGTTACGGGTAGTTGGTACGAAAGAGGAATTACACAGAGTGGACCAGAGTCCTTCCATGTCGGTGCTCGATTTGGTGCGGGACTTGAATTTCTATGGAGTAGTGGCCTTTACTTACGAACAGGACCAAACTATCAAGCTCCCCTTTATGATTCTGTTTCAGTTAACTGGGAAGATCAAAGAGCTTGGGGTTTTGATTTTCAGTTAGGATACGCCTGGTAAACAACCTTGTAAACAGGTTAAATAATTTTGATATATGAACTTGCATGAGCTTGTCTTATGCAAGTTTTTTTATGCCCAATTGAGTACCTTATATATAGCTCCTCAATTATATTGGTATATCTTTCCACTCGTATTTTGAAAAATGAAAGTTTTAAAAAAATGATTTTTTCTTGTAACCTATAGAGGGTAGGATCGTTTTGTTTGTAGATTAACTAAACAATAGGAGAAAAAGTATGAAAAAAATAATTATTACTGTTTTACTGGTTGCCCTTATTCCTGTGGGGTTGTTTGCGTACAATCGAGGAAGTATGCATTATCGAGATTACCGAGGATACCAAGACTCTAGAGGGTATGATAACCCTAACTATGATTCCTATGGTGATTATGATTACTATGATCACTGTCAGGGTGGTCGAAGAGGTGGTATGATGGGTCGTGGTGGCATGATGGGTCGAAGAGGCGGAATGATGGATCGTTACTATGACTATCGAGGTGAATCCCAGTCTGAAAGACAAAATCCTAGACTTTGGACTTTCAATGGAGATCAGTGGTTCTATGATGGTGAAGCTGTTCCTGCGGACGAGCTAACTCCAATGCACCGATGGTTCTGGAGTGATGCACCACAGAGTGCTCCTGAGACTCAGGAATCAGCTCCTCAGGAAGAGGAAATTTTATACGTTTTCCCCGCGGTAGAAGGGTAGGTTATTTATCCAATATAAAAGAGGCACCTTTTGGGGTGCCTTTTTTTGTGCCTTTCTATTATTTCACTTATGAAAGAAAGCACTCTCCAACGGTTAGGTGAAATTTTCCTTTGGTGAGAGAGAAAACCTCTTTTTTTGCTTCTTTAATCTGAGATTTCTGAATGAATCCATGTACTCTAACTTGTTCAGCAAACTCCTCATCTAAGGAGTCCACCTCAAGGGCTTCTAAAAATCGAACCACCCTTGGATGTTCATCGTAGGGGAGGGTAATAGTGTAGGGAGCTCTCCATAGGAGCGTGTGCAGGTGATTTTGTTCTAGAGTTGCCTTTGCGGTATTTCCATAGGCTCTTACTAAACCGCCTACGCCTAGTTTTTTCCCTCCAAAGTATCTAATTACAATAATAGCTGTCTGGGTAAGGTCGCGCCCTTTCATAATATCTAATATAGGTCGTGCTGAACTTCCATGGGGTTCTCCATCATCACTTAAGCTCCAAGTGGCTCCGTCTTCTCCAAAAATTGCGGCATGTACAATATGAGTTGCCTTGGGGTGCTCCTTCCAGAGCTCTTGAATCCAAAGTTTTAGCTCCTCTTTACCGGTAATTGGCTTACATATACCAATAAATTGAGATTTCTCTATTTCCAGCTCTGCTCTACTCTCGACGGTTACTGTTTGCATCTTACACCACCCTGTGATTAAATTGGTTTGTAACCCTTTCAGGTGTATTGATCCTCATTTCATCTACTAATGTATTGAGCTTACTGTACTGTTCTTTAGGAATGGTGAATGACAACCCAGAAAGTTGTTCCTCCAGTTGTTCTCTATTCCTCGCTCCCAGAAGAAGGGTGTCTATATCTTTTCTTTGATTGCACCAACTTACCGTAAGAGCTGTCATTGATATATTGAGCTCTCTTGCTACATCTTGCCAGCATGTTAAAAGTTTTTCTGTATGGCTCCACATCTCCTTGGAGCAGTATACAAGATTTTCTCTCTGGTCTGTTGGTGGAACTGCGAATTTCCCAGTCATAACGCCTTGTGCAAGAATACTGTACCCCACAGTTGGGATAGAGTTACTTTTGCAAAAAGGGACACCAGCTGTTCTCTCTCTTGTCCAAAGGGGAGAGTAGCAGAGTTGTAGGGCATCAATAGTTCCCACGGTTGAAACTTGATCCATCTGTTCTGGTGAAAAATTACTTACCCCCACACTCTTAATAAGTCCACGTTCCCGTGCTCGCTCCATTGATTCCATTGCAGGTCTTAAGTCATATCCCTCTTTACGAGGCCAATGAAGGTAGTATAGGTCAAGGTAGTCTAAGCACATTCTACGGAGGCTTTTCTCTATCTGTCTTTCCATATTATTGGTATCTGGAATAAAAGATTTTGATGCAATTGTAAGAGTCTCCCTCTGTTTACGTAGCTGCTGGCCCACAATCTGTTCAGAAATGCCATTACCGTAGGCTTGAGCTGTATCAAAGTGGGTAATTCCCCAGTCCAGTGCTTTTTGAATGGTTCCTCGTGATTTTCCTAGGGATTGGTTTTTCCAGTATCCACTCCCAAAGGCCCAGCATCCAAGCCCCACACTTCCAATTGTATTCACCATAGGGGCAATTATACTTATAAATCCTATGCTTGTTAAGGTTTATAGCTGACAAAGAGTGAGAGTTGTGGTATCGTTGATCGGAGAAGGTGTGAGGTTGTATGAATAAGAGAGTGCTCAAAGTTGGAATAAGTCTGCTACTGGCGGTTGTAGATTTAGGACTGTTTCTCCTCTGTGAAATAATTGCTATACTCATTATAGAACCCAGTTCTCTCCATTTTTCTATGGTAGGTCGATTCTTTCTTGTTTCCTCTCTTTTAATTCTTATTACCTATATGAGTACGGGGATGTACTCCTTTAAAACCCATGTATTTTGGGAAGAGCTACAATCTATTGCACGACTGGGTTTTTACTGTCTTCTCATGGCTCTTTTCTGGAAACTATTATTTCCAGGTTCTTTGCGAATTAGAACCTTTTTTATTATATACGCCTCTTTTATATCTTTAGATACGCTTGTGAGGTACTTTTTTAGAAGAATACCCGGTATTTCTGCGGTGCTGGCAACTCATGTTACTATGATAGGCACTGGTAAGCGGTGTAGGTCTATGATTACTAGAATGAAGGCAAGTAAGTTTTCTCTCTATGATATTAGATTTGCTATTACCGAAGATGACACTGTGACCACTCCCGATGTTCTGGGAGTGCCTATTGTGGGAACTCTTGAAGATCTTAATCATCTTATGGAAACCTATCCCTGTGATGAGGTGGTAGTTTGTCTTAACTCCTATGATAGAAAGCAGATAAGTGCTATTGTTTCAACAATGATACGGTACGTTAAGGTTATTAAATATGTTCCAGAGGTGGGTACTCTAATTAACTATTCCTCTACCATTAAGGATATTAATGGTATTATGGTTCTCTCTTCAAATTTTCTTAACATAGGAATTGGAGCTAAAGTATTTAAGCGACTTACAGATATCTGTATAGGTCTTATTGGACTTATCCTATTTTTACCTGTTCTTCTTGTTGTGAGTATTGCAATCTTTTTTGAAGATAGAGGGTCCGTGTTTTTTCGCCAGAAACGGGTTGGAAAAAATGGAAAGCTTTTTACTATGTGGAAATTCCGCACTATGGTAAATGATGCTGAAGGTGTATTGCAGGATATGCTTAATAAGGATTCTACAATGAAGAAACAGTACTCAAAACACCATAAGTTACATAGGGATCCTCGGGTAACACGAGTAGGGAGATTCCTTCGAAAAACCTCCTTAGATGAGATTCCACAGGTCATTAACCTCATTAAGGGTGATATGAGTTTTGTGGGACCTCGTCCCTATCTTCAACGAGAAATTCCTCAAATGGGGAATTCCTATCCTGTTATTATTCAAGTTACCCCTGGGGTAAGTGGTCTTTGGCAGGTGAGTGGTCGAAGTGATCTCTCTTTTGCCGATAGGGTAGCCCTTGATTCTTTCTATGTGTACAACCACTCGTGGTGGAATGATATTATTATTATGTTGAAAACTGCTCGAGTAGTTTTTTCAAAGATGGGAGCTCGATAGTGAATATCCCTTTTAAGAAGCTCCTCACGCTCAAACATATTATGCAGTTTCTTGCAACTCCTCTTGTATTTCGTATGGCAGCATACTTTTCTGGGGTTATTATTGTAAATATACTCTCCCAAGAGGATTATGGAACTCTCATATATGGGTTGAGTTTTGTAGAGGTTGCCATGGTTCTTTCTGGTATAGGAAGTGCTGCGGCCATAGAGTTCTTTGCCACTCGGTACAAAGATACTCCCTTAGAAATACCCTATGTGTGGTACGGATTCAGGTTTGGACTTCTTACCAATATTGGAATTGCGATACTTCTCTTTCTGCTTCTCACGATTATTCCTTTTCCTATAGATAAAGGGGTTCGGGTAGGGCAGTTTCTTATTTGGTTTATTATTCCCTACGGTATATATAATTCAATCCAAGGGTATGTAAATAGTGAGAAAAAACAGAGAGATTTTCCCTACTTGAGAACTACCCACAATGTAGCAATTTTTATTGTTCCTATTATATTTGTGGCAATCCTTAAAGTTACTGGATTTGTTATAAGTTATTACCTTATATATATAGGGCTTGTATCTTTTGGGGTGTTCGTATTAGGGAAGCCCTTTTTGCGACTTTTTGCTCAGCGATATCCACTTGATGAGGATAGGCGGGCTGAGTTTCATAGCTACTCTCTCTTTCGAACTGGAACACTGATGGCTACTGACTTTATGTTTGGGGTAGATGCTCTTCTTCTTGGAACACTTACGGGAAGTGTTATTGTTGTTGCAGAGTACAGCGTGGCAACACTTATTCCAATTGCCTTAACTGCAATACCCGTAACCATTCTGCAGCTTGCAGAACCTTATATTGAGGAGTCAAAAGAGGACCTTCCACGGTTGCGTAAATTTTTTATTCGAATATTAATACTCCTTATTACTATTAACTTTTTCTTTGGGCTCTACCTCTTTTTCTTGTTGGCACCCAATATACCAAACCTCTTTGGACATGAGTATCAGGGTACGGTGCCTATCTTTAGAATCCTTCTTATATCATCTTTTATTTCAGGAAGCTTTAGAATCCCTTCGCTTCAGGTGCTTGCTATTATTGGGAGAGAGAAAGATCGTCTTTATAATAACCTGTTTTCTGGGGGGCTACATATAATTCTAGCAATTCCCTTTATTCTTATATGGGGGTCATCGGGGGCTGCAATAAGTGCTCTTGTTGCTGTGGGAGTAGGAGCCTTTATTGCTTTCTCCTCTCTTCTTGCAGTTCTTTCTGGAGGGAGAAGGAGTAATGGATAGTAATCAACTTTCAAAGTCATGCCTATATAAACAGTTGTGGAAGCTTGCTCTACCCATTATGGGAGGAAACCTTCTTCAATCCTTTTATAACTTAGTAGATGCATTTTTCTTAGGCAGGCTAGGACCTTATCAGCTATCTGCTCCGGGGATTATTTTTCCTATACTCTTCTTTCTTATTGTGTTTGCAAGTAGTTTTGGTATGGCAGGAACTACCCTTATCTCCCAATCATGGGGACGGGGAGAGCAGGATAAAGTTAATTTCTATTTGGGACAAACCTTCTCTATTCTTATGGTAACCGCAATACTGGTTACTGTTGTAGGGATGGTCTTTGCTGACTTTTTCCTCTCTCTTTTACGGGTACCCCCTGAGATTTACCCCTATGCCAGTGTATATCTAAAAATTATCTTCCTAGGTATGCCATTTATGTTTGTGGATTCTGTATTCAGGTCAGCCCTTCAAGGGTCAGGAGATACAAAAACGCCCCTTTACGTACAGATCGTCACTATCATTGTAAACATCTTTCTTGACTGGGTGTTTATTTTTGGAGTTGGACCATTTCCCGCTATGGGAGTTGCCGGTGCAGCATGGGCAACGGTGTGTGCACGTTGTATAGCTGCCATGATAGATCTTTCAATTCTGCTCTGGTTTCACCCTCGGTTAAGACTATCTAAAAAACATCTCAAAGTATCACTCCCTGTGGCAAAAACGTATATACGTATAGGTCTTCCTATGGCTATTGGTCAGGGCCTCTCTACTTTAGGCTTTGCCTTTATTCAAGGGTTGGTCAACATTTTTGGAGCCTCCGCGGCGGCAGCCTTCACAGTTGGTAATAGAATCACAGGGATTTTTAATATGCCTAGTATGGGACTTTCCCAAGCGGCAGCAGTATTGGTGGGAAAGGCTCTTGGAGAAAAAAATCCTATAAAGGCGGAGAAAGTTATACGAACCGCAGTTTTCTCTTCAGGTATCTTTATTACCCTCTCTATGGTTATTGTCTTCTTTTATGGTAGTGTGTTTATGAGGGTCTTTACGAATGATTCAGAAGTTATAGAACACGGAGTTATGTTATTTAAAATTTTAGCTCCCTCTATTATATTTTTTAATATCTTCACAGTAATCAATGGAGCATTTCAGGGTGGTGGAGATACTGCCCCAGTTATGATTCTCAATATAGCTCGCCTTTGGGGAGTTCGGGTTCCTGCCGCTTGGCTGTTCTCTGTGTATTTAGGTTGGGGATTACCTGGTATCTACTGGGGAATGTTTCTCTCTAATATACTGGTTTTTATTGCGGCCTTAGCACTTTACTCAACGGGTAGGTGGAAACATCAACTTGATATGGATGCTATTAACAGATGATAGCTATAGTATCGGCGTTTCCAAAAGAGACAGCACTACTACGAGCCAAAGGACAAGCAATACAACGTACCACCCTTAACACTGGAGGTAAGTTGTTCTCCTATGTGTTAGAGGGTATACCAATTATTACGCTATCCCTTGGTATGGGTGTGGATACTGCTCTTGTAAAAACTGAAGAGCTTCTATCTCAATATCCGAAAATTTCTCATCTGATTCTTACGGGAGTTGCGGGGGGCTTTTCTCCTCATGCTCCAGGAAGTGTTCTTATTCCAACGGCTGTTACGCTCTGGAATAATTCTCAGGTAGCACCAATATATTCACTTCATGGAGAGTCTGGGCTTCTTGTTACCACACGCACCGTAGTGGAGCATGAGTTGAGTCATGAAATACAGAAGGTGTATCCAGAGGCTGTTGGAGTAGATATGGAAGGTGCTGTAGTTGCAGAGACCTGTTTTCGTCATGGAGTAGGTTGCACTATTATACGAGGTGTCTCTGATCTTGTGGACTCTCCTATAAGTAGTAACACGCAGTATCAGCAATATAGAGATCTTGCGCTGGAAAAAACCGCAGAGAGTGTTCTTCTCTGGATTACCTCCCATGGTAGGGATTATCTGTAAATATATACCTTATATATATAGGGCTATTTTTATATCCATAAAATATGACAAAAATACATTTTTATCATATAAGAGGCTTGACAAAAATTGAAAAACATTATATGTGGGGCTATTTATTTATAATATTTTAAAATAACACCATATATGGTGTTATTTCTTGTTGCTATCTTTCCTTTTTTGCTATATACTCCCAAATACAGTCAAATCAAGGAGAATTACCACATGTCAGAGAAGAATCACCTAAACCCATTGGGAAGAAAAATATTTTTAGATAGATACGCACTAAAGGATACACAGAAAAGAAGTATTAACGTAGGAGATGAGGTTATTGTTGTAAGCAATCCCGCGACAGGTCAGCGAGAGATTGGTATCGCAAAGCAAATTGATAAAGATATGATTACCGTGGAGCTTCAGGATGGTTCAACTCATAAGGCATCTTCTGAGCATGTGGATAAACCTATTGAGACCGATCCTCTTCAAATGATTGAGAGAGTATCTTCTGCAATTGCTAAGCAGGAGAAAAAATCGGAACAACCACTTTGGAAAGATCGATTTCAGTGGCTCATGGAGGATTGGAGATTTGTCCCAGGAGGACGAATCCTTTCTGGTGCAGGAACCGATGGAAATCTTACCTATTATAACTGTTATGTAGTTCCTTCTCCTCAGGATAGTCGAGAAGGTATTATGAAAACCCTCACCAATATGACTGAGATTATGTCACGTGGTGGAGGAGTTGGAATTAACCTTTCCAGTCTTCGACCTCGAAATGCCTATGTAAAAGGAGTAAATGGACGATCCAGTGGAATCGTTTCCTGGGGTGGACTCTACAGTTTTGTAACTGGTCTTATTGAGCAGGGTGGTAGTAGAAGGGGAGCACTTATGCTCATTCTTGACTCTTGGCACCCAGACCTTATGGACTTTATTAATAGTAAGCGAGAGATGGGTAAGATCACAAATGCTAATATTAGTGTTGCAGTGACCGACGATTTTATGAAAGTTCTTCGAGCAGATGGTGTATGGACCTTTGAGTTTCCAGATACCTCTCACAAGGCGTACGACTCAGAGTGGGATGGAGATCTTAAAAAGTGGAAAGACCTAGGATATCCTGTTGTAGCTCACGGGGCTATGAAGGCCTCTGAAATTTGGGATGCTATCGTAGACAGCGCTTGGGCAAGTGCGGAGCCTGGTATTTTCTTCAGTGATCGATACAATGCTATGAGCAACTCATCCTATTACAATACTATTAGATGTACCAACCCATGTGGCGAACAGGGACTTCCTCCTTGGGGAGTATGTAACCTTGGTTCTCTTAACTTGGCTGCCTTTGTTCAAGGAACAGAGGTTATGTGGGAGGATTTAGGAAAGGCTGTTCGATACGCTATTAGATTTTTAGATAACGTAATTGACGACACCCCATACTTCTTTCAGCAGAATAAAGATCAACAAGAGTCAGAACGACGAGTTGGTTTAGGTACCATGGGTCTTGCGGAGATGCTTATTCGTACTAAAATTAGATACGGAAGTGATGAGTGTAGTACCTTTCTTGATAAACTCTATGGGTTTATCTGTGAAGAGGCGTATCTTGCCAGTAGCGATATAGCAAAGGAGAAAGGATCATTCCCTCTTTTTGATGCAGAGAAATTTGTACAGAGTGGATTTATGAAAACCCTTCCAAAGCACATTGTTGATGCCGTAAAGAAACAGGGTATCAGAAACGTTACCCTTCTTACGCAAGCTCCAACAGGAACCACAGGAACCATGGTGGGTACCAGTACTGGAATTGAGCCATACTACTTCTGGGAGTGGGAGCGAGTAGGGCGAATGGGATCACACATTGAACGAGTAGATATCTATGCGGAGTGGAAGGATCAAGCAAAAGATGGAGACCCTATTCCTCCTTATTTTGTAACAGCTATGGATCTCACTCCTGAAGATCACGTACGAGTGCAGGCGTCAATCCAGAAATGGGTGGATTCCAGTATTTCAAAAACCTGTAACGCCCCTAATCATTATACGAAGGAACAGGTAAATAAGTTATACCACCTTATGTATGATCTTGGTTGTAAGGGTGGAACTATTTATCGAGATGGATCTCGAGATGAGCAGGTTCTTAACCTTACCTCTAAGGAGGAGAAGAAAGAGGAGCCTGTTGTTCCTGAAATTAAACCAAGAACTCGGCCAACCGTACTTCACGGAACTACCTACCGTAAGCCTACTCCAATTGGAACAGCTTATATTACGATAAACTCCGATGGAGAGCATATTCGAGAACCCTTTGAGGTATTTATTAATGTAGCAAAGGTTGGTTCCGATGTAGCAGCTGATGCCGAGGGTCTCGGAAGACTTGTGAGTCTTATGCTTCGAATGGCAAGTCCTCTTGATCCTATTCAGAGAACCGAAGCCATTATTGCACAGCTTAAAGGGATTGGATCTGGTCGGCAAATGGGATTCGGTAAGAATAGAGTGATGAGTCTTCCTGACGCGGTAGGGCAGGCTCTTGAAGAGCATATTGGAAACGAAAGATTTGGTCACGAGTATCCTCAGCTTCCAGATGAAGAGGATGAAATTGAGGATCGTCAGCTCTCTTTTAGCTTTAAAGAGCAGACCCAGGCAGATATTTGCCCTGTTTGTGGAAATGCCACCTTTATGAACATAGAAGGGTGTAAAAAATGCGTTTCTTGTGGACATAGTGAGTGTTAAAGGGGAAAAAACCACCAATATAAGTGGTTTTTGCTTGACAAGCTTAGGGAATTTGATATAATCGGGTTTAGCATATAATAAATCGGGAGGCCGAGGAGTCTCCACACTTTTAGGAGGATTTATGAAAAAAATTGGAATTGTGCTTCTTGCACTTGCACTAGGTGGAGGATTCCTCGCAGCCGAGAGAGCTACTTGGAGTGTTTCAGGTTGGGCGAAAACTGAGTGGGGATACAAGTTCGCAGAGAAGGATGCCGTAGAGCTTTCTCCTCAAGATTGGGACACTGGTTTCCGAACCGAAGCTGGAGCTAGCCTTAAACTTACTTTCTTAGGAGAGACTAGCCGAGTAGGAGAGGGTGCTGGTAACTGGAGAGGATACATTGAGTTAAAAGACTTTTCTGTAGACAACCTTGCTAATGAAGATGTAAAAGATGAAAATGGTAAAGTTATCACTGAAAAAGGTGACGCTCTTACAACTTTTGATCTTAAGATGCCTACTGTTGTAGCTAAAATCTTATACAAAGACTTCCTATACTTCCAACTTACTTCTGCAAGCACTAAAGCTAACTACGCAAAAGCTATTGAGGATCTTTTAGTTGATTCTAATGATCTTGATGTTCAAGCTGCTGGTATAAAGGTTGATAATAAGGGAGTTAGTGGTGGTTTAGAAGTTGGTTTTGTACTTGATGATATCGGTACTATCCGAGCAGCAGCTACTACTGAAACAAGCTGGGCAGATCCAGCAGATAATTTTCAAGCTTCTTACTACGCTTTCTTACTTGCTTTCGAGGGTGTAGCAATTGCAGATTTCTTAACTCCTTCTGTTGCTTTTACTTGGAACAATGGACAGAATCTTGGTGCTCACGTAAAAGTAGAGATGGGACTTCCCGTACTTGCTGGTCTTGGTATCGCCTTAGGAACTGACTTTATTGTTGATATGGTGCAAGTTGTAGACAATCAGAAATTCATCTTTTCTGTAGACGCTCTTCTTGAAGCAGAGTTAGCAGTTGTTGACGGATTTTCCGTTGGTGCTTCTACTTACTTCTCTTACTACAAACCATTCGCTGATCAAGATGGTATACACCTAATGGATACAGCTGTTGAGCTTAAAGAGGCTTCTGGAGATGAGGGACTTATTCCTGTACTTGGTGCTTCTGTAACCTTTGGTATGCCTGATACTACTCAGCAGTTTATCGAAGAGTTCAACTTTGTTATCAATGCAGATGTTGACGCTACTTTCGGAGACTTCGAAGTAAAAGCTGGTTATGAGTATGTTTCAGCTGGTGTTGCAGCACTTACTGAGAAAGACTTAGTTGGTGGTGATTCTTTAAAGCCTGTATATGAGCAAGAGAACGACTACTTAGAGTTTGCTTACAATGGAATTGACAAGACTCGATTGTATACTCGATACGAAGTTCCTGCTGTTGAAAAAATTACTGATAATCCAGGTGCTATCTGGATTGGAGCTAAAGTTACTTTCTAATTGATTTAAAATTAAAAGTACTTGTAAGGCACTCCTTAGGGAGTGCCTTTTTTTATATATAGTTCATAAGCCTGATGGGTAAATCAATTGACTTTAACCTCATAGAAACTCAGTCTGTTGAGGGTGAAGAATCCGCCATTTATATCAATCTCAACTTAGAGGTGTGATATATTGTAAGAAATTATGGTAGGCATATATAAAACATATTATTTATGGGATATATGTTCTTGAATATATCATCAACATATCCCCACTTGTATTAAGCTCTTAGCACTCTCAGGATAGAGTCCATGTATTGATTTTAATCAGGTACTCTTTATGATGTTGGGTTGTAATAGAAGTTTAAATATTATTCTGCTTTTAAGAGAGGGGGAGGCTGTTATTTCACATTGAATAATGTAGAAAGGTTCTCTAGGAGTTTTAATCACTCATTAGAAAACCTCTACTGTAAAATTATTACGATTTTATGTAACACAAATACTTGTATGTACCTATGGGTGGTTACATACTAAAATCTTCACCTAGATAGATTGTTCTTGCTACATCACTTTGTAGTATCTCATCTAGATTTCCCTCTACTAGGATATGCCCTTGGTTAATAATATAGGCTCTATCCGTTATCTGTAGGGTGTCACGAATGTTATGGTCTGTAATAAGTATTCCAATGTTCCTTTTAACTAGGATTTCAATCATCTGCTTAATATCACTTACTACAATAGGATCAAGTCCTGCAAATGGTTCATCAAGCAGCAAAAATTTTGGATTTGTTGTAAGGCTACGAGCTATTTCTGTACGGCGACGCTCTCCCCCTGATAGGGTGTCTCCATACTGTTTTCGTACTCGTTGAAGGCTAAAGTCTTCAATAAGTTCTTCCATAATCTGCAGCTTTTGTTTTTTATTGATATCTCTTCTTGGTTCAAGGAGTGAGTATATGTTTTGCTCTACCGTAAGTTTTCTAAAAATAGAGCTCTCCTGTGGAAGGTATGAGATTCCTAGGTGTGACCGTTTATACATTGACATTTTACTAATGTTTTTTGAGTCGAGATAGAGAGAGCCACCAGTAAGTTTTAGAAATCCTACTACCATATAGAATGCTGTTGTTTTTCCAGCTCCATTTGGTCCTAAGAGTCCTACAACCTCTCCCTGGTTTACTTCAAAAGATACATCATATACAACTTGTTTTCTTCCAAATTTTTTCTGTAAATGCTCTGCACGTATGCAGGAGTTTCCTTGTTGCGTATCTTTCATAAATTACATATCTCCCTCATTTGTAAGTGAACCACGAACATTATCACTAAGAGTGAATTGATCGGTTTTCATGTTCATCACAAGTGAGTCCCCATAAAATCGATCATCACCAATAAAGATTGAGGTATTTCCTCTTAGAGTAAGTGTGCTGTTTGCAAAACTTCCAGTATCTGCGGTAACAAAAATATCCTTTTCACCTTGGTAAATAGAAACTTCTCCAATCATTTTCATGGTTGTAGATGCAATTTCTATGTATGCATAATTACTTTGGATAGATATCTCCTCATCGGTATTAATTATTCTTGCCCATGAGTTAATCTCCAATACTTGATTTTCTTGAAAAAACCGGGAAGCCTCACCATAGATTTTTAACCCTGAGGTGAGACTTGTAAATGTTGTAGATGAGGGGAATCGAATAATATCGCTATTCTCTCCCTCTAGGAGCACAAGCTCAGTTTCTGCCTTAAATCCTGCAAAAAGAAGGGTGACATTTCCTGTAAGTGTTATAACTTGTACACCCTGTGTTTTACTTAGGGTTGTTGTATTTGCAGAGTAGCTAATGTCTGCAAATAGGGGGAGGGTAGGAATGAGAAAGAATATGAGTACACAGAGGGCAGTTTTCACTCGCTTACTGAGTAATTTTTTTTGTGGCTTATTTGTTCGATTCATCTGTGTTATTACCCTTCTTTTTTACTTCCGCAGGGAGGCTTCCTGATGTAGCCCAAAGAGAAAGTTCCATAGTGTTTAGGTTAAGAAATGCAACCTGCGCATTGTGTGTTGTTCCCTTATTAAGAATTTTTGTATTCCCTTCAAATTCAATCCAGCTTTCTGCTAAATTGAGAATAATTGAATCCGCAGATGCCTCTATGTCTTCTGTGGGATATTTTAAGCTACTTCCCACCTGGAATGTAAGAATATTCTTTTGTGTATCTAGCTTAAGGTAGGATCCCTCTACAAAGAGATCTTTCTCTGGAACATAGGTTGAGGTCCACCCTTCTCCAATGAGAATACCTGTTTCACTGTTAAAGGTTGATTTTTGGGCATTTACGGTTGCTGTTTTATCGCTTTTTGCAATAACCGTTGGAGCATTGCTTGTAACAATGGAGGGGTTTCCCGAAATAACAATGGAGTTAGATTTCATGGAAAATAGATCAGAAGAAACTACTGCATTCTTTGAAAGTGATACAGAGCTTACATCTCCTGTCTGCTTTTTTATCATTGATCGTGCGGAGAAGTGGTACTCCTCGTTTCCTATCTGTATGGTTCCATCGGCTCCATTCCCAAAGGATAGAGATCCTCCACGGGTGTCTGCCTCAAATTTTCTACCCTCAATTGAGGTATCTTCTCCTAGGGTAACTGTTATGAAATCATCATCAATAGATGATATTCGAGATTTATCCCCCTCCCATAGAAGGGAGTCTCCTTGGTAGGTAAGGTTGTTTGCGGGGTAATCAATTGCAACACTCCCTTTCAGGGTAAAGTATGAGTTACTTTCGTTATAGGTTCCTATTTCTGCACTACCTGAAGCTCCATCTGGTGAGCTAATATCGTGGAAGGTTACTCCCTTAAGGTCTATCTCATCCTTATCTTCCCAGATTGTTACCTCTTGAGCAGATAGGATTAATGCATTATTCCCCTGTTGGGTAAAGGTGAAGTCTACTTCATGTATTACATTGCTTGGCATGTAGGATCTTTCTGAGTCTGGCTCTTCCACAATATCCTGACAGCTAATAAGAGTAAGCATAGGTAATAGTAAAAGGGAAGCAATCTTTACACTACTTCTTTTCTGAATAGACCGAAACAATTTCAACTGTTTTCTCCTTCTTTGTAAATTTATTATACAGAAATAAAGAAAAAAAGCCTACGCCCATAGCCCCAAAACCTCCAACTGCTTGCCAAAGTTCGTTGTCTATCTTAAATCCAAGCCGCACAATCAGGTATCCTCCTACAAAAAAGAGCAGGGGAAGAATTAAGGTTGCAAAACTCTGTTGAATGGTTTTGCCTGTAGGAAGGTGTATTTCCACCTCTGTTCCTTCGGAAATAGAGAGGTTTTTTGGAATAGTAGCCCAAAAGGAGCGCTCTTTTATGTTACAGAATAACTCCCCTTTGCACCCTGTGCATGCGGATGTTGCACAGGATAGAAGTGCCTTATTGCCTTGGATAGATACTACTTTTGCTCGTTCATACATCTTGTGTTGGATCCTCCTGAGGTATTCTAATTGCCTCTATATTGGTTGTTTTCCCTTTTGCATCTAGGGTGATAACAACACCCTGTAGTTCTAATTGGTTCCAAGTTTCCTCGGACCGTGTAGGAGTACCGGTAAGTATCTTTCTGATTTCCGGCTTCTCTGCAAACCCTCCAATACTTTGTATGCTCCCGCAACGACCAGTATCTGTAATAACTCCTGTACCCTTGTCAAGAATTCTGGCATCCGCAGTAAGGGTTTTATTATGGGTTCCAACAACAGCCGATACCATGCCGTTAGCAAGATGAAACATAGTGTTTTTCTCTGCCGTAGTGGCTGCATGAAAATCAACAATTATGTATGGAGTTATATCACGAACCTTCTTAACTAATTCTGGTAAATAGGTAAAGGGGTTGTTGCTATGGGTACGAAAATAACTTTGCCCCAAAAGTGAAATAACTCCAATCTCTTTGTTGTTCTTTTTGATAATTTGCCAACCTCTACCAGGGCTTCCCTGTGGAAGGTTTGCTGGTCTTAGCATCCATGAGCAGTGACTAATGTGGGAAACCATATCTTTTTTAAAGTAGAGTTTTTCCCCTCCTGTAATGAGATCAATTCCCAGTTTTCTTAGGTATATTGAGTGGTTTTTTCCAATACCAAAACCTCCGGTGGTTCCCTCTCCATTGGCAATAACCATATCAATGTTATACTGTTCTTTGACCTTTGTAAGTCCTGACTTAATTGTGTAAATTCCAGGTTTCCCCACAATTTCACCAAGTGCAAGTATTCGTAATTCCATATATGATAATCTACCGAAAAGAGGTTTTTTCGTATAGGTGAAAAGGTGTTTTTCTTGTGGATTCCCACGGTTAGATGAGCATGGGTAAGAAGGGTGACTTTGTTGGCTAGGTCCTACTTTGAAAAGATGGGATTTAGGGGAATTCCAAAGATCCTATATAAATTTTCTAGTTACTCCATGACTCTCCCCTTGCTAATCTCTGCTATACTTGGTATTCTCCACACATGAGCATACTACGTCCTTCAAAACTTGGCATAATTTCTTGTCCCGGTGCAGAGCAATTCAGTGGAAAGGTTTTGCATCATCTACGGAAACTGTATACAAAGCAGTATCAATATTTAGTAAAAAAAATCTCCGATCGATATGAGATGGATCCTCAATCTATTGCACGATATACTGCAATGTTAGATGAGATTAATGGGGATGTTCGAAATCCTGGAGGTAGCCCTGGTGAGTATCAGGCTCCGAATTTTCAACTACCTACCCAGTTTACTCGATTTGCCAATGGGGAGTTTAAGTCTGAGGTTATGCAGTCTGTACGGGGTATGCGAATTTTTATTATTCAGGATGTAACAAACTCCTATCCTTTAAAATTTCATGATTGTGATGAGGAGGTTTCTCTTACCGTAAATGACCATATTCTTATTCTACTTTCAGTGGTAAACGCCCTACGAGTTTCTGGAGTAGATAGTATTCATTTAGTACTTCCTACATACCCCTACAGTAGACAGCACAAGAAAAAGGGGAGAGAGGCTCTTATGGCAAGCCTTTTTGGGCAGCTTATGGAGCAGTCTGGAGTTTCTCGAATTATTACTCTAGATATTCACTCTAAGGAGATTGAGAACTCCTTTAGTCGACTGAGTTTAGAAAATATGCACGCCAGTTACCAGATTCTTCTTAATCTAAGAAAGGTTGTGCCTCTTGATGATTCTGATTTGGTTATTGTAAGTCCCGATACCGGTGCGGTAGATAGAAATAAGTTTTTCTCTAACACCCTTAGTCGGCCACTTGCCCTTCTGTATAAGGAGCGAGACTACTCTAAGGTGAGTAAAGTTGGAGAGTCCAATATTACTAAGATGACCCTTCTTGGAGAGGTTAAAGATAAAATTGTTTTTATGTGCGATGATATGCTTGGTACCGGAGGTACCGTTATTAAGGCTATGGAAAACCTTAAAAAGATGGGGGCCAAAAAAATTATTATTGCCGTAAGCTTGCCTTTCTTTAATGGAAGTGCTATTGAAAAATTTGATGATGCCTATAAACGAGGTGTTTTTGATCGTATCATTGGAACTAATGCGGTGTACCATGATGAAACTCTTCTTAGTAAAGAGTGGTATATTCAGTCAGATGTTACCGATCTTTTTGCCCGTATTATTTCAAGGCTTCACCACGGACGACCATTAAGTCCTCTTTTAAATAGTAATAAAATTATTAAGAAGCTCCTGAGAGAAGAGCATAATAAAAAAGATAATGATGCTTAGGTGAATGGTAAGCACACCCCTAGATTCCTAGTGGTGTGCTTATGGTAATTCACTTTACAGTTGAACTGTATATCCCCAGTAGGATGCCATAAGAATACGAGCAGTGGTGTCCTTATCTATCCCAATTTGTGTACTTTCAATAATTGACTCAAAGTGTTGTGGTGTAATAAAGGGTACATCTTTATCATTTAGGCACTCTTTTAAGGTGAGTGGAAAGTGTCTACCACATTTCCTATAGAGTGTCTTTCTTAGTTCTTCAATGTGCATATATAGCCTCTTTTGAAGAGACTCTTCATCATCATGCCCAAGGGATGGAACTGTTTCAAACAGGGTTGTTAGTCCATGAGGTTCTGTGCTTTGCATAAGAAACTGTGGGAATAGAAAGGGGAGAGATAAGCCAATTGGTATTCCGGAATGACTCTCCATAGTTCGTCCTAGAATTTCAGCACCCCCCATTAATCCATCTCGCATTCCTGATTGCACAAGACTAATTCCTTGGAGAAGCTGGGTTCTATATAGAGCTTCCTTAGGGCAGTCTAGTGCAAGAAGAAGATTGTTGTGAATTTTTAGAATTCCCTCTCGTAGTTGGAAGTCCATTAGTGGATCTTTTTCTCCTTTTGAGTTGGGGGATCCCACCAGTAAGAGGCGATCCATTGCAAGAAGTAGGCTGTTCATAGCTGTTATGGAGAGAGTGAGGTCTGACATAGCAAGAAGAAAGGTTGTATCATAAATAACCGTTTCAGGTAAACCTAGTGATGACTCTAATGGGGTTGGAATGTGTTGTTGATTGTTATCTGTATTCCAGAGCGTTTGTGTTATCTCTTCACCCCAGCCCGGTAGGGTAGGAATAAGGATAAGGTATGGTTTTTGCTCTGTATCTACAGCTTGTCGAAAAGCTCTTGCCATACGAATAGCCTTAGGAGTTCCTAGTGCTATAATGGAGTCACAGGTAGCTTCATCAAAAAGCTGTTTGATGTCCAATATCTCAGTAGCCGTAGGAGTAGTATCATTTACAAGATACTCTGCCCGAAGCCAAGCTTTTCCCTTAATCTGTCGTTTAAAAGCTCTTACGACAGCCTTTGTTTCCTTATCTGTAATAAGAATAGGACGTAATTTCCCATACTCTTTGAGTTGCTTTGGGAGTTGGGTGATAGCCTCTGTTCCTAAAAGTATGGAACTTTCTGCGGGTTGTGAAAATTGACTTATGAAACTCATAAACACTGCCTTCCTCGTAAATACCAATCCACCCCATCAAGCAGATCTTTAATAATCGTAAGTTCTCCCTTTGATGTTCCTAGGGGAACCAGTACAGTTGTTATCTCCCTAAGATCTGGAGTGATATGTGCTTTTTTTAACTCGCCAAAGAGGTGTTTTTGAAGATCTGTAAGATTCTCCTCTGTTATGGTTGGGGGCAAAAAAGAGTCCATATGTGGACTCCTTTTGCAGATAGCCCATACAAGGTAGGTTCCAATAAGATTTTTTTCAAAACCAAGAGACTCTTCTAAAGTTTTAAGTAAGGTCAGAACAAAAGAGTAGTTCATCTGTAGAATACTGGTACTCTGGGTTGCAATAAAAAAGAGATCCTCCGCAGATGGTTTTACATAGGTTTTTGAGAAATAGTCTAGAATCATCTTTATCCGAGCGGTACTGTGTGGCGATGTGGGAGTTTGTAAAGCTCCCATCATAGCCATTGCTACCGATAGATAGTACTCTTGAGAAATTTGATTCTGCTCTATATCTAAACACGATGGATCCATAATAACGGCCTTTGGATAGAGTGTTGGTTCTATAATCTGTTCATCCTCTATCTGCACCAGTGCCTCTCCTGCAAGTCCATTCCATGTTGATCTTAAAAGTGATATCACAGGAGTCATTGGTCTATATGCGGTATCTCTACTACTTTTAGGTGGGTGGAGTTCCTCTGCCCATGCAAGGGTAGCAAGTTTTACCACCCACTGAAGAGTGTGGTCTCCATAGGCAATGATAAGATCTGCCTCTATTGATTTGATATATGTAAGTACCTCTTCAATATGGTTATTTTCAGAATCCCGAGAAGGGGAATCCAGAAGCAATCTGTGGTTGACAGATGTCCTTTTTTGTATACTCTCTACCTGAGGAGCAAAGGTGTTGTAGGTGATAATACAACTATTTGAACTATTCCACTGAGAGATATATGAGTGTATTTTATCCACAGAACCTGCCCCAATATGTATAGCAGGGGGAAATATGTAGGTTTCTGGGGGTTCTATCGGTTGTTTTTTTGGCATGCCCTATATTACCTCATAGGGGTAGATATGACAAGAGATAGACGCTTTTCCTCTCTTCTATTGTTGGATTCTTACGGAGGGAATATTTAGGCGTTTGGTTTTCCTGGATTTTTATAACACCGTCTACACACAGGTACGTAGCTGTCATTTCCTCCAATAACAATTTGCTCTCCACTGTATGTGGGGGTGTCTCCCTCAAACCTAAGTACCATGGTTGCCTTTTTATTGCAGAACCAGCAAATAGTTTTTACTTCCTCAATATTGTCGGCATAAATGAGAAGAGCTCTACTTCCTTCAAAAAGGTTGTTTTGAAAGTCGTTTTTGAGACCGTATGCTATAACAGGAATGTTAAGAGAGTCTACAATCTCCGTAAGTTCCTCAACCTGCTTATGAGTCATAAACTGAGCCTCATCAATGAGTACGCAGTAGATAGATTCTTTCTGGATCTCCCTCTTTACCACCTCTAAAATAGAGCTATCTTTACTAAAGGTTAGGGCTGGCTTTTTTGCACCCATTCGAGATCCAACATATCCGTGCTCAAATCGGTCTTCTAGGGTAGATGTAAACATCAGCACCCGTTTGTTCTGCTCTTCGTAGTTATGAGCAATTTTGAGAACTTCAATTGATTTTCCCGCATTCATAGTTGCGTATCTGTAGTAAAGCTGTGCCATAGGGTGCTCCTTTTATTATTCTTGGAGAGGATCCATTTTGAGTAGTCTATCTTTCCAACGAACAGCCAGATAAATAAAGGGGGTATCGAAAAGCGATACGAGCCACTTCATAACGTAGGTGGTAATAAAAATTTGCATCATCGTATTAAGATCAAAAATACCGGTGAATGCAAGAACCACAAAGATAAAGTTATCTAAGAGCTGACTCACCATGGTAGAAGCGTTATTTCTTAACCACAGATGTTTTGGTTTTGTTCGTTTAAGCCAGTTGTAAAATTGCACATCAAAGCTTTGGCTTATAAGGTATGCTACAATACTCGCAATAGTAATTCTTGGGAGTACGGAAAATATGATATCCAGAGCTCCTTGGGTCATATCACTGGCATGGGGAGTAAACCAGAGCCCAATTTGCATAACAATAGTTGTTGTTGCTATTGCAAATATTCCCATATGGACACCCCTACGTGCATCTTTTTTTGACCATAGTTCCCCTAAAATATCGGTAGCCAAAAAGGAACTTCCGTATACAATGTTTCCAAGGGTTGTGGTGAGTCCAAAGAGTTCCACCGTCTTAATCACCTGAATGTTTGCCAGAATAGAAGCTAGTACAATCCACCCATAGAGCCCTGCTTTTCCAAAAAATCGAAGAGAGGCCATAAGGCAGAGGTAGTTTGTTATGAGGAGTATCACCCATAAAAGTTCATTAGGTAGTGCTGTCATAGGCACCAATTGTACCGACTTACCCTTTCTGTATCAAGAGAGTATTTGCCTGAGAAGTAAGCTAACCGCTATGAGATACCCCCAGCCAGCAAAGAGCCAACCTCTCAAAGTGGTAATCCCTTTTGGGGTTGGTTGTGTAAGGCTCTCTTGCTGAGGATTTGTGATGGTCTCCTCTAGCTCTAAGAGGCGTATGTCTATATCTTGAATAAAAGTTTTAGGGTGAATTTTATGATCCGACTCTCTAAGTATTTCAAAGTAAGTAAAGGTTTCTCCTAGAAGCTGTCCAAAGTACCCTGGAAACTGAAGTTTTGGACTAAGGTACATTCGTGACGCGTAGAGTAGGGTAATAAGCATAAACCCTCTTCCTGCACCACGTTCTATTGCTCCTAGGGTAATAGGGAAAGATCCTACGGTGTATATAACTTTTCCGTAGGGGGTCAGGAGGTGTACTGCAATAAGGGATACTAAGATAATCACATTAGGGAGCAACCTAAATTTTTTCCCCCCAATAAGAGAGTTTATAATCATAATAAGAGCTAAAGCTCCTCGAATATAGGGGTCTCTCTCTAATCCTACGGCTATCATTGTAAGAAGTCCTGCAAAAAAGAGAATCTTTGGTGATACCTCTCTATGTACCCAAGAGCCCTTAGTTGTTTTTGGTTTTGAATGAAGGTCTTTATTTTTTGTAGAGGTATGTGTCATGGAATTTTCACCTTCTCAACCCACTTTGAGTGTTGGGTAAATCGTAATGCCATAATTCCCAGTATGGTAGAGGATATAACTCCTGCACCAAGAAAGATAGGAGCCATAAGCCATACATCTTTTCCAAAGAGAAGTATCTGGGCAACCAGAAGTTGCATGATATTTCCTGTTATAGCCCCTGACACACTTATTCCTATCAATGATACTTTGGGAACTTTGGCGTAATAGAGTAACATCATAACTAATCCAGAGGAAAAGGTTCCACCAAAAGAAAAGAGTAGTAGGTGACTAAAGAGTGTTCCATGAATAAGTCCCTGCCCCACAACTTTCATTACCAAAAGAATGAGTACTTCCTTGGGAGATAAAAAAGTAAGGCCAATTAAAATAGGAAGGTTTGCCACTCCTAACTTAAGAAAGGGGAGGGGCTTTGGTATCATATACTCAATAGTAGCCATAAATAAAACCATTGCTCCAAGAACTGCTAACCTTCTCTGTCTTAGGGCTACCATCTCTTGTGGTTCTTTATGGGAGTTAGAAACTGATTTCATCAAGGGTCTCCATATCTTCTACATTGTCATTTGCAATAATAGTAAGAAAAATAACATTTGGTAAGCAGGCATTCCACATGCCTGGAGAGGTGAGAGGAGGACTTTGTACACAGAGCTTATCTGGGCATGGAGAGTCTAATACATCCGCTCCCTCTTTTGATATTTTAATAATTGTATCCCCTAGGGGACCAGGAAATGAGTAGGTTCCATATTCACTCATAGGGTACAGGTATACCCCTTTTTCTGTGGTGACTTTAAGAGTTGGCTCTCCTGTTCCCTTTGCGTAGGTATTCCAAGAAACTCCCACAATAATAGCAATTACCATAAGAATTATTCCAATATCCCCAATCTTAAAGTATGAGCTCTTTTTTTGTGGGTTTTGTACTGTACTCATAGTTACTCCACAATGGTAAAGGAGTCATCCTCTAGGGTAAACACTTCAAGGAATCCAGGGGTAAGGTAGATAGATAAATCCTTTGTAACAAAGGCAGCTTCAATGCCTTCTTCTCTATGAGCAAGTGCAAGTCCATCTTCTAACCCCATGGCAAAAAGTGATGTTGAGTATCCATCTCCATCTACCGACTCATCGGATAAAATGGTAACCTGAAGAATATCATTATCTACTGGGTATCCAGTTTCAGGGTCTAAAATATGGTGGTATACAACTCCATCTACCTCCATAAATCGCTCATAGGTTCCTGAAGAAACAATGCTAGTATCTTTGAGCCTAATAATTCCTAAAGGGATATTTCTTGCTGCTAAGGGGTTTTGGACTCCAATAAGAAAGGGCTTGTCTCCGGGTTTAGATCCCAAAGTGATAACATTTCCACCTAGGTTTATCAACGCCTGAGATACTCCTTTCTCTTGCAATTTTTCTACTACCTTATCTCCAATATACCCCTTTGCAATAGCTCCTAAGTCAAGGGCCATATTTGGTCCAACTTGCACAGAGTTTGTCTCCTGATCTACTGAAACTTTTTGATAATCAACATAGGGTAGTAGTTCTTGGATCTCTTCGTTACTTGGAAGATATGGACGTATACCACCTATATCCCAGAGAGAAACTAGGGGAGCTATGGTTGGCTCAAATCTTCCCTCTGATAGCTCGCTAAACTCTAAAGCTTTTATGATAAGTTCAGAAGTTTCATGGGATACCTGTACCGGTGCTGGAGATGGTGACTGCCCCTCCTCATTGATTCGGTATATATCACTCCCTTCTATGGTTTTACTAAAGGTCTCTTCCAACTCATCAATATATGCGAAAATTTCGGGAAATATTGAAGTATCATTGGAGTCATAGATTTTTACTGTTACCACAGTACCTAGAGCAAAGCTCTGGTCATGGATATAACCAGAGCTTGTTGGGGTGCTTTCTGAGGACTCATTGCAACTCAGTAATAACATACTTAATAGAAGTATAATAATTGTACGTTTCATAGCGTATTAATTTTTCCTTATGATGACTGTATTTTAGCTAATGGTTCTACCTTTGGACTAAACCGTTTACATAGAAAGTAGAGTCCCACACCACCTGCAATCATGAGGAATGAGAATACCTGACCCATACTAATATTTAAGGGTGATAAAAAGAGTGCCGCAGGATAAGACTCTGCTCCCCACTCAAGAATAAAACCTAAGTCTGCATCAGGTTCTCGTAAGTACTCAATCATGAATCTTGCAATACCGTATCCCACAATATAAAGTGAGAGTACTGCGCCATGAAAGGTTTTTCTTTTACGAACAATAAACCAGAGAATCAACCAGAGTACTACACCCTCAAAAAGTGCTTCATATAGCTGAGAAGGGTGCCGTGGGAGGTTTACCATGTCGCCCATGGTGTAGGGCATTCCTATACTGTCTGCAACTCCTCGAACCCAAGCTTTTGTAGTTGAAAAAGATGGAGCGTGTGGGAATACAATACCAAAGGGTGCTGTTGTTACTCTTCCCCAAAGTTCTCCATTAATAAAGTTTCCTAATCGCCCAAAGGTGTATCCTAAAGGAACTCCCGCAACCACAAGGTCTGCCATTTCAAAGAATGATAGTTTCTCTTTTTTACAATAAATAAGCCCAGCCACAATAGCACCTACAAGTCCACCGTGGTAACTCATTCCTTGGTACCCAACAAACTGCCAGTTTGCGTTAAACGGAAGGAATATCATCCATGGGTTTCTCCAGTAGTATCCTCCGGGGGTATAAAAGAGGGTAGAGAAGAGTCTTGCTCCCAAAATTAATCCCAAGATAAGCCAGAAAAACAGGGAGTACATAGAGTCATCGGATATCTGTATTCTGTTATCCTCTTTTCGCTGTTTTTTAAATAAGAAAAATGTAATTCCAAATGCAACAAAATACATAATGGAATACCACCGAATTGGTAGTCCTGGAATAACTTCATGTGAAATCCAACTAGGAAACTGAATATAATTTAACATGAGGAAAGCCTCCTTAATCCTCTTTGATTTTTCTACTTTTGAGTTTTAGTACTACTCCTAAAAATCCATCGATTCCTAGGGTTGTTGCAATAATAGTCGGTAGCAGAGATGTAGTTGTGGTATAAAAATACTCTTGAGAAAAGAATATAGCAAGTAAAATGAGAAAACCTGTTAAAATTTGTGTGCTTTTTAGGAGCATAATGAGGTTTATTCCTTCTTGTTGCTCAGATTGTGGTTTTTTTGACACAGAAACTATATATACTCCGTATGGTATATATATCATAATAGCCCAAAATAGTCCAAATAGAAGGGGGAGATCAATAAAAGAATCCATGGTATATGTAATAATAACAGCAGAAACAAGGAGAAAGCGAAACACTTCCCATAGGGCTGTTATTTGTAGAATTTTACGCATGAAGAGAGTCTACCGAGTAACAGGACAAGGTTCAACCGTTTAACTCTGCCAGAAGTTTAAAATAGAAAGAATATGTGTAGCCATCTTCTTTCTATTTTAAACTATCTCTATCTCTCATACTTAATATCTCTGCTTGGATAGAGAACCCTCCTGCTGTAGGTGAGTCCTTGGAATCTTATAAACTATTACTGCTCAAACATGGCAAGAAGCTTTCGGTACAGCTTATTTGCTTCCCCTTGTAGTTTTTTTTGCTTTGCAGGAAAGTTTTGGGCAAGAACTTCTAAGCTGTACAGAGAGGTCTCCATTGCATGGAAGTAGTTTGCCCGTGTGGTAAACCAGAAATGATCGTTACCGTCACACTCCAATGATATAAATCCTAGGGTTTTGCCTTTTGGCCGTACCGGAGATAGTTTCATAAGGTAAGATGTTTGGTGCATAAGATTAGAAAGCTCGGCTTTCTCTTTTATATCGTAGTTCCCTTGGGGAGCCTTTCTTCGTACCGGTTTTGTAATATCAATATGAGGGATAATCTTTATAAGATTTACCACTTTCTCCTCTTTCTGAATATGGTTTCCTTGAAAAAGAAGGGTTCCTCTATATATTCCAGGAAGTGAGGATCTAATCCTACCTCTCTGGAGTAGGGGTTGAACCCGTTTTAAATCCATCTCTACGTAGAGCTTTTTCTTATCTTCTCGTACTATAGGAAACTCCATTCCCAATAGACGAAGGGGCTTTCTTTCTACAGATTTTTTCTCTTCCCTCTGAGATTTTCTCGGCTCTCCTCGTTTTCCGTCTTTAAATTCAAGTTGTTTTAACACTTTTGGAAAAAGCTCTTTCATCCACTGATAGTGAATAGGTGATACGGAACAAGCAAAGGTTTTACTCGTTTTAAAAATCTCTCCTGCCACAATAAATTCAGGTTTTGCTCTGAAGAGTACGGAGCTAGGGTGAATAACCACTCTGTTAACCGATACACTTCGGTACAGCCCACTGGGAAGTCTTTTACAAATCCACTGAGACATACCTGTGGCAATAGCCTTAAGATAATCCTCTGGAGACCCTCCTGAGAGAATAGGGATATTTTGATCCGTAATAATCTCTCCCAGCTGTTTACGAATATTCAGAATCTCCTGCATGATTTTTGTGTCTAGAAAGTATCGCTTAGCAAATCTCTCCTGTGCATCTAAACTTTCGCACCGTTCAAAGGCGTTAAACAGCCTCAGGTAGGAGAAAAAATCTCCTCGCTTGTCTGCAAACCTATGATGTGCCTCTCTTGCGGCCATTTCCTCTCCACTAGGAAGTATAAATGGAGATTTTGTAGAGAGAAAGGCTACCCCAATAAGAGTCTCGTGTAGCACTTTGGGGTAGGTGTTGATTGCCTCTACCAACGCCCTTGAGTGACGAGGCAGAAGGGGGAATTTTACCATAAGATCACCTGTGGAACTTAGGCTGTTATCCTGCTCTATAGCCTCTAGTTGCAGCAGAGTTTCCCTAGCACTTTTTATGGCAACAGGTTCTGGCTTTGAAATAAAGTCAAAGGTGTTAAAGTTGGTAATTCCCAACTCTGCCATTCTTAGGAGTACTTCGGATAGGTCTGTTCTGTATATCTCTTCTTGGGTGTATCGTGGTCGAGTGTTTAAATTCTCCTCACTGTAAAAACGGTAACACCGTCCAGGTTGAGTTCTTCCCGCTCGTCCTCTACGCTGTTTTGCTGCGGCCTGAGAGATAGGAGTCTCTATGAGTGATGAAATGTAGGTTCTTGGGCTGTAGTAATTTATCTTTGCATCCCCTGGATCAATTACCGTAGTAATTCCATCTATGGTAACACTGGTTTCTGCAATATTGGTGCTTACCACTACCTTCTTTTTCCCCTGTGGTGTGGGAATAAATACTCTGTTTTGCTCCTCCTTAGAGAGTCTTCCGTAAAGGGGTAAAATAAACAGTTTATCTCCAAAATGTTGGTCTAAGTCTAGGACGCACTCCTTGATAGCTCTTTCTCCGGGAAGAAATACCAGTACATCACCCTCTCTTTTTTCGGAAAGCTCTGTACCAATTACCGAAGTGATAGCTGCTGTTATATCGTCTGGTTGCCTTGACTCAAGTGGTTTGTATACTTCCTCAACAGGGAATACTGGGGTCTTGATACGAATAACAGGGGCTCCTGTAAAGTAGTCTGCAAAAATTGAAGCATTAATAGTTGCAGAAGATATGATAACTCGGAAATCCTTACGAACCTGAACAATCTGTTTTAGGAGTCCTAAGGTAAAGTCAATGTTTAAACTTCTCTCATGGGCCTCATCTACCATAATAACGGAGTACTTTCTTAGGAGCTTATCTGCTTTTAGCTCCTGAAGTAGTATTCCATCGGTCATGATTTTAATCTCTGTTTCATGGTTTGTCTGGTCATCAAACCGTAGCTTGTATCCAGTTTTTCCAGGAATAGGGGAGTCTATCTGTTTTGCAATGTATTCGCAGACTGAAATTGCAGCAATCCGTCGTGGTTGGGTGATTCCAATAATTCCACCCTTTGCAAATCCCGCCTCATGTAAAATAAGGGGGATCTGTGTGGTCTTACCCGAACCTGTAGGGCTCTCTACAACAATAACTTGATTTTTTTTAAGAGCATCTAAAATTTTGGTACGCTCTTTATATACGGGTAATTCCTTTGGGTTCACTAGATTCTTCCTTCTATTTTTGCCACAACCTCTTTTGTAGAGGAGAGGTCATAGCTCTCTCTTGATGCAATCTCTTTGAGGGTGTAGCTATTCTCATCAGAAATAATAAGGGCGTAGGGAATATTTCTCTCTTCTGCATATTTAAACTGCACCCCATATTTTTTATTTCTGTGGTACACCTCTGCTGATATTCCTGCTTTTCGCAACTCCTTCGCAGCTCCATGGGCGCTGGAGAGTAGGTCATAGTTTTCTGGCATAAGAACAAGCACCTCTTTACGCACTTCCTTAGATGTATCCTTTTGAAGCACCTCTAAGGCTGCTAAGGTTCGGTCTAGTCCTATAGAGCATCCCACTCCAGGAAGCTCCTGTTTTGTGTAGAGTGACGCTAGATTGTTATATCTTCCTCCAGAGTAGATAGAGCCAATAGATGGGAGGTCGTTTAGAAAGGTTTCAAACACAATTCCCGTATAGTAGTCCAACCCTCTGGTAATTGATGGATCAAGAACAAATGACTTTCCATACCCCATAGCCTCTATGGCGTTGTACACTTCAGTAAGTCTCTCACTCTCCTCTGAGGGACCTCCTGTAAGGTTTTCAAGGTTTTTTATAGTATCTACAAAGGTAGCTCCTGGGGTTATCCAAGAGATAATTTTCTCTGCCCCATCTTTACCTGCAAGCTCTATAAGCTCTGTACGAGTTTTCTCTTCTCCAACCTTTCTCATCTTATCTACGGATCGTAAAATAGCTTCCTGGGTCTCTTTACTTCCAAACCCCTCTAAAAACTGGTTAAACAGCCCTCGGTGGGAGAAGTGAATTGTATAATTTGTAATACCAATTGCCCTAAGGGACTCATACATTACGGTCAAAATCTCAATATCCGCCGAAGCTGAGTCAACTCCTACAATATCACAGTCACACTGGTAAAATTCTCTAAACCTTCCTCGCTGAGGTTTTTCTCCTCTCCACGCTTTACCAATATGGTACCGTTTAAAGGGGAGGGCTATATTATTGCCATGTTGTGCCATAAATCGTGCAAAGGGAACCGTAAGGTCAAACCTAAGTGCCACATCTCTACCACCCTGATCTTGGAAGCGAAAAATCTGCTTATCCGTTTCGCCTCCACCTTTTCCTAGGAGTATCTCTGTGTACTCAAGGGCAGGGGTGTCTATAGGTAAGTAGGAAAAAAGAGCAAACTGCTCTTCCAGTTTTCTTATAAGAACTCGTCGTTTATACTCATCTTGTGGCAGAATGTCTCGAAATCCTTTTAATACTTTTGGTTCTATGCGTTTCATGGTACTCCTCTTGATTTTTCTTTTGGAAAGACCTATTGTTAAAATAGTAGTAGAAAAACCTTAGATAATCAAGCGAGAATAGAGAGCTAGTGTTAATACGTTATGGAATAGATAATAGTGGAAATTCAGTACCCGTAGCAAAGGTGTACCAGCCACAGGACCATCGGATATCTATAAAACAGATAGATTACCGAGCAGTAAAAATTATTAAACAACTTAAATCAGCCCAGTATGAGGCGTACCTTGTAGGGGGTGCCGTGAGAGATCTGCTTTTAGGGCAGGATCCAAAGGACTTTGATATTGTTACCAATGCTCGGCCAGAACAGGTTCGTAAACTTTTTAGAAACTCCCGTATTATCGGTAGGCGGTTTAAGCTAGTACATGTGTATTTTGGAAAAACAAATATTGAGGTAGCTACCTTTCGGTCAGAGCATGCGGGAAACCACATAAATGATTATGGAACTATTGAGTCCGATGTGTGGCGACGAGATTTCTCTATAAACGCCCTATATTATGATCCTATTGATGGTATTATTTTAGATTACGTCAATGGAATGGATGATTTCTCTCAACGAGTTGTTCGATCTCTCATTCCCCTTAAAGAGAGTTTTAAGGAGGATCCTGTACGTATGCTCCGAGGGGTGAAGTACAGCGTAACCACGGGATTTGAACTCCCTAAAAAAGAGGCAAAGCAGATTCGTTCACAGTCACGACTTCTGGGAACAGTTTCCTCCTCCCGAATGACCGAGGAAGTTTTAAAAATTCTTGGTAACTTTCAAGTGGCAGAACTTTTCTCTGCATGTCTACAGTATAAACTGCTGACCCATATGCTACCAGCATTGGAATCAACCTTTAAAAAAGCTAGTTCCCCGCTCTGGGATTCCCTAAAAAAGCTAGGTTCTATCGAAGAACCCAGTCGCTGGCAGATGTTCTACTACTTAACCAAGGACAGCGTTGTTCGGCAAAAAGGCATGACCAGTAAAGAGCAGTATGAAGACACGGTTGCCCAAATTAAGAATTTTATTAAACCCCTTACCCCTCCCAATGCAGATGTTGAGCGTGGAGCAAAGGAGATACTGAAAGGGTGGGGTGTTGCTACTTCAGGAATTAAGAAACGGCGGCCACCACGAGGTTCAAAGGGATCCTCTCAAGCAACTCAGAAATCTTCCAAAAAATAGAACCCTCCCTATTGCTACAGCTGTCGGTTATTTTTATCGAACACCTCAACAAGAAGATCCTCAAATACCACATCTTTTTCCGCAAGATCTCGAATAATAGTGTATTTTAGGGTTCCTGTGCTTTTCCCAAAGGATATATCTTCCGCAATTCGTATGCGCACTAGAGCAGAGTACCCTGGTTTGAGGGGTTTTAAAATTACCTTTTTTACCTCAAAAATGGGATCAAAATGGGCAACACTCTCCTCTATCATTGCTTGAATAGCCTTGGTGTGAAGCTCCTTCTCCTTGCTTGGCTCTGGAACATTAAACTGAGGCTGTACCTCGGTTTTTTCAAAACCCTTTTGTTGCCAGGGGAGAGATTTTTTCATAAAAACTTTAATCGTATCATAAATAATGTTGGAGTGTTTTTTTGATATCTCCGCATGGGCAACGGGAATTACATGTTTCCCCTCAATAGTTCTTGCCCGAATAGCCATGGCAATCTCCTCTTGGGTTGCCACATCCTCAATAAGAAAGCATTTACACGGCCTTGGAAGGTAGAGTCGTGCAATAATTCTGGAGACCATCTTTTCTGAGGTTCCCAATACAAGGATTCTCTTGAATCGCTGTTTCGCAATAGCCTGAATCATGGCGTAACGTTCATCGGGATCATCGAAAATAGCAGTTCTAATGGCAGAGAGAAAGGAGTCCTGCTTTTTTGCCGAATGCCCTTCAATAATAGTATCACCACGAATAAGCAGTCCATCGTCAATAATAAGCTCTATGCCATGTTTTTCTGCTAAAAGTTTTGATCTAAAGCTTTTACCTGTTCCGCTTCTTCCCACAAGGGTGAACACTTTTCTACCACCTATTTTCCACTGCAAGTGTCGTAGTATGCGTTTCATCTTCTATTCACCTCTTGTGTTTCTCTTATTATGAGAACCTTGTATTAGGGTATCAAACTTTATAGGAAAAATCTATAGTAGGGAAGGGTTACTTATGCGGAGCTCTCAAGAGAAAGAGTATAATTGATTAACCCTTTCTGATATACCACTGCTTTACAAGCCCATCTCCCTTGTTCCCTCTTTTTCTTTTCTTGCTAATTCGCTATAGTGGGAACCGTATGAAACATATTGATCAATTTCGAAACTTCTGTATTATTGCGCATATCGACCATGGTAAGTCAACTTTGGCAGACTGTTTTATTAAAACCGCTAGTATTGTGGATAGCCGAAATTTCCACGAACAGATGCTTGACTCCATGGATATTGAGCAGGAGCGAGGAATTACTATTAAATCTCAGGCTGTAACAATCCCCTATGAGGCAGCCGATGGGAATTCCTACACTCTTAACCTTGTAGACACCCCAGGGCATGTAGACTTCTCCTATGAGGTCTCCCGTGCTATATCTTCCTGTGAAGGGGCTCTGCTACTTATTGATGCGGCCCAAGGAGTTGAAGCTCAAACCTTGGCAAACATGTATATGGCTCTTGAGTATGACCTAGAGATAATTCCAGTAATTAACAAAATTGATCTTCCCAGTGCGGATGTTGAAGCTGTTAAGTATCAGATAGAGCATGACCTTGGGTTAGACCCAGACCATGCGGTGCTTGTTTCTGCAAAAACAGGTGTAGGAATAGAAGAGCTTTATGAGGTAATTGTACGAGATATTCCCCCACCAAAGGGAAAGGTTGAAGATCCCGCAAAGGCACTTATTTTTGACTCCCACTATGATCCCTACCGAGGGGTTATTATTCATGTTCGTATGTTTGAAGGGCAGTTAAAAGAGGGGCAGACTGTTCAGTTCTTCTCTAATAAGAGTAGTTATAAAATTGAAGAAGTAGGGGTGTTTAAGCTTGGTCTTTCTCGAAAAAAAGTGTTAGAAGCCGGGGAGGTTGGATACTTTATTGCGGGAATAAAAACAATTTCCGATATCCGTGTAGGAGATACAGTTACCAATCTTGAAAGACCCTGTGCGGAACCTCTTGATGGATTTCAGGAGGTTAAGCCTGTTGTGTTCTCCTCAATTTACCCTGTGGACTCTAACGATTATCAGGAGTTACAGCGTGCTATTGATAAACTCAAATTAAATGACGCATCCCTTGTATATGAAAAGGACTCCTCCGCGGCATTGGGATTTGGGTTCCGTTGTGGATTTTTAGGACTCCTACACTTAGAAGTAGTTCAGGAACGAATGGAGAGGGAGTTTGATTTAGCTATCGTATTTACCTCTCCGTCGGTACAATACTCCTTACAGATGAAAAATGGGGAGACCATTACCATAGATAATCCCTTGGAATTTCCCGACCCTCAAACCATAGAGAGTGCGGAAGAACCTATTATTACGGCAAAAATAATTACTCCCTCAGACTTTGTGGGGAGCATTATTACACTCTGCTTAGATAAGCGGGGTTATCAGAAAGATATGACCTACCTTGACCAAAAGAGGGTAGAACTCACCTACGAACTCCCTTTGGCGGAAGTTCTTTTTGATTTTTATGATAGACTTAAATCTATTAGTAGGGGATACGCCTCCTTTGATTACGATATTACCGGTTCTCGGGTAACAGATCTTGTAAGGTTGGATATTTTGGTGAATGGGCAAGTAGTAGATGCCCTTTCACAGTTGGTGTTTAAAGACCACGCAGCTGCACGAGGGAGAAGGGTGTGTAAAAAACTGACCAATGAGATTCCAAAACAGATGTTTAAAATTCCAATTCAGGCGGCAATTGGAAATAACATTGTTGCGAGAGAGACTATTTCTGCTTTTAGAAAGGACGTAACGGCAAAATGTTATGGTGGTGACATCAGCCGAAAAAGAAAACTCTTGCAGAAGCAGAAAGAGGGTAAAAAACGAATGAAGATGGTGGGTAACGTAGAGGTTCCACAGGGAGCCTTCTTGTCAGTATTAAAGGGTAGTGACGACGACGCATAAACAGTCTTGTTGTATTATTGAGGGGGTTGCATAGATAATAATCTTTGCAACCCCCTTTTTTGTAATATGCTATGAGCAATAAAAAAAGGTGTGTTATAAGCTTAATAACACACCTTTCATAAATAAATCATTAGTATCTATAATTTAAGAGATAAGAAATATGGTACTACCAATTAATCTACTATGAGATCCCCTGGCTCAGGAACAAGATTCGGCTGATCATCACTCATTTTTGGAATACTATCTGTATTTGCTAAATCTTCAGAATCACATCCGATTGTACTTAGCCCAATAAACGCCACAAAAACCACAGCCATAAGGATGAAAAATTTACGTTTCATACATCCCTCCTTTTTTAACTTGTTAATAATTCTCTTCCTCTTTTCTTAAAATGTCAAGCGTTTCTTATTTATTTTATCATTATTAGTAGGGCAATTTGAATTTTTTGATCATTTTTTTACAAAAATAGTATCCTTTTACCTGTTTGTTCCTATTGTTCTGAAATACTAACTACGAAAGAAGATTTTTTTGTGAGTCTCCACTCCTTAGGCTAAGCTCATTGGCTTTATTTATCTTGACAGAGGAAAGAATATGCTTCATAGTACATCCTAGATATATTTTACTAAAAGAGGTGGTACATTATGATTGGTTATTTTCTACTCCCTCTTGCCGTAATTGTTGGCTGGGTATTACGATGGGTTTATGGTAAAATGAACCTATCTTCTGTGGAGCAACAGATAATTCAACGTCTAGCTCAGGCTGAGCGAGAGGCGGAAGGTTTAAGAAAAGACCGTCTTCTTGAAGGGCGGGAAGAGCTACAGAAAGAGAGAAACCAGCAAGAACGTGAGTACAGAGCACAGCAACAGGAGATGCAGCAGACCAGTAAACGGTTACTGCAGAAAGAAGAAAACCTGGAGAAGAGACAAGATACTCTGGAATTACAGAAAGAGGCAATTGAGAAACGGGAAGAGGTTGTGACACAACGGGAAGTGGAGTTGGAGAAACTTGAAGCTTCTTGTGGGCAAAAATTAGAAGAAATTGCTCATCTTACAGAAGGTGAGGCGAAAGAACAGATAATTCAACGTGTTGAGGCAGACGCACGGCGTGATGCTCAAGGTATCTTGCATAAGATAGAGCAGGAAACTAAGGAGAAAAGCGACAGAATAGCACGGGAGATTGTAGTTTCTTCTGTGCAGAGAGTTGCTACCGATGTTACTGCGGATATCTCTGTAACTACGGTTACTCTACCTTCAGATGATATGAAGGGGCGAATTATTGGTCGAGAGGGTCGAAATATTCGAGTTCTAGAGATGCTTACGGGGGTTGATGCTATTATTGATGATACTCCAGAAGCTGTAGTTATCTCCTGTTTTGATCCTGTTCGGCGTGCTATTGCGGCAAATACCTTAGAGCGACTTATTCAGGATGGACGAATTCATCCAGCAAGAATCGAAGAGGTTGTGCAGAAGGTAACTAAAGACCTTAATCGAATTATGGCAGAGGAAGCTGAAAAGGTGTTCTTTGACCTTGGGGTAACTATGAAGCCCGAAGCAACACGAATATTTGGACGACTCTACTATAGAACAAGTTATGGGCAGAATATCCTTAAGCACTCCAAAGAGGTTGCTCTCCTTGCTGCTATGATTGCTGGTGAGGTTGGTGCAGATAAGGAGATTGTTAAGCGAGGAGCTCTGTTTCACGACCTTGGAAAGGCTGTTACCGCAGAGACCGATGCTACTCACGTAGAGATTGGTGTGGAGCTTGCTAAGAAGTGGGGAGAGGATCCAAGAGTTATTAATGCTATTGCATCTCACCATGGAGATGTTGAGCCTAACTGTGTTGAGTCCATAATTGTACAAATTGCCGATGCTATTTCTGCAGCCCGGCCTGGTGCACGACGAGAGACCTTAAGCTCTTATATTAAGAGAATAGAAGATCTTGAAAGTATATCAGCAGGGTTTAAGGGAGTAGAAAAAGCTTTTGCCGTACAGGCTGGGCGAGAGCTACGTATCTTAGTGAATAATGAGCAAATTAGCGAAGTTGAAGCCACAGTGCTTGCCCGAGAGATTGCTCAAAAAATTGAAGATCAGATGAACTATCCTGGGCGTATCCGAGTAACTATTATTCGAGAGACTCGGGTAGTGGAGTACGCACGATAAGATGAGTGCCTCTGTTGTAAAGGTCCTATTTCTTGGAGATGTCTGCGGACAGTCAGGGAATAGGGCCCTTTTTCTTGGATTGCAATCCCTCCGAAAGGAGGTTGGTGCAGATTTTTGCTTGGTTAATATTGAAAATAATGCAGCCCGAGGTATTGGAATAGATGAATCCTCTCTGGATCGTCTATTTGCGCTTGGCATTGATGGAATGACTTCTGGAAACCATGTATGGGATATTCCAGGTTCCTACGACTACCTTACACAAGGAAAGCCAGTTCTAAGGCCTATTAATTATCATAAAAGCCTTCCCGGTTCAGGGAGTACTATTATACGGTCAGGTGATATCTCTTTGGGAGTTATTAACGCTCAAGGTGTATACTCTATGCGACCCATACAGCCCCCCTTGGAAGAGGTGAAGCGAGCAGTTGCGGAGCTCCGAAAAGAGACACCCCTTATTGTTGTAGATTTTCATGCGGAGTCTTCTGAGGAAAAAGAGGCTCTTGCGTACTTTCTTGATGGAACTGTTTCTGCGGTAGTGGGAACACACACCCATGTGCAAACTATGGATGAAAGAGTACTTCCCAAAGGGTGTGGTTATATTACGGATCTTGGAATGACAGGATCTATAGATGGGGTTATTGGTTTTGATCAGGAGGAGGCTGTAAGGCGACAAGTGACTCAGCTTCCTCTGCAACTTACGGTATCAGAGGGAGCTACTGCCCTACAGGGAGTAGTTCTCACTATAGATTGTACTACAGGAAAAACTCTCCTTATAGAAAGAGTTTCCAAAAAGCTCTCCTTGTAATATGGCAAAGCGACCACTTCTTACACTACTAGAAAAAAAATATCCCCACAAAACTCGTAAGGAGCTTTATGCTGCGGTGCTTTGTGGAGATGTACATGTGCAGGGTGGGTTTTGTAAGAATCCAAAAGAGATGTTTCCCGATGATGTGCTGATATCCCTTTATGATGGAAGTAAATATGTATCAAGGGGAGGGGAGAAACTTGCTCCGGTGCTAGATCTTTGGAATATTCCTGTAAAGGATCATGTGTGGATTGATGCGGGGGCCTCTACAGGTGGTTTTACCGATGCTCTCCTTCAGCATGGAGCTCAGCTGGTGTACTCTGTTGATGTGGGATATAATCAGTTGGACTACCGCTTACGAAAGGATTCCCGTGTAGTGGTTATGGAAAGAACCAACGCAATGCACCTAGAGCCACTAGATCCTCAGCCCTACGGTGTTGTGGGAGACCTCTCGTTTCGCTCGCTTTCTGGGATTGTAAGACATCTCCTTTCGCTTACCTCCGGGGGTGTTGGGGTATTTTTACTAAAACCTCAGTTCGAAGTAGATAAAACTCCCCAGTTTGATGGTGTTGTTCGTGATGTTGATGAACTGCAACGTATCTGTATTCGTACAATTCAGAACCTCGCTTCCGAGGGAGTGTATACGTATCAGATAGAGTTGTCCTCTATTAAAGGGCGTCGGGGGAATCAGGAGTTTCTCCTTTATGTAGGTGTTCAACCTATGGATACCCAGGTAGAACCCATGGTTTTGGATTGTATTGCAAAAATCAATCAGAGTTAATTATACATCTCTCTATTTATATACTGATTCAGTATAGACAGTAACGGGAAATTTTGATACCTTTTTACCTATGAAAATGCCTGTATCTGATAAAGTACTTCGAAGGATTATTTTCCCTGTTGCCCTTATTCTTGTGGTCTTGGGAATTGTCTTTCTTGTCTCCCTTTCATCCTCTCAGGGGGATTCCTCTGCCCTGCTTCAGGAGAGTACTAAGGATACTTCGGTAGAAACACTCTCCTATACCCCAGTACCTGCACTCTCTGAGTACTATAATGAACGGTATAACATGAGGGTGAATAATCTGTACTTTTACAAGGAAAGTGCTGGAGGCTCTATAGTTATGGAGTCTGTTGAACGGCCGGTGTTTTATTTAGATGCCGTTGAGGTTGCTACTATGGAGGCTCTTTTTGCAGGGCTTACAGAGCAGGAGGTTCTTGGGCGTAATCTATTTACCATGATCCCTCCGGTTATCTCTTTAGATATATCCTTAGACTATGCTAACCTCTCGGTAGATATGCAACTAGAAGAAACTCCCTCGGAAGAGCTACTTCCTTATATTCTTTACCAAATAGTTGCCACAGGGTTGCAGTTTGACTATGTCCAAGGGGTTAATGTGCTTATTAATGGAAGATCCGTATCCTTTTCTTATGGTACGGAACAGTACAAAGCGCCCTTTACTTCGATTATTTTACCCGTTTTAGAGGGTGTAATCTTTTAAAACTCCATAAAACTACCCATTCTAGGGGGGCTAAATGGCAAAAAGTATGAAATTTATACTTGCCAAGCTATTATAATTCTGTTACTCTGGTTCTGTGAATAACTCTAAGTATTAGATATTTGTTACTTTTTAAAGGGCAATATGTATTATTACGGGAGAACGCAAGGAGAACTATATGGATTTAAGACGCATATTTTTGGATTTGTATGAAGCTACAACAGAGCGACAGCTCGAGGTTGCTCTACGAAAACACAAAACGGTTATTCGGAAAGCTGGAAAATGGCAACCGATTGAAGATGACCAGCAGATGGCTGCGGTAGTAGCGAATCAGCAAGTTAGCCCTATTGGAGCTATTGTTGAAAAGCTTACAAACTCTATGGATGCTCTTCTGCTACGAAGATGTGCTAAGTCTAAAATTGATATAGAGAGTGAACATACATCTTCTGTTATGGAGAACATTCTTTCTGTAGCATATCCTGCACGGGATAAGTGGAAGCAGCCTGCAGCTAGAAGAGAAGAAGCTCTAAACCTTCAAGTACTTGTTGATGGGTACCAGAAGGGTAGAAGAGGTGGTCCTTCTGTTGTGGTATATGATAACGGAGAAGGACAGGAGCCTGGTGATTTCTTAAACACCTTTCTCTCTTTTCAAGGAAGTCGACACAATGTTCCTTTTACTTATGGAACTTTAGGTGTTGGTGGAACTACCGCTTTCCCATTCTGTGGAAAAAAGGGATACCAGCTTTTTCTCTCTAAGAAGAACACCGCTGGTGCAAGCAATATGGCAGGGTTTGTTCTTGTTCGACGACGAGTTGATGATGAGGCTTCCCTATTTAAATATGAGTACCTAACTATAGACGGAGAGATTCCTTCTTTTGAGTTAACCGATGGTTTAGATCTTGGACTGCATGAAAGACAGTTTACCGGTGGTACCGTATGTAAAATGTTTTCCTATGATTTTCCTGTTCAACTTAAAAAAGATTTCCCTGCTCTTCTTAACCAAAGAATCAATGAAATGCTTTTTGATCCTGCCTTTCCTGTACTTACTGTATATAAGGGAGATAAAGAGTCTGATACCGAAGAGGTTGTAGATGTTGTGTACGGTCTTAAGTCCTACTGTGAGAGTAATCACCGAGGACTTGTAGAAGAGTCATATAACTTTGACCTTGGAGAGAGCCGATACGGACATCTTAAGGTGAGTGCTCTTGTGTTTAACCATGAGTACGGTGATATGGATCATATTGAGACTGCTAAGTTTGTTCGTGAGAACGTATTAACCACTCCTGCCAGATGTGTATTCACACGTTTTGGAGAGGTAATCGGTTACTATGATAAAGATTTTATGACTCGAGGTGTTCGAATGACTCCTCTTAAAGACTCTGCAATTATCGTAGTGAACTGTGATGAGATGAAGCCTACTGTGGCTGATGAGCTTTTCCTTCCTGCAAAGAAAGAACTTCTTGAGGGTGCGAGAAATGCTCAGCTTTGGAGATACCTCTCTACTGAGTTAAAGAGAACTCCTATGGCTCAGTTAAGTCAGGCTCGACGAGAGGCTCTTGCTGCAGCTTCAGCAGAGGCTCGAGCAGAAAGAGAAGCGGCTCGACTCCAAAAAGAGAGTGAGTATGAAGAGGCTCTCCGAAAAGCTCAGGAAGCAGAAAAGAAAATGGAAGTACTTGGCGATGTAGACTCTGATGAGCTAGAAGCTATCTTAGCACAACAAGAGGCTGAGGAAGAGCTGATGGATGAGTACATTGAAGAGGAGT
Organism: uncultured Spirochaetia bacterium; assembly: GCA_964492025.1. Classification (GTDB taxonomy): domain Bacteria; phylum Spirochaetota; class Spirochaetia; order CAZBHR01; family CAZBHR01; genus CAZBHR01. The sequence continues at coordinate 1,040 of CAZBHR010000011.1, read as the reverse complement.
ACGTAGAGGATGATTGTTGTTGTAATCAGGGTGGATCATTCCCTCATACAATTGTTATCCGTCGAGAGGATGAAGATAGAAAATGTTGTCATAGTTGGCTATACATGCTTCTTATATTCCTCATGTTCCTTCTTTTAACTTTTGGATTCTTCTATCTACTTTTTGATAGAGATAATAGCGCAAGTGCTAATACTCCTAATAACGCTACAGAAGGGCAGGTGTTACACCTTCCTTTTAATGAGAGTGTGAATAGCGCTCGTATAGCGAGAGAGGATGATGGAGTGTATGTTTATGCAGAGGTAGTACCGGGTACAACCCCTGAAGATTTGTTTGGTGAGGAGGTTCAGTAATGAACAAAAAACGATGGATTGTACTATCATTATTAGGTGCTGGATCATTAGTACTTGTTGGATGTAGTGCTGGAGACGATACAACAGAGCTAGAAAATCAGGGAGGAATGATTGTTCCTGCTGGTTCAGAAGTTGTATCAAATATGGATGGAGTTTCAGATTTTTCAGAACCTGTTACTATAGAGGTTGTTACACCAGAAGGGGAGAAGTATGTATATACTATCTCAGAGTCTCCTGAGTACGACTTAGCAGATCTTGTTGGTTTTTCATTCCCAGGTCAGATTACAGAACCTGTTGTTAAGCCATTGAGTGATACTAAAGCAAGTGTTATTGTTCTTGTTCCAGAAGGTATGGATCTTACCGACGTAGTTCCTACAATTACTACTGCTGAGGGAGTTATTGTAGATCCTCCTCGAACAAGTGGTCAGGACTTTACTGATTCTGTAACTTATACAGTAGATCCTCAGGGAGCTGCTCTTTACCAGTACGAAGTAACCGTTATTCCTGTACCTGCAGATGGATTTGCTGCTGCTCAAGAATCTATGGGTGATGAGCCAATGGTAGAAGATACCGATGAGCCAATGGTAGAAGATACCGATGAGCCAATGGTTGAAGATACCGATGAGCCAATGGTTGAAGATACCGATGAGCCAATGGTAGAAGATACCGATGAGCCAATGGTAGAAGATA
>CAZBHR010000010.1:0-57760 GCA_964492025.1 uncultured Spirochaetia bacterium | reverse complement strand
TTTACCGTGTAATCAAGGGTGGTTGTTTCTCCCTGCTCAATTGAGTTCTTTCCTATAACTCCTTGAAGCTCCGCTACAATAACATCGTAAAAACGGATAAGTCCTGTGGTTGCATCGGTAGCGGTAACTTGGGCTACTCCTCCACTCTTTGGAGTAAGTACTCCGGTGTCTGCATCTATCTCTAATTTCCCTGGTGATGTGCTTTTCCACTCCCCTAGGTCTAGAGTTCCGTAACTGCTGTCGGGGAGCATTGCACCTTTTAGGGTTTCTCCCTCGGCTCCTACGGGGATATATGATTTTCCATAGGTGAGCTCAAAGTCTCTCACCTTGATAGTAAATAGGGACTCCACACTCTCACCATTAGCAGCACCTCGTGCTTTTGCGGTAATAACAGCTGTCCCCGGGGCAACAGCCTTCACAAATCCACTACTGATATCAACAATACCCTCAGGAAGCACACTCCAATCAATACTCTGGTCCGTAGCGTTCACTGGAGTTACGGTAGTAGTAAGGAGTAAGTCAGAATTCATGCTCATGATAATAGTACTCTTATTTACTAACTCTCCATAACTAGGAAGATCCTCTGGTGGCTGTACAGTAACCGTATCAACGGTAACCGCATTTACATATACATCTACCTCCCGAGAAAGCCCCCTATCCGCAACAACGTTAACTGTAATTAACTCTGGCCCAACTTCTCGTGAAGCGATACGTGAAGATTCGGTTGGTGGAGTTGATTTAAGAATAGCCTTAGTTGAGTCCTCTGGATCTGGGACTATAGTTGCTATAGATTCTCCCTTTGCAATACTCCAATGCACTGTTCCAATATCAATGTTATCAGAAAACTCTGGATCATAGGGTGTTATCCGAACAGAAAGTTCTGTCTCTCCACCCTTTTTATCGATTCCTCGATTTCCCAGAACCTCTATATCATATACTAAAACAGAAGCACTTCCTGAAACTCCATTCTCTATAGAGGTTGCCTTAATAAGGGTTCTCCCTGATTCAGCTTTGGATAAAATCACTCCGTCTTCTATATCTACTTTACCTTCAGGAACACTAGACCAACTTAGTCCTGATTCTGAATCAACAGGATCAAGAACAGCCTCTAGTGCTAACATATTCCCATGTACGGGAAGTGCAAAAACACCAGTTCTATCTACAATATCAATAGTATCTGGTCCCGCGCCTTCAACAGAAACAGAAACATTTGCAGATAGTCCAGACTCTTTATCTGTTGCTGTTATGGTTGAACTCCCCTTAATACCCCTAATTAATCCAGTATCTGATACCGAAATATTTCCAGGTTCACTAGAGACCCAAGAGATATTCTCTAAGCCTAAACCAGGAACAGCTTGAGCCAATTTAACTCCAAGCTGAGCAGTACCATCAACAATAATAGATGCAGGAGCATCAGTTATCATAAGCTCTGTTACATACACATCGTAGGTTGCAGTAAGTGTATGTGATGTATTTTCGTAGGTATACTCATTGTCAAGCGTTACAGGAGTAACTCCAGTTGCTACACCATGAATCTCTCCTGGATTACCTGTAGTGGAGGCAATGCTACTATCCTCACTACTCCATGAAGGTGTCCCCACTGCAATAACTCCGTCAAACTCAGGACCAAGAATACTAGGAGCGGGGAGTTGAATATTATTTCCCACCTCTATCCATACAGCCCCCTCATCGGTAACATACTCTTTATCAACTGGTAGGACTGTGGGAAAATCAACTACAAAAAGTGTGTGGGATGCAGTCTTTCCAGAATTATCATCAGCAGTTGCTGTGATAACCGATCTTCCAGGAGCTTTGGGTGTAATTACTCCAGTAAGTGAATCAATATCTGTAGAAACCTCCCCTTGGCGAGACCATACAAGAGGCACATTGGTAGCTGCTTCTGGGCTAATTGTAAAAGTGAGTGATAACTCACCAGAAGATAAAGCAATAACCGAAGGTCCATCTAAATCAAGAGTGTCAACTTCTACATACGTAAGAACCTCAACTTTCTCACTCTTCACACTACCCTCTTGATCTACTGTTGTTACTGAAATGATAGTAGAATTTTTAGGATGAGCACTTATAGCTTTTAGTATAGCACTAGATGTTCCTTTTACAGGAGTAACCTCAACTATAGAATTATCATCACTCATCCACTGAGTATCTACTATTTCTATTTCGCTGCTATCCGGAAGGACTCCAATCTCATAGGTGCTCCCTACTTTAATAACAGGAACCTCATCTAATAAAATACTGTAATCTGGTAGCTTTGGTGCTGGTTCTGAAGCATTCCAAATCTGCCGACATCCTGTAACAAAAACAGACATCACAATACTTACCATAATCAAAGTAACTATAAAACTTTTTTTCATACAACATCCTTTTAAGATCTTAAAAAAAGCCCGAGTGAAAATCTTCCATGATCCTAATGGGGGGCGGAACTTGGCTTCTCACTCGGGCAACAAATTTATCATATAGGCCAGAACACGTCCCACAGAGATACAGAAAACATAACAAAAGAAGCGTTTTAAAAAAATACCTGAATACTTGTTTTTTTAAAAAAAATAGAATTTTTGAGTAATCTAGTGATATATTTATTTGATTAAGATATAAATAAAACACCCCCCTATTTTGGGAGGTGTTTTTAGGTTTATTTGATTCGAGATTTAGCCTCTTTGAGAAGCTCCTCTAGTTTCTTTGAGGGATCCTCAAATTTGCTTAGAAAAATCATTGCTGCAATAATGTACGGCTTGTAGCTAGCCTCTTTATATTGTGGTACTCGGTATCGGTCAAATACGGAAGCTTCAACCTCCCCTTCTTTACAACTTACACCAGTAATATCCGCTGGCAGACAGTGCATGTAGAGGGCCTTTCCATCCTTAGTGGTTTTCATAAGATCTTCGGTACAGGTCCAATCCTTAAACTGAGCGTTAGTCTCAAGACATTTTTTCTCAAGATCCTTAAGTGCTTGCTCATCTCCAGTCTCTACAATCTTAGTTCGCTCTTCCATAATAGCAAATGGTGCCCATGACTTTGGATATACAATATCCGCATCTTTAAAGGCTTCAGCCATGTTATTTGTTTTAGTAAAAGAACCACCTGAAGCTTTTGCCTGTTTAGTAGCAATCTCTTCCATCTCTGGCATTACTTCGTACCCCTCTGGGTGAGCTAATACAACTTCCATACCAAATCGGCTAAAAAGGCCAATAATTCCTTGTGGTACGGAGAGTGGTTTTCCATAGGATGGGGAGTACGCCCAAGACATGGCTACTTTCTTACCCTTAAGGTTCTCTACTCCACCAAAGTGGTTAATAATGTGAGCTAAGTCTGCCATAGACTGAGTTGGGTGGTCAACATCACACTGAAGGTTTACAAGAGTTGGTCTTTGCTCAAGAACGCCATCTTTATTACCCTCTTCTACCGCTTCGGCAACCTCTTTCATGTAGGTGTGACCTTTTCCAATGTACATATCATCTCTGATTCCAATAACGTCTGCCATAAAGGAGATCATATTAGCGGTCTCTCGAACGGTCTCTCCATGGGCAATCTGACTTTTTCCTTCATCTAAATCCTGAACCTCTAATCCAAGAAGGTTACAAGCACTGGCATAGCTAAATCGGGTTCGAGTAGAGTTATCTCGGAATAGAGAAATTCCAAGTCCGCTATCAAACACCTTGCTTGAGATGTTATTCTCTCGCATAGCTCGTAAAATCTCTGCTACCTTAAGGGTTGCATCAATCTCATCGTCCGATTTCATCCATGTGTGAAGGAAGTCGTTAAGATACATATCTTTGGTATCTAATTTCCCCAACGCATTAATCATCTCCTTAATCTGTTTCTTTTCCATGTTGTTTCTCCTATATTTTTTCTTCTTCTATATCTTATCTAGAGCCTTTAACAGTTTTTCTTGGTTAAAGGGCCAGGATCTTATCCAAACGCCCACAGCATCATGAATAGCAATAGCCAGTGCTGGGGCAGCTCCGTTGGTGGCTATCTCGGAAATAGATTTCCCACCAAACGGTCCAAAGGGGTCTTCAGTAAATATGAGCTCAGCTCGAAAATCTTCTGGGATCTCCCCTATTGTAGGTACAAGGTAGTCCGCAAAGTTTGCGTTAAGACAGGTACCATTTTCATCTAAAATCATCTCTTCATACATTGAGTGCCCAATAGATTTTAATACTCCACCATAGATCTGTCCTAATGAGAGATCTGGGTTAATAGGGGTACCACAATCTTGTAGAGCAAAGTACTGCAGAATCTTTACATCTCCACTCCTCTTATCTACCGAAACCTTACAGAAATGTGCTCCGTAGGGAAATGCTGCATCCTCCGTGGTGTATGAAGCGTTTGCAAAGAGCTGCCCTCGGCCAAGTCCCGCTTGGGAGTCTCTAGCTATATCAAGGAAAGATACCTCTTTCTCACCTGCCACAACCTTACTTGGGTATACAAGTTCACAGTCCGCAATAGAGACTCCTAATAGAGCTGCTCCAGCCTCTAAAACTTCCTCTTTCATCTTCTCTGCAACCTTGAGTGCTGCATTTCCCGAAAAATAGGTTCCACTGGATGCGTAAGCTCCTGTATCAAAGGGAACTACATCGGTGTCTCCAGAGTATACATGGACATCGGAAATATCAGTTTTAAGCACCTCCGCAGCAACCTTTGCACAGAGAGTATCTAGCCCGGTTCCAAGGTCTGACCCTCCAGAGTGTAGAATAAAGGTTCCATCTGCCGCCATCTTCATAGAAGCACAGGAGTGATCAAGACCAGGAAGTCCAGAACCTTGTTGTATAATGGCAAAACCCTTTCCTATTGCAATATCTGGATTATCACTGGTCTCTTTTTCTCCCCACTTTACCATTTCAGCACCCTGCTTCATTGCGGAATCAAGCCCACAACTCTTAACCAGTGCTGGTGTTCCTTCACGCCCCTCCCCTAGGCAACGAAGGATCTCAAGCATAACACCCTCTCTCACTCGGTTTTTGTCAATGAGATCGTAGTAATCCATCTTAAGCTCTTCTGCCAGCTCCGCAAGCCCAGTCATAAGTGCGTAAGAACCCTTAGGAGCTCCATACCCTTGATAGGCTCCAGTAGGAGGTATGTTTGAGTAGTAAGTGGTCACATCAAACTTAAAGTTATCGCAAAGTACCAGAGGAAGTGATTTACTACAGGCGTTCATAGGAACCGTAAGTGCGTGGTTTCCAAAGGGCCCTGTATTAGCCTCTACATTCATATACACTCCGGTAAGGGTTCCATCTTTTTTAGAACCAATCTTAACGGTAACTCGCATAGGCTTTCTTGTAGAGCAGGCAATAAACTCCTCCTCTCTGGTATAACGAAAAAGAACGGGCCTTCCTGTTGTATAGGTTGCATAGGCAGCAACTTCCTCTAAGAGAATATCCTGCTTAGATCCATAACCGCCCCCTACTCGCTCCTTAATAACGCGAACACGGTTTTCAGGTAAATCTAAAAGGGTTGATACAATCCGTCTAAGGTGGTAAGGAACTTGTGTTGCCGCATGAATAACAAGTCGATCTCCATCCATTTTAGTATATACAATATGTGGCTCCATAGGGGTACACTGCACTTGAGAGGTTTCATAGGTTCGTTCTACAACCACATCTGCCTCTTTAAGCCCCTTTTCAATATCTCCAATACCACCAGTCACACTGGCTGCAATATTCTTGTGGGGATTCCCATGGATAGGAAATTGAAAAATTGTAGGGTCCTCACCTTTTTGAGCGTTCTTATTGAGCTCTTTCAGGTTATCAGGGGCACCTACAACGTACTCAATAGGTCCACCATGTACAACAGGTGCATTGGGAGCCTTTGCTTGGTCAACCGTAAAAATGGGCTGCAGTACCTTGTAGGTAACATCTATTTTCTCAATTGCCTTAAGAGCAATTTCTTCGGTCTCTGCTACTACCGCAGCCACTCGATCACCTACGTGATACAGCTTTTTACTGAACATTCTTTTATCATAGGGAGATGGTTCTGGAAACCCCTGCCCTGCGGATGTGTACATCTTATTGGGACAGTTTTTATGGGTAATAATAGTTACCACCCCAGGAACTTTCTCCGCTTTTGAGGTATCAATTTTTGTAATAAGTGCATGGGCGTGGGGACTCCGAAGCATTTTAAGCACACAGGCCCCTGGCTCTACCACATCTTCAACAAAAGCTCTATGACCGGCTACCAATTTAACACCATCAACCTTAGGTTGAGATTTACCTACAAATCGTAGATCATCTCTAAACTCTGGGGCTACTTGGGTAACAAAGGTAGGATCTTTCATTCTCGCCTTAGCTAGCTCAACAACTTGAAAAAATTGCTGATACCCCATGGCTCTATTAAGCAAGCCTCCTAGGGCATCAATAACATCTTCTTTTGTTGCTGTAGGTTTTCTCTCTAAAAGATCTGTAAGAATAAGGGCTGTTGCAGGAGAGTTATAAGCGGACTGAACCACCCCCACATCAAGCATACACTGTTGTACTAAAGAGAGTCGACCTCCCTCAGAAAGGTGTTCAGGTGTAATAATTTCGTGGCCTATAATTTGACCAACCATAAGTAGGTTTGCATAAGCAATTTTACCATCTAGTAAGATGGTATCACTTCCTGCGTACCCCGCACCGTCATCACTATTTCGCACCGACAGAAATCCTAATCTCTTAAGAAATGGCTGTAGCTTCTGTGTGGGATCTCCGTACACCTCTCGGGGAACTCTATTTATTGTACAGCTTATTTTCATTTTACCCCTCCTCTTACTAAATCCGCAAGAAGTCGTTCTATGGTGACTCCTGTTATATAACTCTTATACGCTTTGCTTCCCAATATGTTATCCTCAAAGGTAAGCACTTTAGCAAGCTCTTTCTCTATCTGATCCGAGGTAAGAACCTCTCCTTTATCAAGGTACTTCTCAATCTTTTTCATTCTTAAAAATTCAGGAGTTCCTCCTAACACAAAAAGCCGTGACTCCCCTACTTTGTAGGTACCAGCCACCGTACAAACAGGTCTTGCACGAAGAGTTTTCCCCACACGACTTACCACAAGGGGAAGATCTCTCTGGGGAATGGTAATAGAGGTAATAAGCCCAGGAAGATTTCTTTCCAAATAATCCTGTAAAGGCACCTCCTTCTCAATTCCTTTTAAATTCACCAACTTTAGGGTACTCTGCAATGCAAGAAGTGATGCGATAAAATAGGACTCCTTTTTCCGAGAAGCTATGTTTCCCCCAAGGGTTCCCACATTTCGAATGGGTCGAGGCAGGGTATCTTTTACTGTAGCAAGAAGAGCTTTTGGTACCTTTGTATGATCCAGAAGCTCCTGAATAGTAACCATTGCACCAATAGTAAGAGAACTACCCTGTACCTTTATACTCTTGAGTTTAAGAGCCTCTAAAGAGATGTAGGCAGAAAATTCTTTCACCGAAGAGTTTAATCGGCCAATCTCTGTGCCACCTCCTAAAAAGACAGCTCCCTCTCCATGCTCAATCTTATACTGAATTGCCTCTTTTACCGTTTTAGGTATAAGATACTCTCTCATATTACACTCCCTTACTCATAATGTTCTGAGCAATACCGTTGGCTCGTTTGGTGAGTTCTTCCTCATCAACACCTACAAGTCTCCCCTTCTCTACCACAACCTTTCCATTAACAATGGTATACTCGGTTCCGTGGTTGTATCCACTAAAAATAAGTGCCGCCAAGGGGTCAGAAAGGGCACCGGCATACTCCATACGGTCTACGTTAAAAATAGCCATATCCGCAGCCCATCCTTCCTGAAGCTGTCCAACCTTTTCAAAATTAAGCAGCTTTGCTCCATTCTCCGAACCCATGGTAAACACCTCTTCCGATGTAATTGCACCACTTCCGTAGTGAACTCTCTGAAGAAGCAGGGTGTTTCTTAGCTCTCCTAACATATCTGAGGAGTCATTTGAGGCAGATCCATCAACAGCAACTCCCACATTGATTCCCATAGGAAGCATCTCTTTTACCCGGCAAATACCTGAGCCCAGTCTCATGTTTGATGAGGGACAATGTGCAATATGTGCACCGTGCCCCGCTAAAATCTTTAACTCATCATCGTTAAAGTGAATTCCGTGGGCATAGAAAGTATCGGGGCCAATAAACTCACACTCCTCCATAAGAGCTACCGGCCTTTTTCCATACATCTCAATACAGAAGTCGTTCTCATCAAAGGTCTCTGCTAGGTGGGTATGAATTCTCACTCCATACTTTCTTGCCAGCCTTGCAGAATCTCGCATAAGCTCCTTTGTTACACTAAAGGGGCTACATGGCGCAAGAACTATCTTTTTCATGGAAAAAAGTGAATCATCATGGTAGGTCTGTATAACTCGTTCACTATCCGCAAGAATTACATCCTCACTCTGCACTACCGTATCAGGAGGAAGCCCTCCATCTTTTTTACTTAAGGACATGGATCCTCGGGTTGGGGAGAATCGAATTCCCAACTCCTCGGCTGCCTGAAACTGCAATCCCATTACATCTCCAGTAACATGGTTTGGATATAGGTAGTGGTGATCCGTAGAGGTGGTACAACCTGTTTTTAGGAGTTCTCCCATAGCAAGTTGAGAAGAGGTATGAATAGCATCTTCATCAATATGCTTCCACACCTCATAGAGGTGGAGTAACCAGTCAAAAAGCTTTGCATTCTGTACCGCAGGAATGTTTCGTGTAAGGGTTTGATAAAAATGGTGGTGTGTGTTTACTAATCCGGGAATAACCACCGAGGTAGAGCAATCAATAACACGCTCACCCTCTTTGGCTACTAAGCCTTTCCCAATCTCCTTTACCACCGAACCCTCTATACGAAGATCACACCCTCGTAAGTCCTGTCCTGTACCTGTCCGTAAATAAAAAATATCTTTCAATACCATGAAAAATCCCTCTCCTAACCAATATATTCAGTAATACACTGGTTCATCAAATTTTCGGCTACCTGCTTGCGGTAGGCAGCGGTTGACCGCTGATCATCTATAGGGGTAATAGTATCCATAATAGAGGCTACCACCTCTCCCCTAGCCTGTTGTACTTGCTCCAAAGTGCAACCCACAAAAGGGTGACTCTTGGATGGAACATGTACAATAGTAGGTCCTACTGACCCAAAAGCGAAGGAGCAGTAGGTTACTCGTGAGTTCCCTACTTCCCATACTCCAGCAAAGGAAACTTTAGTAAGGGCGTTTGCTTTTCTTGTCCCAACCTTACAAAAATACCCTTTTCTCTGTGGAATATTTGGAATACGTATAGCCACGAGGAGTTCACCCTTTTGCAGCACATTTTTTCTTGGACCAGTGAGAAAATCCTCTATAGGTAGCTCTCTAGTTCCCTCTACTGATGAAATAACAAGGGTTGCCCCAAGGGTATAGAGCGATGGAAGAGAGTCTGCCGCAGGAGAACCGTTGCATACGTTGCCACCAATAGTTGCAATATTTCGTGTTGCTGGAGCCGCTATAGAGCCTACTCCACTCCGTAGTATTTCAGGAACGTCCAAACTCTTTGCTAGATCCGCCAAGGGTGTTGCTGCTCCAAGTTCTATGGCATCTTCACTCACCCTTACTCCTCTTAGCTCTGCTATATTATGGAGAGATAGGGTGTGAGTTCCTAGGTTTGGTGCAACTCCCCTATGAATTCGTTTTTGAACCATAAGGTCGGTACCACCAGCTATAATGGTTACTTGAGGCTGTTGAAGAGTGTTAAGAGCCTCTTTAAGAGTTGTTGGAGCGTACCACATATTAGTTACCCTCCCTTACAAGACGAGCGGAGGTTTGAATGCCCCGTATAATCATATCGTACCCTGTACACCTACACAGGTTACCTGAAATAGCTTTTCTAATATCCTGCTCTGAGGGGTTACTATTTTCACGCAGAAGAGCAGCTCCCGCCATGAGCATTCCGGGAAAACAAAAACCGCACTGCACTGCCCCTTCTTGTAAAAAACCTTCAACAATAGCCTGCCCTATGGCTGTCTCTCGAACTCCCTCTGGAGTTTCTATGCATGATCCATCAATCCGTGCGGCAGGGATAAGACAGCTATTTACCATCTTTCCATCTAGGAATACCGCACAAGCTCCACACTCACCCTCACCACAACCCTCTTTAGGAGCATGGTGGTGAGCATCTTCTCTTAGAAGATCAAGTAGTCTAGTTGTGGGAGATACGGTAAAATCAAAGGTCTTTCCATTTATAGTACAACTAATCTTATGCATCCTTACCTCCCTTTATGTACTCCATGATTTTCTCTGGGGTTACTGGTATTTCACACACCCTTCTATCTATTGCTTTTTCTACAGCCATAGCGAACGCCGCTCCTGCACCATCATGAACAAGCTCTCCCATACCTTTTGCTCCGTAAGGACCGTAGGCGTAGGGACTATTCACAAGGTCACTTACTACAGATGGATACTCCATAGAGGTTGGGATCATATAGTCCGCAAGGGTACTTTGATAAAACTTACCATCCTTAATTTCCATCTTTTCAAGGCCACCATACCCAAGAGCCTGAACAACACCACCAATAACTTGGCCTTCAACAACCTGCTCATCAATCGCTTTACCCACGTCATGAACACACCAAACTCCCTTGGTTTCCACTTCGTAGGTGATAGGATTAACTTCAACATCAACCGCTACAGCTCCCCAACTATAGGTGGGGTACGCATCTCCATGAAGAGTACTTTGATCCCACTGAAATTCACTTGGGTGAGAGTACTGTTGAGTAACCTCTTGATACTCCCCTTCTACCCACTGTTTTTTGAGATTTTGTGCGGCAAGTTCAACAAGTCGTCCAACCACCATCATAGATCGAGATGCCACGGTAGGCCCTGAATCTGGAACCGTGTCGGTGGTGGGATCTATACAGGTAACACGCTCCATAGGTATCTCTAGCACATTGGCTGCCAGTTTAGCAAAGGTTGTTTTTAACCCCTGCCCCATATCTAAGGTTGAAATACAGATATCTACTCGACCATCCTCATATTTTTTCAAGGTAGCCTTTCCCTTAATAATAGATTGTTCCCCATCTCCCGTAAATCCACCTCCGTGGTTATACACTGAAATAGCAATACCACGGCCAGAACCTGGAGTGTAGGATCTATTTTTTATATCATAATTGGAAAGCTCCTTAAGTCGAGCTATCATCTCCGGAAGAACTACAACGTCGTGAATAGTTCCTCCTGTGCTGGTGGTACTCCCCTGTTTTAGGAAGTACTGCTCCCGATATGCCAAATCGTCCTCACCAAGATCTCGGGCGAGTCGAAACATTGCCATGTCCGAAGCAAAGCACGCTTGGGGTGCTCCAAATCCACGGAATGCGTCTGAAGGCACCATATTGGTAGCCACAGAGAGCCCCCGTATTGAAGCATTGGTAATATCGTACACACTATTACCAGAAAAAATACCACGACTCATAACCACATTTGAGGAGCTTTGATACGCACCAGATGCAAATGCCATGGTTATATCCATTCCCACAATATGATTGTTATCATCAACTCCAATGGTGTAATTGCTTACACTGGGATGTCGTTTTACGGTATATGCTATATCCTCTTCTCTATCAAAAATAAGTTGTACCGGTTTACCTGTTTTTATGGCAGCTAAGACAAGAGGTGGTCCAATAACATCGGGGAAGTGCTCTTTCCCTCCAAAAGCACCACCTACAGCAGGAACTTTAACAAGAGTTTCACCATGGGTGTCAACGTAACTCTCTCCCAGTACACTATCACATGCGTGATGTAAATAAAATGGACACTGACAGGATGCGTATAAAACGGGTCTCCCCTGCTCTACGGTGGCAACCATACTCTGTGGTTCTAGGTACACATGCTCCTGATACCCTGTTCGTAACTCATACTGATAGGTTTTAGTTGCCCCTTGAAGTGAATCCGCAGGATTCCCTTTGGTAATGGAAAAATCACCAAACAGATATCCCCCTTTGTAAATGGGGTCCCCGGTGCCATCTTTCTCTGCCTGTAGCGCCTCCTCTATGGTACATACCGCAGAGAGATCCTCATAGGTTACGGAACATTGGGAAAGAAGGGTGTGGATAGTTTCCATATTTGGTCCAACCATAAGACCAATAATCTCACCTTTATAGCGAGTTATCTCGGAAGCAAAGGCTTGCCAATCGTTGTTTATCATGGCAATTTGATTGCTTCCCCCCTGGGGGATGTCATTAACATCCACAAAGGTATACCCCTCTGGAAGGGGTGGAATTGAAACCGAGAGAATCCGACTATGGGATCTCTCGGTTCGTAATGGGCGGGCATGGAGCATAGCATCAAAGTGAAGATCTCCCACATACTGGGCTATTCCAGTAGCTTTATCGTAGGCATCTACTCTCAACACATCATTATCTATGCTCTGTCTCATATACCCCCCTATTCTTGTATAAATGATACCACTACTTTGTGTTTTTTTCCAGTATGTATACTAGCTCAGCATAGAAAGCTGCACAAATAGTAAGATCCTCTACTCGGTTAATCTCATTTGGAGCGTGTGCCTGACACTCATCTCCAGGACCAAACCCAATGGCTGGAATTTTATGTCGTCCAGTGGTTGCAACCGCATTGGTTGAGAATGTCCACTTATCAACCACAGGAGCTTTTCCATACAGGTTGTTGTGAGCTTCAACTCCGGAAGTAACAATCACATGATCCGCAGGAATCTTCCATGTTGGGAAGTAAAGTTCCTGTCCATAGTCTAAGTTTCTATATCCTCGTTTGGTGTAGTTAGGCATCTCTACTACAACTGCCTCAGGAGCATCACCAGTAGCCTTACTGATGTACTCTTTCACTTGGCTAATTGCAAGTTCAGCATCCTCTCCCCAAGTAAGTCGTCGGTCAATATAAAGCATTGCCTGATCTGGTACTGCACACTGAGAAGGTCCCTTTACATCAATCTGTGAAACAACGGCAGTTCCCTTCCCTAGGAAGTTATCATCATCCGGTTGAAGATCCGCATTAAGTTGCTCAATTGCTAGAGCCGCTTTTGCTGCTTTGTACGCTGCACTTACCCCTCGCTCAGGAGCTGATCCATGGGAAGATACACCCTTAAGTCGTACCATAATCTCCATTCGTCCTCGGTGCCCTCTGTAAAGCTGACAAGATGTTGGCTCCGTAGAAACAAAGAAATCTGGCTTAAGGTTTTCCTCCTCAATAAGGTACTTCCAGCACATTCCATCACAGTCCTCTTCCATTACGGTAAAGGTAAACCATACGGTATACTCACCACCATATCCAAGCTCTTTTAAAATTCGTCCAGCGGTAATCATAGAAGCGGCTCCACCCTTCTGGTCAGAAGTTCCTCTACCGTGAACGAGTCCATTTTCAATAAGTCCAGAAAAAGGATCTTTCTCCCACTGCGAAGGGTCTCCCACCTCTACAGTATCAATATGAGCATCAAAGGCGATACTCTTAGGTCCATTTCCTACACGACCAATAACACTACCAAGACCGTCGAGGCGGACTTCATCAAACCCAGCCTCGTTACAGAGCTCCATGATGAGCTTACAAACGTCCTCTTCTTGACTACTGTAGGATTTCACTTGAACCATTTTAGATAGGTTCAACGCCGTATAATCTCGGTACTGCTCTGCCAACGCTAAAATTTTTTCTTTCATCCTTATTCCTCTTTTTTCATAGTAAATATTCATCCCATTTTACAATGGTTTTTATAACGTATCCATTCGGTTCCACATTTTCTTTGCGGACTCCGCTGCCTTTGCGTAGATCTCTTTTACATCAAAGGGAAACTCTCTTTTCTCCATAACTACCTGACCATCAACTAACACAGTCTCCACCGATTGAGAGCCCATACCAAAGGCGATATGCCCAGGGAGGTTTTCTCCTAGGAGTGGTGTTGGTGATTGATAATCAAGAATAGTAATATCCGCAACAGAGCCTTTCTCTATGGAACCAAAGCTCTTTCCAAAGTTCCGTCGCAATAGCTCATTCCCATTCCAAAGGAACTTTGCATAACTATCTGGCCAGAAAGGACCCCGATCATCTCTATGTTTAAAGAATGCCATTTTAAACTCCTCAAACATATCTGCACCAATTCCATCGGTACCAAGAGCAAGGTTTTTATATCGCTTTAACTCATGGTTGTACCCTACCCCGTTGTTCATATTTGACCGGGCGTTGTGTACCAAGAAAGCATCACGCTCATTAAGAATCGATATCTCCTCTTCGCTCAAGAAAATACCATGAACCAAAATAGCTTTCTCATTTAAAAGCCCAAAGGAGTCAACCCTGTCAAGAAGTCGCTTTCCATAGGTTACCAGAGAGTGGTCTAGGTCAGCCTTATCCTCCGCAATATGAAGGTGAATACCACGGCCAGTCTCTTTTACCGCAGAAGCCATCATTTCTAGACCTTCATCGGAAATAGTAAACGGTGCATGCCCTCCAATATGGGCTTCCATGAGGTATCGCCCTCCAGACTCTTTCTGTTTCTGCACCCGTTTTGCAAAGGCTATGTTTTCATCTACCCCTGCCCGAAGCTCTTTAGCACCACCATTTCTATCGGTTACCTCATAACAGGTCATTCCACGTAGTCCAACCTCCTCAAATCCTCGGGCAATTGTTTCAAGGGATCCAGAAATATATGAGGGACTTGCATGGTGATCAATAACTGCGGTGGTTCCTGATCGTATTGCATCAATAGAGCAGATAAGTGATGAGTAGTACACAGACTCCTCATCTAAAGCTCTATCTACACGCCACCAAAGCTGTTTTAAGGTCTCTAAAAAATTGGGGGTTGGTCCAATATGAGCCATAACACCACGACTCAATCCTGAGTAATAATGGTGGTGGCTACACACCATACCTGGCATAACGAGTTTATCTGTTCCGTCAATAACCTTCTGGACCTTGTAGTTTTTTGCAACACCCTTGCCAACATCGACAATGGTGTTTCCATCTATTACAACATCTACCCCACTCTCTACTTTTGAGGGGTGAAGCTGAACTATTGTACCATTTGTAATTGCTATCACATTACACTCCTTACTGTAGGGTTTCACTGAGAAGATAGGGGTGGTGAGTACAAACCTCTTTAACCACTGGTCCGTAGGTTTTCCCCTCTATATCTTTCAGTTTAGCGGTATACTCTACACCACCTCTCTCTCGAATGGTGATACTCTCACCCTGAACAAACATTCCTGGGTTAGAGGAGTTTTTGAAATCCTCCAACAGGCTAAAAACGGTAAATTTATCTTGGTATGGTTTCCCATCCCAAGGACAAAATCTTGCACAGTTTCCACACTCATTACAGTACGCATCAATATGGATAATCTGCTGCTCCATTGCCATACCAGAAACGGTAATAGCCATATTTGCTCGGTTAGGACACACATCTGCACACTTATTACATACATAGTCACACTGGAGACAGCGGGCTCCCTCGGTTGCTGCAAAATTGTCTCCCAACTGTGGCTTTACAACTTTTCCACGGTTGGCTTGTACCTGATCAGCTATGTGAGTACCCCGTGAAATGGAAATCTCAGGGATTGGAGAAAGGGAACTCTCTTTACTACTTATATCAATAGCAACCTTTCTACCGCCAGCAGCGGCGGCAATAATGGAGGAAGGCCCACTCTCCGCATCTCCTGCGATATACACACCGTCTACCGTAGTTTCAAGGCTTCCTTTTTTCATTGCAGCCCACCCTTTATCTGTTAAGGGGATTCCACAACTGTTAAGGAACTCAGAATCCGCTAGCTCTCCTATAGCGGTAATCACCGTATCTCCCGCAATATCAACAGTGCGGTCCGTGGGAACTGGTCGTCGACGTCCACTCGTATCAGGTTCACCCAATTCCATAACTCTACAGGTTACGACTCCATTGGCTGCAATCTTTTCTGGTAGGGTTAAGAAGTGAAACGACACGCCCTCCTCTACCGCAAAATCATACTCCTCTCTGTCTGCGGGCATCTCATCTAAGGTTCGTCTATACACAACTGATACAGACTCAACCCCAGGAACTCGCAAAGCCCCTCTCGCACTATCCATAGCGGTGTTTCCTCCACCAACTACTAACACATTCTTTCCAAGGCTAAGAGTTTCTGGTGCCTTGTTAAAGGTTTCTAAGAATCGTAAAGAAGGAAGAATCTTGGAGATATCTCCAGACACATCCATCGTTCTCCCCTTCTCCGCACCAACACAGTACACAACGTAAGGGTACCCCGCTCCCTTCAATGCAGTTACAGATATATCCTTATCCTCTGAACCAAACTGAAAGGTAACTCCATGGCTTGTAATAAAATCAATATCCCTCTGATACACCTCTTGGGGGTACCTAAACTCAGGGATAACATGTTTTACCACACCCCCTGGGGAACTCTGCTTTTCAAAAACCGTAACTTGAGCACCAGTTAAAGAGAGAAAGTAAGCAGCCGAAAGCCCCGCAGGCCCTGCACCTATCACAGCAACAGCGGGACCCTTTGTTGATGGAACTTGGGGTCTGTACTTTTTCAAATACCCCTCAAACCCTTTGGTCATGGCAACCTTCTTCATCTCTCGAATCTGAACAGACTCTTCATAGTCCATTCGAGTACAGTTGTACATACACTGGTGATCACAAATATATGATGTGATATTTGGAAGTGGGTTTCGATCTAGAATCTGTGCCACAGCCTCCTCATATCTACCAGCTGCGGTGAGTGCAATATACCCAGGAACATCTTGCCCAATGGGACAGGCCGCAGTACATGGAGCCACATAACAGTCTGTTAGTGGAAGATCTCCATGTACTTTTACGCCCTTAGTTCCACGATACTCTTTCTGGGTTGTATGCGTTGCTAAAGCCTCTTTTGCCAAGGATTCTAGAGCCTCTACATCTATAGAAGCTCTCCCCCATTGATCACTTGTATCAAGAGCCTTTGCCATCTCCCCCATTCGAAGGTATCCACCGGGTTTGAGCATCTCCGTTGCAAGAGTAATTGGTCTAATTCCGGTATTAAAAATTTTAAGTACATTGTGAATATCCGCTCCACCAGAGTAGGATATAGGAAGTTTTCCATTAAACTGGCGAGAGAGTTTTGCCGCAAGGTTAATAGCCAATGGGTACAGTGCTCGACCAGACATGTACATCTCTTCACCGGGAAGCTCCCCTTGGTCATTTACCACACCGAGAGTGTTCGTAAGCTTCACTCCAAAATTCCTGCCCTTCTCTTCAGCAACCTTTTGAAGTCGTTCAAGCATCTCTATTGCTCGAGGGTACTGTAAGTCATGGTCAAAGGACTCATGCTTCAAGGTAATGTACTGGTACCCCAAGGTATCAAGTATGCCTCGCACACCATCATAAGAGAGCAGTGTTGGGTTAAGCTTAATCCATGTGTCTACGCCCTTCTCTGTCAGTAAATACATAGCAATAGCTTCAATTTCATCTGGAGGACAACCATGCATAGTAGAGAGCGTAATATTAGGAGTAATAGTAGAGGAAACTCGTTTTGTAATTCCCTGGAGTGATTTTGCTTTATTCCATAGGCTACCACATACAGATTGATCCTGCAAAACATCTTCCACCGTTTGTAAGGCCTCTTGAAAGTATGGATGATCTGTAGCATTAAGCATATGATCAATAAAGTATTGCATTCGCTCTGTTTTTATACCCTTAAGATCATACCCTACACTCATATTAAAGAGGAAGGTTGGAGTGTCTCCTTTTCTAAGTTCGAAAAGCTCTTCCACCACATGTAGAACAACCCAAGCGTTCACATACTCTCGGTACGCCTTGGGCAAGGTGTATTCTGTAGACCACTCTACGTTATACGCCTCATCTCTTGCATCAATACAGGGCTTGTCGATTTCAAGGGTGTCCATAATCTGAACCGTTTTTAACTCAATAAACCGACCACCGGCTAAGTATGAAGTAATAATATTTTGAGATAGCTGAGTGTGAGGTCCAGCTGCTGGACCAAGAGGAGTATCAAGGGAATTCCCAAAGAGAGATACCCGAGCATCTCCACTCTTCCTGTAAAACCTTGATTCTGGGATTCCAAAAATAGATCCATTCTTCTGATACTCAGAAAAAATCCTTGTAAAAATATCTCTCAACTCTAATGGCCTCATGAGATCGCCCATAGTACCTCCTGCTGTTTTCCGTAATATTCTATCATTTTTTTGATGATATCATATTCTCTATTGTACCCTGTTTTTCGTATATGTCAATATTTTTTCACAACAAAATGCAACAGATTTTTCTGCGCCTATATATAAGGTATAGCCTGGAATCAGTCAAGACAAAATATATCTCCTTTCTATACCCCTGGTGAAGCTAATAGTGCAAAAAAAAGAGTATATATTACAGGAGATTATCACATGGATAATAAAAATCTTTTACAACCCCCACCCTTTGCAGATTCACGGCAGTATAAGAGTGAACTTTTTGAACGCATATTTAGTAACCCCAATGCGTTCAGAGATCTTATTGAAGGACTTACAGGAATACAGTTAAGCACACAACTTATACGGGTAGATAAAAAAGGGATGTTTTCGGAACAGCACTTTCACCATGATATTGCATTTATAGATAATAACAACCACCTTTTTGTTCTTACTGAACATCAATCATCATATGATAAAAATATGGCATTCCGGTGCTTCCTCTACTTTGCGGACTTTTTGAAACATACAAAAAAGAAACTACCAAAACAACATGGAGTTACCCACTGCCCTGAGCCAACATTCTTCATGCTCTGTAATGGAGAGGCTGTTCCGAAGGAGTCTGTCATAAAACATCAGACTCTCTACCCTCATAGCACTAAAAGTGCGGGGGATATGTATGATGTTCTTATATTTGATATACATTTCAATAAACTCCCTATGCAAGTAAAAATGGAAAAACACCGCCCCCTTACGGGGTATGCTCGATTTATTGATGAGGCCGAAAGATTAAGAAAAAAGAAAAATAACCACTACATGCAAAATGCATTATTTAATTGTCAACAGGAGGGTTTTATGTTACAATCAGAATTAGTAAAGGAGGTACATGCAGTGTCTACCATGGAAGAACGTTATGAACAGGCAGCTAAAGAGTGGGTAAAAAAAGTGGTTCAGCAAGAAGTTAAAGCTGAGGTCCAAAAAGAGACTCTACAAATAGCAAAAAACTTTCTTGCGAGTGGAACTGACATAGAGATTGTATCGAAGGCAACAGATATCCCTGCAGAGAAACTTCGAGAACTTATACCTCAATAAATCTACTATTACAAGCATAGGTCTCACCCATATACAACATGACTTAGGGAGTACTATTTCTTCATATCTCTCTCCCCTACTTCCGCATATAAGTATACAATAGCTCACCGTACAACTTTTCAAATAGATATACACTACCCTAATACTTAAAACTCTCCCATGAGAGAAAACTCCTTAAAGTTGCAGAATGTTGCAAATATTAGTCGATTTAGCAAAAAAAATCTTGACATCTGCGTTTTTCGTTAGTATCATTGGTACATATTGATGAAAATATAAATATATACTGTTTTTTTAATGTTTTCATAAAAATAGCAAGGAAGGAGATTACCGATGATCAATTTAGAGATGAATAAAAAGGTTCGACAAAAAAACATTGAACGATGTAGAGAGAAAAATATTGTTCTCCCCACATTAGACCAGATGAGACATCCAGAAAAGATGCCTGCCCACATAAAAGAGGCCCTTGAAAAAGTTGGATCCTGGGAAGTAAATCCTCTTAACCTATTCCGAATCACATGGAAAAATGCACCCTCACGGGATGGTGGAGCACACGGTGGAGTAAATTATATAGAGCTTCCAACAGAACTTACTGGATGTAAAGCACGAATCCTAGCTATGACAGGAAAGTGGTTTCCCACAGGAGCTCATAAGGTAGGAGCAACATACGGGTGTTTAGCACCAGCCCTTGTTTCTGGAAATTTTGATTCAACTGCACAGAAGGCCGTATGGCCATCTACTGGTAACTACTGCCGAGGAGGAGCTTTCAACTCTGCTCTACTCGGATGTGAGTCTATCGCGATTCTTCCCGAAGAGATGTCTAAAGAGCGATTTGAGTGGCTTGAAACCATTGCAGGAGAGATTATTGCAACCACCGGTTGTGAGTCAAACGTAAAAGAAATTTTTGACAAGTGCCATGAACTTAACGCTGAACGAGGAGATAATATTGTTATATTCAACCAGTTTGAGGAGTTCGGAAACTACCTCTGGCACTACAATGTTACCGCCGCAGCTATTGAGGAGATGGTAAACAACGAAATTTCAGACCCCGCACGAATGAGAGGATACGTTTCTTCAACAGGATCTGGAGGAACCATTGCAGCAGGTGACTACCTTAAGCAAAAATACCCAGACCTCAAAATTGCAGCTGCCGAAGCACTTCAATGTCCTACCCTTCTTAACAATGGATTTGGTGGACACCGAATTGAGGGAATTGGCGACAAGCACGTACCTTGGGTACATAACGTAAAAAACACTGACATGGTTGTATCTATAGACGATGAAGACTGTATGGATATTCTCCGACTCTTTAATGAGCCAAAGGGTAAAGAGCTCCTTAAGAAGAAAGGTGTTTCTGAAGAACTTATCAACCAACTTGAACTTTTTGGTATCTCAGGTGTTGGTAACCTACTTGGTGCTATTAAGATGGCTAAATACTATGAGATGGAAGAGGATGATGTAGTAGTAACAATCCTTACAGACTCTAGTGAAATGTACATCTCTCGACTTGAGGAGCAACAAGCAGAAAAGGGCAACTTCACCGAGAACGATGCTCACGTAGCTCTACGAGGAGCAATGTACGGGCAAACCATTGATAACACCTTAGAGCTCACCTACCAAGAGCGACTTCGGGTTCACAACCTTAAATACTACACATGGATTGAGCAGCAGGGTAAAACTGTAGAAGAGCTTAATGCACAGTGGTATGACAGAGACTACTGGACTAACATTCAGAAGCTCGGACCTGTGGTAGATAAGATGATTGAAGAGTTCAACAAAGAAGTTGGGCTTAAATAAGGATTTACATATGCAGTTTACCTATAGGTGTACAACCTGTGGAGCTGAGTTTGCTGGGGACAAGATCATGTATCGATGTCCCCACTGCGAACAGAAAGGCTCTCAGGGATTTCAAAAGGGAAACCTTGAAACACGTCTCAGCCCAGAACTTCTTAAGAAACTAGGAAGCCAGAACCGTGTAACTCCAGAGGATTACTCACCCTTCCCTATTCCCAATAAAGAAGCCTTTCCCGTAGGGAATACGCCTATCGTAATATCAGAAAGACTTCGAAAAACCTACGGTCTTCCTAAGCTTATTTTTAAGCAGGAGGGAGCCAACCCTTCGGGGTCTTTTAAAGATAGAGCTTCTCAACTTGTTGTAGCACAGGCAATCCACTTTAAGGAAAACAAGATTGTCCTAGCATCAACAGGAAATGCGGGATCCGCCATGGCATGTGCTGGAGCGGCTTACGGATTAGATGTGTACCTATTTGTTCCCGCCGCTGCACCGGTAAATAAACTGATGCAGTCGGTACTCTACGGAGCAAAGGTTATTCCTATAGAGGGAACCTATGATGACGCATTTGGACTCTCTATAGAGTACTCCCAAGAGTTTGGTGGAATTAATAGAAACACAGGGTACAATCCAATGACCGTAGAGGGGAAAAAAGGAGTATCTATTGAGCTGTACAATCAACTAGGAGAACACGCTCCAGATACCATCTACGTACCTGTGGGGGATGGAGTAATTTTCTCTGGTGTTGGTAAAGGTTTTAAAGACCTTGTTGATTCTGGACGAATTGCTAAGATGCCCAAAATGGTTTGCTCCCAATCGGAAAAGAGTAACGCCATAAGCCAAGCATGGGAAACAGGAATGGAGAGCACTATCTCTCCATCAACCAGAGCTGATTCTATCTCTGTAGGCTCTCCAGCCTGTGGAAGTATGGCAGTGAACTACATACAAGAGTCCAAAGGATGGGCTACTGAGATTTCTGACCAAGAGATCCTAGAGGCGCAACTTGAGCTTGCCCGAGAGGCGGGGCTCTTTGCAGAACCCGCAGCTGCTGCCGCATGGGCAGCTTGTAGAGCGGATGCTCTAGCGGGAAAGCTTAATCCAAATGATGAAATTGTGGTTCTCCTAACGGGAACTGGATTTAAAGATATGGCGGCCTTCGATGGAGCCGCTAAAATACCTCCATCAATCAAACCAAATATAAAAGCTGTCGTTGACAGTTTGAAATAATGTCCCTTCCAATTGGACCGGTATCTATGTGCCGGTCCTACTTTTACTCTCCAGTATAATCAGTTATTCCCCTACTCTTTTTACGCTGATCATACCAAAGGATTCCACAAGACCAAGCAATAATAATGCCAATAAGTACTGCGTAGGTTCCAAGAACTTCAATAGAGAAAGCTTCTGGGGTGAGAGACTCTTCCAAAGGAAATGATATCATAATAAAGTAGTTATATAGGGCGTGAAGAAGCACTATACCAGAAAATGATTGGGTAATCCTGTAAATAGCAGTAAAAAGAAACCCGATAGAACCTGTGTACAGTACCGTTATAATCATCATGCCAAGATCTAGAGGAAACCCAATAAAATTCACCAAGTGAGCAGATCCAAAAAGAAGAGAGGATATCACCATAGCCCCAAGGGGGTTTCGGTTTTTAAGAACCCCATAGATAACTCCACGGTATATAGCTTCTTCAGTAAACCCTATCATAAGGCAGATAATGAGAAGCCTTAACAGATCAATCGCACCATAAGGGCTCTGGGCAAACAGGAGATTAATCCCCGAAAGAAATAGTATAGGAACACCCAACAGAAGAGCTTTCCCTATGTTATCTTTTCCTAACTGAGTATACCTTGAAAATGCTGTCTTCCAAAGAAATAGTTTCACCAATACAAGCTGAGCTAACTGTACAAAGAATAGGGTGTACACCAAATTACTCAGGTCAATAGGAATAAATACCACTACCGATGAGGCTAAAACAATAGATAGTTGAAAAAAGAGGAACGTAACTATAACAGTTTTCCAAGGAGATTGATGATACATATTCATAGACTATCCTAGAGTTATAATCCCAACAAGAGATCCCTTTGGTTCATAGGAGAATGAGATAGGAGTGTTGATCTCCCCCGCCCTATCAATAAGATGGAACAGCCCAATCCCCAAATCTAAGGGAATCATAGTATCTATCAGTTTTCGCTTTACCATTCCCACCCCATCGAAGCTGTAAGAAAATTGATGAATCCCATTATTTGAACTCTGCATGTCAAGTTTCCACCCCTGATGGTTCATTGCAGTGGGTGCAGATACAAGGGTATCTACCGCATCCTGTATAGGCTGTGGTAGCCTATGATATTCTGGGCATACCTGTTCTACCTTTTTTCTCGTACGTTTCTCTACGTATGAGACTTTTCCACTCTCAGGAGTACCAAAAACAATCGCTATGTTATACATTTTCTCTGTGAGATTAAAACCGCTATCTTCAGGATGGTCAACTTGAAGAGATGGACCTCCAAGCCAACAGGTGCCACAGTTCTCCTCGGTAAGATATTTAACAATCTGCTCTCCTACATATCCCAAGTTCATTTTACCACGAGGAGTATCATGGGATGATAACAGCAGATAATGAGGTCCTTTTACCAAGCCAAATTTCCCTATTATTCCATTTTTGACATGGGGTAAAAAGTCCTCCATTGTTTGACAAACTCTCACTTCAAAAGGTTCATCCTGAAACAGAGGAGTTACCTCACTCATATTCAAATGTAGGGACTGAAAAAATTGCCCTGATAGTGGTTCATCTTGATAACTTCTTATAGACTTTCTGTAAGTACTCCAATGTTTCATAACACGTCCTCGCTTACAAAAGAGTACTAAAAAAAGAGAAAAAGCACAAGCAAAAGGGGATAATCCACATCAGAGAGGTGAGTTTTCTTTCTATTCCCTTTCTCCACAATATGCAGTAAGATGAGTTTTTGGAGGTGCCTATGGATCGCAAATTCTCTTGGAAACATCTTATTCGTTGGATACTTATAGGGTTAGCACTATTTATTCTCGCAATTACCATAAATCAAGTTCTTATTGTATATGATAGGCTTTCTATCATTCATCCTATTCTTGGGGTGATAGTTGCATCAATTTTAGGAGCAGGAATGCTTGGTCTTATGATAGCTCCTATTATTGGTTTTGTTCGACTACGAAAACCCCTAGAACTCCCAGAGAGCAAGGATGACGGAATGTACCAATCGTATCTTATGGCACTCTCCTCTCGAATGGAACGAAACCCCTATCTCAAGCAACAGGGGTTTACTATAGATAGGGAAAAGGGCCTTGAAGATCAGATAGAAGAGGCAAATAAGGTGCTTGAAAAAGAGGCAGAAAAGATAACAAAGGAGACTGCGGGAAAGGTATTCCTATCTACTGCAATATCACAAAATGGCTCCTTAGATAGTGTTTTTGTACTGTATCACCTTACTCGACTGGTATGGAGAATATCAAAAATTTACAACCAAAGACCATCTCTTAGGAGAATTGCATATCTGTATGGAAACATTGGTGCCACCGTACTTATGGCACGGGAACTTGAAGATATGGACCTGTTAGCTGAACAGCTAGAACCGGTAATTCAGTCAATGCTCGGGTCATCTGTAGGCTCTTTTATTCCTGGAGCAACCACCATAACAACGGTTCTTGTATCCTCTATTGTGCAAGGATCTACCAACGCATTTTTGACGCTTCGTGTGGGATTAATGGCTGCCACCTACTCTGGTGCAGTTGTAAAGGCAGACCAAAAAATTACGAGACGAAGTGCAACCGCGGGAGCCCTTGTTCTTTTGGCAAAGATTGTACAAGAGAATACGGTATCTCTAGTAAAATCATTTGCTAAGGCTACAAAGAAGGCCACCTTTGATAAAACGGTTGATTCCGTAAAAACTAACTCCTCAAAGGTTGGTTCCGCGATAAAAGATTTTTTCACTCCAAAATATGAGTAACCCAGCTGATAAGCCCACATCAAAAAGCTGGGTTCTCTGGCTAGAATTTCTCAAAATTACCACCTTCACCTTGGGAGGAGGAGCCGTAATGCTCCCCCTCATGGAAGAGGTTTTTGTACGAAAACTCAAATACCTTAGCCCAAAGGAGATGCTAGATATTTTTACCATGGTAAACTCTATGCCTGGAGTCATTGCAGTAAACTCATCTGTATTAATTGGCTATAAGGTACGGGGATTCCGAGGGGCTACTGCCGCTCTTTTGGGGGTTATTGTGGTTCCAGTCATAATTATTATGCTCCTCTCTGTGGGAATCTCCCAAATTAGAGACCTCAGTTGGGTTCAAGCAGGATTCCACGGTATCCGGGCAGCAGTCACAGGGCTTATGGTTACCGTACTCCTCCGAATGGCATCAAAAACCGTACTATGCTGGATAGATTTGGCTATTGCGGTAACCTCATTTTTTCTCATGGTACTTTTTGAAGTGCCCGGTCTTATAATTATTGCAGGAGCCGCCGTAATGGGCTGGGTCCTACACACCCTCAGGGATAGGAGAAAGCAATGATTCTCTACCTGCAACTTTTCTGGATATTTTTTAAAATTGGTGCGGTTACCTTTGGTGGGGGATATGCAATGATTCCTCTTTTCCAACAGGAACTTATGAGCCGAAACTGGATTACTCCCGACCAGTTTACCGATATTGTTTCTGTGGCTCAAATGACTCCCGGGGCAATCTCTCTCAACACAGCTACCTACGTAGGGTCTATTCAAGGGGGAGTTTTAGGTGCAGTAAGTGCAACCCTTGGACTGGTACTACCAGGGTTTATTCTCTCCATACTCATACTAAAAATCTTACAGCCCTTAGGAAGTAGTGTTCATATGCAAAGAGCTATTCGAGGGATACGAGCTGCGGCGATTGGGCTAATTGGAAGTGCAGTACTTTTCTTTGTTGAGCAATCTATGGTAACAACTCCCTTTCCAAGGTCACTTGGAAGTGGTTGGTCAACGATAGCCCCCATTTGGGAAGCTATTCTTATAGGAGTTGTTGTTTTTGCAATCAACTATAAGAAGAGAGTAAGTCCTTTCATTATTATCCCCGCAACATTTCTTTTAGGGGTTATTATTTTTTAAGAAACGATTGGGTATTCTTAGCCTCACACCCCGAAATCAGTTTACCACCCTTCACATACCCCTCCTCTCTTCCTTCTAACTCCTTTATAAGCATATTACGAAGGTGCTCCACGCGAGAAGGATTTTTCAGAGAGAGATCCTGTAACTCATAGGGATCTACGGAAAGATCAAAAAAGAGTTCCTTTCCTGTATCTGAAAACCAGATATACTTCTCTTTCTCTGTAACAATATAGTGGTTTGACCCAAAGGCTTCATAATGGGGGCTACTCCAGAGAGCGTGCTCTCCATGCAGATAGGTTCGCCATGAATCACCTTTTCCACTCATAAGAGGAATTACAGAACACCCATCAACAGTACGGGGAATGGTAGTACCCACAGCATCTAATATGGTTGGCATAATATCACGAAGCTCAACTACCTCATCTACCCTACTAGCAGTAGGATTCTCCATCACATCTGGCCCCCAAGCGATACAGAGAGGAATTCTACAAGACCCATTAAAGGGGAGAGCTTTTCGATACAAGTGGTGATCCCCAAGCATCTCTCCGTGATCAGATGTAAAAATTATTAAGGTATTGGAGAGATCTGTCTCACGTTTAAGATGAATAAGGAATCGCCCAATCTGATAATCCATATGGCTAATCATTGCATAATACGCTCGTGTTAGCCGTTGTTGCTTATCCCTAGAGAGAGATCCCATAAAGCCATTCACATCCACCAGAGGACCTGGAGTACTCACCCAATCTCCAAATACCGGTTCTGGCATTTCCACATCTTGGTACATATCAAGAAACTCCTGAGGAGGAATATATGGTGGATGCGGGGCAAGATAGGAAAGTTTGAGAAAGTACGGTTTAGTAGGATCCCTACGACGTAAAAAATCTATCCCTTGGGTAGTTACCCATGATGTAGGATGGATTGACTCCTTATAGGGCCACGGCCGAGAGAGATAGGAGTTACAATCAACTCCATGAAATACCATATCACTATCTATACCCTCAGACCGCTTGAGAGCTTCTACATAATCATCGGCATAGGAGTAATCCTTCTGTCCTTGGTACTCCGTTTCCAAATACCCATCCATGAGTACAGTGTTATGGTACCCACACAAGTTTCTCGCTGGATAAAAGTGGTTTTTCCCCACACTCTGCGTATGATACCCTTGTGCTGCGAGCGTGCCAGGAAGTGTATGTTCATAGCTGAAAGGAACCCTGTCCTCATAACCAGTACGCCCATGTAGTTTCTGAGACATACCTGTGAGAAGAGCTGCACGGGACGCTATGCAACTGGGAACCGCTGTATAGGCGTTAGAGAAAGTAACCCCCATGGAAGCAAGCTGATCAATATGGGGTGTTTGTACTACAGAGTTCCCCATATATCCAAGGGTATCCCAACGGAGTTGGTCACACATAATAAGTAGGATATTCGGCTGTTTTTTCATACGCTCTCCTCTATGCTTTTAATATTATATGAATTCACAGAACAGTCTAGAGAGTAACTTGTGTGATCCTATATTATTTGAATACTAACCGAGGTATCTTAAGAAAATACGGTAAATTCTGGCTCAAAATCTCGATCCAAAGGAAACATTGGTCGAGGGATTCTCTTATATGGTAGAGATTCTAACACCTCGTTACTACTCCCCTTGGTGAGTGCCATGATAGACCGCTTTGCAAGCTCCCTATGGGGAGCCGTAAGGTACCCTAATTTGCACACCACAACTTCTACGTTTCTCGGATTAACCCCAAGAGCCTCAAACAGCTCTGGTTCCGTAAATCCTATATGTTCAGAGACTATTACAATATCAACATGACCCGTAGAAAAAAGTACCATCTCTGCACCATAGGGCCCATAGTTGTGAACCCCCGACGTAACCCTACCCTTTTTCGTAAGAGGTTTTGAAGTAACCTTATCAAAAGAGGCTCCAAAGGTAAGTTCAATCTCCTCTCCTACATGATTGAGACACTCCGTAACAGCAAGGGGGTCATATATTCCCCCATACAGGATAGGGTGAGAAACCCTCTGGTCTAGGTTAGGTTGAGATAAGAGAATTTCAAGAAGTTCCGTGCAATCTCCAGAGGACCCCGCAGTAGGGTTATCTCCTGAATCGGAAAGGTATATGGGAGTAGACTCTCCTCTCTTTACCGCAGCGAGAACAACATCTACAGCCTCCTGAGGTTCGTAGGTTTCCGTATGAAACATAAAGTCATTACGAAATTCCCAAAACACCCTAGCCCATCGCTCTGCTCCAAAATTTGCTAAGTCCTTGTTATTATCGGTAATAACTAACACCGAGACTCCGCTATGTGGCCCATCTGCCCAGGGAAACCCCATAAAGTAGCTTACTCCAAGAACTTCTGGCTCTTGCTCAATATGACGAATTTCATGAATTAACGTCTTCATAGGCTCCGTAGAGGTCTCAGATTTTTCCCCTGCTACGAGGAAGGGAATTTTTACCCAGCTAGAGGTAGGAGCAATCTCATTTCTCATCATGCCTAAGGTAATCTCTGTTGCATGAACCCCCGTTTCATAACAGTCCGTATGGGGTGCACACTTATAGCCAATACAAGCATCACTATGTTTATGCATTTTCTGCGTATAAGTTGTGTGCATATCAAGAGCCACACAAAGAGGAATAGCCGGAAATATCCTACGAAGAGCCTCCAATAGATCTCCCTCTGGATCATCTACACCCTCTACTGCCATAGACCCATGGAGTGCTAGGGTTATTCCATCAATAGGATCCTGTAACTCCGCAGCCTCTGCTAGTGAAAGTATCTCCTGTTTGATCCCATTATAAAAACTTTGAGAAATAATACCGTTAGGCACTGCACGTGCAAGGAGTACTGGAACAACCGTACATTGAGCCTTTAGCAGTGTATCAATAATCCCCGCCATAGACGAGTGAGGTTGAACCTGAGTAAAGAGCTGATTTCCACGAAGAACGGAAAAATCTTTCTCGTCCGTAATAATAGGGTTAAAACTATTGGATTCATGGTGAAACCCCGCAACCAACACTCGTTTTTTCATGGTAATACCTCCTAATGCATTGTCATATCAACCAGAGAAACCGACCGGTTTTTCTCTCCAATCTGAGGAATAGAGTACAAATCCTCCAACATGGTAGAAGCTGCACCCCAGGCAGGATCAAACCTGCCATTCTTCACAATCTCTAAGGAACACCCCTTTTCTTCTAGGGCCTCCCACTGCTTTTTGTAGTACTGTCGCAACTCTTGAAAAATAAGATCTCTATGTACCGCAAGGTCTCCTCCTATATACAAAGCCCTTGGGTTCAGTACATTAAGTAGTAACATTAAGTTGCCTAGTAACTCACGAATAATCTTTTGCTGCACTCCAACATCCATAGCTATTCGATCCATCTCCTCCGCAGAAAGCGAAACCTGCCACGTAGGTGGTGTTGCATTGGCAAATAGGATACTTTGGTACTCCCCCGCCTCAGAGGAAAACCCTTGATACAGGGATCCATCAAATACAAGCCCCATTCCAATACCTACGGAAGGACGGTCAGGAGAGAGAAGCTTTGGATTATGAAACCGTGTAAGTAGGTAGATAAAAGAGTCATGTTCAGAGTTTACATCTCTCCATAACACCTGCTGGGCACAGCAGTTTGCATCATTTTGCAGAGTAATAGGAAAGGGAAACTCTCCAAGTAGCTCACTAATATCTACATTAAATAATTCATGGGTCCAAGTACTCTTTATAAGATTTTTACTTCGATCCACCGTACCGGGAATAGAGAGCCCTACCCCAAGGATAGGAGAAGTAACCCTCGGGGTAATTTCATAAATAGTAGATCGTAATTTATCCTCAAAGGTAGTAACGCCTTCATCATAGGAGTTACGATATGAAATTACCTCATCTCCACGAATATCAGTAATAACCACGCAGTAGTAGTCAGCTTGCAAGTCAAGACCAACCACGGATCCTGCAGTGGCTATAAGCTCTAGGAGAACAGGAGGACGCCCACTTCCAGAGGTTTCAATAACAGGATCAACCACCTCTCGGACCATTCCCTGTTGCATAAGTCGATTAATAATGTAGGTGACTGATGATGGCCTCAGCCCCACGGATTTTGCAATTTCCTGACGTGAAACCTGACGATACCTTCGAAGATAATCGAGTATCAATGCGGAGTTTGCCACTTTCTGAAACTGACTATTACCTACATGCTGCATCTATACACCTACCTAGCACTTCCGAAACTCACCAATTACCCGTGAAACTCTCTGCTCAGAGGTGTAGCTATTTAGGAACTCCGGTTTTCTTAACTCTCCACCCATATACACATGTCCACTTTGAAAATCCATAACACTTGGAGATGGTGCATCTAAATGAATATGATACTCACTCGCTCCTGTTGCAGCAATAATACGCTGGAGTTTCCGTTCGGTAATTCCACCACCAGGAAGAATAATTATTCTATCTTTCGCCCTCTCTATAAGAGACTTAATAAGGGGAGCCCCCTCTAAAACAGTCTCCTCCTGACCAGAGGTGAGTATGCGAGTACACCCAATAGCAATAATATCTTCAAGAGCCTGAAAAGGATCTACAGTTACATCAAAGGCCCTATGAAAAGTTACATTCATTGGGTGAGCAAGTTCAACAAGTTGAGCAGATCGCTCTATATCTACCGTACCATTAGGTTTTAAGATACCAATAACAACTCCATCGACCCCTTGGGACTTACAGAACTTAATATCCTCAACCATGGCATCAAACTCAACATCGGTATAACAAAAATCACCGGGTCGAGGTCTAATAATTACTTGCAAGCCTAGGCTTACAGATTTACGGGTAGTAATAATTGTTCCTGGCCCTGGAGTAGTACCCCCACCAAACAGATTATCACACAATTCAACCCTTGCAGCCCCACCCCGCTCTGCAATAATTGCAGACTCCGCAGAGTCTAAACACACTTCTAATTTGTACTCTGTCATTCTTTTAATGCTCCTTCACCAAACCCTCGAATCACCATATTATGTGCTCCAATATAGAAAAGTATCATGGGTAAGGTACCAATAGTCAATGCAGCAAACTGCATTCCATAATCCTGGTTTAATCGTCCCGCAAAAGAGTTTATTGAAACAGGCAAGCTTCTCATATGATCTCCTGTAGTTAAAATAAACACCAGAATAAACTCATTCCAATTTCTTAAAAACGTAAGAATACCAATTGTCGCAACCACAGGGGTTGAAACAACTAATATTATCTTAATAAATATTTTTACATACCCTGCCCCATCAATAATAGCAGCCTCAATGAGAGAATCAGGAACCCCCTTTATATAGGAGCAACCTAACAAAATTGCCATTGGTAGTCCAAACGCTATATAAGGTAGAATAACACCCAAATAGGTATCATACAAGCCTATCCCTACCTCTAAGATAAAAAGAGGAGCAATCACTGAATTTACTGTTATGAGAAGTCCCAAGGTAAATAATGAAAAATAAAACTTAGAACTTTTATACCTAAACTTTGTAAGGGCAAAAGCAGCCGCTATAGAAAACACAACGGTTAAGCTAGTACTTAATATTGTGTATATAAGACTATTCATAAATGATCTACCCATATTCCCTATACGCCAAGCCTCTTGATAATTCCGAAGAGTGGGAGCCTTAGGTAGTGCCATAGGAGACAACATAATCTCTCCCTGCAACTTAAATGAGGAGTAGAACATCCAAATAAGTGGAAACAACGTTAAAAAAGTGAATAGTACTAAAAAAATATAAGCAAATATCTTCCATCCTTTGTGAATATCATTTTGTATAGCCATAACACTCTCCCCTAATCAAACCGTTTCTGAAATCGGCCATATATGTACCGACCACAAGAGATAATACTCACACTTAATATAATAATCACAACAGAAATAGCACTTCCATATCCATAATTACTATAGGTGAACGTATGTTTATACAGATAGATAGACATTACATTTGTATAATCAACAGGCCCTCCTCCTGTCATAGCAAAAATAAGATCAAAACTTTTCAAGCTTCCAGAAATGGCAAAAATGGAACTTGTAAAAATCACATTTGATAAGGCGGGCAAAATGATTCGCCAGAGGATAGTTCCTTCTTTTGCTCCATCAATCTTAGCAGCCTCTAACGATGACTTTGGTATTCGTTGCATATTGGCTAAAAACATAACCATATATAAGCTTGTATGCATCCATAGCAGGACAAAAAGAATTGGAACCATTGCAAACCGTGGATTTTCTGTAATAGTAACTACATAATCAGGATTTCCTGTTATACTTCTCACCATTGCGGGAAAAATTCCTACAGGAGAAAAAATACGATTCCACAGTAAGGCGACCACAACGGAAGATATTGTAATGGGAAGAAAAATCATCATTTCAAAGAATTTTACGCCCTTTACAAACTTACGATACAAAACATACGCAAGAAGAATACCCAAAGGAATCTGTCCCAACACAGAAACAAACATAATTTGAATATTATTCCATAGGGCACGATAAAACCCAGGATCTGTAAAAATTCTCAAATAGTTCTGTAATCCGGAAAACCCCTGAAGCTGAAAGTTTGACCATCTAGTGAAAGAGAGACCAGCACTCATTCCTATAGGGAAAATAAGAATCCCTACATAGATAACAAGTGCTGGAAGTAGTAATATATAGTAGCTTACTACCTTGTTCTTAGTCTCGTTCATAGCTTATTTCCTACGATTAGAGTCGTTCTTGGAAACCCATGCCTCATATCGTTCAGCAACTTCTCGAGGAGTAAGGTTTCCAAACATCATAGCTTGAATATCTGGATTCAGAATCCCCATTCCCTCGGCATCTAGCTTTGAATCAATAACATAACCCATAGGATGATCTTGCTGAAACTGAGCGTACATAAGCTGAAGCTTAGGTAAGTCATACTCGTTATAAGGAAGCTTATAGGTTGGTATTTCACCCCTTTTAAGTCGAATATCAGCTCCTTCATATCCAGTGTAATATGAAATAAGAGAAAAGGCGGCGTCACCCTTGGGGGTTCCTACTATTTTTGCATTCATACCTAGCCCTTCTGACAAAACAGCTGCACTGGAGTGGGGAGATACCTCATTGGGAAGCGCAGGAAATACAATCATGGTAATTGCATCCTGTTGCTCTTGTGGAAGCACTTCAACCATGGCTGATGTTCGCCAACCTGCATCAATAAGATATACAGATTTTTGCTGATAAAACTCCTGATCAGCTTCGGTATTAGACATTTGATTTACCCCAGGAGAAAATACTCCCTTCTCGGTCATCTCTAAAATATACTCTAAGGATTTCACAAAAGGATCATCTGTAAAGCTCGCATCTCCTACCATGGCTTTATTGAGCCACTCTTTTCCCCCTAACCTTTCAACAAATGCACTTAAAAGCCAAGAGTTAACCACCCACTGATCCTTATTCCCCATAGACACAGGATAGTACCCCGCATTTCGTATAGGTTCTACTTGACTGAGTAGCTCTTCATAGGTTTCTGGGATCTCTAAACCAAGCTCTTCAAGAAGTGCTGTATTAACATACATACTGTGACACACTGCCATTGAAGGAGCTACTGTATAAATTTCTCCATTGGAACCCTGAGGTTCCCAGGTGGCATCAGAAAAACTATTTTTAAAATCCTCTGTAAGGTAAGAGCGAAGATCTGCTGCATTACCAGTCTCTGTAACGTATGCAGTTCTTTTTCCTACATAGGTGGTAAAGATATCTGGGAGCTTACGAGAAGCAACCATAGTTTGAAATTTTTGATGAAAAGCTTCTCCTGTAGCAAATTCATGCTTAAATTCAATATGTGGATTTGCAGCCTCAAAGGACTCTAACATTTCCATAAAACCTTTCTGCTGAGGATTTGCAGGATCAATCTGTAAATATGTTGTTAGAACAATTTTGTTAGTTCCACTGTTTTCACCACTCGTATCTTTTTCAC
The DNA here is from genome assembly GCA_964492025.1 of uncultured Spirochaetia bacterium. Taxonomy (GTDB): domain Bacteria; phylum Spirochaetota; class Spirochaetia; order CAZBHR01; family CAZBHR01; genus CAZBHR01. The sequence goes on along the minus strand of CAZBHR010000010.1, from coordinate 23,703 downwards.
TACAGCCTACAAACAACAATACCAAGAGACTAAGTATAAGCCCTGTTACCACTCTCCTACTCTGTACCATATAATGTCCTCCTTACTTTTTAATTTTTTCATTCATTGAATTAATTATATACCACATTGATGATTTGTCAACATTTTTTTACACATATTTAGTATGAGAGCTTTGCCAATTACACTCAATATGAAATGAGAAGAAAAAGAATCCACCCTTATATAGGAAGAATCTCAATGAGTACAAACTCATTTTCTCCTCTTTTATCCCTATATTGTATGACTACATATTTGACATCTGCTTTTATCCTCTATATGATGAAATCATCTTATTTTTTGGAGCATGAATTCTATGAAACCAATTATTTTTCCTAAAAATTTCCTTTTTGGTAGTGCCACTGCGGCATCGCAAATAGAGGGGAACGACCCTAACACAAACTGGTATCACTGGGGTGAGCAAGGAAAGATTGACCGAAACGAAAGTCCTATTACCGCCTGTGATCACTATCATCGATATGTTGAAGATATTGATCTTATGGAGAGCCTAAACCAAGAAACATACAGAATGAGTATTGAGTGGAGTCGGCTAGAACCCGAAGAGGGTGTGTGGTCACAAAAGGGAATTGACCATTATCGAGATGAGTTACATCGATTGATTGAAAAAAATATTAAACCCTTAGTTACCCTACACCACTTCTCTATCCCTCAGTGGCTTCAGGAAAAGGGAGGTTTTCTTGCTCCCGAGTCGGTAGATTACTTTGTTCGATTTACCAAAAAGGTTGTAGAATGTTACGGAGACCTTATTAATGAGTTTTGTACCATTAACGAACCAAATGTGTTTGTAAATGACACCTACCTTGATGGGAAATATCCTCCCGGGGATAAGGGAAACCTTTCGGGATATTTTAAGGCAAGTAAAAACTTAATGGTTTGCCATCTCAAGGCGTATGTGCTTATTCACAAAATGAGAGAAGAGATGGGATATTCCGATACTAAGGTTGGTTTTGCCCATCACCTAGCCTACTTTACTCCAAAAAATCCACTTCTTAAACCGAGCAGAAAGCTCATGGATTACCTTTTTCATGGCATATTCTTTAAGGGTATGGTAGAGGGTAAAATTCGTGGAGTTAAGGTTCCTGAGGCCCCAAGAGGTGGTGTGTACTGCGATTTCCTTGGGATAAACTACTACTCAAGACACCTCATAGTGCCATGCTTTGACATTGGGATGTTATTTGGGAAAATTACTTTTGATCCTACGGTACCTAAAAATCGACTCAACGACTTAGGTTGGGAAATCTACCCCAAGGGATTATATAAAATGCTTAAACGCACCTACCGTAAATATAAGATGCCCTTATACATTACAGAAAATGGGATACCCGACAAGGCAGATGCTAAACGAGGACAGTTTATTTTAGAACACCTGTTACAGGTAAAAAAACTTCTTGATAAAGGTGTAGATGTTCAACGGTACTATCACTGGTCTCTTCTCGATAACCTAGAGTGGAATGAAGGGTACGCCCCTAAATTTGGTTTAGTTGAGGTAAACTACGAGACCCAAGAGAGAACTCCCAGACCAAGTGCCTACCTCTATAGCCGAATTTGCAAAGAAAAACAAATCTCCGAGGATATGCTCAGAGATTTTAATATAGAGGAGGCATAATGCATGCTTAAAAAAAGCACTAAAATTGGCTTTGGGATAGGAGACCTGGCAAGTAACTTGGTTTTTCAGTTAACCGTTATTTTCCTACTCTTCTTTTTTACGGACATCATGGGGATATCACCATTCTTTGCAGGAACCATACTTCTGGTTGCTCGTATTTGGGATGCCTTCAATGACCCCATGATGGGATTGGTTGTGGATAAAACCAAATCAAAGCATGGAAATGCTCGGGTATTTCTGCTGTATGGATCACTTCCACTGGCGTTGAGTACGGTTCTCCTTTTTACGGTACCGCCCTTTGGGCTTACAGGAAGGATGATCTACGCACTTGTTGTCTACCTTATTTGGGGAATGTTATACACCCTAGTAAACATCCCCTACTCTGCACTTACCGCACAGCTAACCACCGATCCAGATGAGAGAACCTCTCTCTCTTCAATTCGAATGATTTTCATGCTCATTGCGGTTATTCTGGTTTCTGTAATAGCAGAGCCTCTCGCTGCTAGTTTTGAGACTTTAAAAGAGGGATATTTTACGGTTGCCCTACTTTTTAGCTTAGGGTCTTTTATTGCATTTCTTATCTGTTTTGTATTGACTAAAACTCCCCAAACTACCTGCCCCCATAGTAGCTCTTCAGACTACAAGCTTCGTGAGATCTGGTCCATATTAGGAAGTAATAAGCCCCTTCTCATATTAGCACTATCAAGTCTTGTGGGAAATACCGCTATATTTATGAGAGAGACTGCTGCAATCTACTATGTAGATAATAACCTAGGTGATAGTGGACTTCTTCCTGTATTCTTAGGGGTGGTGGTTATTTCCATGGTAATTGCAAACTGCATTATCCCCGCAGTTGCCCGTAGGTTAGACAAAAAAAATACCATGATATATGGAGCTATTATTGGAATTATAGGGTCTATTGCCTTCCTTTTTGTCCCTCCTACAAACTTACCTCTCATCCTCATAAGTGCCGCGGTGAGTAGCATGGGATTGAGCGCTATATCAACTCTTGGATGGGCTATGATTCCCGATACCATTGAGTATGGTGAATATAAAAATGGAACACGAGCAGAGGGTATCTCCTATGCGGTATTTAGTTTTAGTCAAAAGCTGGCTACCGCCATTGGAGGATTCTTTGTTGGTATCGTATTAGAAGTTTCTGGATACAATTCAGAACTAGCAGTTCAAAGCGAAAAAGTACTTCAGGGAAACCTTTGGATTATTGCAATCCTCCCTGCTATTTTAACGGTTATATCTATTGTGGCAATTCTTGCCTACCCTATTAGCCGAAAGTACCACGCTAAAATGGTTAAAGAGCTAGAAAAAAGAAATGCTAACTCTTAGTAAAATCTCCCTTTTCAGGGATGTGTAATGGTTGTCTAGGGCTGAAGTAATTCAGCCCTTTTTTTGTCTTACTGTGACTTATCCTATGTACCTGTGAGTACCTTGTAAAAGATTTTATATAGAGGTAGGATAACCCTAGAGGGGAATATAGTATGAGAAGACAAAAACTTTTATGGCTTATAATAACCACTATTATAGTAATGACAGTTATTGGAGCAACTCCCTCAACCATACAAAATGAGGCGCGTAGAACTTCTAGTAAAATACAAAAAGAGATTGCCGATGGAGCTCCCTACTATATCTGGTATGAAAACCTTGAAGAAGCGGGAGACTGGTCGCAGTTTGAATATATCCGTAGTACTTACGGAGATATATATCTTGGAATCCTGTGGAAAGATTTTACCATAGAAGAGTACTACTATGATCAAGGAGTATACTCCTTTTACCAAGACGGAGTAGAAGAGCATATGGGAGATGAGGCAATACAAGAGAGTATAGAGATAGCTTCAAGCTCAGCATTTATACAGCTAGAATCATCCCATAGCGTCTTTGACAGATCCATAAGTAGTGAATTTTCTGAATATAAAGAGAATGGATTCGATGGGTATCTCTGTACAGGAGTCTATAAAGATAACAGTTTCTATGAGCTCTATTACAGCAAGGACGGAAAGATATTTGAGCTCTATGACAACTTTGATTACCTCTGGATTGAGCTTATCAACATAGACGAACTCCCTAGTCCTGGAGATTCTTTTACCATAGAAGAGAATAACCCTTTGATCCAAGACATCACCATAGAATTATAATACAAAAGAGGCAACACTAAGGTGTTACCTCTTCATATACAGAGAACTACTTTATATGAATCTTTTTCATTACGCCTTATCTTCAGTGGTTACACGATACATCCGAGAACCAAAGTCCCCAATATGGCGAGTATGTTCATTATACCCTGTACCTACAAACTGATGTTTCAGAGGTAATCCTCGGTACATAAGCTCATCTCCATAACAGGAAAGATTCTCCTGCCCTATAGGCAACATAAGCCCCTTCTCCCCTCGTAACTCTTCGGGAACAACCTGTAGCCCAATCTCTCCTAACTGTGAAATATCAACAAACTGCTCTCGAGAAACAATATGATAATGTGTAGTATCATTAAGTCCTACCATCTGTAACTGCTCAAACCCCGGTTGTGGATTCTGTAGCCCTTGATAGTATCCTACAAGAGCCTCTTTTTTATCGGAGCTTACAATCATCCATTTGGCAATATTATGCTCAAAGGGAGATTGCATTCGGTAGAAGGTTCCAAACTGTAGTAGCTTACGATTCTTCTTATAGTAGTCAATCTGTAAGGCGATTACCTGTTTCGCCTGGGGTGAAAGTTTTCTTAGATCAAACTCATACCCTAGAACTCCAAAGGCAGCCACATTAAACCGTGTTTCAATAGGAGTATTTCGTAACATCTGATGAGAGGGGGTGTCACTTACATGGGCACACATGGTAGAGGTGGGAAACACCAAGGATGTTCCATACTGAATTTTGGTCCGTTCATGGGCGTCAGTGTTATCACTGGTCCATGTTTGTGGCATGTAATAAAGCATACCTAAGTCAAATCGGTTTCCTCCACTAGCACATGACTCAAAAAGCACTTCAGGATATCTATTCTTAAGAGTCTCAAGGAGTCGATATAACCCTAAAACGTATCGGTGGCTCTGCTCTTTTTGTCGACCGGCAGAAAGACCTTTGCTGTACATATCACTGAGATTTCGATTCATATCCCATTTCACATAAGTTACAGCACCTTCCTCAATAACACTCCCTATAGCCTCAATGAGGTAGTCCACAACCTCCCCTCTTGAAAGGTCAAGCACCAGCTGTTGTCGACCAAAGGATGGCTCTCTATTAGGATGAGCAATAGCCCAATCGGGATGAGCTCGGTACAGATCTGAGTCGACACTTACCATCTCTGGCTCTACCCAAATTCCAAACTCCAATCCCAACTCTCGTACTTTCTGAGAAAGTCCTCCAAGCCCATCTGGGAGCTTTCTTTTATCAACCGTCCAATCTCCAAGACTGGTGGTATCGTCATCTCTCTTCCCAAACCAACCGTCATCTAAGACAAAGAGTTCAAAACCGAGGTCCCTCCCCTCCTGTGCCAGCTCTAAAAGAGTTGACTCATCAAAGTTAAAGTAGGTAGCCTCCCAGTTATTTAACAGAATAGGTCTCTCTTTCTGCTGCCAGTACTCTGGAATAAGATTGTTATTTACCATTCGGTGAAAATGGTGACTCATTCCATTCAGCCCCTTATCGGAATAGGTCATGAGTACCTCTGGAGTCTCAAAAGACTGACCAGCTTCAAGGTGCCATGAGAAATCAAAACCGTTAATTCCCATCTGCACTCTGGTAATGCCTATAGAATTAGCTTGAACAGAACACCTATGGTTTCCACTATAGACCAGTCCAAACCCATAACACTCCCCTACCTGCTCGGTAGTATCCTTTCCCATTAAGCAGAGAAAGGGGTTGTGCCGCGAGCTACTCACTCCTCGGGTAGACTCAATAACAAAGGCACCATCAGTTACAGGCCGTTTATGAATATGTCGCTCTCGAATCCACTGCCCATCAAGGGAAAGAATATCATAATCCGTTGAACCTAAATCAATATTCATACTCATACAACTTTCTAATTGAATAGGCTCTACCCCTCCATTTTTTATGGTAGACCGTCGTACAATTGTATTGTTCTCATAAAAGACCGTATATACAAGAGTCACCACCACACAAGAGTCCGTATCAACCATATCAATCTCTAAGGTAGTAACAGAGTCCTTATGCTGAAAGGTTGCTGGTAGTCCCTGAATAGGCTTTTTCCCCTGATATACTCGGTGTTCCTTATACAGAAAGCTACTAGTTCGGTTTCCATCGGCATACTCTATATGGATAGATGGAGTTCGGTAATCACCTTTTCCATAGGTGCTGATCTCTAGAGCTGTGGTTTCTAGGGAGAATGTACCGTGAGCCTCGTTAAACTCAGTTTGAGAACCCAATCCAAGGGTGTAGTTTTGGTACATAGGTGTGTAAGAGTCCCGTTGTTGTAACCTTTTACCGTAGTAAAGGGTGCTTAGGTGCCCAGAAGGAAGCACCTGTACTATGTAACTTGTGGATTCACTTTGTAAATGAAATCCTAAATCTTTAGTAATCTGAATCATATACTCTCCTTGAAACGTAGATAGTTTACCACAGAGTACGGTGTTTAACCAATCAGTAACCGGTTCATTTTACGTAGAAGATCAGCATCAAATTTGAGAACCTTTCTATCATAGGTGTAAAATCCGTTGATCTCTTTCTCCACATCGGTCCACTGCGGCTTTCACACAATACTCCTGTTCATCCCTTGCTAACATCACAAGAGTATCTTCTTTGCTTTCCTATAAGTTTTCCGTATCTTACGTTTTACATAACATTTATAGAACCAGCTTCCATACCCTCTATAAGCGGTTTCAACAAACATAATAAGGTAAAGATAGAGCTTATAAACATGCAACCGAAACATTTGAGAAGAGGAGAAAGATACAGCCTGTATAGGAGTATTATAATACCCCTCCAAGAAGGCCTTTTCACCAAGTACATCTCCGAATATCGTAACAGAGGATACAAAGTCACAGAGAGGATCTCCATAGAATGCCCTTTCATTATCAATAATAGCCTCTATCTGAAAGGTGTCTCCTTCTTGTTTCACAAAAATATTCCCATCCCACATATCAAAATGATTCAGCACTGGTTCTCTTACTTCATAAAATATTCTCTCATTTTTTTGAAGAAGGCTCTCTAACTTCTTTTTTCCAATAGGGAGTTTCAGTGATTTTTTCTCCGCATCTTCTAGGATGGCCCTAAACATACGAGAGAATGCCTCAAACCACGTATCACCCTTTATATTGGATGACCTAGCAATGTAGCCAAAAAAATCACCCCTATGTTGATGTATTTTGTTCATGTATACACCCGTATTGTACCGAAGAGAAGCCAATTGCTGAGGGGGGATCTTTTTCTTAATATTATGTAATGGATTACCTTCCAAAAACTCAAATATTATAATACTGGAGCCAATAGCCCTATTATCAAAGTCATAATACAGTATGCTAGGAACAGGAACGGAAGAGTCTTTTGCCAAGATTTTATTCACAGTATACTCTGTTTTCATAATATCTTTCTCATGACTCATGACATCAACATCCCGAGGAGGGGAAACTTTCAATACAACTTGCTTCTTTGAATACTCACTCCCCTGAAAAAATTTCACTTTATATGAGGCGTTATACATTCCATCATGCAAACCTTGGATATCAATAACTTTTGTAGTTTCTCCAAATGCATCTTGTATAATATGGGTGATTTCTTCTGGACGTAAAAATTTTTTCGTAGGACTCACTGTACTTGACATAGGAACCTCCTTGAAAGTCTAGATTGAAACACATAGGAGTGCATAACCTCATAAATAAAACCGTATACATATGGAATAAGTATTCATGAATATCTATATGTTTGCAAGAGACTTATCTAAGCTATCAACAAAAAGAGGAAGAGTAATATTCAATAAAATTCTTTAAAAATGAGTTAGCATAGCACACCAATTAGGATTGCTCTATGATGCTATGGACTAACAATACTCGGGGAAATAGATATAGCCCGAACTATTGCATTCGGGCTTATGAGACAATATCTACAGAGTGAAACTCTAGAACACCTCTACCCTTTTCTTAAGGTAAGGGTATTCCCATAGATTCCTCCCCAGTTTTTTAGGTAGAGGGTTGTTCCACTATAGTTGAAACTGTAGGGTTGCCAGTTAGACCAAAGTGAGGTTCCCCATATACGATATCGGTATGAGGTATTTCCATAGATACTTTTCTGTACTTCAAATTCATAGGTTTTATGATCAGCCTCTCCTGGCTTGCTTCCAGAGTGATCAAGGAGGTATTTATATCCATTAGAGCCTACTTGGTATGTGATCCACTGCTCTCGAGAAGAGACCTTTGGTGACCCATCAAAGACAAAGGTGGTATTCTCTTCTAGTGTTATATTACTATCAATAAAGCCATTAAAAGAGAAGTAGAAGGTACCATCAAACCTGTCATCAGCAAGGCGTGGTTTATCCACCATTACATAAGTTCCCCCATTGTGAGATGACTCAACATACTTTGTGAGATCATGGGTAACTTTTGTAATATATCGATCTGCCTCAATATAAATGGTCTGTCCAGAGATCATAAATATGGTGTCAAAGGAATTTCCATAACTGTAAAGAGTAACATATACATTGTAAGAAGAATTATTAATAAGTGTTACCTGATCTGACGCAACAGGATCTTTATTGGAAGGTACATTGGACGGGGTAAGTACAATACACGATGAGAATAGAGTAATAAATACCACTAATAGAGATAGGGTGATAGCTTTTTTCATGATAAACTCCTTTATATATAAAAAGAAGTTACTTCCAAAATGTTACAAATTTTTTATCATAAGTAAACAGGGGGTATCGGCACCCCAAATTTCAGGCATCTCCTGAACAGGGAGGAATCCACAGGATTGGTAGAATTTCCGAGTTTTACTATAGGCCTCATTGGGAAATGACTCACCTAAAGTTTTTACCAAAAGTAAGGAGAATCCTTGGGCTAGCAGGCACTCCTGCAGGTGATTCACTAAAACCTTCCCCACCCCTCTTCTGTGAAACTTTTTATAGATCCCCATTACATAAATCTCTGCGGTTATCCCATTATTGAGATCTACAGAGATAAACCCTGCAGGAGTATCATCTACAGAAGCAAGATAAAAAGGGTGCTTTGTAACGTTTTGTACATACTCGAGGAGCGACTCCTCTCTCCCAAACCATTCGGGAAGATCTCGGAGCACCTGTTCGGTAATCTTTGTAATACGATCGGAGTCTGTTAGTTTTTCAATAGTAATCATTAGCCTCTCCTATAACTCTATCTTTAATCCATACTTTCCCAGCAGTCCTGGGGTTCCCCAGATAGAGAACTGTGCTCCCCTCACCTTATTAACCTCAGGATCTATGGTGTAGTTATAACTGCTTCTAAAATCAGCTTTCTGAAGGTTAACTCGTAAAAACTCTGCCCCCTGAAGATCACAGTTTTGAAAGATTGATTTAGAAAGATCAGACTCTCCAAAGGAAACATCTCTAAGTTCGGAATTTATAAAGGATGTTCCTGAGAGGGAGAGATCAAAAAATGATGAGCTATTAAGCTGACAACCCTCAAAGGAGAGGGTAAGACCAAAGCTATTACACTGCATAAAGTTGATTCCCATCATTTTACAATCCTGAAATCGTACGGTTTGTAGTGATGCATCATGCAGGAGTATCAGACTGATATTACAACCAATAAACTCACAGTCCACAAATCGATACCCAGAGAGATCAGCCCTTTGAAAGTTACACCTACGAAAGGAAGTTCCCTCGTACTCACCTTTTTCTAAAGGCTCGGTCTCCCAGTCAAGATCACAAAATTCTTCTCCAAAACAGACTATCCCAGACACTATAGAGCCTCCTGTATGGCATCATCCTTAGGCTCCCCTCTTCTCACAAAACTCATAAGAAAAAATGCTACTCCCATACAGATTGCGGCAAAGAGAAAAATAGCTTGGTACCCAAAGAGGTCAATAATCCCTCCCGTAATTGGAGGAGCTACAATTGAAGATAACTGTGAAGCTAAATAGTATAGCCCTGTATAGATTCCCATATCTCCATAGCTAGCCATCTGCCAGAGCATAGGAAATGAGTTGGTAACTACGGTTACCCAGAACACTCCAAAGAGAAAGAGTAGCCCCATAAATAAAACAATCGTAATTATGGAGGCGGAACCACTGGTAGAACGAATAAAACTTCCATGGATAAAAAGCGTAACTAATACCACTACAAGCATACCTAAAGCTATTCGTATTGATCGCTTTCGACCTATTTTATGGGCAACCACCCCAGAGGGTATCGCCAATAGAGCATAGGCTATCCCAACAGCTCCCGCAGGAAGTGCCGCGAGTCCCGCAGAAAAACCGAGAACCTCCCGTGCATATAACCCAATATATGGGAGGATACCCTGATACGCAAGGAACCAAAAAAAGATAGATACTAGCACAAAAAAGGCACTCTTATCTGATGAGGAGAACACCTTTTTGAGTGATCCTAGAATTGGCTCTCGCTTTTTACTCACCTCCTCTACATCAAAGGCTCTACTTTTGGACTCCTTTACAAAGAAAAAGAGTAACACCGTAGCAAGAATAACAAACAGTCCAGCAACAGGAAAGGCAAGTACCTCATCTGCCATAGTTCCTCCTGGCATAGGAACTTTAATCCCCATAAGCTGAGCTAGTCCTATGGTTCCCACTATAGAGGCAATTCCCCCCATGGTATTAATAACCCCATTTGCCTCTGACCGTAGCTCTCCTGGGGTAATATCGGGCATGAGAGCAACTACAGGACCACGGACAGCCTGTTTAAATAGGTTGAGTCCAAAGACCGCAATAATCAAGAGTGGCAATGAGTAAAAGGCAGCATAAGGAATAAGCCCAAAGGCGATTGCCGTGAGGGGTAATAGCGTAATAATATAGGGCATTCTTCTTCCAATAGGAGTTTTTGTTCTATCCGAAAGAGCTGCCACAATAGGAATTAACATAATAGCAAAAAGGTTATCTAAGGTCATAATAAGACCAATAACCGCCTTGGAATCTATAAAACGGTTGAGAAAGATAGGAACATAGGTATCATACAGAGGATCCATCAAACCCATGGTAAAGAACCCTAGACCAATAAAAAATGTTATTTTATAAAACCCTGGATAGGTTGTACGTTCCTGATTTGCCATAGGTACCTCTCTTTTACTTCTTTTGTAAGATAATCTCACATCCATGCTGTATGGAAACTACCGATAGTTTACACTGTTTTGCCATATATTCAAAGGTTTTTTCATGGAAAAAGGTAATATGTGTATCATCTATAGGGTACCACCAACTATGGAATCGCTCCGCATCATTGTAATGCAACAGGGTTCTCAGAAAGAGATACCCTCCCTCCTCTAGGAGTTCTGCAAGTTGACCTATAACTCCAAGAGGGTCGTGCAGATGCTCAAACACTTCAATAGAGGTAATTCCTTGATACCTCTGATCTTTCCAATGCTCCCCTGGGGCAAAGTAGTAATCATACAGAGTTACTCTGTATCCCCAAGAGGTAAGAAGCTCTCCAAAGGTAGGAGTTGGGCCTGATCCAAAATCTAATACCTCTGTGGGAGATAGCAGATATTTCCGTATGGTACGATCACCAAAGGTGGTGAGGTACTCAACGTACCCTCTGTTTTCCATACTGTTCTGATGTTGATCGTACCGTGATTTCTCCTCTGTATGATCAAGAATATGGGTAGGGTTTACAGAAACGCAAAAACATTGAGGACAGTGCCCGTAGGCTTTTCTATTGGTATGAGTCCAATCATAGGTTATTGTACAGTTACAAACTGGACAGGTGGCGTGCAAAATCATCCTCCCACAGGGTATTCTTCCTATATCCTAACAGATAAAAGGAGTTCTATCTACCTAATAGATTGACAACCCAAAATAGGGAGCGTACAATGGGAGGAAGGAGAGTTCTATGAGTATTGAGACTTGGGATTTTGGAAAAACCACCGATGGTACCCCCGTAAAAGGGTACACAGTTACTAATCAAAATGGTATAGCTATTAAAGTTATTGAGTACGGAGCGTATCTCACCTCCTGTAAAACTCCTGATAGAGAGGGAACCGTAGAGGAGATTACTCTTGGGTACAGCACCTTAAAAGAGTATGAAACCCATAATGGATATCTTGGAGCTACCGTTGGTCGATGGGCAAACCGAATCAAATCTGGTCAGTTTACCCTTAATGGAACAACATACAATCTCCCTAAAAATAATGGTAAGAACCACCTTCATGGAGGTCCTCAAGGGTTAAGCCAGCAGGTATGGAAGAGTGAGATTATTCAAGGAGCCAACTGGGAGGGCGTATCTTTCTCTGTGTACTCACCAGATGGAGCAGAGGGATACCCAGGAAATCTTCAACTTACCGTTCACTACCGGCTTACCGACTCAAATGAGCTCATTTTTGAGTACCTTGGAGAGGTTGACCGCCCTACCCCTGTAAACATTACAAACCATGCATACTGGAATCTTAATGGAGCACCTGAGAGATCTCCATTGAACCATAGGATTCAGATTAATGGCAACGCAACCTTGGAGTTAGATAATGCACTCATTCCAACAGGAAAAGTTATCTCCCTTGATAATAACCCCTACGACCTGAGAACTCCAACACTTCTTAAGGATGCTCCTAAGAGTGGATTTGATGCCTTCTATGTACTCGACGGACAGCAGCCAGCGGCAAAGGCGTACTCCCCTGATTCTGGGCGAATGCTCACCATGAAAACCGATGCGCAGGGTATTCAGTTCTACACAGCAAGTCAAATGGAAGAAAGAGAGGTACAGAATGGGGTAGCAGGACCAGGATCGGCCTTTTGCTTTGAGCCAGGAGCGTATAACGACAGTGTAAATAATGAAAACTTTCCTCAGTCTATTGCAACACCAGAAAATCCCTACCGTCAAAAAACGGTTATTCTTTTTTCCGTAGAGTAGAGACCTTATTAACAGGAATCCCACCGTTGTACCGGTGGGATTTTCTTTGCGTACATCTCCAATACTAGTTTAAATAGTTTCTGTGTAGAGTTATATTAAGAATTGCAACCATAAGCAGAGGTAACAACTCTTAGAGAGTTACCCTTTAAGGCTAACCTCTTTCAGCATATCCGTATAATATCGATCTTCAAAGGAGGAGGTAGGTATCCCAACCTGTGCAAATGCTTCAACCACATCGCGGTACGCCTGATCAATATCATCTTGCACAGGACTTGATAGGGCCAGAACTTTCTCTATCTCCAAAAACCATCCAAGAGAGTGAATCTCTACAAGTTCATATACAAGCTCCCTACTCTCCCACCTATATCCAAACTTCTTTTTCTGAATATAAGGAGTATACCCAATAAGCGTAAGAATACTCTCCGTATTCTGGGCTGAATCAACAGAGACTTCAACCTCCCTATTACACTCCATGTTATCTGTTCCACCCTTCTTCTTTGCCGTAAGAGTAGCAGGCCCATCAGAGACCGTATGAAAATCTGCCCCTTCGGTGCAACGAATTCTCAGATCTATCTCTGTAGGGTGACTGTAGTATGTATCATATTTTGCAAGCTCCACTCCCGGTCCTAAAAGTTGATCTAACAGAGCTTTACACCCCGCTACATCTCCCACAGGAGCTTTTGCCTCCACCTCTGTCATATCAGATTAGTCCTTCCAAGGAAAGATAAGCCCCTTTAGGGTTCGGTGTCCAAGTTTTTCTCGTTCTTCATACAGAACTTCATTCCAGTTAAGGTCCTTCTTAGTACACTCTGGATTATCTTCTAGAAAGTCATACTTTTTTATAATAAGCTTAAGGGCGTTCTGCTGAAATATACAGAGCCCACCGACTCCAGGAAAGAAAATAAGGAAAAGTCCACAAATGGAAACAATAATTCCCCAAAAATTTGAACTTCCAAAGGTTGGAATAATCAAAATTCCTAAAAGTGGCCCAATAGAGAGAAGTCCCATAAGAATTGCCACAAAGGTGTTATCAAGCAGTATAAGGTAACATTTCTTAAGTACCTTAAAGGGAGGATTTCTCAACTGCTTTGCTATAGGAAAGTAAAACTGTAATGCCAATAGGGTAAATAACAGAAGCCACCCAACAATGGAGAGAACAATCCATCCTAGAATACCTAAGTTTAGATAAAAAGGCACTCCAATAAGTAGAAAAAGAACCATACATATCATCACCACAGTAAAAAGTAGGGAGTGCTTAAAAGATCCTTTCAAATGGTCACCTATACCCCTAAAACCTGGGTGATTACCAAATACAAAATCTCCACATAAATAGGATATGGTACCCACTACTATTACTACCATAAAGGAGAGAGGGATAAGAGAGATCATTCCTACGGGTAGGGGCAAAAATGATACCAGTGCCAGCCCTCCAAAAAGAGCCAGAATCCCAAAAATATTCATGAGGAAGGTAGAGATCATGTGATCCCATATATCAAAAAAACTCTTTTTTACTAAAAATCCAAACATGAATAAATAGTACTTCATATTACGCTCTTTCTCAAGTCCAATACCTCATAAGAAGATGAGTACTCAGATAATTCGCTAAAATTTCAGAGAAAAAGTGAGGGTAATAGACCACCCTCACCTTAAGAGAAGAAACTTTATCCCTCTGTAAAGAACCCAGGATCATTTATTACGGTAAAACTATAGCTTATACCGTATTTTGGGACACGGATGGTAACGGTCTTTGTTATTTTCTTTCTGGAAGAAACACTTTTTGTAAGAACTCCATGCTTTCCGTTTTGAGAAATATCAAGAGTTCCAAAACCATCAAGATTCCCTTCCCATAAAACAGTCCCCAAATCAATATCTTCAGGAACCGGTACAACACCAATATCGACGTATCCGTATTTTTTCATTTCAAGCCTTCGCTCCTGAGTATCCCATGATATCGGAAGACCAGAAGGCACTGCTACAGTAATTGACATTGATACATTTTTATACAGAGAGACAACCTCGGCCTCCGCGGACACCTGCTTACCCTTATAAGTGAGCGTAGCCACAACCTTACAGGATCCCTCTTTTTTTGAGGTAAACACTACACGGTCCCCATCGGATCTGTTCAGTGTTCCCAAGGAAGAATCAGAAAGCCTCCAAGTAACATTTCCCTCTGGTTGATTATGAGTTGCAATAAGAGTTTGGGTCTCCTCTGGTTGCAGTTGTTGATTAGGAACATCAACGGTAAGAGACAAGGGATATGTTACAGAAACCTGACAGCTCGCAGAACTCCCATCGTCAAGAGAGACCTTAACCGTAGTAACTCCAGGTTGCTTTCCGAGAAGCACCGCACTACTCCCTGTTGACGATATTGAAACAATTGAGGGATCTTCTACAAACCATTGAACTGTACTAGGATCTCCTGAGGTAGAAACCCGCAGATCCGCCATCTCACTCACCTCTAGATCCATTGATGTCTGGGAAATTGTAATTGAATATTCTCGCTTTTTTACCACTACCTCTGCAGTGGCAGAGAGGCCAAGCGAGGGGTGAGTTACGGAAACTAGCGATTTCCCTTGTGATACCGCATCTATAAGAACCTCAGAACCTGCCCCCAAGATTGAAAGATGGTCAGAGTTACTCTCCCACTGAAGTTCTGCTATTTCATGTTTACTCAATCCATCCACTAATACATAAAGAGGTAAAGAATCCCCCTGATATACGATATACCCTGCTGGGGAGAAGTATATTGCAGGGTCACTACCCACAACACGAATAACCCCCTCCAAGGTAATTCCTAGCTCTCTATGCTCCGCATAAAATCGAGTTACCCCAGAAGCTAATCCTACCAAAAGAGCCGAGGAACCTACGCCTGTGACTGTTGCCACCGATTCATCATCAACCCGCCACAAAAATCCATGAACCCCTCGCCCCTCTCCAAGAATCTGTACTGTCTGCTCCTCTCCTACTCTCAACTGACTATAGCTAAAGTCTAAAGAGTACCCTCCCACAACAATGGCAATAGTAGTTTGTAGCCCTAAAGCAGGTATTATGCACTCAACAATGGTTTCGCCAGGAGTGTGTGCCACAATTGATACAGAAGGGCCTAATCCCACAATTTGTGCCACCCTATCATTATGAGAAACCCATACATACTCATTGGGAGATATGGTTCCATTCACCAAAGATGATGATATTTGAGAAACTTCCCCAGGGTCAAGAAAGAGAGAACTTCTGTTCGTTTGTAAATAAGAGTCACCCTGAGGTAATACTTCCACAGAGATTGAAGAATACACCCCCTTGGTAGAGAGTGTGATAAGACCCTTTCCTGGAGCTATACCGGTAATCGAAATAACCCCCTTGGTACTTTCTACTGAAACAACTGGGGTATCAACCTCAATTTCAATATCTGAAATTGAGGATTTTACAGGAAAAGGCCGAAAGCTTATATGTTCAATATCTCCGACAGAAAGGGAGAGATCCTGTTGGGAGAGATTGATACTCTCAACCTCAACAGGCTTTGGAATAAAAGAACAGCCCATGATAAATGCTACTACAAGAGTTACTAATCGATATTTCATAAAAAACCTCCTACAGATATATAACTCTTATAAATCAGTGTTTCACTTCTGATTCGTAAAAATTTTTCTCCGTAAGAGGTCTTATTCCCCAGAATACTACAATATGTGATTGTAGTATTCCTAACATATTTTCAACCTATATTGTCTTCTACAGGATACCTTTACATAGCCTCCACAATAGCAATACTTGCACTAGCTCCAATTCTATCAGCCCCAGCTTCTAACATAGCAAGGGCATCTTCCAAGGTTCTAATACCACCGGCAGCCTTAATAAGAATTTGGTTTCCCCCCACCTGCTTCATAATTTTCACATCCTCAACTCTTGCCCCATAGGCTGCCATTCCTGTAGAAGTTTTTATAAAGTGAGCACCCCCATCAATAACAGCTTGGGTTACCGTAGCAATCTCCTCTGGGGTGAGATAACAGCACTCAACAATAACCTTTACAGTTCGCCCTGCGGCAGCGTCAACAACAGCGGAGATCTCCTGTGTTACACGGTCTACTCTCCCCTCCTTAAGATCTGCCACATTGATTACCATATCAACCTCATCGGCTCCCATGGCTACGGCAAACTCAGCCTCCGCAGCCTTTATCTCTTTACAGCTCGTACCTAAGGGAAATCCTGCAACCGTACACACCATTACTTCAGACTCTTCTAGGAGTTCCGAAGCGTACCCCACCCAGCAGGGAGAGACACAGACTGAAGCAAAGTTATACTCCTTTGCCTCGGCACAGAGCTTCTCAATATCTGCCTGTGTTGCGGTTGCCTTCAATACGGTATGGTCGATAGTTTTTGCCAATTCTTTTTTTGTCATGATATATCTCCTGTAATTCTTGTATACATGAGAGATTCGACTTGTGTAAGCTCCTCTCCCACTATAATAGCGCGATGGAATAACTCCACCGCCTCCTCTAAATTCTCTGTACTATTTACATGAAACTCTGCCAAGGGATCTCCTGCAGAGATAGTGTCTCCAATACGACACTTCATTACAACTCCAACCGCAGGATCAATAAGATCATCTACGGACTCTCTCCCCGCACCAAGAAGCATTGCTGACCGTCCAATTTCTGAGGCGTTCATATTGGTAATCACTCCAGAGACCGTGGATTCTATGGTGAGAACCTCTTTTGCTTGTGGGAGAAGTGAAGGGTCTTCAACAATTCGAGGATCTCCCCCTTGATACTCAATCATAGTAGCTAACGCTTTAAGAGCACTCCCTGACTCTATGGTGCCCTTTGCTAAAGCGATACCCTCATCAAGGGAGTCTGCAAGACCACCAAGGAGGAGCATCTCACCCGCAAGATGAAGAGAGAGATCAGTTAAATCACCTTGAACCGCTCCCCGAAGTATGTGAATAGCCTCGGTAACCTCCAAAGCGTTACCAACATACAGTCCAAGGGGCTGATTCATATTGGTAACCAGAGCTACGGTCTCCCGCCCTGCTAGGTTTCCAATATCAACCATAAGGGATGCGAGTTCAGCGGCACTCTCCTTTGTTGCCATAAATGCACCACTCCCCCACTTTACATCAAGAACAATTTTATCGGCACCGGAGGCGAGCTTCTTACTCATAATACTGGAAGCTATGAGAGGAATGCTGTCTACCGTTCCAGTAACATCTCGGAGGGCGTAAAGTTTTTTATCAGCAGGAACAAGATTCCCCGTTTGCCCCATAACTGCAAGTCCATGAGAATTTACTCCATGGGAGAACTCATCTGCGGAGAGCTCTATACGGAACCCTGGAATTGATTCAAGCTTATCAAGAGTTCCTCCCGTATGCCCAAGTCCTCTGCCAGACATCTTTGCAACCCTACCTCCCGCAGCTGCTACCATGGGGGCAACAACAAGGGTTGTAGTATCCGCAACCCCACCGGAGCTATGCTTGTCCACTTTGATACCCTCTATAGCAGAGAGATCTACAACATCTCCAGAGGTTACCATTGTTTGAGTCAGAGCTTTGGCTTCTTTGGAAGTCATTCCAGAAAACCAAATAGCCATAAGTAGAGAGGATACTTGGTAGTCAGGAATATTCCCTTCCACATACTGGCTAATCCACCACTCAATCTCTTTGGTGGTTAAGGGTAATCCCTTTTTTTTCTTCTCTATAAGCTGGATGATGTGCATAGAAACCCTCCTATGCAGTATAGTATACATCAAAATGCAACAAAATGGAATGGTACATATAAGAGAACTCTATCTACCATATATATACTGGACAGCAAAGGTATCCTTCACTATGCTTCTTATAGAGTTCCCTATAGGAAGTTCCCTTTTTTTGGACAGAAAGTGAGAGGACTGAGTTACCTAAGTAAACTATTATAGAGCTATCTTAGGAAAGGAGGTAGTATGAATGTTGTCAGAAATTTTAATAAAGCCATTCAATATATCGAGGAAAACTTAGAAAAAGAGATTGGTGTTACTCAAATTGCAAAGGTTGCAGGATACGCACCCTATCACTTTATGCGCATGTTTTCCGCTTTTACGGGAGTGGGAGTCATGGAGTATGTACGTCGGAGAAGAGTTACAAAGGCAGCGGAAGAAATCCAGCAGAGCGATCAAAAGATTATTGATATTGCACTGAAGTATGGATATGAGTCACCCACTGCATTTAACAGAGCTTTTCAAGCAATCCATGGAGTATCACCAAGCAGAGCAAGAAAGGAGGCAACAAAACTTACAAGTTATCTTCCTTTATCATTTTCATTAACCATAGAAGGAGTAGAAAAAATGGAATATAGAATTGAAACAATAGAGAGCTTTAGGGCTGTTGGATATAAGCGGTCATTCAACTTCAAAAACGGGGAGAATTTCGAGAAGATCCCGCTGTTCTGGAAGGAAATCTTTAAACATGGAGAGTGCCACAACATAACAGCCTTACAAAACGGCAAACCCCAGGGACTACTAGGTATTGTAGGAAATCTCAGAGAAGATGATTTAGACTACTATATTGCAGTATCAACGAATAAGAAAGTTCCCGATGGAATGGAAGAGTTAACCATTGCAACCCAGAGTTATGCAATATTTCACTGCACCATGGATAAGATTCAGGAGACTACAAAACGAATTTTATCAGAGTGGCTACCAAATTCAGAGTATACCCATGTTGATAATGCTCCAGAATTAGAAATCTATCCAGATGAAATACACTGTAAGATATGTATACCGGTTACAAAATAGTACCTATAAGCTGTAACCGTGCCTCAGAGGGTCTTGGTTACAGCTATTATTTTGTTACGGTACAAACTATTTTTTAGCTCTCAAAAGGAGTACAACTAGCTTCTCCTTATGATTACTATCGGAAGCAAGGTCCACTGCTGTTTTATCATCATTGTTTCGAATAGAGGGGTCTGCTCCCATCTTAAGAAGTATCTTAGCAATAGAGACCAAAGCTCTTGCTTTTTTCTCCTCAAAGTTCACATCCACTCCACAAAGCTTATGAAGAATCGTGTTTCCATCACTGTCTATATAGGTTGGGTCAATTTCAAATAGATCAATACATTTTTTAAACAACGCTGACCCTTTTTTTACTAGCTCATTAGCAATGGATGTCTCTTGCCCCCAAGGATTTTGCACAGGGAGAAAAATATCAACACCAGAAAATTGATCTAACCATTCAAGGTCTGACTCACTTGGTTCTTTTAGAGGTTCACCATTTTCAACCCTGCTTATCGCTTCATAACACTGTGCTAGAAGGTCATCTTCATCGGCAGATCCATACTGTGTAATAAGATTGATTAGGGTTGAGTCTCCCATCTGGGCTCTTTTTTGAGCCTCGCTTAAAGCAGACTCCCCTTTTGCATTTTTCTCATCCACATTCGCACCATTATTCAATAAGAGTTCTACGGCACAACTAAGATTTTGAGTAGTTGCAATAATAAGAGGGGTATTCCCATTTATATCCTTTGTATCTATATCTACGCCCTGATCAATAAGTAACTGCATAAGAGCAGTAAGATTCTGTTCATCTACCATGCTAGGAGAGTTGTTTGCAAGAAGGTGTAAGTAAGTCTCATCTCCACGCCCCAGTAGAGATGGGTCACAACCACTATCAACCATAACCTGTACCATATCTGCAACAACCCCTCCTTTCAGTGCTAATCCTAGGATTGTATCTCCCTGTAAAGCATCGTTAAGACCCTCTACCCTAGTGAGGAATGAAGCCAAAAACTCTGCAAGAGATTCCTGATCTACCGTATTGGTAAAGCTTCTACCAGCTCTGGGAAGCATATCAATAACCGCTTGAAAAATAGTTTTATTAAAGGATTCATAGTCAAAGGTATCCATAGAGAACGACTCTTCATCTATCATTGCAGAGATCACATCAAAGGCACCTCCCTGCAAAAGGGGTCCAAAACTGTCGGAAAGCTGAAAAATAAAATCACTCTTCAACAGGTCATCTCCTCGCTGAACCATAGCAAGGGCTTCTTCAAAATTTTTTGATCTTACCGCTTCTTGAAATGTCATACGTTCTCCTTATAGGGATTTTAAATACCCTTCTTTCTTTTGATCAAACTCTTCTTGAGTAATAATACCCATATCAAGAAGTTCCTTAAGATCTTTAAGCTTCTTCATAACCTCTTCTCTCCGTACTCCTTCTGAAGTAAGGGGATTGTTGCCTTCCAAGGATTCGTCTGTATTCTGACCAAGATTTTGAGCCTGAGGAGTGGATTGTGGTGTTGAGGACTTTGCTTGAATACCCCCACCTACTCCTCCTGTAGAAGAAGTTTCTATATGTGGAGCTGCAAGAGCACTTGAGCTCTCTCCTGAGGACCCGTGCTTTTTAAGAAGAATCATCTCTGTTATTTCATTGAACCCTTTCATGTTGGAATAATCTATGGGTTTCTGTTCATTCATATTACCAATCTCTGTATCTGCGCCTGCATCAAGTAACTCTTTAACAATATCCTTAGCTCCAATGGCAGTGGCATAGTGTAACGGTGTATTCTCAGACTCATCGGTGGCATCTATGTTAGCACCCTTTTCAATAAGCATTTTCACTAAGTAAAGGTGTTTATTCTTAACTGCAATATGAAGAAGACTCTCTCCTCCAATACCGTAACAGTTAAGAGAGGTAGAGAAGTCAACAAGAGAAAGAGACCCACTCTTTTCTATAAATGACAGGTACTGAATCATATTCACCTCTACTTTACCTGAAGGAATGGTAAAATTTACATCAATACCACTTTCAAGAAGCAATTTAACAACCTCTTTCTGGTTATATCCTACAGAGTATACAATGGGAGAGAGACCTGTTTCAGAGGTAGTATAAATATCTGAACCCGCCTCTATTAACATCTTAATAATCGCCTTATTCCCACTAGCACAGGCAAGAATAAGAGGAGAGTTTCCTGCATCGTCATAGGCCTCAATATCAACCCCAGCTTCTATTAAAGATTTAGCAATAGGCATATTATTGGACTCTATTGCCACATGGAGTAGATTTTTCCCATTACTGTCCACCAGTGAGGAATCTGCTCCTTGCTCTATTAAATAGTCTACATGAGCTTTTTTCTTCTGATGAACAGCTAACATAAGGGGAGTTTTTCCTGCATTATTCTGAATATCAACATTCATACCAGAGTCTAAAAGAATCTCCATAACCTGCTTTTGCCCCTGAAAAGAAGCAATATGAAGAAGAGAGTTTCCAAGATTATCGGTAATACTAATATCAGCACTATGCTGTAAAAGAAGCTGTATAGCAGGAACCTTACCTCCTATACAGGCAAAGTACAGAGGGGTCTCCCCATTGTGATCTTCATAATTCACCTCTGATCCCTTATCTATGAGTTTCTGCATAATCTCAACATAACCATTATGGGCTGCATAATGGAGGGCTGTACGACCTCTCTCGTCGGTGTAATTTACATCCTGAACCTCTTGCTCTAAAAGTAGTTCTGCAATTTTTCTTTTACCCTGTTCACAGGCAACAATAAATGATAGTGACATACTCCCTCCTCATATATTAATAGTACTTTAGTGATATTTATAGAATATTTCAATACCAGCTTTCCTCCGCTATTTCTCTTATTCTACGTACAATTACTTCCTACCCTTCTATAGTCAGTAGCACAACAACAGAAGCAAAAACAGAGAAAAAAGAGTAATACCTATAGGGAGTACCGCAAGGTCTCTGCCTACAACTTTACTAGGAGGTGTCTATGACTACCACTCAAACAACAATTTCAAAACAACTTCAAGAGGAACGTTTCCTCGATCCCCTCACAGACTTTGGATTTAAGAAACTCTTTAAAGGGGAATCAAGGAAACCAGCTCTCATAGATTTCCTTAACTCTATCCTCTCTCCCTATGATGAACACATTGTAGATATATTCTACGATGACCCAGAACATCTCGGTGATACAAAGGATGATAGATCTGCTGTATGTGACCTTGTCTGTGCCAGTGATACCGGTACTACCTTCTTAGTAGAGGTACAACGGGCAAGACAGAAACATTTCACAGGAAGAAGTCTCTACTACATGAGTCACCTTATTACCAAACAATCAGACAGAGGACCTTGGACCTATGAGATACAGAAGGTGTACTCTATTAATCTCTTAAACTTTGAGAGTCCAGATCCTTGGTTTGTACCAGAACAGTATAGACATGACTTTAGGTACACCGAGAAACATACAGATACAGAGATGCCCTATACTACAATGATATATGTAGAGATACCTAAGTTTCGAAAGATAATGGGGAATAAAGCTGTTGCAAGCAGAGCAGATAAGTGGCTATACTATATCACGTATATGAGGGAGCTTAAGGAGTACCATGAAGATGACAGTGTACTCAAGGAGTTTCTTGAGATGGCGGAGATAGGAAACTTACAACAGGAGGAGCTAGATATGTATAAAGCGAGTCAGAAAGCTGAGTGGGATGAGCATGCACGCATTACAACAGCCACTGAGATAGGTGAAGAAGCTGGACTCAAGAAGGGTGAAGCAATTGGCCTAAAGAAGGGACGAAAAGAAGGTCTTCAGAAAGGGGAGACTATTGGTCTCAAAAAGGGTCGCGAAGAAGGTCTTCAGAAAGGTGCGGAGAAAAAAGCCGTTGATATAGCGAAAAATCTTCTTGCAAAGGGAATAGAATTACAGATTATTGTAGAGGCAACTGGACTCTCTGAGAAAGAGATTAAGAGCCTATAGAGCTAAGAGTCTACTCCACTCCCTATGTATACAAATACATAGGGAACCTATATAAAAATCTCTTATTGGTATACACACATGGCACTCGAAACCAGTCCTCTTCTGGATCGGTCGCTTCATATAACATGGAATCAAAAGACACAAGCCGAGATTCGAAGGGTTGTGATGCGAAGCTTAGGCTATAACTAGGCGGACTGTGTGAGGATAAAAGTCTGGCAGGAGAGCGTAGCTCTGTGTAGGAAAAAAACACACACGTGCCACAAGGCACCACCACACACGCTTCCCAGCGTTGTTTCGCTCAT
>CAZBHR010000009.1:0-58385 GCA_964492025.1 uncultured Spirochaetia bacterium | reverse complement strand
CCCAGCAAATGCGGGTTGCCAAGTATATGATACAGGATGAGTTGAACGGGGTTGTGGGGAGAACAATTTGTAAGGATTTCGGAAACATCCAAAAAGGCCTTACTAACATATCACGAAAAAAAGGAAAAATCAGATATTCCGAAGGAGCAAGAAGAGAGAAAGAATTTAAAGCAAATTTTGAGATGTCTTGTAATCTTGCGGACGAATATGACTTATATATAGAGTTAACAGAATCTCCGCACATTGAAGGGAATACGAAATTTGATGCATGGATTAATGGTGTGGAAAAGTGGGAGCTTAAACAGTTTGGAACGCAGAGCATGAATACGGTCAAGGGTCAACTTATAACTGCAAAAACCCAAGCTCAAAACGTGTATATACAAATAACTGATGAGTTCAATAGAGATGTGGTAGCTCAATCCTTGTTTCGCCAGTACGAGAGACACAATAGCCAAATCATTATTGAACATAATAAGACTTTCTTAAGAACCACCAGTAAATCATGGACTAGCAGAGAAGATCTCTTGGAGCTATTGACATCAATATTTAAATAGCTTATAGTTCTAATGTGAGCTGGTGAGTTGCTTGCGGGCTTGTCACCCCCGTCTCACATAACAACCCCCGAATACTCGGGGGTTTATTTTTGCCCTAAATCCTGCAAGAACCCCCAAAATCAAAAACGCCCCAAATTTGCGACCGACTATATAAAGTGGTGTATGGTTACCTTTTTTGCTATATACCCCGTTGAACAACGCTATTCAACGTTGAATAGCCCACTTTTCGTATCACCGACACCCTTATAATCCCAAATTCCCTTCTCTTGGGTTAAAACTATTATTAAATCCAGTATAGAACCACTCCTCAGCCTACGTACTGAACATACGTTTGTATCCGTTCTCCCATGATACAATAAGCCATGCTGTTTTTGAGTGCCACGATTCAAAAACCTACTTCATAAGTAGGTGGGAGTGGCTGCAAACGCTCCCACCGTTTAGGGGGGTAACCACAAGGAGGCAAGATGCCAGAAACAATAAAAAGATTAGAGCTAGCTAAACCCGGCCAATACGGTATGGATGGCACCACTATTACCACAGAACATCTCAAGGAGGTTGTAGAAACTTTCGAGGGGTCAGTACCTGTGACTATAGGTCATGAGATGGCTCGCAAAGATTACTTCCCACAATTTGGCTCTGTGATTACCGTTGCCCTCGAGGGAGAGGGAGACGGTGTACCAGAAAGCAGAGGGGTATGATCAGTATATAGATGATGTTCTTGTGGGTGAGGATGTAGAGGCATACTCTAAGGTGACTGATAAACTGCCACTTGTGTTTAAAGAGTTGGGGCTTGAGGATAGAGATATAGGGATTACTGCTAGAGCTATTGAGCATGCTATATCTGACCATACTGAAATGATAAAATAATTACCCTCACAGTTGTCTGATCCTGTGGCTGTTTTTGACTCAGCGACAAGGGGAAGCTCCTTAGTCGTACTTACAGATATAGAAATTGAGGGCGATCATATAATTATACCTATCTCAATAGATAATGAATTTAAAAGATTTACCATTCATAGTATTCCATCTGTATATAAAAGAGAACGAACCTATCAAACCGTTATTGGTTGGTCGAAAAATAACCTATTGAGATATATAGATGAAAAAAGAGTTGATCAACTATTTGGAACCGCAAATGCGAGCACTCGAACCCCGAGGGTACAATTCCCTCACAGGGAGTTAATCAACTCTTCTAATCACAAGGTAGTCCTAAAATCAGAACTTGTCAAGAAGTATCCAAAGGCGTTTACTTGGATAAGGAAGGAGGGATAAGGTGGAAGAAGGTGAAATAAGAATTCACAGTATACGGAGTGTGTATCCGAGAAATAACACACAGGTAGTAAAATCAATAATAAATAAAGATCATACATATCTGAACAAAACAAGAATGCTCGACTGGTTAAGCCGACAGCAGTACAATCCCGCTGAGGCGACTCATCTAGCCGAGCACGCTTTTAATATAGTAAAAAATTTTGAGAATGACAAGAGGGTATTAGGGGAAGTTACAGATATCGCAATAAAGCATGATCATGTGCTTACCCCAATAAGACTGTATATAAATAAAGATGGGTGGTTTGAAATTCATAATATCCCGATGACTTACAGAAAAAGAAGCACCAGAAACACCATGGTCAATTGGGCTAATAGTCAATTGTTGTTGTATTTAGACGAAAAAAGAACTGACAGTACGTTTGAATCCGACGAGGGTCCAATTCCCTCTTTGTCGGAACGTCTTATCAGTTCCTCTAATCACAAGGTAGTCCTAAAATCAGAGCTTGTCAAGAAGTATCCAAGGGCGTTTGGTGAATGAGGTATTACGGAAGACCCTGATGTGCGATATCAAAAAACATAGAGGACATGGAAACATTTAAGCGATGGAACAACGGAACCCCTGTTGTATCTCCAGAAAATGCTGAATGGTATACCACAGTAGCAGACTTTGGAGGATTAGAAGAAGCTGTAGAAAATATCTCGAATAGAGAGCAGTAGAGGAGAGAGTAGTTTTATTTACGTTCCATTTACTTCGAATTAAATCAAACTTGCAAGAGGAGAGAACACTACCTTTGATGCAAGCAACTGATATACGGAATTAGGTAGTCAGATTTGAAGGTATACCAGACGAGCTCAAATACGTAACAAAAGCAGGAGAGGCTAGCAGGTGGTTAAAAGGCCACTATCAGGGTACTGAGGTCATAAATAAAGACCAAAACTGGACTATTCTCCTTGTGTAGTGAAAGGACTCAAGGAAACAGAGGGGCATGTATCAAAAAAGAATAAGAGAAATACCTCAAGTAGAGAGAGGCTGATGTAAAACAAGCCGTTGAGGATAGGATGTTCCCTCTAAGGTCAGTGTTGCTCGAGTATGCAGATACCAATTGGTAACTCACCTTCGGGTTTATCCCCATCGCCTACAAAAAACTCCCGAATCCTCGGGGGTTTATTTTTGCCCTAAATCTTCGTTGCACTCCAATAGCTTTATCACTCACACCTCTAGCCCTTACCCCTAAAATCAGCTACAATGTACGCTATGACAATACAGATATTTGGAACCAAAAAGTGTGCAGATACTCGAAAGGCGGAGCGTTTCTTTAAGGAGCGTTCTATTCCATACCAGTTTATCGACCTCAATCAAAAAGCTCCCTCATTGGGTGAGTTGGAATCAATGCTTCGGTACATAGAGAAGGAGGACCTTCTTGATACCAACTCAAAGCTTTATAAGAAGGGTGGGTACGCCTATATGGATTTTGATATTATTGAGGAGATTTTAGAACACCCAGAGCTTATCAAACAGCCCCTTATTCGTGGAAAATCCTTTGCTTTTGCCGGTTTCAATGACTCTTTACTTCAAGATTTGGAGGGCTTGCATGACTAAATCTACCATCGCAAATATTCATATTGATTCAATTACTCCTCTTATATCTCCCCAGCGTTTAAAGGAGCGTATTCCCGCAACTCCAGAGATTCATCAGGAGATTATTAAACGACGTGGAGTTATTCAAAACATTCTCTCGGGGAGAGACAAGCGTCTTCTTGTGATTGTTGGACCCTGTTCAATTCACCATAAGGAGAGTGCCTATGAGTATGCAGCAAAACTTAGAGAACTTGCCGATAAGGTATCTGACAAGCTGTTTCTTGTGATGAGAACGTACTTTGAAAAGCCCAGAACCATTACCGGTTGGCGAGGGCTTATTACCGATCCCTATCTTGACGGATCCTACGATATGGAGAAGGGGCTTCATGAAGCACGGGAGGTGCTTTTGGAGGTTTCTAAAATGGGCTTAGCCTGTGCCTCGGAGCTCTTAGATCCTATTGTTCCACAGTATATTGATGATCTTATTAGTTGGGTTGCCATAGGTGCAAGAACAACGGAGAGTCAAACACACCGTAGTCTTGCAAGTGGTTTATCAATGCCCGTTGGTTTTAAGAATGGAACCGGTGGAAACACTATCCATGCGATTAACGCTATTCTTGCTGCTCGGCATCCCGCCCAATTTATTGGAATTAACGAGCAGGGTGACACGGTTATTCTTCGTACTACGGGAAACCCCTACGGCCATCTTATTCTGAGGGGTGGTGATAATGGTCCTAACTACTCACCAGAGGCGGTTCATCAGGCTGAGGTTCAGCTGGAGGCCGCAGGAATCCACGGGTCAATCATTGTCGACTGTAGCCATGCAAACTCAAATAAACGGTTCCAGAATCAGTCACAGGTGTTCAATTCAGTAATAGCACAACGGCACGATGGAAATGACTCCATTGTCGGGTGTATGATAGAGAGTAATATCTCCGAGGGGAGCCAAAAAGTTCTTGATCCTAAAGATTTAGCCTATGGTGTTTCAATTACCGATGGTTGTATTGGTTGGGATGAGACTGAACGAATTATATTAGAGGGGTATAAACAGTTATGAGTAGTGAACAACGAGTAGTAGTACTTCTTGCTGATGGGTTTGAGGAGATAGAGACTATTGCGGTAGTAGATTTACTGCGTAGAGCTCATATGAGTGTGCTGGTAGTTGGAGTAGGGGAATCTTCTATTGAGGGAGGGCAGGGTGTTGTAATTACCCCCGATCTATCTCTCTTTGATTATCTTGAGCAGGACGCCCCAGTGGACTCTCTTGATCTACTTGTTGTTCCTGGTGGTATGGGGGGAGTAGAAAATCTATCTGCATCCCAAAGGGTTTCTGAATTACTTATTGAGACCTATAAATCGGGAGTTCCTATTGCTGCCATTTGTGCAGCCCCAGCCTATGTGTTAGCTCCTTTGGGAATCCTTGATGGACATAGTGCAACTGGGTATCCAGGAACGGAAAGTCGTTTTTCTTCAAAAACTGTCTACTCTTCTCAGAAGGTTGTTGTATCCGAGCGTTCTGAAGGAGGAATCGTTATAACCTCCCAAGGCATTGGTACAACAATTCCCTTTGCTTTACAGCTTATTGAGCAGCTACAAGGAAGTGAAGCAGCCAAAGAGATAGCTCAAGCTACTCTTTGGAAAGCATAATTAGCGTTATCAACTATGAGGATATAAAAAAAGAGGTGCTTTCGGGCACCTCTTTTTTTATCATTATACGGTTTACTTCTGTGGTGGAATAGCCAGTACAGTTTTTCTTCGGGGATCCTTTTTGAGATCCTCCTCTAGCTTCTCAGCCCGTGCATAATTTACATAAGCGGGGCTTTGAAAGGAGTAGGTGAAGTTTGTGTGAACATCGTAGGTACCATCTACAAGAGCGGCGGTATCCTCGGTCATTACAAGTTCCTCATCCGTAGGAATAATAAATATCTTTACAGGAGAGCTATCTTTAGAGATGCAGGTTTCCGCACTCTTAAAAGTCACAATATCGTTTTTTTCAAGATCCAGCTCAATTCCAAGGTGCTCTAAATCGGAGAGAGCCTCTTTTCTAATATGACCAGCCATCTCTCCAACTCCGGCGGTTAATACAATAGCATCAATCTTTCCTACCGCAGCCATATACGCACCAATGTACTTTTTCAACCTATGACCTTCAACTTTGATAGCTGTTGCACAGTTTGGATCTGACGCTGCTCTATCTCGAATATCTCGTCGGTCAGTGTATCCTGTTAAACCCTTAAGACCACTCTCTTTGTTTAAGGTTTTATCAATATCTTGAATAGACATACCAGTCTCTTTCATCATGTACGCAATAATTGCAGGATCCATATCTCCAGATCGAGTTCCCATTACAAGTCCTTCAAGAGGGGTAAATCCCATTGAGGTATCGTAACAAGTACCATTTTTTACTGCACACATACTTGCACCATTACCAATATGGGCAATTACAAGATTTGTCTCCTTAGGATCTTTTCCTAAAAGAACAGCAGCCCGTTTTGCGGTGTACACATAACTTGATCCATGAAAACCATATCGTCTTACACCGTACTTAGTGTACCACTCGTAAGGAAGAGCGTATAAGTAGGTGTGGTCTGGCATAGTTTGGTGCCAAGCGGTATCTAAAACTGCAACGTGAGGAATATTAGGAAGAACCTCATTTGCCGCTAAAATACCTAAAATATTTGCAGGGTTATGGAGTGGTGCTAAATGCTCAAGATCCTTAAACTTCTGAAGAACCTCTCGGGTGATAACCGTAGATTTTGTAAAAGTTTCACCACCGTGAACAACTCGGTGTCCTGTTGCTTTAACCTCGTCGAGAGAGTGTATACAACCAACCTCTTTATCGGTTAGGAGTTTTATAATTTCCTGAATTGCCTCAACATGAGATGGGCATGAGAAGGAGTACTCCTTATCCTCTTTGCCACTGGCAGAATGTTCAATGTTTGATGAACTCTCCCCAATTCTCTCTACTAAGCCTACTGCTAATACTCGTTTTTCTGCCCAATCATATACTTGATACTTTGCTGATGAGCTACCACAATTAAATGTTAGAATTACCATCTAAACCCTCCGGTCTTTTTGAAATGTCTTTTATCATAATTACATGAAACCAAAATAATTACAACCGAAAGTTTTCGCTAAAAGAGCATTCTCTCCCATAATCAAATTGTGTTTTTTGGCACGAAAATATAAG
Source organism: uncultured Spirochaetia bacterium (assembly GCA_964492025.1). Lineage (GTDB taxonomy): Bacteria > Spirochaetota > Spirochaetia > CAZBHR01 > CAZBHR01 > CAZBHR01. The sequence goes on along the minus strand of CAZBHR010000009.1, from coordinate 51,790 downwards.
GGGTGTAGGGGATTACAAAAAAAGTAGTTTATGGTAGTATGGAACAATAATATTAGGTTTCTTTTAGAGAGGAAAAGAGGGTATCTGTGGATGTATGTATAATATTGTGTGATCAGTTAAGTAGTAGTGCACTACGCTCCTATGGAAATAGGTATGATCAAACAACCAATATAAATAGTCTTATAGAAAGTGGAACAAGCTTTACTCACGCATATACACCATGTCCCTTATGTCAGCCTGCTCGTGCGGCTATTTGGTCATCATCCTATCCCCATCAAAATAGGGTGACCTCTAACTTACCCAATCAGGGGTTTTCTGATTTTCCACAGGACATACCAACCCTAGGTGATGTATTTTCTCAAGGTGGGTATCAGTGTGTGCATTTTGGGAAGGAGCATGATTACGGTAGCCTTCGGGGGTTCACTCGTTACGAGAATAGACAGGTTCCTGTTGAACGTCCACAAAATGGATTACCCTTAGATTATGAAACCTTTTTTGATGAAAATACTACTTGTCAAGTTGAGGACTTTTTTACCAAAACCATAGAAGGCCCCTTATTAACGGTTGTAGACTTACAAAATCCACATAATATCTGTTCTTATATAGGAGAGAGTCAGGAATCTAGTCCTCTCCATCATAGGGGAGATCTTCCAGAACTACCTGATAATTTTAACACTCCAGATATGAAGAGTAGACCAGCTTTTCTTCAGTATCTCTGCTGTGCTCATCGTAGGCAAAGCCAAACAGTCACCTGGACGGAGTACGATTATCGGCAGTACTTGTATGCGTATCACTGCTATTTAGAGATGGTTGATAAGCAGGTAGAGAGGGTTCTTAATGCTCTTAGATCATCTGGAAGAATAGACAATACCTTAGTTGTATGTACCTCAGACCATGGTGAAGGCATGGCTGCCCACGGGTTGGTAACAAAGTACGGAGCCTTTTATAACGAGACCAATGAGGTTCCCTTGAGTTTTACCGGGTGTGGCATTGCTACAGGAAAGCAGATTGATGGAGTTTTTTCACTCTTAGACATAGCTCCAACTCTTGCAGATTTTTGTGGTATTACAATTCCTATGGAATGGGAAGGCAAAAGCTTGAAGCCCTGTCTGTTAGGAAGGCCCTATTCTAGAAAAAACTATGCAGTGGGAGAGTGGTTTGATGAGTTTTCTGGATATACAGTGCCAGGACGGATGTATGTAGATACTACATGTAAGTATACCATATATAGAGACAAAGATGTTTCTGAGGAGTTGTATGATAGGCAGCATGATCCCTTAGAGCAAAAAAACTTAGCAGGGATCAAAAAATATGAAGAAATTCTTAAGGAGTACCGTCTCAGGCTACAACAACACTGCAAACGTACAGATGACCCATTTTATCAACTTGATTATACGTATAGCGAGGTTTACCGACAACATCCTCCTGGATTTCATAATCATGTAGGACCTAATGCGGTTATCTCATATTCTCAGGGGACGAAGTAGGAAAGGCGCGTATGAGAAACCTTTTTCATGGAAAGTATGAAAAGAAAATTTATATCACATTTTTAACAGTATTTTCTCTCTTAGTTTTTACTTTTATGCTATTTTTTACTGCTAAGTTGTATTCAAGAACCTTAGCAGAGCAAAAGCAGACTATTTTACATGGCATGGAACTTGATTGGAGCTCCAGCCAACTTAAGGTTGAGCTTGTACTTAAAGAGCAGGAACGAGTTATGGAAAGCGTAAGTGCTTTGAATTTTGCGAGTGCAGAAACTGCAAATTTTACCTATTTTCATTCCGTTAAACTTCAGAAAGAGCTTCAAATTGCAACAAACCGTATGAATGGGTTGGATTCTATTATTGCGATTATGACACTGGATAATTCTGACTTTATCATTACACCCACATCAAGTGAAAGTATGGAGTTATTTTTCTCCCAAACATTACCTATGGAGAAAGCTACGGTAGATGTTATGTTTGAAGAGCTTAAAAGAGGAGCAAAATCCTATACTACCATGACCCAAGGAGAGGTTCCTATTATAGTACATGCTGTGCAGAAGAGTATGGGTTCTGAAAGCTTGATTTCCATAATTGGAATAGAGCAGAGAGATTTTTTACTGCCCTCCTCAAATTATGAGTGGTATATGACAAACAACAAGGGTGTTTTTGCATGGTCTTCAGGAAATAATACAGAGAATTTTGGAGAAATATATAATATTTTTCAAAACAATCAAAGAAAAGAGTTTTTTGACTATAAGGAAAATACTATATATGTGTATCCCATTAATAGTGTAGGCTGGTCTTTATTGATTGAGTACCCAGATACAAAGATTGCATGGTACTCCATAGCTATGGAGATGTTCTTACCATATAGTATAGCTATTTTGGTGGCACTTCTATCTGCTTGGCTTGTTTCTCGTATTCTGTATCAACCTATGGGAGAGTTAATGCAAGAGGTATCAGAGCGAATTGGCTTATATGATGAGTTCTCCCTTTTGAAAAAAAATAGCGGTAGAGTAAAAGAGCTGAACGAACGATTACAGGCTGCCGTAGTGGAGCGTGACCTTCTTCTGCGCCACCGTCAGAATAGAGACCTGTTGTTTGGAGTTAAGTCCTCACTGTATGAAACTAAAGAGCCAGATATTATACAAAGCTACTCGGTTGCTCTTATTGAATTTAGGAATGATCTGTTTGATGAAATGGAAGATTTTCGACTGTATAAAGACCATATTGCAGATTATGTACATAACCATGATAAGCTGTTTTATGCCAATCTTGCAGGATCTCTTTGTGCTGTAATTATTGAGAGCTCTTCTTATGAGGAGAGTCAATCTTTTATTCAGGAGTTACTTAATGCGATGGTTCTCGAGTCTGGTGACCAGGTGCAAGTTGCTTTAAGTGGTTTGAGAGAAGGCCAACAGCAGATTCATACCTCATATATGGAGTGTAAGAAAATATTGGAATATCGCTTTCTTTTCAGGACTCAGGTGCTACTGACCATGGCTCAGGTAGAGGAGATAGAACAGACCAGTTGTTACTATCCATTAAGAGTAGAAAATCAGCTGATTCACTATGCTGTTCAGGGTGATATGAGATTGATGAGTTTGTACAAATCGATTCTTGATGAGAATGGAGGTGAGTTTAACTTATCACCGGAGAGTCGGAAGATGCTAGTTCTCTCTCTTGGGGGAACTCTCCATAGAATTATCCAAGAGCTTAAAGCACCTCCAGAGCAGATTTTTGATACAGTGGATGCCCTTACCCTTGCAAACAGATGGAATCATGGGGGCGTCTTTACAGAAATATCTCTCGCTCTTTCCAAGATTTATCAATATGTAACAGGTGAAAAAGCGAGGCAGGATAGTGAAGTTTCAACCACTATGTTGGAGTTTATCCACACAAATTACAATCAAGATATTATGCTTATAGATTTAGCAGAAGAGCTGAATGTTACAGAGAAGTACTGTGGAATTCTTTTTAAACAGCGAACAGGTGAAAATTTTAAAACCTACCTAAACCAGTATCGTATTCGCAGGGCACAAGAGATATTAAAGAGTGAGCCTACATGTAAAGTTGCAGAATTGGCTCATCAAGTGGGTTTTAACAGCTCAAACACCTTTATTCGTGTATTCTCAAAGCTCGTAGGAACAACTCCTAAACAATACGCCGAAGATATTTCATCTAGGCAATAATCTAAATTGAGTAGATTTTTAAGTTTTAGAACCATTTTTTATTGATAAATAGATATATATTGCAAATTGTATATAAGAAATATAGATTTTTAATGATCTTTTGCATATTGATGATTTGAGAAATGGTAAAACTCATCTTACACTGGGACTACAAACAGTAGTGGAGGTGTGTTGAGTGGATGCAAAAGCGTTAAGAAAAAAAGTCACACGTGATTGGGACTTATGGTTGCTTCTTCTTCCAGGAGTCATCTGGTATATCCTATTTGCATATAAGCCCATGGTTGGCTTACGGGTGGCATTTTATGACTATAATATTTTCCTTGGTATAGAGGGAAGTAAGTGGGTTGGATTAGATAACTTTAAGTATTTTATTACGGGTCCTGATTTTATTAGGACTGTTAAGAATACACTTATGATTGCTCTATGGCAGATGCTAATCGTATTTCCTGCCCCAATTTTATTAGCTATTATGGTTACAGAGATGCGGAATAAGTTTGTAAGTAAACTAACCCAGACAGCAACTTTCTTACCGTACTTTATATCTATTGTTGTTGTTTGTGGAATGGTTATAAACTTTCTCTCTCCCAGTACCGGAGTAATTAACCTTATATTGAGAAAATTTGGAGTAGAACCCATATATTTTATGGTTAAACCAGAATATTTTCGAGGGATCTATACAGCTATGACTCTGTGGAAAACTATTGGTTTTAACTCAATAGTCTATATTGCTGCTATTATGGGTATAGACCCACAACTGTATGAAGCTGCAACGGTTGATGGTGCAGGAAAGTGGCGTCAGGTGAGAACTATTACCATGCCCAGCATTCTTCCCATTATTGTTGTGATGTTTGTTCTTAATATAGGAAAGATGGTAAAAGTTGGATTTGAAGCTATTTTACTCCTTTATAAACCAACCACCTATGAAACAGGAGATGTGATTGCAACTTATGTGTATAGAACAGGTCTTGCCAGTGGTGACTACGGTCTTGCAACAGCAGCAGGACTATTTGAAGCTTTAGTTGCTCTTATCTTAGTACTTCTTGCTAATAGAGTGAGTAAGCGTCTTTCTGAAAATTCACTGTGGTAGGAGTAGAACATGAAAAGAAATAAAGGAAATTTGTTAGTAACTAAATCGGAAAAAGGGTTTTCACTCCTCATGACAATGGCGGGTATTATTATCTCTATTATCTCGCTTTATCCAATTTGGTATGTATTTATTGCATCTCTCAGTAAGCCTTACTTTGTTGAGAGTGGAGATGTTATGTTTTGGTTTAAGGAATTTTCCTTTGAGAGCTATCGTCAAGCCTTTGCTAAGGATGGCTTATGGATGGCATACGCAAATACTATCTTTTACACCACAGTAGGTGTGTTTATAAATATGTTATTTACCACAACTATGGCGTATGCGCTCTCTAAAAAACGTCTTCCCTTTAGAAAAGCCTTCACTTTTATGACAGTGTTTACTATGTGGTTTACCGCAGGAATGATCCCTCTCTATATGACCTTTGTAGACCTGGGACTCCTTAATACACGTACTTCCGTTATTGTTGGGTTTGCTATAAACACCTATAACCTTATTATTATGAAAAGTTTTTTTGAGCAGGTTCCACAGTCAATGGAAGAGGCTGCTCATATTGATGGTGCAACAAATATACATATCTTTTGGCATATATATTTACCCTTATCAAAACCAGCATTAGCAACGGTAGGAATGTTCTATGCAGTAACCCGGTGGAATGGATACTTTTGGGCAATGAATCTATTGCAGGATGATAATAAGATTCCATTACAGGTGTTATTGAAAAAACTAATTGTAGATAGGGTAGCTAATGAAACAGAAGCTGGAATTGTTACTGCAGACTCCCTCTTTTCACCCACTACCGTAATATATGCACTTATTATTATTGCAATTATCCCAATGGTTGTTGCATACCCCTTTGTGCAAAAATATTTTAAAAAAGGAGCCACCGTAGGCTCTGTAAAAGGATAATAATATATCTTGCACTGAGAGCATCTTAGCGCTCAAAACAAGATATATAACTATAAGAAAATTTAGGAGAAATTGAGTATGAAAAAATCGGTATTATTTTTACTTAGTCTTACGGTCAGTCTTTTTGTGCTGGCTAGCTGTTCAGATAAGGGAAGTGGCTCTGTAGGGAGCGCTGTTTCGGGTGACACCTTAGTAGAGATTGAAGAGTTGGAGGGGAGTCTTATTTCTGCAACTCCTAAAACCTTTACCATCTTTTCTGGTTTTAATAATATGCCCTTTAACGCAGAGTGGCCTGTTTGGAAGGAGGTTGCTAAAAAAACGAATATTCATTTAGAGGGTACCCTATCTCAAAGTAGTTCAAATGAAGATGAGGCCTTTAACCTGATGATCTCTTCTGGGAAATTACCAGATATTATCAGTTTTGGACGGGGGTCAGATCTTGAAAAGTTAGGACGAGATGGAGGTCTTATTCCGCTTAATAACCTGATTAAAAATTATGCTCCTAATATTCAAAAAATGTTAGATGAGGATCCGGCCTTTCGACAAGTTGCCACCGCACTTGATGGAAATATTTATACTATTCCAAAAAACTTTGAACTCGTATCTGCTGAGTTTTACTGGATTCGAAAAGATTGGCTTGATATGTTTGGATTGGAAGTTCCTACAACTGTAGATGAACTCTATGAAGTATTAACTGCATTTAGAAATGGAGATCCCAATGGGAATGGGATAAAAGACGAAATTCCACTTTTTGATAGAACTGGTCCAAATATGCCTGATGAATATCTTTCGCTCTTTGATTCAAGTACAACTTTTTATCCTCGTGATGGAGTTATTACCTTTGAACCCCTAGAGAAAGAAAACTTTGTATACGGGGTAAATGAACTGGCCAAGTGGTATAGAGAGGGACTTATTGATCCAGAAATACTTACAAGAGGGGCAAAAAGTCGAGACGTATTGTTTAGCGGAAATCTTGGAGGATTTACCCACGACTGGCCTAGTACAGGAAATTATAATAGTTCTTTAGCATCAAGTATCCCAGGGTTTAAAAATATCGCAATAGCGCCTCCCGTAGATCAGAATGGAAATCAGATAGAGAGGACTATTCGATACCCCTCTCCCGGTTGGTCAATTTCTTCTCAGTGTAAAGATCCTGTTACGGTAATACGATTTTTTGATTACTTTTTTACCGAAGAGGGTTCAGACCTTATGAACTGGGGTATAGAGGGAGAGACATATATTGTGAACCAGGATGGTGAAAAAGAGTTTACCCCGTTAGTGTTAGAACGAAGTGATATGACACCTTTAGCTTATCTTCGATCTATTGGTGCACAATACAGAGTTGGTATGAATCAAGATGCTAAGTATGAATATGCGTTTATGGCTCCAGAATCTAAAGCAGCTGCAAGTTTGTATGATAGTAATCCACAGTGGTATCGTCCTAATACCCCTATTTTAGGTGGAAACATTAGTTTGAAATATACAGCAGAAGATGAGGTTGAGTATAAACGACTTCTTTCTCAAATTGAACCTTATGTTGATGAGATGTTTCAGAAGTGGTTGTTGGGAACCTCTTCAATTGATGATGATTACGATAAGTTCGTAGCTGAGATTAAGAAGCGTGGTATTGATCGGGCTATTGAGATTAACCAAAAAGCTTATGATACTTACTTAGGTAAGTAGTATATTCTTATTGTGATGCCTGAAATTGATTGTCAGGCATCACACTTATAAAAGATATATATGATGATGTTTGTGTCAGTGTTGTAGTCAATGAGGAAATGGTTATAAAGGAGATTTTCGTATGAAAAAATTAGTATTGCTTTTAAGCATGATAGTAAGTGTATTAGTGCTAGCCAGCTGTTCCAAGGAAAGCACCACATCTGGAGGTGGTATATCGGGAGGATCGGCTGAAGAACTTGAGAAATTAGAGGGGAATCTTATATCTGCAACGCCACAAACTTTCACCTATTTTTCGAATTTTAATAATATGCCCTTTAATCCTGAATGGCAGGTGTGGAAAGCTATTGCTGAAGATACAAATATTTACTTAGAGGGAACCATTTCTCAAAGTAACTCAAATGAAGTGGAAGCATTTAATCTTATGGTTTCATCTGGAAAGTTAGCAGATATTATCTCCTATACCAATGCTACGGATATTGAGAAGTTGGGGCGTGATGGAGGAATTCTTCCGCTCAATGAGCTTATTAAAAAGTACGCCCCCAACATTCAGAAAACCCTAGAGGAGGATCCTGCATTTAGGCAGGCTGCAACCTCCTTAGATGGGAATATTTACATTATTCCAAAAACTCAAGAGCTTTTATCTGCAGAATTTTTCTGGATTAGAGAGGACTGGCTACATATTCTCGGGTTAGAAGTTCCTACCACCGTAGAGGAGTTATACGAAGTACTCACCGCATTTAGAAATGGTGACCCCAATGGGAATGGCTTAAAGGATGAAATTCCACTTATGGACAGAGCTGGGTATAAGATGCCCGATGAATACCTTTACCTTTTTGATACGAGTATCGGGTTTTGGCCTCATAATGGAGTTATCACTTTTGAGCCTTTAGAAAAAGAGAATTTTATATACGGGGTAAATGAGATAGCTAAGTGGTATCGTGAGGGTCTTATTGATCCTGAAATTCTTACCCGTGGTGCAAAATCTAGAGATATCTTGTATGGAGGAAACCTTTCCGGCTTTACCCATGATTGGCCAAGTGCAGGAAATTACAATCGTTCCTTAGCCGAAAGTGTTCCTGGATTTAAGAATATTCCTATGCCTCCACCGGCAAATCAACATGGACAGGTAGTAGAGAGAACATCCCGATACCCATCTGCAGGTTGGAGTATATCAACCCAATGTAAAGATCCCGTTACGGTAATACGATTTTTTGATTACTTCTTTACTGATGCTGGGAGTGCTTTTGTTAATTGGGGTATCGAAGGTGAAACCTATGTTGTAAATGAAGATGGGGAGAAAGAGTTTACTCCACTGGTATTAGATAGAGATGATATGACACCACTTGGATACTTACGGTCAATTGGAGTTCAGTATAAAATTGGAATGAAGCAGGAAGCTGCTTATGAATATGCTTTTATGACTCCCGAAGCAACTGCGGCAACCGAACTGTATAATGCTCATCCTGAGTGGTATACTGGTACTATCCCCGCACTTGATGGAGTACCTATCTTTAAGTATACAGCGGAAGATGAGTCTGAATACAAACGAATTATGGCCCAAGTTAAACCCTATGTTGATGAGATGTTTCAAAAGTGGTTTCTCGGAGCATCAACTATTGATAATGATTATGATACGTTTGTAGCAGAACTTAAGAAACGTGGTATTGATCGGGCTGTTGAGATTAATCAAAAGGCTTACAATACCTATCTAGGAAAGTAAATCTTAGCAAGTATGGTATGAAACCTTCTCATACCATACTTGTATTATGGTTAAGAGAGAGTGGTGTTTTTCATTTCTCTTGGACTAGGAAAAGGTATGTATGGTACTTAATTTTGATAATATCACAGAGAACTGGATAGACGGACTCTTTATGGGAAATGGCCGTATCCATGGTGTTGTTTGGCATGAAGGAAGTCAGGATATTATTGGTCTGAATCATGAATGGTTGTGGACTGGGGCTCATGGGAATCGTAGCCCTAAAAATCGTAGTGCCTTTTTACCTTTGGTCAGAGATCTCTTAACACAAGAGGATTACTATCGTGCTACCGCACTTTCTGCTATTGCTTTTGGTGGGGATGGAGGGATATCTCCATTTCCTCGTAATGAAGATATGTATAAGGCAGCTGGAGAGTTAGTGTTTACGCCCTCTATTTTATCAGAGTCGGAGGGATCTGTTTTACGCTCATTAGACTTAGATAATGGTGTTATTACTACTCATAATAATGGAATTGACCTTACTGCATTTGTTGATAGTTGTAATGGGTATATTTCACTTCGTTGGAGTAATGAAAGAAAACCTTTCTCTGGAACTCTTTCCTATATGCGTCCTCAAGAGCCGGTAGATCATGATACCTGTGATTTGATTGATACCTGTTTTGTGTACCATGGATATATTGATAATGTAACTCAGTTTACAACAAAGATATACATACAAACCGATGGAGTACTTACTCTTCAGCAGGGGATTCTTCATGTAGATAACATGACCTATCTTGAGTGTTATGTAGATATTGAAACCACATTGTATGAAGAGCGTAGAGAGGCACCATTATTCCATTCAAATTTATTTTCTTTATCACTTATCCAGCATAGTAAAAAATTTAAATCATGGATGAACAGAACAACCCTGTTAATATCTGATGATGATAGCAAAACAGTGCAGAAGTTAACTATTAATCGTCGGATAGAGAGAGTTCGGCAAGGAGCTTGCGACCCAGAGCTTTACAGTTTATTTGCAAATTTTGGAAAATACCTCATGGTCTCAGGGTCTCTATGTGGAACTCTGCCACTTCACCTGCAGGGAAAGTGGAATGTAGACCCTGTGCCTCCGTGGATGTCAGATTATCATTTTAATATTAATATTCAAATGAACTACTGGTTTGTTGAAGAACTTGGATACCCTGAGTTTGCAAAACAACTTTTTGATTATGTTGATAGATTTGCGAGAAGTGGAGAGATTACAGCGAAAAACTTATATGGTACCAGAGGAACTGTTCTCTCTCTGCAGGGTGACCAATGGGCAATTTCTACTCCCGAAGCTTATGGATATGCGGCATGGATAGGGGGCGGAGCTTGGATGGCTCAGCACTACTGGTGGCATTATCGGCGTAGTGGAGATATCGGTTTTTTAAAGAGTAGGGCATACCCATTTTTTAAGAAGGTACTTGAATTTTACGAAGACTATATAACTTATGATGATCAAGGAATTGTTTCAATATCTCCAAGTCAATCTCCAGAGAACCGGTTTGCAGGAACAGGAGAGTATCCCGTGAGTATGTGTAAGAACTCCGCAATGGATGTACAGCTGTTAGCTGATGCCCTCTATTATGGAATGAGAAGTTCCGAAGTACTACAGATTGATAATGAACAAGTTGCCCTATGGAAGTATATGTATGACAAACTTCCTGGTTTTCCTATAGCTGCGGATGGTCGTATGTTGGAGTGGGATTCTGAAGATAAGATAGAGGTAGATAAGGGGCATAGACATACATCTCACTTGTACGGATCCTTCCCTTCTGAGCTATTTTCTCCATTTCAGAGAAAAGCACAGCTCCAGGCCTGTGAAAAAACATTAGACTTTAGACTTTCCTATGAGGGAGCTGATCCTGGGTGGAGTAGAGCATGGGGGGCATGTCTCTATGCTCGTTATCAAAATAGAGAAAAGGTAGAGGAACACCTACACGCCCTTATAACAAAAAAGTGTTCTCCAACCTTACTTGATTTACATCCTAAGCCACCACGTGCTATTACACGTTATGATCACTCTAACCATGTCTTCCAAATTGATGGGAATTTAGGAGGCACAAGAGCAATTATAGAGAGTATTGTTCAGTGCTACCAAGGACATCTGCTTATATTACCAGCAACTCCTGAAGCATGGAAACATATTCAAATGAAAGGTGTTAGACTTGATGGCGGTCATGTAATAGAGCTTGAAGTAAAAAATGGAGTATTGATTTATTGTGCTCTACAATTGGGTTTTGAACCTATAACAGTTCATTGGAGTAATAAGGAGAAGAGGATAAGTGGTAAGAAAGGATCACTCATTACTCTTGTTAATAAGAGGGACCTATGAAAAAGAATATCATATACATATTTGCAGACCAGTGGAATAAAAGGGTTATGGGGCTTTATGACCCACAGATAAAGACTCCTACCATGGACAGCTTTGCTGGCGAGTCTATGGTGTTTCAGAACGCCATAAGCACCTATCCACTCTGCTCTCCTCATAGGGCAGCTCTTCTTACTGGAAAGTACCCTTACAGTTTAGGAATGTGGACAAACTGTAAAATAGGGTTAGATGAAACTGTTATGCTTGATCCTCAAGAAACTACAATTGCCTCAGTTTTACGACAAGATGGGTATCAAACCGCCTACATAGGGAAGTGGCACCTTGATGCCAGTGAAATGAACTACACTAAACATCCTGTATCAGGTGCAAAGCATTGGGATGCCTATACACCTCCAGGGGAGCGACGGCATGGATTTGATTTTTGGTACTCCTATGGAGCCATGGATAACCACATGGATCCACACTACTGGCAGAACTCTCCAACACAGATAAAGCCAAAGAGGTGGTCTCCAGAGGCTGAAACCGATGTAGCCTTGGAGTATTTAGACCGTAGAGATAAGGATAAACCCTTCTGTATGTTTATGTCATGGAATCCACCACATCCTCCCTACGATCAACTCCCTGAAAGATTAGAAAATCTTTATCCAGAGATAACTCCATCAGAGCAGACTCCTCAAAAGCTTCAGCAGGACCCCGAATATAAGCAAACACTACGAAGGTACTACGGTGCTGTTACAGGTCTAGATGAACAGTTTAAACGGATACTGGATTATGTAAAGAGTAGTGGGATAGAGGATGATACCTACATTGTACTTTCCGCTGACCATGGAGATATGCTGGGAGCCCATGGACTGATGGGGAAAAATATTTGGTATGAGGAGTCAATAGGTATTCCTTTTATGATTCGAGGACCAGAAATAGCTCCAGGTGTAACTGATGTGCTCTTCTCTTCAATTGACCATATGCCAACTCTGCTAGATATTCTTGGAGTAGAGATTCCCTCTACCGTACAAGGACAGAGCTTCATAGAACATATGTGTTCTCCATTAACTACAAGTCAGGTACCCTGTTCTCCCAACTCCGATGCTGTATTTCTCTCTATGATCCCAGGAATGCCTGAAATGGTTAGGGCGTACCATACAGAAGGTCTTCACCACAAATGCTTTGGATGGAGGGGAGTGAGAACAAAAACTCATACATACGTAGTTGATAATGGGTGTACGCCCGGTGATAAGCAGGTACGGTGGCTCTATGACTTACAAAATGATCCTCTTCAACTTCACCCAATACAGGTGTATCACAATGATACCCTTGCAAACACCTACGATTCTATATTACAGAAATTTTTAGAGTATATAAAAGATCCCTTTTTACTGGATCCATACACTACATAAGGAGAAATTACATGACAAAAACACTATTAGGAACACCAATAACAGAAGAAACTATACAACAGGCTACTGATCGAGCTATGGCTGTGATTAAAAGCTCTCTACCCGAATTTATCACATCTTATAAGATTGAGGGATCAACGAATAATTTTTATCCTCCAATGGAAAATGTATCATGGACCAGTGGGTTTTGGACTGGGCAACTTTGGATTGCTTATGAGCTTACTAAGGATCCAGAAATTCTTGCTGCTGCGGAGACTCAGGTTTTAAGCTTCCTTAATCGGATTGAAAAAAAGATAGATGTAAATAATCACGATATGGGATTTTTATTCTCCCTATCTTGTGTAGCTGCATACAAACTCCGTGGAAGTAGTAAGGGAAAAAAGGCAGCTCTTCTTGCGGCAGATTATCTTATTAGTCGGTACCAAGAGGAGGGGAAGTTTATTCAAGCATGGGGGGAAATTGGGGCAAAAGACAATTATCGTCTTATTATTGACTGTTTGCTTAATCTCCCTTTGCTTTACTGGGCTACTGAGGTATCAGGGAATCCTCGCTATGAAGAGATTGCTAAAAATCATATTGATACATCTCTACGGGTAATTATGCGAGAGGATCACTCTACCCACCACACATACTACTTTGAACATGGTACAGGAAAACCTTTGTATGGAGAAACTCATCAGGGGTATAGTAATGAGTCTTCATGGGCAAGAGGCCAAGCTTGGGGGATTTATGGGACTGCCTTGAGTTATAAGTATACCAAGTGTGAGTCTTATAAAGATACTTTTTATAAGATTACAGATTATTTCATAGATCACTTACCTAAGGACCTCGTACCTTATTGGGATCTTATATTTACCGATGGATCCGGTGAAACAAGAGACTCCTCTGCGGGATCTATTGCGGTATGTGGCATGTTGGAGATGTGTAAATATCTTGATTCTCCAGAGAAAGAGTACTATGGAAATATTGCTAAGAAAATACTCCACTCTCTAGCAACCCATTATGCAGTGACCTCTCCTCAAGAGTCAAACGGATTAATGAAACATGGTGTGTATGCGAAAAAAAGTCCCTATAATACTTGTAGCGATAACAATGTCGATGAATGTACCGCTTGGGGAGATTATTTTTATATGGAGGCTCTTATTCGGCTTCAAAAAGATTGGGAGTTGTATTGGTAGCTTATAGCTTGTTATAATACAAACAAAATGTTTTAAAATTAACATATCGCAGGAAAAATCACCAGATTTGTCAATATCTATATTGTTTTTTATCCCGCTATTCTCTATGATAGGTAACAATTAGTTATAAAAGGAGAGGTGGAATGAGGAAAATTGCGTATATACTATTTATTGGTATTCTTGCGATCTCCCTAGTTGGATGTGGAGCAAAGGATGATACGGTAAGAATTGGTTTTATAGGACCTCTTACAGGAGATGCTGCGAACTATGGACAGCTTATGTCTCAAGCTGCAACCATTGCCGTAGATGAGTGGAATGAAAAGGGTGGAATTGAAGGTAAGGAGATTAAGTTCTTTATTGAGGACTCCCAGGGAACCCTAGAAAAGGGACAGGCAGCAATTGAGAAGCTTATTAATATTAATAAAATTGAGGGATTGGTTGGGTGTGTACTCACCGGTGTATCCCTTGGAGTAGGGCCACGTGCTCAGGCGGAGAAGCTTGTTATGATCTCTCCATCTACTACCCATGCAGACTTTACCGGTATTGGAAACTATCTCTTTAGAACTGTACCGAGTGACGGACTTCAAGCAGAGGTTGCGGGACGATACTTTTATAAGGAGATGGGTATAGAGAACCTTGCGATTCTTCATGTTAAAAATGACTACAGCCAGGGCCTTGCGGAGAATGTAACTAGAGTATTTGAAGGTGCTGGAGGAAAGGTAATTATTACTGAGACCGCTTCGGTTGGAGATAAGGACTTTAGAACCCAGCTTACCAACATTAAAGCTAAAAACCCTGATGCTATCTATATTCCAAACTACTTTGCAGAAATTGCTCAAATTTTAGAGCAGGCTTCAGACCTTGGTATTGATATTCCCTTTGTAAGTGCCGACGGTTTTACTAACCCAGAAGTATTTGCTCTTGCGGGTAAGCATACCGAAGGTGTTGTATACAGTGGAACTCCTAACGATGAGGGTTCTGACTTACGAAGTACCTTTGAAGCAAAATATGTAGCCCGTTACGGTGTGAACCCAGACTCTTTTGCTCTTAACGCCTACGATGCGGCTAATGTTCTTTTAGAAGCAATTGAGGCATCATACGCAAATGGTGGTTTTGACTCAGCCTTTGTAAGAGACTATGTAGCTCAAGCATCATTTCAGGGTGTTTCAGGAAATGTATCCTTCTTTGAGAATGGAGACAGACGAGCTAATATTGGAATTTTCCAAGCGGAAAATTTAGCAGGTGAGAGTCTCGGTGTATACACCGTTGATTCACAGGGTACCTTAGTACCTGCGGAATAAGTTATTATAATTCTTGTGCCACCTCCTCTGTGAGGTGGCTCTCTTTTTGGAGTATGTTGTGGGATTTTCTGAATTAATACAGCACTTTACCAATGGACTTTCTCAGGGGTCTATCTACGCCCTGATAGCTTTAGGATACACCATGGTGTATGGAATTCTTAAGTTGATTAACTTTGCCCATGGTGAGTTTATGATGGTAGGAACCTATGCAGGACTTTTTACCATAACCGCATTTGCTGGATCTGGAGCGGGGGTTGAAGTTTCAATACTTCTTTTTATAGTTGCAGTGGTCGTTGCTATTTTGGCAAGTATACTCGTTGGAGTAGGGATTGAAAAGGTAGCTTATAAACCGTTGCGAGAGGCCCCTCGATTAGCACCACTGCTCACAGCCATTGGGGTATCTATTATACTCACCAATGTTATGGCTCTCCTTATGGGAACTAAGCCTCAGAAGTATCCCTATCCATTTATTAATAAGTCTATAGATATCTTTGGTGTCGCAGTAACACCCCATACTATTCTGGTTGTTGTGATAACCCTTATGCTTTGGATTGCACTCAAGCTATTTGTTGAGAAATCCAGAATGGGTAAGGCTATGAGAGCAACGAGTTTAGATAAAGATGTGGCCCTCTTAATGGGTATTAATGTAAACCGAGTAATTAGCCTTACCTTTGCTATTGGCTCTGGTCTTGCAGCGGTGGCTGGTGTTCTCTACGCCATGCCTTTTAAAGCTTCACCCAGTATGGGACTTATTATCGGATTAAAAGCGTTTACCGCAGCGGTATTTGGGGGGATAGGGAATATTACAGGAGCGCTTATTGGAGGATTGCTCCTTGGGATATTGGAAACCTTTGGAGTTGCCGTCTTGGGCATACCTTCTGGAATGAGAGATATTATATCTTTTGGTATTCTTATCTTTATCCTTCTTGTAAAGCCAGATGGTTTAATGGGAAAAACCCAAAGGGAGAAGGTGTAGATGGTACATTTTATTGCATTACTACTTATTACAACTGGAATTTACGCAATCTTGGCATTAGGGCAGAACCTTATTACCGGGTATACAGGAATGCTATCCCTTTGTCATGCAGCATTTTTTGCCATAGGTGCTTACACTACAGCAATTGGAACAACTATGCTGGGACTTAACTACTGGGTAACCCTTCCTTTTGCTGCAGTCTTTGCTGGAATTGGTGGGCTGGTTATTGGGCTTCCCACCCTAAGGCTTAAGGGGGACTATCTTGCGATTGCAACCCTTGGGTTTGGTGAGATTGTTCGCCAGATCCTTAACAACTGGGATAGTGTAACCCGTGGTCCAAACGGAATTTTTGGTATTCCACCAATCTCTCTTTTTGGTTTTGTATTTAACCCATATGCTAAATGGGCATTTATGGTACTTGTTTGGGTGTTTGTTGTCATTACCTACATACTTCTTAAGAAACTTACTAACTCAAGAATGGGTATGGCCCTTGAAGCAATTCGGGAAGATGAAATTGCCGCATCTGCCATGGGTATTAATGTTACACGATATAAGGTTATCGCCTTTGTTGTTGGAGCAATGACCGCAGGAGTTGCTGGAACCCTCTACGCATCATTTAACCTAACCGTATCACCCAATCAATTTCTCTTTATGAACTCAATTATCGTACTCTGTATGGTAGTTCTGGGAGGAATGGGAAACCACGTAGGAGTACTTATTGGCGCCTTCTTGGTTATTCTCGCGCAGGAGCTTCCACGGCTATTTAATATGCCACCTGAGTTTAACCAAATTATCTTTGGACTTATCTTGGTACTCATGATTCGATTTCGACCTCAGGGGCTATTCCCAAGTAAGAGAAATATGGGAAATCGAAAATCCTTTTTAGATATGGTCTTACCAAAGAAAAAGGGAGGTGAGGCATGAAAAAGCCTATTTTACAAGTGTCAAATCTCTCCAAACATTTTGGTGGAGTTATTGCGGTATCGGGAGTAGATTTACAGGTGTTTCCTGGAGAGATTACAGGAGTTATTGGCCCTAATGGAGCAGGAAAAACCACACTCTTTAATAATATTACGGGAATGGATGTTCCAACTAGCGGAAAAGTTGAGTTTCGAGGGGAGGACCTTACGGGGCTTGCGGCATGGAAAATTACTCGAAAAGGAATATCTAGAACATTTCAAAATATTCGTCTCTTTAAGGAGATGACAGTTTTAGAAAATGTGATGATTGGTCGACACTATCGGGTGGGAGAACAACCCTTTGGACCCTCCCGATGGAGTGGTGCAATAAAAAGCTACATTCAGCAGAAACAGGAGCGTCTCATAGTTGAGGCAAAAACTATGGAGTGGCTTGAGTTTTTTGGACTCCAAGCCTTTGCTCATGAATTAGCGAAAAATCTTCCCTATGGAAAACAGCGAGAGCTGGAGATTGCACGAGCTATGGTTATGGAGCCTAAGCTTCTATTCTTAGATGAACCAGCAGCGGGAATGAACCCCGCAGAAACAGACGAGCTCATGACAACAATTCGGAGAATTAAGGATTTGGGTGTAGCAATTGTACTTATTGAACATGATATGAAATTAGTTATGAACATATGTGATGTTATTCATGTACTGTACTATGGACAGAAACTTGCGGAGGGTACTCCTCGGGAGATTCAGAATAATCAAAAGGTTCGTGAAGCCTATCTTGGAGGAGACGATGAAGATGATGACAGCGACGACGAATAGTATTGTAGAACTACAAAATGTCGAAGTAAAATACGGAGTTATTACCGCTCTTCATGGAGTCTCTATGAGTATTCCCAAAGGAGCAATTGTCTCACTTATTGGAGCCAATGGAGCTGGCAAGTCAACCTTACTCAAAGCCCTTGTCGGCTTGGAGCCGGTATCCTCTGGATCTATTCACTACGAGGGTGAGCTTCTGTTTGGAAGTACTGATTCAGGGAAGGCAAAGGGGAGTACAAAAACTAATGACCTTGTGCAGCGAGGCATAGCTTTGGTTCCAGAGGGTCGTAGGGTGTTTAAAGACTTAACTGTACGTGAAAACCTTGACATGGGAGCATTCTCTGTAAAGAACGAAAAAGAGATAAAAAACAAAATGGCAGAGATGTTTGATTTTTTTCCTATTCTTAAGGATAGATCAAAACAGAAAGCGGGGTCTTTATCGGGAGGAGAACAGCAGATGTTGGCAGTTGCCCGAGCAATGATGTCATCCCCAAAGTTACTCCTTTTAGATGAACCAGGGTTGGGTCTTGCACCATTGATTGTACAGGATATTTTTAATAAAATTGAGATTATTAATAAAGAAGAGGATGTAACGGTATTTGTTGTTGAGCAGAACGCAAAGCTCGCCTTAAAATCCTCTACCTATGGGTATGTAATGGAGAATGGACGTATTCTTTTAGAGGGAGAGAGTCGTTCTCTTCTTAAAAACCCACAGGTATTAGAAGCCTACCTAGGCGAGTAAGGAGGAACTATGTTTGTTGCTAAAAATATGACAAAAAATCCAATTACCGTAACTACGGATACCACAATCTTAGAGGCTAGAAAAATTATGGCCAACGAGAAAATTCATAGGCTACCCGTATTATCATCAGGTAAATTAGTGGGAATGATTACGGAAAAAGATATTCTTTCCGCCTCTCCATCCTCCGCATCAACCCTTGATGTGTATGAACTCACTTATATGTTGGCAAAGCTCAAAGTAAAAAAGGTAATGCAGAAAAACGTAATTACCACAACCCCAAACACCCCTATAGAGGAGGCCGCTATCAGCATGGCAGATAACGATATTAGTGGTCTTCCCGTGGTAGATAAAGGGTATGTAGTTGGAATCATTACGGAGTCCGATATTTTTCGAACCTTTATTGATATGTTTTCAGCTCGAGATAAGGGAATACGAGTTACCATTGTAGTACCTGAAAAAGTAGGGGAATTACACGATATTACTCAGGACATTGCCGAGGCTAATGGAGACCTTGTTACGGTTCTCACCTTTTCGGGAACCGCCCCTGGGAATAGGGTGTGCCTCCTGAAAATTAGTAATCTTTCAAAGGATGATATCATTAAGATTCTAGAACCAAAGGTAGAAGAGATCCTCTCTATTCATGAAGTTGACCTATAGGCGTTGTGGCTGGGTTGACATAGGGAATAGAGAAGTCTAAACTATACGCATATTTTTAAGAACCCTGTGGAGGAATTGTGTCTGTAAAAGAAGAAGCTATCGAGGTAGAGGGCATTGTAAAGGAAGCGCTACCTAATACTATGTTTCGTGTGGAGTTGGCAAATGGTCACTCTATCTTAGCCCATTTATCTGGTAAAATGCGAAAGCACTATATTAGAATTGTACCTGGTGATAAAGTAAAGGTTGGGCTTTCTCCCTACGATGTAACTCGTGGTCGTATTATCTTTCGAGAGCGATAAATGTCCATTTACACAAAGGGAGGAGACCTTGGTTCTACCTCCCTGTATGGCGGAGAGCGCGTGTCAAAGGCTACACTACGAATAGAGCTTTCCGGTACTATTGATGAGCTTAGTTCAGCCTTAGGAGTTGCTCGTCAATTTTGCTCTGATGATTTGAAACCTCAGATTGAGAGTATTCAATGTACTCTTATGATTATGGGTGGGGAGATTTCTACGGTCTCTCTGGACTCATATGGAAATCCTATTACCCAGCAACAGGTTGTGGAGTTGGAAGATCTTATTGATCGGTACACCAAAGAGCTCAAACCTTGTAACGGATTTATTATTCCCGGACAAACTATAGCAGGGGCGTTTATGCATGTAGCACGAACTGTCTGCCGGCGTGCAGAGAGGGTTGCGGTAGCTCTACATGAGCAGGAGCCTCTCTCTCCTCTGGTCTTAGCCTATATTAACAGGCTTTCAGACCTTCTTTTTATCTATGCTGCAATGCAAGAATCACTCCCAGGAGATATTCTGTAATATCACTCGTACCATTCTTTATGTAATTTTGGGTGTTATTCATATCAGAGTTGTAATTTTCTATTACGATACTGGTTATATTTTGAAGTATGACCATATATAATCAAACTAGCTCTCTTTTATAGCAGTAGTTCTGATGGTCCTGTATACAGAACTTTCCAAAAATTATAAAATTCAAGAGATACGTAACAGGTGGAACCAAGATATCTTATATTGCAAATGCTCTTATTTTATTTAGTTCTTATGGCTTCTGTGATAGGTATTATGGTTATATCAAATTTAGTGTCTATGTTCTTAATTCCATAAATCTAGAACATCCAAATTTTCAGTAAATGGAGGGTGTGTTGTATTAATTAAAACACAAAATAATGTATGGTTACAACAAAGAATTTATGCAAGAGTTATAATGGGATAAGAATTTTAGAAGATATAAATATTGAAATAAACGATGGTGAGTTTGTTTCAATCATGGGAGCGTCTGGCTCTGGAAAGACTACATTACTGAATTGTATATCTACCATTGATAATGAATATGATGGTCAGGTTTTATTTGATGGAAAAGATATTGCAACATTACATGATGATGCGTTAACACAAATTAGATCAGATTATGTATCTTTTGTGTTTCAAGAGTATAATTTACTAGAAAGGTTAGATGTTTTTGATAATATTGCACTTGCGTTAACGCTGGCTAAGGTACCTTTTAAGGAAATAAAAACAAGAGTTTCTGAGGTGTCCAATAATCTAGGTATAACTCATATTTTGTATAAATTGCCAAATCAACTATCAGGGGGAGAGCGACAACGAGTAGCTTTTGCTAGGGCGTTTATTACAAATCCTAAATTATTGATTGCCGATGAACCAACAGGTGCGTTGGATAGTGGATCAAGTAAAAATATTATGGAACTCTTGCAGGGGCTTAATAGGAAATATAAATCTTCTATTCTTCTCGTCACGCATGATGATTATGTGGCAAGCTATTCTGATAGGGTTGTTTTTATAAAAGATGGGCAAATCTTAGGTGATCTTAGAAAAGCATCAGACATAAGTCAGCAAGAATTTTATCAAGGGATTTTAAAAGTCTCAAAATATGACTTGAAGGTATTACCATGAGAAATCTCATATTAAAGAATATAAAATCGAATAAGAGTAGTTATGTATTACAGCTATTAACGTTAACCTGTATTGTGATTGTGATGTACGCTTTTCTAAACCTATCTTTCTCTGATGAGTTCATTGATATTTCAAATAATTTACATGTTTTTAGAATCGTTATACAAATATTAGTTCTTTTGACAGCCTATTTTAGTGGTCTCATTGTGTCTCGTGTATCAAAATATATGTTTTTGCAAAGGAATAGGGAGTTTGCAACTTATATTTTATTAGGTGTTAAAAGAAATGTAATAGCTAAAATTTTTCTTTTTGAAAATGTGTTTGTTTCAATAATTGCCAATATTGTAGGGCTTGTATTGGGCGGTATTTTTTCAAAAGGATTATCTTTTATAATTAATACTATTTTTTCTAGAGATATTATTCGGTTAGATTTTATCTCTGTAAAGCCCTTACTTATAACGGTATTACTGGTTTTCCTTATGGTGTTTGTTTCTACCATACAAACAGTTAAAAAAATTACAAAAGATACTATTGCAAAGATACTTTATGCAGACACACAGAATGAAACGGTAAAGCAGTACTCAGATAAGCTAAACTATCTGTTTTTAATATTATCCTTGCTTCTCATTTTTGCTTCATTTTATTTTGCAAATGTTATTTTAAGGAGTTCAACAAATGTAGTGTATGGATATATAGTGCTTATGGTAAGTTCTCTATGCGTGGGGCTATATTTCTTGGGAAAAAACTTAACAAGTGTACTTTTTAAAATGATTTCCAAAAACACATCCTATGTATACCAATCTAGTCGTTTGTATGTTATCAATAGCATCAAAAGTAATTTTAATAGTAAAAAAAGAATGTTATCTGTAATTACTATAATATCAACTATTTCAATGCTGAGCATGGTAGTTGCTATCATATTTGGAGCGGGGTATAAAAAGAATCTTGAAAGAGAGTATCCGTATGATATAACTATTGGGATGGATATAGCTATTGAAAATTTTGATGATGTGGAAGATTTTATAGCATCTCAGTATACAATAGAGGATAAAGATTTCTTCTACTTATATGATTTAGATGACACGTATGTAGCCTTAAAGCTTAGTGATTATAATAGCTTAAGAAAATTATTAGGATCCACTGAAGTGAGTTTGGCAAAAAATCAATATTTGATTCATTCTGAAAGTAGAAGTTTGAGAGAACAAGCTCTTTCCAGTTTAGGAACTGGTGATAATCTTTTACAAAAATATAACCTAGAGCCTAATAATGATATCAATGTAAATATTCCCATGGAAACATATAGGACAGTAGGAAAATATGGTGTAGTTGTGGTTGTGCATGACAATATTTTATCTCAACTGCTGCCAAGTAAATCAAGACTTGTTTTGAGTATAGATGATGAGGTTGATACGGATTTTAAAAATGAATTACGAAACTATATAAATAAAAATTTCAACCCTAACATATTGAATCAAGAGAATGGAAAAGTAACCATGAACGTTAGTACAAAGGCATGGGGGGTGAATAATTCATTAAGTGCATTTCTTATGATTTTATTTATAGGTCTCTATATATGTGTTATATTAATAATATATTCAGCCACAATATTAGGGTTTGATGCGCTATCCCAGTTACATTGTAGGAAAAAAGAGTACACCATTTTATCGAAAGTCGGTTTTAGCCATCGAACTATTAAGAACATTATACATAAGGAAATCTCTTTGATTTTTTACTATCCCATTCTATTACCAATTGTAATAGTAGGGGCTATACTACTTAGTATGAGAACTGTATTTATGAGTGTAAACATAAGTTCAATATTAATGCTAAAAGCATTTGGAATTACTCTGTTGGTGTTCTTTCTGTTATATACTGCTTTCTATAAGGCTACTAAGTTTTTGTATATACATGAACTCAAATAAATAGTGAGTATCTTCCTCCTTTTTGTCTATGCCACAGTTCAAGAGGCTGTTCCTGAAGGGATTCAGTAGGTTACCTACGCCATTCTATAAAAACTGTACACTTTCTTATTGTAAGAGAGCTATATCTCCTATAAAATGATCCTCATGATGAATCATTTTGAGCAGTCCATTCTAGAAGCATGGAATAAGGGACACACAATTATACTACCATCATCCCATGGGGTAACCTTTTGGCAGCGGCGGCTCTTGCAGCTCACTCAAGGAGGGGCCATTCGTAGGTCCCGGGTTATATCATGGGCAAGTTTTAAGCGTAAGTACCTTATGCCCAATGGGGAATTTCAGGAGATAACTCCCGCTCTTCGACTACTTTTTGTAAGTTCTCTCATACAGAAAGTACCACTGGGAAAGTTATTCCCCAATGGGTCATCATCCCGTGGTGGTTCAACAGAGTTAGATTATCTTACTAGGTTGTTACCCCATCTTCCCCGGTTGATTGAAAAACTCTCTGTACAGGGAGACTCTCCCTTTCTCAAGCCTTGGGAGTTTATATCTAGTCAGTATCAAGAGTTTTTAGAAGATGTATCTTGTGTAGAGCCATCGTGGACTCCATTTTACTCAGATCAACTATCTATTTATCAGTGTGATGAGCGATTTACTCTATTTATGCCAGAGGTGCTACGAGACTTTGACTCCCTATATCCTATTATAGAGAAATCTCAGATTGCGTTTGACCTTTGGTCGGGTGATCAGATTTCAGAAGATGCTCACCTTACGGTATACCAGAGTACCCATGGGCGTGTTGAGCTTAATTGGGTGGTAGGGAAAATAGGGGAGTTACTCAATAATGGAACCCCTATAGAGGATATTGTGGTGACTCTTCCGCAGTACAACGACTGGAAAGATGAGCTTTCTGAGGCCTGTGATATACTTGGTGTTCCCCTTAGCTTTCAGCAACCACAACAACTCTCTTCCCTCAGTTTTTGTAGGGTTCTTTCAATACTACAAGGGTGTGTCGATAAGGATTTTCATATTCAGGAGCTGGAAAAGTTGTTCTTTTTTCACGCTATCCCTTGGAAAGATGTAGAACTTTATCGATACTTGGTAAGGGAGTTACGTGGGGCGGGTGTTATCTCTGCCTCCTTTGATGGCGATAATAGTTACGCTTGGGAGCAACCCTTAAAAGTCCGATTGCGAGATGGTGATTTTTTTGAATCATCCAATGACATGGAAGTTGGAGTAGAGAAGTTAAAGCGATTTTTTTCATCCGCAAAAGAGCTTGTTCGGTCAAAGACAGTCAGTCAGTTGGTGGAAAATCTTGATCGTTGGGTTTTGGCTACATTTACCACCAAGGGTATAGATGATTCTGATAACTCTGAAGATAAGGATCATGGAAGAACTTTTCTTGCTCCCTATAGACAGTCGGTACTTGAGGTTGTGCAATCTCTGGAAGATGCGGTTGCCTGTCCTTCCTCATATATCGAAAAGGGACTGGCAATATCTCCTTATCGTATGCTTCTGAAGCTTCTTCAGGATGAGGCTGTGCCACTTCCTTTTTCATCAGGAGTAAAGGTGTTTCCTTACGGTGAATCACTGGGTATTACCCCTAGGTACCATTTTATTCCAGGAGCCTCTCAAGGGGTGCTGGGAACGGTTGTTCAGGACTCTCTTCTTGCCACCTTTGGAGGAGTTGAGGATAGTGAAGTCTCCTATGCAGAGCGAGTAGCCACCCTTTACATGAGTGGAGGTGACAACCTCTATTTCTCTAGCTCCCACAGAACCTTTTCTGGCGATGAAATTCTCTATTTGCCCTTAGCCAAGTATCAGGAGCCTATTCCCGCACTTCAGTATGATGATCAACTACGTCTAGAGCAGACCCATTGGTCTCATAATGCCAAGAATATCCCTCTGGTAAGTAGCCCTCTCTTATCTAAAGGGTTAGCCTATGCTCAGGATGTAGGACTTAGGAGTAGCGGTCTCAATATTACCAAAGATATTATTCCTCAGGGAGATCTTTTTCAGGCTATATCAAAACGGATTCCTCACCATGAGGGTTCCTATAAATTGAGTGCCTCTACTATAGATGCCTATAACAGGTGTGGTTTCTTCTATCTCTTTCAACGGGTACTGCGATTACAGGAACCTGATCAACCACTAGATTTACGGATGGCAAATGTGGAGGGAAAAATTCTGCACAGGGCTGTAGAGTTAATCTTTAGTTACGGGAGGGAACAGAACCTGACCTATAAAGAGTTGGCAGAGGATCCTCATATAGAGAGTCGTATAGCCGCAGGAATAACCCAGAGTGTTGATGAGATTCGTCAGGGAAATATCCCAAACTACCTTCGTAGGGAGATAGGTATTCGAGGGGTTGATACAGTACGACAGGCAATTGATTTCTTTGGTACTGAGTTTGGTGAATACACTCCACACTTTATAGAGGAGAGTCTCTCTTCTGTGTTGGATACCGGAGAGGGTTCTGTGGTGCTCATGGGTTTTGTAGACAACGTCTCTCTGAGAGATAATGATGCAGTTATTGTAGATTATAAACGGTCTGCCTCATCGGTAAGCAGTACTATTTCAATTCATAGAGATGGCCCAGAGGGAAGTGTGCAAATTCCTATGTACCTTCTCCTATTTGAAGACTCAAACACCTATAGTGATATTGGAGATATTGCAGGTTGTGGATATTACATTTTTGTGGATACGGCGTACAAAAAGGTTGTAGGCGAGAAGCTCCGTCTTCGTGGAGATCTTCCCGTAGATAGTGACTATGGAGATAGTACATCTTTACAAGTTGGACGACTCAAGGGACGTTTAGTTGGGTTAATTCGTCATATGATAGGAGCTCTTCAGAGTGGGGATTTTCGAGTAAACTCCGCACATCCAGAAGAGATGATTCCAGAGAAAAACTGCGAACGTTGCCAGTTGAGAAGCTTGTGTCGAACAAGGTATGTGGTGGAATAGTATGGGAGAGAAAAAGGTGTTTCAATTAACCAAGGCTCAAAAGGGTGCTGTAGAGGCACGAAGAAACTCTATTGTAACAGCAGGAGCGGGTACCGGAAAAACTCGGGTTCTGGCAGAGCGTTTTTGCCATATTTTACAGACAGAGCAGATAGGGGTAGATCAGATCCTTACCTTAACCTTTACCAAAAAAGCAACCACAGAGATGCAGGAGAGAATTTATACAACCTTAGCAGGTATTGATAATCCTCATATTCAACAAGAGCTACACCGATTTCACACTGCTCACATATCAACCCTAGATAGCTTTTGTCGGTCTATTGTTGAAAAAGAGCTGCTCTCCCTTGGGTACCCACCTAGGACAGTGCAGGATGCTGCAATGATTGCCCAAGGTGCTAGAGATGCCATTTTCTCATTCTTTTTGAAGTATCGAAAGGATCAGGTATTTCAACAGTTGAGAGATACCATTGGTACCGAGGTATTACGGGAGGAGGTATTTCTTCCGATAGCTACCAACTGGATTCACCCAACACGGCCTATAGATTTTTCTCACACCTATGAGGTGCAATCAACCTATATTAAAGATCAATTGACAGATGCTATTGCGGCAACCTTAGAGGTCGGTGAGAATCTTCCCTCCATAACGCGTATTGATCTAGATGATGATAGTATTGCAAACCGTGTGCAAGAGCTTGGGGAACTCTTCTCTGACAAAGTGTTAAAGGGTAAGAGGCTTAAAAAAGAGGAGAAGGCGGTAAAAAAACAGGTAGATACCCTTGTGCAAATGTATCAATGGTATAAAAGACTACCTCTCCTCAAACAGTTATTTCAGTATATAGACGAATTTCAACAGACTTGGTTAGAGGAGAAACGACAACGGGGGTTTCTCTCCTTTCAAGACACCCTGTTTATGGCTATAGATCTGCTGAGAGACAACCCAGAGTTGAGGATAAAACATGGATCACGGTTTGCCTACATTATGGTAGATGAGGTTCAAGATAACAACAGACACCAATGGGAGCTTCTGTTTCTTCTTGCAGCAAAGGAATCTTTCCTAAAGAAAGAGATACCTACTATTGCTGATATACGATCTCACGTGCTTTTTTGTGTGGGTGATAAAAAACAGTCTATCTATGGATTTCGTGGAGCTGAGGTCTCCCTCTTTGAATCAATTGGTGAGGATGTTGAGGCCCATGGGGGAATGAGGCATCTCTTGGCTGAGAATTTCCGTACGGAACCCCGTGTTATTGAGTGGTTTAACAGGGTCTTTGACCCACTTATGCCTCGGTATGAGCACATTGAGGCTGGTACGGAACAGGGCGACGGTGTTGTTCCTGAAATTGGCTTTATCTATGGGTTAAAAGATCAGCTTGGGGTTGATCCTCGGATAGGAGTAGGAAAACAGGAGGCTTGGGAAGTTGCTCAGCATATCCAAGGTATGGTAGACAGGGGAGATCACGTGAGAAGTGGAAAGGGGTTCCATCCTATTTCCTACGAAGATGTGGCAGTACTCTTTCGAACAACCACTGCACAAAAGGAGTTTGAAGAGGTGTTTAAACGTCTGAACATTCCATACTCCGTAGATACCGCACGTACTCTCTACTTGGAGGCGGTAGCACAGGACCTTGTATATATGACCTTGCTAGTTCTTCACCCAGAGGAGCAGGCTTATATGGCAAGAGCCCTACGTTCTCCTTACTTTGGCTGTAATGATGAAACGCTTATTACCTTACTTCTGCAAAATAAACCGCTCTACCAGTTAGACTGTTCGTCTCTCAGTGCAGATGAACTCTCTAAATTCCAGAGAGCCTTAGGGCTTATGAGGGAGATAGGAGAGCTTATTGATAGAGAGTCCCATAGTACGGTGTTTAAAACACTCTGGTACCATGGAGGGTATCGGTGCTGGTTGCTTCAAGAGGAGAAAACCCAAAGTTACTTGGAACACTACTATTACATTCAAGCCCTTGCAAAGGATGCCGATAACCGAGGTATCACAATGCACCAGTTTCTGCATGAGTTAATCGGTAATTTTGGAGAGGCTAAACGTATAGAGCAGGCACCTCTTCTTCCTGAGCAACGAGGTGTTTCACTTATTACCATTCATAAATCAAAGGGATTGGAGTTTCCCGTTGTTTTTATTCCAAAGGTTGATAGTTCAGTACGATCCAAACCTATGGAGCCCTGTTTTTACTCTGACACTTACGGCGTATCAATCACCCCTGGAAGTGTGAAGGAACTGGGTAATATTTTTGCAGAGGCCTCAGCAGAGAGTGCTGAGGACTTTGAGAAAAAAGAGCTTCTCCGTCTTCTGTATGTTGGAGTAACACGGGCAAAGAGCCATCTTTTCTTCTCTGGTATTTTACCGAAAAAGATAAATGAAAAATCTCTGGCCCACTATATTCTTCAAGATGGTAATATTGAAAGTTTTGACCAGCCCAATGGTGTTCAGAGTCTGTATCAAATGGAACCACTTTCCTATGAGAAATACTGTGCTCACCGTGGATCTTCCAAGCAGAGTGCAACATCTATGAGTACCCATTACTCTTCTGTACATCCAGCCATTCCAGACGGAGAGGATCTTACGGTAGTGTTTGTAAATCAGGTTATGGGTAAGATTTTAACGCAGGGAAAACCGACCCCAGAAAAATTACCGTCCCTATCGGTTGATACTCTTAGACAGTATGATAACCGTTTCCATGGAAAATTTGGATCACTCTGTCACGCCATTGCGGAGCTTAATATTTTAGGTAAGCCTATTCCAAAGTACCCATGTGACGAAAATTACTGGAGGGGAACATACAAAGAGGAGTGGGACACAATTTTTCAGGATGCCAGTAGATTAGTAAACCTCTTTTTGGAGCAGGAGCAGGGGTTGCTTGTACAACCAGATACGGGGGAGTACTACCCTATGTATCCTGAGGAGTCAATTATTATCTCATTTGAGCAGCTTGTGCAATCGGAGGAATCTCTGGGAGAAAAGCTCTCTGTAGAGCTTCTGAGAGAGGAGGTGCTTAAGGCGTACCATAGGGAATCAGCAACTATCTCTAGAGACCCCGCACACATTGTTGGACAGATTGACCTTATTATTGATACCCCGGAGAAGGTGAAGATTATTGACTTTAAGACAGGGCAGTATAAGATAGAAGAGGAGTATTATACCCAGATGGCACTTTACGCATACGCTGCAAAGGTTATCTTTCAGAAGCCCGTAGAGACGCAACTTATCTATTTACGAGAGTATCTTCCCAAGGAGTAACTGCGGTAATTCCTGTTTCACCTATCTCAGAAAGCCACTGGTCTACCTTTTTTTCATGAATAGATAGGTTAGGAGCAACCTCTGCCAAGGGTGCTAGCACAAAGGCTCGCTCTGTTAGATGAGGGTGAGGGAGGGTGAGCTGAGGAGTGTGTGAACGTACTCCGCTATAGATAAGTATATCAATATCAATTGTTCTTGGACCCCAGGTGATCTCGCGTGTTCTTAAAAGTGCGTGCTCAATCTTTTGGCAGTGGGTAAGCAGCTCTTCTGGGGAAAGCTCTGTTTCCACCACGACCACAGCGTTAAGAAATGACTCCTGCTCGGTGTAACCCCAAGGTTCTGTTTCATAAAGAGAGGATCTTTGGGTAAGAGTAATAGCAGGATGTTCATTAAGCAACTTTACCGCTTTGATAAGATGCTCTTTCTTATTTCCTATATTACTTCCAAGACCCAGATAAGCACTATGCATCTCTATCCCTTTGTATGTGAACTCCCATATGATCAAAAAGTCCTGGAACAGGTGCCTCGGGCTTCCTAATTTCAACTTCCACCGAGCAGAGTAATTCATACTGATCTAGTAGATCAATAGCAATATGTTCTGCCAGTGCTTCTAAGAGTTTATATCGCTTTACTTCAGCATGGTGCTGAACAATCTGAAAAGCCTCGGCGTAGCTTACGGTTTTATCTACACTGTCCAACAGTCCAGCTTCTTTGGTGTCCAAGAAGAGAAGTACATCAATAAAGAATTTTTGTCCTAGAGATTCCTCTTCTTTCATAACTCCATGGTATCCAAAGAATCCCATGTTTTTCATGATAATTGTATCCATCTACTTTACTCCTCTCACAATGGCATCTGCAACTTTGACGGCTCTTATATTCTCTTGAACATCATGAACACGAATAATATCAATATTCGCCACCACCCCCAGTACTGAGGTGGCTATGGTTCCTTCCAACCGATCTGAAATGGGAAGGTCTAAAATATTTCCTATCATAGACTTTCTACTGGTACCTAAAAGAGTAGGGTATCCCAACGATTGTAGCTCCGAGAGCCTATGCATAACCTCGATATTTTGATCTGTAGTTTTCCCAAACCCAATTCCTGGGTCAAGAATAATATGATCATCCGGTACTCCTGCCTGTTTTGCAATTTGAATAGATTTTTGAAAAAAATCACCCATAGATGCAATAATGTCCCCACGATACTCGGTACCAATCTGGTTGTGCATAATAATTACCGGAGCATTTCCATGGGCAGCAACTTCTGCAATCTTAGGCTCTCTCTGAAGTCCCCATACATCGTTTATCATATTTGCCCCTGCTGCGAGTGCCTCCTGTGCAACCTGAGCCTTATAGGTATCTATTGAGATAGGAATAGATACCTCCTTACGGATAGCCTGAATAAGAGGAATAGTTCGCTGAAGCTCCTCCTCTATAGATACCTCATGAGCTCCAGGGCGTGTAGACTCTCCTCCAATATCAATAATATCAGCCCCAAGTGACTCTAGGAGTTTAGCACGCTTAACAGCTACCTCAAGTTGATTAAATGTACCACCATCGGAAAATGAATCTGGTGTGGCGTTAAGAATACCCATAATGTAGGTTCTTTTTCCAAAGTCTAAGGTGTATTCTTGAAAGTTCATACGTACCACCTAAGACCTTAAAGAGATAAGGCTTAACGCCTCTGCTCGAGCTTTGGTATCTGTTCTAAACACCCCTCTTGTGGCAGATGTTATAGTTGTGCTTCCTGGTTTTTTTACTCCTCTCATGGTCATGCAGGTGTGTTCTGCTTCAACAACAACAATCACACCGTGGGGAGATAGGGCTTCCATAATGGCATCGGCTACGGTAGAGCTAAGACGCTCCTGTAACTGAGGACGTTTTGCTACTGCCTCAACAACCCGAGCAATTTTACTTAATCCTGTTAACTTTCCATTCTTAGGAATGTAACCCACATGGGCTTTCCCAAAAAATGGTGCCAAGTGGTGTTCACACATAGAGTAGAGAGGAATATCACGAATAAGCACAAGTTCCTCATGATTTTCATCCTTAAATTGGAGCTTTAAGTGCTCCGTCGGGTCCTCATTCATCCCCGAAAAAATCTCCTCGTACATATCAGCAATACGTCTTGGGGTATCAATAAGTCCCTCTCTATCAGGGTTTTCTCCAATGGCGTACAGTATCTCTCGAACCGCACGTTGAATACGCTCTTTATCCATCTTTCATTAGCTCCACGTTAAGTCTTCTTTTTTTATAGCCTTTTTCTTATGAAAGCACAAGGTGAACTCTTATAAAAGTATTGTGGTTGTAAGATATTTCAAGAAGTAGTAGAATTGGTTGGAATCTAAGGAGAGCTCATAAGGAGGTTGTATGGGAGTAGATATGTTGAGTGGAGTGATTGGTGCTGCAATTGATTCATACTTACAGGTTACCGTTTTTGTTGCAGGGGCTCTTCTTCTTTTTGGTCTTATCGATTATAAGCTGCAGGGTGGTTTTATTCGTTGGATAGAAGGATCAAAGAGACTCCAACCACTTATTGGAGCTCTCTTGGGGGCAACTCCTGGGTGTGGTGGAGCAATATTTCTTATGCCCCTCTATATTAAAAAAAGTGTTAGCTTTGGAACTGTAGTAGCAACTCTTATAGCAACAGCAGGAGATGCGGCCTTTGTGCTTATAGCTTCGAGCTTGCCAACCTATCTACTGGTAACTGTGATCTCTGTTATTACAGGGATTATTTCAGGGTATGTTGTTGACGCCCTTGGTATAGGGATTAATAGAAGTGATATAGAACTACCAAACCCAGAAGAGTCGCACCCAGAGTGGGGAGAGTTCTGCGAGCTACCCTCTGAAAAACTTAACCACATTGGACATGAAGAGGGAGATGCCATTGATGTGATACTTCACCATCAAGGAAAGCACCATAACCAGCACTCCCTAGGGTATAAACTTACACACCGTGGCTTCTGGCTTTTTTGGATGGTTGCAGCAATTGGAGTAATTCCAGGTATACTCCTACTTACAGGGGCTGACCTAGAGAGCTCTTCTTATGGAACCTTTTGGCGTAGTATTGGACTTGTAGGTACTACTCTTTCGATAGCTCTGTTTTTAGGAGAACGAAGATTTCTCCAAGCGATTGACCATGAAGAACAGGAACATAAACTGTACTCCCTTAAGGAAACCCTGATTCATAGTGGAGGGGAGGTTGCCTTTGTTGGAACATGGGTGTTTATTGCGTATGCAGCATACGAGCTACTTGTAATTGCATTAGGAGGGTCTGAGGTAATAGCCAGTTGGATGTTAGCCGCAGGATTTGCCTCGGTGGTAGTGGGATCAGCTATAGGATTAGTTCCAGGGTGTGGCCCGCAAGTTATCTTTGTAGCCCTCTATGCGAAAGGTCTGGTACCTTTTAGTGCACTGCTTGCCAATGCGATTAGTCAAGATGGAGATGCACTTTTTCCCCTTATGGCACTTCACAAACCTTCGGCTCTCAAGGCAACGGTAGTTACAACACTTCCTGCACTGATAGTTGGAGGTATTGCGTATGTTATTGAATTTTATCTGCTTGTATAATGAATATTTCTCATAAAAAAAGCACCCCCATGGGTGCCATTTTATGAACAGTTTTTAGGTTGTACTTCTCTTCTTACCAATAATTAAACTGGTAATTGAAGTTGTGAACATGTTACACCAGATGGTCTGTAAGAGTTTTCTGTACCTCGTATATGCTCACTTGCTTACTGAATTTCTTGCTAATAGATGGAGTGTTCTCACTGGAAATCCATATTTTTAGCTCTGCATCAAGATCTAAGTGTCCTGCGGACTCAATTGAAAAACGGGAGATTGCCTTATATAAAACAGACATATACTCTATTTTCTTTCCTGTCATCCCTTGAACATCAATTAAAATGAGTCGTTTGTTGGTAAAAAGAAAGACATCCCTAATGAGCTTATATCCAGCATCTATCTTCTCGTTGGTTGCCAATAAATTTCCATATTTTTCTGTAAGCTCCTCTACAGAAACCGATGCAGCATTTCCCATAAGAGAGTTAAAAATTCCCATAAACACTCCTTTGTTTTATGTTTGTTATTCTAATATATCAAGAATATGGGTAAAAGCAAATAGCTTGACCCCAGATCGTTGTTATTTCATAGGGGTAGGTGGTTCTAGAGTTTAGCCCCACAGTTTGGGCATTTTCTTGATTTTTCTGAGGTGGGATCAAAGATGTTCACTTCAAGTTCTTCTGGTAATCGATTTATGCAGGATGTGATTAAAACAATCAAAGGATCAGAGACTTACAAAAATATAGAGCGTATAAAGTCGATTACTTCAAATAATGATGCATTGAGGTTTCTTGGTTATCTTCAAGATAAAGAGGAATTGTTTGCTAGGTCATTTATGGAGTTGATGATGTTAGAGCTTGTGACTCCATGTACCATACGTATCCCCATAAGGATTCTCTTGGTCATTTGAACTTGCACCACATCCACACTCTTGGGGGTGGCTATTTGGAAGGTATTCCATAGGAGTTCCAAAAAACATTTCGTGAGCAGGTACATTACTTATATTCCATGTATTTATATCTTGGTTGAATTTATCTGCTCCATAAAACATTTCGGTCATATTTGTAGTTTCAGGTATTGAGCGCCACCACCACCGAATATCTTGATTGAATGCATCTGCTTCACGAAACATTCCTCTCATATCAATGACATTAGATATATTCCAAGGAAGAGAGTGATTGAATGGTGAGTGGCTAAACATATAACTCATATCAGTGACGCTGGATACATCCCAATAGAGAAATTGGTTAAAGCTTGAATTGTAAAACATATAGCTCATATCTGTCACTCTAGATACATCCCAAGCACTAATACTTTGGTCAAAGTTTGTGTTATAAAACATATAGCTCATATCAGTGACACTTGATGTATTCCAGTCATTTATACTTTGGTCAAAGTTTGTGTTATAAAACATATAGCTCATGTCAGTGACACTTGATGTATCCCAGTCATTTATGTTTTGGTCAAAGTTCGAGTTATAAAACATATAGCTCATATCAGTGACACTTGATGTATTCCAGCCATTTATACTTTGGTTAAATCTTGAATTATAAAACATGTAACTCATGTCAGTGGCACTTGATGTATCCCAGTCATTTATACTTTGGTTAAATCTTGAATTATAAAACATGTAACTCATATCAGTGGCACTTGATGTATCCCAGTCATTTATATTTTGGTCAAAGTTTGTATTATAAAACATATAGCTCATATCAGTGACGCTTGATGTATTCCAGTCATTTATACTTTGGTCAAAGTTTGTGTTATAAAACATATAACTCATATCAGTCACATTAGATACATCCCATCTACTGATGTTTTCGCTGAAACTCCTCGTTCCATAAAACATATAGCTCATATCGGTAACATTAGATACATCCCATTGAAATAGATCTTGATTAAACTTACGCGCTCCGTGGAACATATGACTCATGTTAGTGACGCTGGAGACATTCCATTGATATAGGTTTTGGTTGAACTTGTATGCTTCATAAAACATATAGCTCATATTTGTCACATTAGATACATCCCAGTTATTTAAATTAGCGTACAGTTCTGCCACTCCATAAAACATACCAGACATATCAGTAACACTACTCACATCCCAGTTACTTAGGTCGCTGTATACGCCGAATGCTCCATAAAACATATAGCTCATGTCAGTCACATTGGATACATCCCAATTACTGATATCAGGAAGAATTGTATCTTGAAAAGATGATTCCCTCCCTTGAAATAAATAACCCTCGACATGGATGTATCCATATTGGTCATACCATACAGAGGAAGGAGTTAGCTGGACTTGAGATACATCAATGGATTTTGCAATCCATGGTTTGTTCTCATACAAAACGTCTCCATTGGCTTCATGCCATACGCTTCCTTTGCCTTTATGCTCTTTCTGGTAATCTAGAATACTAAAGAGTTGTTCTTTGTTTGCAGGGATGAGTGTTTCTTTTCTGTCATCCACCTTATTTTCATTCCAATCTGGATAGTCTTCATGGGGGTTTAGCTCTTTCTCTGGAGCTGAAGGATCAACCCTTGGGCATGAGAATAACATGATGGTTAGACCAACTATCGTTGCTATTAGGAAGGTTTTTTTCACATTATCCTCCTATTTTTTATTACTATGTATCTGCAAGCTTGAGAAGCTCCGTAAAGTTGAAGGTTATAAAATCGTAGCTACCATCCTGATAATGAGGTTCAACATAAAGGTTATTACCCTCTGCCTTTGCGATGAGTTCGAACAGCAAATACTCTACATCTCCAAGGTATATGAGTCCTAATCCTTCTCGAAAATTAAACCAAAGTATTCTAGGTGAGATTTCATCTTCCCCAATTCTTATTGTGGTTTGTTCCGGAATTATGGGGGAGTTAAAAGATAGTAAAAACATCGATTTTTTGTTTTGAGTAAATACAGAGCATGACACGTTGTTAATATCACCAGCCATAAGAACTGCGTTACCATCTACTTCACCTTTTCTCCATTCGCTATAGGTGTTTGTCTCTGAGTCATCACACCCCAAAACGAGTATAGTACTAAAGATAATCAATGTTGTAGTTAATAAAATTTTTTTCATACTTACCTTCAATTTTCAATTTCTGCCCGGGAAAGGACTCGAACCTTCACGGAGTTACCTCCACTAGTCCCTGAAACTAGCGTGTCTACCAATTTCACCACCCGGGCGAGTAGTTCATAATTCATGTATACAGAAAAACCTTTGTTGTTTCAATAGGAGTTTTTCTACAACAGTAATAATCCCTGAAAAGAGGAGATATGCTCTGGAAAAGACCAGCTCTCTATATACTCTCCTGTAGGGGTAAACCTAAGAAGCTGTCTTCCTTTATGACCGTTGTCCGGTCCGTGATCCTGCCAGTTTGCTACAAAAATATCTCCGTTATCTGCAATAACTATGGTTGCGTAGAAGTAGGGGGATATGGATTCAGGAACCTCCTCCTTGTGCCCAAACTTTTGAATCATCTTGCCAGTCGAGTTAAACCTTGCAATAAAGGCACCGTAGCCACCAGCCACCAATGTATCACCGTTTTCCATGCGTAAAGCTTTCCATGCGTGTAAAAATCCCTCTGCACTGTATGATGCAACCTCTTTGAGGTTTTCATCGGTCTCTACAATCCGATCATTCATGCAGAGTAGGTATCGTCGGTTGTCGAGAACTGTTGCTAGTCGAACGTAGTCTCCTGGAATACTTTTCTTTTCAATAACCTTATCTTTTGGGTCCAATTTAAGTACACATACACCTTTGAGTTTGTCTAGGTTAAGTCCTACAATGGTTGTAGTTCCATCTGGGTTACGATGGGCAGATGTTACCTCTCTCCACTTTTTACACTTGTGAATAACCTTACCCTTTGCTATATCAACAATAAAGTAGCCACGATCATATCCAATTAATACTTCCGTATCGCTAAGTCTCTGCATTGCTCGGGCAAGTGGATATTTTTTCAGCTTAATACTCCACAGTATACCATCGGTGGTGTTTCCTTTTAAAAGCTGCTGTTTTCCTTCATCTATACTTAAAAAATTATAACTCATTGTATCATATCCTCGTAGGTGGTATTTTGGGGAGTGTACCACATTATGTTCACTTAGAGAAGCTTCTCTATGAGCTCCTAATAGGGGTTCATTAAAATATACCTATTGGAGAGAGCCTCTCTGGTGTGAACTGCTCTCTTTTGGTATACTCTTTATTAGATAAGGAGTAACTATTATGTATTTCTGTACCTATGTATATGATAATATTGAGCGAGTAGGTGTTCTTGCAAAAGATAAAAAGTCAGTGATTCCTATGGACTCTCTTCTTGGGATAGATGTTCTCAGTATGAATGATTTTCTTGATATGGATTATGAGCCTCTTGTGGAGAGGTTGCGAGGAGAGGTTGAGTCACATCTTGCCGATGCGGTTCCCTTGGATCAAGTGATTTTACTCGCTCCAATCCCGTATCCTAAGCAGGATATTCTCTGTTTGGGTAAAAACTATCTTGCCCATGCTAAGGAGTTAAGTGGCTCTATCTTTCAAGATGATAAGCTTCCTCAGTATCCTATCTACTTTTCAAAAAGAGCTCGTCCTGCTATTGGTACTGGTAGTACAATTTATCGTAACACAGAGGCTACTGAGAAAACTGATTATGAGGTGGAGCTTGCTGTTGTGATAGGAAAGGGCGGTGCAAATATCTCTCCTGAAGATGTGGGAAAACATATTTTCGGATACACTATTGTTAATGATGTTTCTGCTCGTGATGTACAAAATCAGCACACCCAGTGGTATCGAGGTAAAAGTCTTGACACCTACTGTCCTATGGGGCCATGGATCACATACGCCTCAGAAATATCCTTTCCCCCAGAACTTACCATACAGAGTAGGGTGAATGGAGAAGTTCGGCAAAATGATAATACAAAAAATATGATATTCTCAATTACCCATGTTATCTCAGAGCTCTCTCGAGGAATAACTTTACAGAGTGGGGATATTATTATCACAGGGACACCTGCAGGAGTGGGACTTGGATATAATCCTCCTAAGTTCCTTCAGCCGGGAGACACTATTGAGTGTGAAATAGAGGGTATTGGTACCCTTGTAAACACGGTAAAGTAGGTTTCTGTATTGTGAAAAAAAAGGCTCGGGTAAACCGAGCCTTTTTTTATTGATTTGTTATTACTGTAACTCATCCATAGGAACGTGATCCATATCGGTGAATGTTTGGTTCTCTCCACACATACCCCAAATAAAGGTGTAGTTTGAAGTTCCAACACCCGAGTGGATAGACCAACTAGGAGAGATAACCGCTTGCTCATTTTTCATAACAATATGACGAGTCTCATCGGGTTCTCCCATAAGGTGGAATACTCGAGTATTCTCATCCATATCAAAGTAGAAGTATACTTCCATTCTTCGCTCATGGGTGTGACAAGGCATGGTGTTCCATACGTTGTTTGGCTCAAGAAGAGTCATTCCCATAACGAGCTGGCAGCTTTCACATACCGCGGGGTGAACATATTGATAAATAGTTCGTTTGTTAAGATTCTCCTGCTCCCCAAGTCGTACGGGGTTTGCATCGGCAAAATTAATTTTTACCGTAGGGTAGGTTTTATGAGCTGGAGAGCTGTTGATATAAAACTTTGCAGGGTTCTTAGGATCTTTTGATGCAAAGGATACTTCCTTGACTCCCATTCCCACATAAAGACCATCCCGTGGACCAACCTCTTGAGTTTCGCCATCAAGGGTTACAGTACCAGCTCCACCAATATTAATAAGACCAAGCTCTCGTCTCTCTAAGAAATAATCCGCCCCAAGGTCTTTACTCGCCTCAAGGGCAAGCGCTTTTTTGGTTGGCATAATTCCACCAGCAATAATTCTGTCCTGGTGGGAGTATACAAGGTTAATTTTACCATCTTGAAATACGGTGTTCACTAAGTAGTGTTCCCGTAGCTCCTCGGTGGTGTAGTGCATTGAGTCTCCTGGATGATTTGCATATCGTACATCTAAATTCATTTTATACTCCTTATTGTATTATCTGGCTAACCAACCACCGTCTACGGCAATGGTGTATCCATTGATATAATTACTTGCATCACTAGCTAGGAATACAACGGTTCCAGCAAGGTCTTTAGGATCTCCCCATCGTCCAGCGGGAATTCTTTCAAGAATTGCGGCATTTCGGTCTTTGTCCGCCCGTAGGGCAGTTGTATTATCGGTTGCCATATATCCGGGGGCAATAGCATTTACGTTAATGTTATGTTTTGCAAGCTCATTTGCCATAAGCATGGTAAGCCCTTTTACTCCAGATTTACTAGAGGTGTAAGAGGGAACCCGAATACCACCTTGGAATGAGAGCATTGATGCGATATTAACAATTTTACCACCAGTGCCTTGCTCAACAAATACCTTTCCTACAGCTTGAGACAGGAAGAATAGGGATTTAATATTGATGTTCATAACATCATCCCAATCTTTCTCGCTAAAATCAAGAACATCCTCTCGTCGGATAATCCCTGCGTTGTTCACAAGAATATCAATTTTACCAAAGGTATTTATGGTCTCAGAAATAATATGATCAATTGGATCCAGTGACATAAGGTTTGCCTCAATTCCGAGGAACTTCTGACCAAGGCTCTCTACCTTAGCTTTCGTATCACTCATATCACCAATACCAACTCCAACAATATGTGCTCCAGCCTCAGCTAAACCAAGAGCCATACCTTGGCCGAGTCCCACACTGGCACC
This sequence comes from uncultured Spirochaetia bacterium, assembly GCA_964492025.1. Lineage (GTDB taxonomy): Bacteria > Spirochaetota > Spirochaetia > CAZBHR01 > CAZBHR01 > CAZBHR01. The sequence goes on along the minus strand of CAZBHR010000009.1, from coordinate 12,022 downwards.
TGTTACAATGGCCACTTTTCCTGTTAATTTGAATTGCTCTAATATCATACATCCTCCTCAATATCAATAGTCGTATATACGAACAAAAAACGTTATTTCGAATACTCTATAGATGATAAGCCATAAAAAGGGAGTTGTCAACCAATAACTAGATAAAACCGAGCTTTTGAGATATTTGTGTTCCCGCATGCTTTAAAGCTAGAACTTCAGCCTCCACGGGGGTACTGCCACGGTAGAGACCTGAAATACTTATGGCACCTACAACTTGGTGTGCATAATTGAAAATTGGCACGCCCATGCAGAAAACATGATCCTCAAACTCCCTATCATCTATGGCAAATCCACGCTCCCTACTTATCTCTATTTCTCGCTGTAAATCACTTTTATTAGTAATGGTAAAATCTGTCTTTTTTTCAAAAACAATGGTGTCTATCAAACGGTCACTCTGATCGGGAGAGAGGGCAGAGAGTACCGCCTTTCCTAGGGAGGAGCAGTAGAGTTCTTTGCTTGTCCCAATGGTACAGGTACTTAAGACCGTAGAGGATGGGGGATCATACTTATGGATAAAAATCACCTTGCCTTGATCAAACATAGCAAGGATTGCTGTTTTGTTTACCTTTTCTGCAAGTTCTTCTAGATGAGGAGTTGCTACTTGGATAAGATTTTTATTTGGAGCGTAACTTGTGCCAATTTGAAATGCCCGAAGCCCAACCTTATACCGTTTTTCTGTCTCTAAGTTTTCCTCAACCATAGAGGTTGAAACAAGGGTTTGTAAAATGTCAAAGGCGCTTGTTTTAGGCATGTCTAGGGTTGTATAAATATCCTTAAAACTTAATCCTTTGGGAGCTTCCGCTAGGAGTGTAAGAATATCTATTGCCCGAAGGGTTGTTCTATTTTGTTTCATTGATTCACCGTTTCCAAATATTATCCCAATAGTATAGAGGTTTTTTCTTTTTTTCAATCAAAAATTCTGGGAAAGGTTTCAAAAGTTTAGAATAGGGTACTCAGGTAAATTATTTGGAGTTTTATTTTTAGACGGTCATTCTATAATTACTACTATAGAGAAAGGAGTTAAAAGATGAAACAGCAAAGCTCGGTGGGACAGTCTAGGGTATAAAAGTTTAGTAATAGTAAATAATAGTTCCGATAGGCAATATACTCCTTGCTATAGTTCTAGGTCTTCTATTATGATGCAGTGATAAAAAAGTAGGGAGGCTCTATGGCTAAGAAACAGAAAACAAGAGGAAAGAGAGGTTTTGTTCAACGCTCCTTAGATGGTGTTGAGAAGGTTGGAAATGCACTGCCAAACCCAGCAACTCTGTTTATTATTTTAGCGGGTATTACAATATTACTGTCTGGAATACTCTCATACTTTGGTGTGTCCGTTACCTATAATACTATAACCAGTGATGGTGGAGTAGTGGAAAATAGGGTTGCCGTATTTAATCTTATGAGTAGAGATGGTATTCAGTATATGGTTACTAATGTTATTAGACACTTTACTTCATTTTTTGCCTTAGGAACGGTTTTTACTATTATAATTGGTGTAAGTGTTGCAGAGAAAACAGGGCTTATGGAATCCCTTATGAGAAAGATAGCCCATGTGATTCCAAGATGGTCTGTTTCTGCCATGGTGGTGTTTCTTGGTATTATGTCAAATATGGCATCATCCGTTGGGTATGTGGTGCTTGTTCCTCTTGGGGCTATCATATTTATGGCGTTTAAAAGACACCCTATTGCGGGTATTGCAGCTGCCTTTGCGGGAGTTTCTGGTGGCTGGAGTGCAAACCTTTTAATTGGTGCCAACGATCCTTTATTTGCGGGTATTGCTACCTCCGCAGCTCAACAGCTAGATGCTACCTATGTTGTTTCTCCATTGGCAAACTGGTATTTCATGATTGTTTCTACCTTTCTTATTACAGCAATTGGAGCTTTTATTACCGATAAGATTGTAGAACCTCGACTGTCTCCCTATACCCACCATGAGGAGATTTCTGTTTCAGATATTGCGGATAACGAGAAAAGAGGTCTTAGGTTTGCTGGTATTACAGCTTTTGTGTACGTGGCTATTATGGTTGCCATAGCTTTACCCAAAAACTCTGTTCTTCGAGGTGCAAATGGTTCTCTTATTGGATCATCTCCTCTTATGGGAGGAATCATTTTCTTCATGATGCTTCTCTTTCTTCTTCCCGGTATTGCTTACGGTATTGGTGCTAAAACTGTAAAGAGTGATGATCAGCTTATTCAGCATATGAATGAGGGCATAGCTGGTATTTCCAGTTTTATGGTATTAATCTTTTTTGCTGCCCAGTTTACAGGACTGTTTACCAAGTCTAATTTAGGAATTATTATTTCTGTAAGTGGTGCAGAGTTACTAGAGAAAGCCGGTTTTATTGGACTTCCTCTTCTTATTGCATTTATTATACTTACCGCATTTATTAATATCTTTATTGCCATTGATTCCGCTAAGTGGGCTATTATGGCTCCTATATTTGTTCCTATGTTTATGCAGGTAGGAATCTCACCAGAACTTACTCAAATTGCCTACCGTATTGGAGATTCCAGTACCAATATTATTGCACCACTTATGCCATTTTTTGTACTGGTTGTTGCATTCTTTCAGAAGTATGATAAAAAGTCTGGAATGGGAACGGTTATTTCAACAATGATTCCTTACTCTATAGCACTCCTTATTGGTTGGACTATTCTTATGATTATCTGGTACATTACAGGTCTTCCCTTGGGACCGGGATCACCACTTTTCTATTAGTACTGTAAAATAGGTAAGGGAGGCTTGAGGTTTTCTTAAGCCTCCCCAAAAATATACCCTACATAAAAAATTCCCTATTAAGGTTTTTATGCAACTCCACACCTTGATGGTTGGGGTTGAGTACATACGCCTCTTTGAGAAACTCCATACCCCGTTGGTAGTTACCAATCCCAATCTGCCCCAATCCCATAAGATACAAACAGTGAACTCTATTCTTAATATCTAAGTTCTCATCAAATACAAGAAAGTCGGGAAGGGATACCGCAAAGTAATCAATTTTCATTGAACAATGAAGGTGCTTTTCTCCAAAGTCGTAGATTCTATTAAACTCTGACTTTGCCTTATCTTCGTTTCCTAGTTTTCTCAATGCCAACCCTTGGTAAAACATCATGTCCGCAGGTTGATCATTATAAAACATCGCATCCCTTGGCTCATCTATTCCGGTACTCCCTTGAAGGTATAGTTTCTCTGCTTCTTTCGAGTTTCCTAACTGTTCTTCCACTAACCCTAAAAAGTAGTATATCTCGTTATCCGCAGCATTTTGCAGTTTTCCCTCTCCTAGATTGTGGGGGTGATAGAGTGTTTGATTGAGTAACTCCTTAGCCTTTGAAAGATCCTTATGCAGAATAGCACTCTTTGCCAACTCAATTCTGCACCGTTTGTATTGAGAGCTTACCTTACCTTCACCTCCTTCCCACGGGTGGAATATGCGGTTATCAATACAGCTTTTTGCCTCTTCATATCGATTAAGTCTGTTAAGGAGAGTAATATACTCTACGTAGAGGTCATCTCTACTTTCCGTAACAGAAAGGTGTTTTTCTAAAAACTCTACTCGCTCAATAGCTGATTTTCCTATTTTTTTATACAGCTGATCTAGCTCAAAAAGTACTCGTCCATCCTCTCTGTTTAGGGCAAATGCCTTTTCTAGGTAAGGGAGTGCGCGGGTTGTATCATCTCGCTTATTTACATATGCAAGAGCAAGGTTTCTAAACGAGGTAGGGAATGTATCATCTAAGGTGCAACTGAGTTCCCAGTGGTGTATCGCCTTATCATACTGCTTTTTATCGTATAGAAGATTCCCTACATAGTAGTGTGCCTTGGCATCATCGGGGTGTATTGAGCAGGCGGCTGTTAATGCATCTAGCTCATCCAATCTATGGGGAAAGCAGTAGTCAGAGCTACAGAGAGAGCCTTTTTTATACTCCAAAGAACCACCATCGGTAAACCCCATCATCATCTGATAATATCCAGATAAGTATGATATCATTGGGTAAGGGCTCTTTAGTTCATTTTCAGCAAGCTCTAACACAGCAACAGCCTCTTCTAAAACTCCTATTTGTTTAAAATCCTCTGCGGCAGTAATAAAGTTATGGGGATTCTCTCTCATAAGGGTAAAAAAGTTCTCCCGTGCTTCTTCTTGCTCTGCACCACTTTTTATACAGGAGAGTAGGTAGGTGCTTCCATAATCAAGAGGATCTATGGAATGTGTCTCTTCGGTATATGCCAAACTCTCTTCTAATCTATTCAGCTTAAGAAGGAAAACTGACTTAAGGTTTCGTCCTTGTATATTTCTTCCATTCCAGCTTAATGATTTTTCAATATGTTCTAACCCCAGATCGTACTCACCTTTAAGCATATCAATTGTTGCTACTTGGGCGTAACCCTTTGATTGGAACGCATCATTCCAGGTACTTTTATAAAAGGATCCGTACGCCTCTTCAAGGTTTCCAAGGCGTTTCAAGGTGAGTCCTAAGTTGTAGTATGGTTCTCCATTATATGGATTTGGTGCGTGCTTTGTGAGTCGTACAATAGCACGTCTAAAGTGTTTCTCTGCCTCTTTATACAATCCACGTCTGTAAAGCAGGAGTCCGTAGCTATTGTTTAACATAGTGTGGTGAGGGTCACGGTGTAATCCCTCTTTGTAGTAATCCTCTGGTAAGTATGTTGCATGGCGGTACTGCTCAAGGTGAATTGCTGCTAAGTGCAGCTCTTCTACACTTTTTATCTTATCTGGTGCAGGGATCTCTTCTGCGGGGTCCGGTGTTTCTAGTACTTGTGGTTCTGTTGGCTGATAGGAGATAATCTCGTTACCATGGACATCTAGTACCTCAATTCGATAAAGGTGTTCTGGGATATCTTTTACTCGATTAACCGTATGGCTGTAAAACTCCTTTGGGGTAGTGGTAGAAATTTTCTCCCTGTGCAGTTCCTGTGTTCCTGAAGTAAGTCGTATCTCAATATCCTTAAGGGGTTGGGGTGTGTACAGGGAGTACCTAAGGGTATCCTGAGAAGACTCAAGTCCTATTACTGCAGAGAGGTTTGCATTTTTGACCATGCCCACACCCTTATAGGGCATAAAGTATTGGACAAACCGTTTTTCTTCCATCGGTGCAAGCCAAGTAAAATCTGGTTGGTTATCCGTGTATACACCAGTCATAAGCTCAATATATGGACCATTGTTATCGGTGAGGTTCCTATCCCAAGCTTGACCAAAGTCTCCATGTCCCCAGGTCCACTGTTTTTTTCCTGGAGATATATGGTGATTTGCAATGTGGAGAATTCCCGCTTGTTGCTCAAAATCGTACCCTCCTACAAAGTTATAGTCAGAGTGATACGCCATATAAGATGTTGGAACAGGAATATTTTTATACTTAGATATATCTACTCCCGCAGAGTAATCCATTTTATAGTACTCTCCCGTAGCAATAGGAAACTTAGAAACATCACGTTTTCCATGGTCAAATACCGCATGAACATCAGGGGGGAATATTGACTGGGTGTAGTCATTTACCGCAACTGCAGGGTTTGCCCACCAGAGAAAAGTTTGGGGAGTTTCGGTTCTGTTGTAGAGCTGTCCCCGTATTTCAATATACCCCTTATCTTCATATAGGGTAAAACCTGCCATTCCTTTTGTTCCATACATAGGGTCTACTTCACCCATCCAGCAGGTGATTGATCCGTCTGCATGTTCCTCAAGTTGATACTCTACGGGAGAGAAGGTTGTAGGTCTATGGTGCTGTGGCCAGTTAAACTCAATTCCCCCAGAGACCCAGGGACCCGTAAGACCTACAAGGGCAGGTTTTACTACTTCGTTGTAATATACAAAGTCATAATTATTTGTCTTATCAAGGGCTCGGTATATCTTTCCTCCCATGGATGGCATAAGAATAACAAGGAGGTACTCGTTCTCCAACAGAATTACATCGTAGGTTTTGTCCTCTTTATTGTCAAAAATTTTATCCGTAAAAGGAAGAGGGTATATTTTACCAGAGCTACCCTGATATACCCGCTTTTCTAGAAACAGTGGATTCTTATTTGGCTCTCCCACAGGGTAGGTGGGAATAGTTATCTGTGCTGTTTTCATGGTTGGTTTTATTCTGGATGTACTCATACAAACCTCCTACATCTTACCTATACAGTATAAGTGAGATTTGTCCTATTCCAATGAAGTATATGTAATAGTTGATGGATTATATTCTTTTTATTGCGAGAAAGTAGAATATATGATACACCTATAGGTATGAAATATCCTCAAGTGAAAGATGGGTTTGTACATCAGAAGTTACTGATCATTCCTAAAGATATTATATATACCCTAGAAAATCACCCAATAGCATCCTCTCTGTATATTACTAATATTGGATATTTCCCACATGCTAAATATCACTATATTGAAAGACCCAAGGGAGCAGAGGATCATATCCTTATATTCTGTGTTGAAGGAGAAGGTGTTATAGAGGTGGAATCTCAGAATATAGATATGGTTTCAGGTCAGTTTTATATTATACCAAAGAGTACTGCCCATAGGTATCGTGCAAGTGGGGAAAATCCTTGGAGTATCTACTGGATGCACTTTGGAGGGGATAGGGCTATCCATTTTATAGAGTACATACAAGCACAAACCTCGGGAGTGTATCTTGCAGAGCCCTATCAGCATCAATTTATAGACCACATAACAGCTATTATAACTCTGTTACAGCGGGGATACTCTATAGATCACTTTATTCAGATTACCGCCATGCTATTTCAGATGTTTTCAGAGCTTGGGGATACCCAGCATAGAATCTCCCCACAGAGATTATTGGTACACTCTCCAATACAGCTTGCCATAGATTGTATGGAGCAGCGGGTAGCCGGTGTGATTACCCTAGATGAGCTTACAGATATTGCTCATATGAGTAAAAGTTATTTTATTGCTCTCTTTAAAGAGCAAACAGGGTTTTCACCTATTGAGTATTTTATTCAAATGAAAATGCAAAGAGCCTGTCGGGAGCTTGATATGACAGAGAAGAGTGTGAAAACTATAGCCCTAGATCTTGGGTATGAGGATCCATACTACTTCTCTCGCATCTTTAAAAGAGTTATTGGATACTCCCCTCGGTGTTATAGAGAACTTGTAAAAGGGTAGTTTATGAAAGAGTTATACACCGTTGGAGAGATTGCCAAAATATTTAATGTATCCTCAGATACCTTTCGGTTTTATGATAAGCTTGGAGTTATTAAGCCGTGGGAGGTTGGTTCCAATGGGTACCGATACTACCATAAAGCTCAATTTGAACTTATTAATACGGTTCTTCTCCTCCGAAGTGCAGGAACTCCTCTTGAGAGACTGCCTCAAATCTTTGGTGCAAAAGATACCCTTCCTATGGAAAAAGAGTTGGAAAAACATGCCTCTGAAATAGGTCGTAAAATAGAGCAACTTAAAAATCTAGAGTTACGAGTACAGCATGTACATGAAACTATCCGCGACGCCAGGAGTGAGTACATGCGTATTGAAAGGATTCCTGCTCTTTGGTTACTCTCTCGGGATTTTGAGAGTGCCCATGGAGAACTTGCACTGGAAGATATGGTAGCTACCTACCGTATGACCGATTCCTCTTGGATTCACTTTGCAAACACCTTTTCTACCATATCACAGAAAAATCTCTATAACCGGTCATACCAAGTGTATAGAAGCTACGGTTTTATCTCTGAATATCCGTGTAATTCAAAAAGTACAGATCTTTCCTGTATAAAAAATCAACTTTTTGCCACTGCCACAGCACAGAGCAAAAGGGTTGACCTTATTGATATATACCCCGTGTATGACAAACTTAAGCTGTTTATACAAGAACAGGGATACCAAGTGGTTGGAGATACAATAGAGCGAAATATTGTGGATTTGTACGCCGAGAAGAGTAAGCAGTTTACCCATCATTTTAAGCTTTATGTTCCTGTTGCCCCTAATCAGTAAAAATAATATTCAAAAAATATAAAACTTTTTCTTTACATTGGAGTAACTCCAACCTTTATAATTAATTGAATTCATAGGAGGATACTGAGTAATGAGAAAGATATTGACTATCTCTATTGTACTGGTGTTATTAGGTCTTACTGGATATGGCATATTTACTGTTTTACAGTGGACAACAATGAAAGGCTTTGCTTGGTACCAGGGAACTCCATCTACCGAGGTTTGGCTTGAGAGTGATACCTTTACGGATGACCATATTGTTCGTCTTACAAAGGAGGATGGTAAGGACTTTACAATCCTTCTGTTTGCAGATATTCAATTAGAATCGAGTCCTACTAAGGATCGTAAAGCATTGAAAATGATTGATACCCTAGTTTCAGAAGTTTCCCCCAATATGATTATGACTGTTGGAGATAATACCTCATGGACCTTTGCCAATAGGGTAGCTAAGAAGCTTGCCAAACAGTTGGATGGCTACGGAATTCCTTGGGGTGTTACTCTGGGGAATCATGACTCCGAAGGTATGGCCGATCGAGTGTGGCACGGTAACCTGTATGAGGGTGGTGAAAACTCTATTTTCTCAATGGGACCATCAAATGTACAGGGTATAGGAAACTATTCAGTACTTATAGAGGATGAGTCAGGAGAGCCTCTCTACTCACTTATTATGATGGACTCAAATGAGAGACGTACCTATCCGAATGGAGAAAATGGGTATGACTTTATTTACCCAAATCAAATTGACTGGTATCAGTGGACAGTTCAAGGTATTGAACATATCACAGGACAACAGGTTCCCTCTATGCTTTTCTTTCATATTCCACTGCTTGAGTTTGAAGATGCCTATAATGCAGTTGATGCAGGAGAGATTCCCCCAAATCAATACTTTGGAGAGAACCGAGAAGGTGTATATGCGGCAAAGATAAACACAGGACTCTTTCAAAGAGCTTTAGATTTAGGAAGCACAACCCACATATTTTCTGGACACGACCATGTAAACAGTCTCTCTGTTCCATGGCGGGGAATTCAACTTACCTATGTACTTAAAACGGGACCCGCTAGCTACTGGGATAAGTCTATGCAGGGTGCCACAAAAATCACTATAAAAGATGCAACCAATGAGGTTGTGATTGAACACCTATACAAATAAGGAGATTGGAGAATGAAAAAAGTCACAGTTGCTATATTACTGGTATTTCTCATTACATTAGGTGTAGTCTGGGGAGTTGGATTCTCTAGCTACTTTAATGATGATTTACTCATACATCAAAATCTTTTTGTGGGAGAGAGTAACCTGCTCTCCAGTGCAAAATTAAGCTCTTCTGGCGGTTTCTTTGCAGGACGGACAACAGATAATAAAGAGCATACCTCATGGAGAGGATTTCGCCGAAAAGGATCTTCCATAACCGCAGATTTAGGTACCGCAAAGGATTTTAATACGGTGGTTCTCAAAGAGAAGGGAATGAACATTCAAGAGTTTACCTTAGAGGTCTCTGCAAATGGTACCGATTGGAAAGAGATTTATCGATCCGATAAAATCGAACCCTACCGGTTAAGCACCTTTGACTCTGTCTCTGCTCAATATATTCGACTTACTATTGAGGACTCGCAGAGGCTACCGGCAATCACCGATTTTGAGCTATACGCAATTGATAAAGTTGTACGGAATGACCCATTTCGAGTGACAGCGTATATGTCTGTTGGGCATATCTATAATGCCATTGAGCAAGAGGGTGGACTTACTCCAGAGTTACGTGATGAGATTTTTCAAACTGAGTATTTTGATACGGTAACCGACGTGTTTTTTATCTTCGATATTCGGTGGGATGAGAATGGAGTTATTAGTTACGATAGAGGCAAAGATCTCTTTGCAGAAACACTTCGAGAGTTTAAGGCTATGATAGGTGATAGGGATGTAAATATCTTTGTAACTCTTCTTAACCCCCATGATAACGGAAAGGTTATGAGTGCTATTACGGATAATAGAGAGACCTTACTTACCAATATGATTGATTTTGTGAATGAGCATGGACTTGATGGCATTGATTTAGACTGGGAGTTTCCATTTACCCAAGAGGAGTTTGATGCGTACAATTCGTTCTTACGAGAGCTTAAGCATAGGCTTGTTACCGAGGTGAAGCCTGATGCTCAACTCTCTCTTGCACTTGCTACATGGGCATTAATGTACGAACAGGAGACTATAGACATTATCAATCAAGTTCAGGTTATGGGATATGATATTCTTGATCAAGATGGAGAACACGCTTCATTCTATGGTGGAATGGTTCAACCTTTGCAGTATATTTTATCCCAGGGATTTACCAAAGAGCAAATTAACCTAGGTTTTCCATTTTACGGAACCTATAAAGAGGGTCGAATGGAGCAGTACATATACAACCAGATGGATCCTTCACTTTGGGATTACTGGAACAACTGGTATCCCGTAGAGGGGGTTGGAGATGTGTATTATAACAGTCCTGCCATGCTTAAAGATAAAACTGCATACGCCATGTATACCGATGTTGGGGGTGTTATGATTTTTAGTCTCTATTGTGATGTTCCCTATAGTAATCCACTCTCATTAACACGGTCGCTTACAGAAATTATAGACAGTCGTTTAGACGTTCTAAACTAGGAGGTTATGATGAATATAGTAAAAAATAAAGAGGGATTTGCAATTTTTGCAACCCGATTTGCCTTGGTTGTTGAGTTTTTCCTCTTAGGACGGTATGTGTATGATGTTATTATGAAAGAGATTCTTGTTGCCCCTATGGCAGTTCCTGGATTTTTTCTGCTCTTTGTTCTTGGGTACTTACTATTTGGTCTTTTTGCAGACAAGTACCGTTCCAGTGGAACACTTTCTGGAATTTGTCTTATGTTTTGGGGTTTCCTTGTGGTGCTTATTCCCTTCTTATCAATTGATAGGACTATTCTGCTTATGCCAGTAACAAAGATAAACTCCCACTCCCTATATCTTACCTATATAATGGCTGGATTTGGAGCTCTTACGGGTGTCTTTGCTGGTGGTTTTTTTCGATCCTTTGGAGCTTTTACCATAGCCCAAGACCGAAACTATCCCCTGTACAGTGGGGCTGCTCTTGTGTCTGCACTTACCTTACAGGCTCTGGCTCCCACAGTAATCTCCTATGAAGTTATCTTTTACGTAGCAGCAGGGTTACTATTTCTTTCTGGGATTAGTCTTGATAAAGCTAAACCTCTTACCCCCCAAAGTAGCTCAATACAGGCTCAAGGTGGCACGGTAATTACCTCAAAGGAGAGGATAGTACCATCAGTTTTATCTGCTTCTTTAGGAAAGGGTATTCTGCTTGCATCACTTACCTTAGTTGGAGCTTCTTTACGAGATTACTTATCACTTCAGCTTGGGTATGGCTCATGGAGTCTTCTGTTGATTCTAGGATTACCTCTTGTGATAACCTTGTTGGTGGTACCATTTCTCCGTAACGGAGGATTCTCAGAGAAAGATCTTGTAGCGCCATTTACCACTTTATATCTCTTATCTCTGATGGTAGCCTTTCTTTTTTCCACAAGCGTAATTACGGTAATCTTCTTGGGTATTGCGGTTTTTGCCATATTTGCTGTAGCCTTTACCGTGCAGCAGCGAGAGAGAAATACCGTATCCCTGCTTATTAAAATAGGGGGGATTCTTGGAGGATACTACCTTGGAGGGTGGGTTGTTACCACCTTTGGCGAGCTTGTACAGTTCACCTCAAAAAGGTTTTACTACATTCCTCCCAGAGAGGTGTTTCTGGCAGGAGCCCTTATTGCACTACCTGTGGTAGTTGGGCTATGGATAACCCGTCGAAAAAGAGGGTAGCTTATCATAAAGGCTGGCGCTTCTGTATTTTGAGTGTCAGCCTTTACTCTATACAGATAGATTGCCCCTCGATATACTCCCTGATAAAAGGGAGTTAAAATTATGAGTTTTTTTAGTACTGAGCCGGGAGTATAACCGAGTGAGTTTTACTCTACGGGATTATCGGAATGTAACTATCTATATT
>CAZBHR010000008.1:0-59154 GCA_964492025.1 uncultured Spirochaetia bacterium | reverse complement strand
GGCTATACTATATCACGTATATGAGGGAGCTTAAGGAGTACAGTGAAGATGACAGTGTACTTAAGGAGTTTCTTGAGATGGCGGAGATAGGAAACTTACAACAGGAGGAGCTAGATATGTATAAAGCGAGTCAGAAAGCTGAATGGGATGAGCATGCACGCATTACAACAGCCACTGAGATAGGTGAAGAAGCTGGACTACAGAAAGGTCTCAAGAAGGGGGAAAGAAAAGGTCGTGAAGCAGTAGCAAAAACCATGCTAGCAAAAGGTATGGATTGTAAGATGATTGCCGAAATAACAGGCCTGACGGAGAAAGAGATTAAGAATCTTTAGAAAGTTAAGATTACTACTACAGAAAGAAATATACCTTCTCTGGCTATTTTTGATTCTAAAAAAAAAACTCTCCCCTCAGGGAGAGTTTTTTTTGGAAGGGATCAACTCTTTACAACCTACCCTAACCCCTCCTCTGGGTTACGACCTACAAATCGTACAATTCCAAGTATAGTACAAGCACCAAGAGGAATAAGGATAAAGGGAGACACCCCAAAACCTGCGAAAAGAAAGGCTACAAGGGATACTGCTGCTACAGTAATGGCATAGGGAGCCTGAGTTTTTACGTGAGACACATGATCACATCCAGCCCCTGATGAAGACAAAATGGTTGTATCAGATATGGGTGAACAGTGGTCGCCAAATACTGCTCCCGTAAGTACTGCACCAATACTTGCAAGGAGGAGCGGAGTTACCTCATTGGAGGCACCAATAGATGCTGCTACAGGAATAACTATTGGCATTAATATAGCATTTGTTCCCCAGGCGGTACCTGTGGCAAATGCCATTCCTAGGGCAGAAATAAATACCAGCATAGGAAGTACTGAGGGAGCTAAGAATGATGAGGCTTGCTCTCCTAGCCACTCTCCTAACCCCATGGTTGAGATAACATCCTTAAGTGCTAAGGCCAGTGCAAGAATAGTGACCGCAAGCAACATAGTTTTCATTCCTTCCACAAAGGACTCTAGGATTTTTGTAAAACCAACACCGTGGGTTACTCCAAAAATCATAGCAGTAATAATGGCAAGTATTGATGCCCAGTTCAATACAACCGATGCGTCGGAGTTACCAATATAAAGAAACCCTCTTTGAACTGTTGTAAGGCTCTCGTAAAATACTATATCCTCTGCCGCAACAGCCCCTTCAGCACTCTCTATACCGTACTCTGCTACAGTTGCAAGGTTACCTTGATACTCGGCCTCCACAGAGCTTCCTCCACTATAAAAAAGTCCTGCCACGGTAATAATAATAAATACAACAATTGGTACAATCATAGACCACACAGATCTTCGGGTACTCTCTGCGGGTTTCAGTAAGTCTTCGGAACTTGCTACGGTATCCGTAGGTACTCCAGCAACATCTCCAGTACTTCTTGCTCTTCGCTCTGCATGGTACATGGGTCCATAGTCTCGATTAAGGAGTACCACACTAAAAACCATAACAAGTGCAAATATAGAGTAAAATCTATAAGGAATAGTTTGGAAAAATACCACAAATGGATTTGCATCAATTCCCACAATAGCCAATGCTCCTGCAATAGCTATAAGCTCAGCAGCTATCCATGTAGAGAGGGGCATCATAGAACTAATAGGAGCCGCAGTGGAATCACAAATATAGGCTAACTTCTCACGGGAAATTCTCTGTTTATCCGTAATAGGACGCATAGTGGTACCTACTATGATAGAGTTTGCATAATCATCAATAAACATCATAATACCGAGAATTGCAGTCCAAAATAGGGTTGCCTTAGAGTGTTGAGCTTTCTTTGCAACTGCGTTAGCAACCGCAGCGGTCCCCCCTATTTTTGTAATAATTCCAACTAATCCTCCAATAAGAAGACAAAAAAGAATTACCCCTATATTCCATGAATCTGCAAGGGAGTTCCCAATAATTCGATCTGAAATAGTATCAATCATCGCAAAAATGGGATTTCCTCCCTGCAAAAAGAGAGATCCCACATAGACTCCCAAAAATAGTGCGATGATAACTTGCTTTGTAACAAGTGCAAGTATTATAGCTAACAGAGGCGGTATAAGCCCCCAAACGCCGTATGACATAACATACTCCTCTATACAATTTGTTTGAATAATAACAAAATGTTTCTTTTTGTACAAGCAAATAAGAGTAACCCGATGACACATTTACAAAAAAAAACTATACTATACCATGCCGTAATTTGATAAGAAAGCGAATATACAAGGAGACATGGAATGAATAGTTGTACACTTATTGGTTGTGGAAATATGGGGGGAACCCTTATTAAAGGTATACGAAGAGCGTGTCCAAAGGCGGTTATACACCTCTATGATACGGATCAAACAAAAGCAGAGGCTCTATCTACAGAAATCTCTGGAGTTGCCCATGAAACCCTGACCACAGCCATACAGGGAGGAGATCTTATTATTCTTGGGGTGAAGCCACACCAGCTACAGGAATTAGGCTCTCAGGTACAACAGGATACTTCAGGAAAAAGAGTGCTCTCTATTGCTGCAGGAGTAAGTACCTCATCTTTAGAAAAATGGTTTTCCACCTCAGAAGTAGTTCGCTTTATGCCAAATATTGGAGCCCTAGGTGGAGCATCGACCACTGGGGTTACTGCGGGCACCTCAACATCAAAACAGTTTCTGCAAGACGCCCTATCCATAGCTGAATCTATTGGGGTTGCCTACCCTCTTAAGGAAGAACAGTTTGCAGCATTTACTGGAATGTCAGGTTCTGGTATAGCTTACTGCTTACAGTTCTTACGCTACCTTGCAGAGGCCGGTAGTACCGAGGGACTCCCTTCAGATCAAACTCTATCTATGGCTATTGATACGATGAAAAGTGCGATTGCTCTTATTGAGGCCTCTCAAGAGAGTCCTCAAACACTTATCCCCAAAATAACATCTCCCAATGGAACAACCCTAGAGGGGCTGCAAGCCTTAGAGGATAGAGACCTTAGGAGAACTCTCCAAGATGCAACGCAAAGAGCGGCTAAAAGAGCTCGTGAGATTGGTAAGGAGTACCAGTAGTCTAACTATTTACGGTCTTTTTTGCATAACCCCGGGAATTGAGAAAAAATCGATAGTAGCCTCAAGTACCGCAGCCCTATCTTTATCATAAGGAATTACGTGACCACTCTTTTCACAATGCATACGCTGTGGAGGAATCATCAAACGGGAGTCAAGTATAAGAGTACTCTCTCTTGATACCGCAGCATCATGTTCTCCAGTGATAATTAAGGAGGCAGCGGCTACATGGCTGAGTCGCTTTTTATTACGAGCAAGTTTCATAACAATTGCCAACTCCGCAAGTTGAGGAACTCGAGCCCAACTCCAATACTGGGAACCAAGGTATTGATCATCGTAAGGATCACGGTCATCATGAAAAATCATATCAGGATCCGCCTCCCATGCGATACTTTTTGGATCCTTAATTATCCGTTTGAGTATGGGGAAAAATCGTGCCCTTGGTATTTTTATGTTCACCGCTGGGGCAAACAGTACCATCCGTTGTACTGGAAATATGGATGCTAGAATTAATGAGAGAGCCCCTCCCATAGAGTGCCCCATAATATACACCTTATCATGGGTTGAGGCTAGTTCAATATACGCCTCAATCACACGGTTAAGCCAGTCTCTGTACCCTGTTCGAGCAAAATCTGTTCCCGATGTTCCGTGTCCAGGAAGACGAGGTACAACCACATGGAACCCCTTTGCAGCAAGCCCCTTTGCCATATAAGCAAGTTCCCCTGGGTATCCAGTGTACCCATGGATTCCAAGAATAGCAATATTACCCTCCCCCATATCTAATGGAGCCGCACACCTTCTGCGAATAGTGTTTGACGGAACTCGTAACGGACTTATGTATCTCATTTTATAACCTTCTTGTATATATAGTAAAAATTGTTTCCCAGGTAAGTGACACAGGGGTATTTTTAACTCCTGTCTTTTTTGCAAGTCCCTCCAGCTCTTGAGCTGAAAACCCAAAGGTTTCTAGGGTTGGCAAGGACAGATCCTTTTCAAGCTCCTCTAAACATTGGATAAGATACTCTGCTCCCTGTTCTTTTGCTGGACATCCCAAGAGGTATCCAACCTCTCGATACCGACACATTCCTAAGGATTGATCTTCTAACTGGGACACAATTTCTCTTGTGGCTTCCAGAAGTAATGTTCCACACAGTACACCATGAGGAATATCATGTACACCCCCCAAGGTAGAAGCTGCACCATGAACCACACCGAGTCCCGCATTTGCCAATGCTACACCCGAACAATGAGCACCGTAAAGAAGTGAAAAGAAATCATCCATACTCCCCTGTTGGTTTATAGATCTTTTCAGTGCTGGATAGATAACCCCAAGGCCAGCTCCACTGTATCCTAAACTCAAAGGAGTTGCCGCAGTAGACACATGAGCTTCTATAAGCTGAGTGAGGGCATCCATTCCACAAAATCCTATTATGTGCGGTGGAGTGTGTTCTAACCATCGAGGGTCTAAAGCAATAATATCTGGAATATAGTTTGGGTGACGAAGGGATCTTTTAAATCCGCCCTCGCCCACCTCCGAAAGTACGGCGTTAGAGGTAGCTTCAGAGCCGGTACCTGGCGTTGTAGGCACAAGCCAAAGCAAAACCCTATCACCAGAAGGTATTTTATCACCAACTCCCTCAAGATAGTGAACAACTGGAAGATCCATGGTAAGGGCTGCCGAAAGAGCCTTTGCACTATCCATAACACTTCCACCACCTATTCCAATAACACCTTTAATATGGGAATACTCCTCTCGTAAACTATCTATAGTACCAGGAGATGGCTCTCCCGAAAGTGTATGGATAACACTGTTTGAAGACCCATAAATAAGCGGTTTACACTCCTCTTGAAAGTAAGCAGTCCTCTCTACTGATTTGGACACAACAAAAAGAAGCGGTGCTGTAGGATACTCCTCAAACACCGCCTGTAAAAGAGATTTTGTAGCGCCCTCACCCTGATATATATTAGGGGGAGAGAGAAACCTTGTTACCTCCATACTACTCCTTTGGTAAGCGATAATGCCGTTTTTCTTCGTTTGAAGATTGACGATACATAAGCGCTTTAAACCCTCGAATCTCTACAACCTGTGCTCCTAGGTCAGTAGCAACAGTCCGAGCGATCTCTCCTCGGCTCTCTTTGTAATCAAAAAATTTCACCTTAACCAACTCATGGTGCTCTAAGGCTTCATCTAATGCCTGTGATACCTGCTCGGTAAGACCTTGCCTACCAATAGTCACAATGGGCTTAAGCTGTTGTCCTGCTTTTGCAAGGTATCTTCGTTGACCTTTTGTCAACTCTTGGTCTACCATAATTTTGTCTCCTGATATTTAAATCGTTTAATCTTCTTTGTTGTAGTCATCTCTAATGGCTCCGCCTGAATTTCTACTTTCTCAATTTTCTCATAAGGCTTGAGCTCCTTATTTACCGAGAGAATAATTTCGTTAATTCGCTCTTCAATATTTGGTTCCTTTCTATACTCATCAGAAGGGTACACCATAGCCTTAATTCCGGTAAGTCGTTTCTGGGCATCCTTAGTAAAGCTAATAACTAGAATCTGATCAATTTCATCAAAGAGTTGAAATCTATCCTCAATCTCCTCTGGAAAAACATTCTTACCACCCTCGGTAACAATCATAGACTTTGCTCTACCTGTAAGAAAGAGAAACCCCTTATCATTCACATACCCAATATCTCCAGTTTTAAGATACCCCTCTTCGGTAAAAAGCTCAGCAGTGGCTTCGGGATTTTTGTAATACCCTTGAGTTACCATAGGGCCCTTCACAACAAACTCCCCGTACCCATTCTCATCGGTGTTGATAATCTTATAATCAATCTCTGGGAGGATTCTTCCTACAGAACCAGGAGTGTTCCCCTCAATAGGGTTAAGGGATAACATGGGAGCAGTCTCGGTGAGTCCATACCCCTCTACAAATTGAATACCCAAAATATTAAACTGTTTTACCGTAGAAGCAGGGAGAGGCCCTCCTCCAGAGATACAGATTCGATTTGTTCCTAAAGAGAGTCCATCAAGCAGTTTTTTGAAAATCCCATTGCCCACACGAAAATTAAATAGCCGTAAGGTTACAGAGCTAATTCCCATACAGCAGCGCACAAGCCCGTAGGTTATGGCACTTTTCTTCTTAACCTTTGACATAAGACCTTTCAGAAGCTTATTAAACAGTATAGGAGCTCCCAAGAACATGGTAACCTTCCCCTCTTTCATATCTTTAAGAATTTGAGCAACCACCATCTTCTTTCCAAACACAATTTCAGCACCTACTCCAATGCTCTCTAAAAATACGGAGGTCATGGTATATGAGTGGTGAATAGGAAGCAGCGCATAAAATACATCTTCCTTGTAAATCTCTAAGTGGGTTCTTGCCAAGAATAGGTCACTGGTAAAGTTTCTATGGGTGAGCATAACACCTTTAGGAGTTCCTGTGGTTCCTGAGGTGTAAAGAATAGCAGCCAAATCATACTCAGAAGGAGCCTCTCCTCGTAACCTTTCATCGGTTATCTCATTCTGATAATACCCCTCACCTTTAGAGAAGTTACTTTTTCCAAGCAGTCCCATCTCCTCTACAGAGAACTCATCATACCGCTCCTCATCAACAAAGAGGTACTTTGCATCGGAAAACTCAACAAGATTTCTAATCTCACCAAGGGTTAACTGATAATCAACAGGAACCACAATACCACCAGCAACTAATATTGCCAAATATGCAATAGCCCAATCTGGAGAATTTTTCCCCGTAATAACAACCCTGTCACCCTTCTGAATACCCTTTCTAAGAAGCATGGCAGACACCCGCTCTACCATATCTTGGGTCTCTTTGTAAGTGTAAGTTATACAGTCTGGGTCGTATATAGTAAAACACCTTCTCTGGGGGTGCATTTTTGCGGTAATATCAAATACCTCTACCAGCGTAGGCCAATCACCTTTATACTGATCTTTTACAGATTCTAAGTACTTCATTGGTGAAGCATCTCGTTGAATTTTCTTTGCCATCTCATTTTCTCCTGTGGATATGCCTAGCATTATCTTACTATGGTAAACTGATTTACTCTGTTTATCAAGTATAAAAGCGAAGAAACCTTGTCCTAGGGGGTATGTACAGTGGGTTTTTCCTGAAAAACACCTCAAAAAGTGAGGTGCAGGAAGCTTCACACTAACCCACCACCCGATCCACTAAGTTCTCCACCATTGAGAGATAAGATTGACCAAAGAGATTTAAATGGTTTAAGGCGTGATATAAATTGTACACATGCTTTCGATGCTGATATTCAGAATCCAAAGAAAAGCTCTCTTGGTACCCTCTATAAAAGTCTGGAGAGAATCCTCCAAAGAGTTCGGTCATCCCAATATCAGCCTCACGATCTCCCCAGTACGGTGCGGGATCAATAAGTGTAACACCTCCAGTTTTTGGATACAGATGGTTACCACCCCAAAGATCACCGTGAAGAAATGAAGGAAAATCTGGCTCTCGTAAATACTGGTCCAACCGGTCTATCAATCTCTCAATACGGTTCTCAAGAGAAGCAGGAAGCAGTTTACTATCTCTTGCCCAACCGAGTTGTGGAGTAAGTCGATACTGTTTAAAAAAGGTAATAAAGCTACTGGTAAAAGTATTTATCTGCACTCCCATACCTATGGCATTATTATGATGAAGTCCATATTGGGATTCACCTCTGTATTGGTGTAAGATTCCAAGCTCACGGCCAAAATGGTAGGGATTGGAGTATCCACCATGGCTCACCCGTTCCATAAAAAACCAGTGAACTCCGTGTAGAGATATAGTCCCAAGAGGGAGAGGAACCGATATATCTGCTCCAGAAAGCGTAATGGTGTCAAAAAGCAGGCGCAAACTACGGCATTCTCCTATAGCCTTATCCTCACGACTCAGGGTTTTTACAAAAATTCCCCCCATATCATAGAGATCAAGCCACTTATCTGTATGATCCCAAGGAAGTTCTGGTTGTAAAGTACTGGTAATTCCAATACAGCTACAGCGATCAACATCTCCAAACTCTATCTTACGGACCAGCTCTCCTAGGGCAACCCTAGCATCTGGTTTAGTCACAAAGTTCACTCTCCACAAAATCAATAACCCGAGCAGCAGTTCGCTCAACCATATCTATAACCGTATCAAACCCCTTATCTCCACCATAGTATGGATCAGGAACCTCACCCACTCCTTCAGGGTCAAAATCTCGAAAAAGACGCACCTTATCCTGATACTCTTTACGATTCGTGAGTCCAACCACATTACGGTAGTTACTATTATCCATAACAAGAATGAGATCAAACTTTTCAAAGTGCTCTGGCTGGAAGTGATCACTCCTGCTTGTAATATGAATTCCCCTTCTCTCTGCGGAGGATCGCATTCTGGGATCCGCAAGCTCACCCTTGTGCCACCCAGATGTTCCAGAAGAGTCTACACCAATGGCCTTCTGGAGACCTCGCTTTTCAATCTCTCTTTGTAATACCGCTTCCGCAAGGGGTGACCTACAAATATTCCCTAAACACACACAGGTAATGTTATACATATAGCCTCCTACAAAAAGTATACCAACAAGGGAAAAACTTCGCAACATATATGGATACCTTCATCATCAGAGGCATAGATAATTCAGCCCAATTTTGCTCTCTCCCAGAAGAGAATAACTCTTGAGTTGCTCTATAGGAATATGATACAATACGCCATGATTACAGTAGCAGCACAACTTGAGATAATCCCTGGAGATTATGCTCACAATGAGAGAGCCATACTAGAGGCTATTACAGAGGCAACAGAGGGGTCTGCGGACCTACTCATTTTTCCTGAACTCACTATTCCAGGATACCCATTGGGGGATCTTACCCTCTATTCTGAATTTCTTTTTGAAGGAGAGGCTGTTTTAGAGAGAGTTATTGAGCAGATTCCCAGTGACCTGGCTGTTGGAATTGGCTATATTGGAGCATCTAGCAAGGATAACTCCTTAGCAAACCAGTACTCCATATTCCTCAATGGAGAAGAAGTGTACTTTCAGGAGCGATCACTTATTCCAGAATCGGAGCTTCTTGAAGGCTCTGTTCAAGGAGAAACGCTCTCTCTCTGGAACTATAAAGAGGAGACCTTTGCTATACTCTCCTTAGGAGATTTAGAAACAGAGAACCAAGAGATCCTTACCTCTCAAGATGTTACTTCTATCATTATCGTATCATCCGCACCCTATATCAGAGGACGACACATACAAGTTCGTGAGCAATTACAGGGAGTAGCACAAACCTACAAGCGGCCACTCTCTTTTGTACAGGGAGTCGGAAGTCACGAAGACATACTATTTGCAGGTGGATCTTTCTGCTGTGACCTCCATGGTAACCTCATACTTCAAGGACCTCTTTTTGAGGAGGCTCTTCTCTTTTTCAACCCAAGAGAAGAAGGAAGTGTTCAACAACCTGAAGATCTTCAACCCTACGAAGAGGTACATAAAGCACTGGTGTTTGGAATACGAAGTTATATTCATAAAAGTGGATTTTCAACGGCAAACTTAGGACTTTCAGGAGGGATTGATTCTGCCCTTGTTGCAGCCCTTGCGGTGGAGGCCTTGGGGCCAGATCAGGTACATGGATACCTCATGCCATCACCCTACTCATCAGAGGGAAGTATACAAGACTCTATTACTCTGGCCGAAAATCTTGGTATGAAGTATGATATTATTCCCATAGAACCACTCTTTTTTACCGCGAGAGAACTATTAGCTCCAAGTATTGGTAAAGAGATGGATTTAACAGAGGAGAATCTCCAAGCTCGTACTCGTGGACTTCTCCTTATGGCATATTCTAACAGAAAGGGATCTATGCTTTTAGCCACCGGAAATAAGTCTGAGTTTGCCGTAGGATACAGCACACTCTATGGAGATCTCTGCGGAGGACTTTGTCCCATTGGAGACCTCTATAAAACAGAGGTTGTTGAACTATGCCGATACATAAATCGAGATGAAGAGATTATCCCAGAGGCAATTATCACAAAACCGCCATCAGCAGAGTTACGACCAGACCAGAAGGATGAAGACTCCTTGCCTCCCTACCCTGTGCTAGACGATATTTTATACCGTCATTTAGAACTATTTCAGGGTCCCAAGGAGATTATTGCCTCAGGTATAGACAAAGAGGTTGCAGAGAGGGTTCTACAGCTTGTGAGAAATAGCGAGTATAAACGCAGACAGGCAGCTCCAATACTTCGGCTATCGGAGTGTAATTTTGGCAGTGGGCGAAACATTCCAATCCTCACAAAACCACTACCCCTATGACCTACACATCGGCTATTATAGATCTGCAAAACCTTGAGTCAAATCTTAGGGTTATGCAGGAGTACCTAGGTAAAAATAAAAAACTTTGTCCCATGATAAAAGCAGATGCCTACGGTCATGGAGATATACCTATTGCAAGGGCTCTGGAACGACTAGGAGTCCCCTACTTGGGGGTGAGTAGCTGGTATGAGGGATCTCGCCTCAGAGAAGCAGGTGTCTCTACAAAGATTATTCAGTTCTGCCCTGCACGTGCACAAAATATAGAGGACATTCTTCTTTCCAATGTAGAGATGGTAGTATCCGATGAGCAGCAAATTCGACAGATAGCAAAAATTGCTACCAGTTTACACATTAAGGCACGGGTTCACCTGAAAGTAGACGTTGGAATGCATAGACTAGGATGTAGAACAGAGGAGTTTCAAAATCTTCTTAACCTGATATGCTCAGATGAGTCTCTCTCTCTAGAGGGTATTTGTACTCACCTTCCAAACGGAGAGGATGAACATAGCGAAATAACCCAACAACAGATAGACTCCTTTTACCATACTCTTTCAAAAAACCTAGAGCCTACCACTAAACCTCTTATTCACCTAGCAAATTCAGCAACTCTCTGTAATTACCCAATAGACTTCCAAACCCTAGCAAGACCGGGTATTGGTATATACGGATACCATACCAACAAGGAAGTTCAAAAGAAATTACAGCCGGTGATGACACTCACCTCTCGCCTTATGGCAATAAAGAAGTTAAAACAGGGAGAGTCCTGCTCTTACGGGGGAACATGGATAACAAAAAAAGACACTACTTTAGGAGTAGTTGCCATAGGGTATGGAGACGGGTTTCCTAGATCTCTCTCTAACCGAGGAGAAGTTGCTATACAGGGGAAAAGGTACCCAATTGTAGGAAATATCTGTATGGATCTTCTTATGATTGATTTAGGAAATGACTCCTACCCTGTAGAAACTATGGTAACTCTTTTTGGTGAAGGAGGCCCCTCTATAGAGGAGGTAGCCGAGCTAAATAACACTATTGTGTACGAAATACTCTGTGGTATAAGTAAAAGGGTGAAGCGGATATACACCTAACTTCACCCTCTTTCATACTTACATAAATAGCCCCTGTTAATCTCTTAGGTCTCTTCTATTCCTAGGTTTAAAAATTGGATGGAAGTATTTTTCCATATCAACCTTAGACATAAACAACTGAACTATCTTAGTATATGTAAAGAAAGATGCAAAAATAGCTAATAGAAATCCACCAATAACAACAATCCCCTGGGCTGATGCGGGAAATAATGTAGCTAAAAATAGAAACAGTATTAGAAAGAGAAAGAAAATAATAATATTGAGAATAACTCCTCCAATAATAAAGAAAAGTGTGTTTAGTTTTTTATTCATTTTTTTCTCCCTTTCCAGTAAAAAGTACAGTAATAATAAGTAATATAGCTCCTGATACAATTGCTACATCAGCTATATTAAATGTTGGCCATCGTTCCCATCCAAAAATACCAAAGAATGTTACATCAAACATATCAACAACACCCTCAGGACGGAACACTCTATCAATAACGTTACCAAAACCTCCACCTAAGATAAGGGAAAAGGCTATTCTCGAAGCAAAGGAAAAGGTGGTATCTCGTATAAGTAAAAAGAGTCCAAACACAAGAGCTATCACCGGAAGAATAATAAACATAACAAGCCGTACACCACCACTCCATCCTGCTCCTAGACTAAAACCAGCGGCTATATTACGAACATGGGTTATATTAAAAAACCCCTGGCCAAACCCCTCATATAGTTCATAATTAGCTACAATGTACGACTTTAAAAGCTGGTCAATTACAATAACCAAAAGTATAATCCCTAGGGGCATCATTTTTTTCATTTTACTACTCACCTATATTCCTCCTACAGGTTGGTGGGGAGATCGAGAAAACAGGTCTCAACATCCCACGCCTCTTTACAATATTTTGCTAGGGCACGAACCCCAAAAGTCTCGGTATGATAGTGACCACCACCAAGTACTGTAATACAATCTTCCGCTGCATAGTGGTAGAGCTGATGCAACACCTCTCCAGTAATAAAGGCATCAACACCCTTATCTACTGCCTCTGGTAGTGCAAATCCTCCACCTCCAGATACTATTCCAATACGCCGAATTTCACGCGGTCCAAAGGGTAAAAGAACACTCTCTTTGAGATCAATTCCCAGGGTTGCTCCTATTTTTTCTATAGTGTTTGACTCTGGTAGATTTCCTACCCAACCAACTGAAAGGGGCTCAAGATCTTGAAGTCCTAGCATGTCTGCCATAACACCGTTGTTTCCAACCTCCCTATGGGCGTCCAGAGGAAGATGGGAAGCGTATAAAGACATACTGTTATTTAGCAAAGTAGATAACCGATCTCTATGAGATCCTACAACAGCTAAGGGCTTTCCCCAAAAAAGTCCATGGTGAACAACCACCATATTTGCTCCCACCTTATGAGCTTGATCAAAAAGTGCCACCGAAGCATCAACCCCAAAGGCTACCTTTTTCACCTCCCCTGCACCACCATCAACCTGTAATCCATTCATTGAATTATCGTAGGAGAACAGTTCTGGACTAAGGAGGTTGTCTAACTTTTTAGAAAACTCTTGTATTGTCATAGAGAAAAAGTATAGGGAATAACCAAAATATGCAAGTAAATATCATCTTTTCCTCTTATAAAAAGCTTTTTCCCCGAGGGAAAGTGAACTTTTCGAGGTACAATATTTGAAAACTTCCCTGAATTGATCCTATCCAAAACAGCAAAACACAACATTATATGCTGACAGGTAACATATTTTCTTGTATACTCTAAGAGAGTGAGGAATCTAACATGATAACAGTCCAGAGTCTTATGGAAGAGTATGACCTAGAGATTGCAGATATTCGATGGTTATTAGCAACCGAAGAGGTTGAACGAGTCTTAACCTATAAAAATAATCCCAAAGCACTGGTGGAGCAGTACTTCCAAGGGGAAATTAGCAGTAAACTGTACAACTGGGATGACCGTTTTATTGAGGAGCTCCAACAAGACCTGAGTCGGAATTTAACAGAAGAATCCCATATTCGAGAGGTATTCCAGAAAGCTCTCTTCTTAAAAAAAGAGCGGATCTATGGGGAAAGGTAGCCAATGAGTACACTAACCTTGAAAGATGCCCAACAACGAATGGAAGAACACCCTTTTACCGTAACAAAAGAGAGAGCTACCTTAACTGAGTCATTGGGCAGAGTTATGTCATCCCCACTCTGCGCTCCCCATGATATCCCTCAGTTTTCAAAATCCCTGATGGATGGATGGGCTTTAGGATCTTCGAACCAAGGGAGTTACACCGTAGCAGGAACCATTGAGGCGGGGTCAACCAAAATACAATCGGTACAGCCCCACGAGGCGGTAGCCATTATGACAGGAGCTATGATTCCTGTGGGTACCGTAGAGGTTGTTCGAGTGGAGTATTCCAAAGTTGAGGGAGACCGTGTAATAATTACAGAACAGGAGAGCCGAAATAACATACTCTCTCAAGGGTCAGTGCTACAGAAGGGAGATTTAGTGTTATCACCTACAAAGATAACAGCTAAGGAGATCTCTTTACTCGCAGCTATGGGAGTAGACACTGTAGAGGTTGCTGTTCCCCCAAGAGTGGGAGTTATTTCCACAGGATCTGAGCTTGTAGCTCCTGGACACCCTCTCCCACAAGGCAGTATTTATGATAGTAACGGACCGCAACTCACAGCCCAAGTAGCCTCATTGATAGGAAAGAACTATGTTACCAACTACGGAGTTGTAGAGGACTCTCCCCAAAAAATAGAAGAGGTAATTACCAAAGCCCTTGAGCAGTGTGATATAGTACTTCTCTCTGGAGGAGTCTCTATGGGTGAGTTTGACTACGTACCGCAGGTTCTTGAACAGTGTGGTGTGGAGAAAGTTTTTCATAAGGTTGCAGTTAAGCCTGGCAAACCAGTTTGGTTTGGTGCTACAAAAGATAGGAGTAATCAGAAGTACGTGTTTGGACTCCCAGGGAACCCCCTCTCCTGCTTTGTACTTTTTACCTATATGGTAGCACCATGGATACAAAAGAATATAGGGTTACCATCTCAAGAAATCCCTATAAGTCTCCCTCTGGGAGCTTGCTTTCAACGGAAAGAGACAGATAGGTCGGAGTATATACCTCTTACGGTAGATAAGGGAAAGGTGTACCCCATTAAAAATAGAGGATCCGCAGATATATCAATTCTGCAACGGTGCAAGGGGTTCACCCTGATTCCTCCAGGAGTATCCTCTATAGAGGAAGGAGCTTGTATTGATGTTAGATTCATATAACCGCCCTATCTCCTACATACGAATCTCTGTAACAGAAAGGTGTAATCTGCGATGCGTATACTGTATGCCCGATGATGATACAACTTACACCTCAGAACAAGAAACACTCTCATTTGATAAACTTATACAGGTAGTTACGGTGGCCGCAGATATGGGGATGCAGAAAGTTCGTATTACAGGAGGAGAGCCTCTCGTACGGAAAGGAGTTCCAGAGTTTATTGGTCGCATAAAAGCTCTTCAAAAAGTTCACTTTGTAGGTATGACAACCAATGGCACTCTCCTAAGGAAGTACAAGCAAGAACTTCAACAGTCAGGAGTAGACAGGATAAACCTATCCTTAGACACTCTTCATGCAGATCGGTACAAAACGCTTACCCGCGGAGGAGATATTGAGCAGGTTTTTGATGGTATCTTTGCTATGAAAGAGGCAGGTATCCCTATTAAAATAAATATGGTTATTACCAAGGAGAGTACTACTCAGGAGATTGAAGAGATGAAAACCTTTACTCAAAAAGAGGCTTTAGAGCTTCAACTTATCAAGGAGTATAGACTCTCTACCCAAAAAGATGATGCCCACCCTTATCATAGACCACCCCACTGTGGAGGATGTAATAAGATACGTATTCTCTCAAACGGCATAATCAAACCGTGCCTACATAGTGATATTGAGGTTCCTCTCAATATGAACCATATACAAGAGTCCCTTGAGCATGCTATTGGAATAAAACCCCTAGCAGGAAGTAGTTCTCAAAGAGATAACATTGCAAAAATAGGAGGATAACATGGATAAACTGACCCACGTAGGGAGCGATGGTACTGCAAATATGGTAAATGTATCGGACAAACCAATTGTCCGAAGAACAGCCGTGGCAACTGGAAAAATTCTCTGCTCACCACATACTATTCAGCTTATACAGGAGAACAATATTACCAAGGGTGATGTACTTTCGGTGGCTCGAATTGCCGCAATTATGGGAGGAAAAAACACCTCCCAGCTCATACCTCTCTGTCATAACATAGCAATTGATGGAATACAGGTGGATCTAACCATGCTATCCGATGGTGTTGAGATTACTGCTACTGCAACATGTACTGATAAAACAGGAATTGAGATGGAAGCACTTACGGCGGTATCCATAGGAGCTCTTACTATATATGATATGTGCAAAGCCGTGGATAAAGGTATGAGTATAGAGGGTGTACACCTTGTAAAAAAAACAAAGGAGCCTCTCCATGACTAGTAAAAAACCATTTTCCCTTATATCAATTAACATATCCACAAAACGGGGTATCCCTAAAACCCCTGTGGTAGAGGCGGAACTCAAGGAGAACTTTGGTATACTGGGAGATGTTCATGGGGGTGATGGGATTCGACAAATATCCCTCTTGGCAGATGAGGATGTTGATCTACAGCGTGGCAAGGGAATGGAATTACATGCGGGAGATTTTGCAGAAAATCTCACAACCAAAGGAATCCCCCTAGCTACCCTCCCCTTAGGAACAAAGATTACCATAGGAGATTCTCAATTGGAGATAACAAAAATTGGTAAGGAGTGTCATCAACACTGCGCTATCTACCACACCACAGGAGACTGTGTTATGCCAAAACGTGGAGTTTTTGCTAAGGTGGTAAAAGGAGGAGTTATTACCTGTGAAAGTGACTGTTATTACTATATCTGATAGAGCTTACCGGAAGGAGTATGAGGACCTTTCAGGCCCAGAAATTGAACGTATTCTTCGTGAGGGGTATCCCGACATCACTATAGACAGAATTATTGTTCCCGATACCCCTAAACAGATAGAGCAAGCACTTTCAGATGCAGTAGAACACTCTCACTGTATTCTTACCACAGGGGGTACCGGTATTAGCCCGAGAGATAACACTCCAGAGGTGACCAAACAGTTTTGTGAAAAAGAGTTACCAGGTATTTCAGAAGCCCTAAGGGCGGCCTCTCTTAAAGAGACTCCAATGGCTATGCTTTCACGTGGTTATGCGGGAATACGAGGTAATACGATGATAATAAATTTCCCAGGATCCTTACGTGCTGTAAAGCTGTGTACCAGCGTAGTACTCCCTATTATATCACACGCTACAGCCATGTTTCAGGGGGAAGGACACTAAACCCATCAAAGGGGTATTCATCAGCCAACTCTGAATATGGAGTATATCCTCCCAATGGAGGGGTTTCAAGGGAGCCCAGCGCCCCTTTTGCCATCTGGTACACATCCATAAATCTTGGTTCATCGGCAAGTCCAAAGACATCAATAATTCGTTGCTCGCTCTTCTCTTTGATAAACTCTAGGGGTATTCCTTGGGTTATCAAATAATCAATCAGTAGACGGTACCCAGGAATACCGGGAATACCGGAGGCCCCTTTTTTCTTATCCTCCAAGGTGTGTGGAGCGTGATCACTCTCTATCCAATCTACATCTCCCATTAAAAAGTGCCTAAGGAGCTCCTCCTGAGTTTCCTTGCTCCGTAAGGGTGGATTCATCTTAAGTTCATTTCCTGTTGTATAGGACTGCAGCTTTTCCCATAAGAGTAGATGGTGGGGTGTAACACCTGTGGTAATAGAAAATGGAGGATTTGATCGGCGATACTGCTCCACAAGAGCTACCGCTTCAACCGTAGAGATATGACAAATATGAATAGTTCCTTGAAAACCAGCCCTCTCTGCCTGCTCCAACTGCGTAGCTACTGAGGTAATTTCCGCAACGGGAGGTCTTGACTGCGAGTGAGTTTCAGGGTGATTGGGATTCCACCTGTCTCCTCGTATACATGATTCATCCTCACAATGAATAGCAAGAACCCCAGTAAAACCACACTCCACAAGTGTGGCAAAAAGGGTGTTCTGCACCTCTTTCTCAACAACTCCCATGTTCCCCGTTGAGTGTCCTGCAAAGTATTTAAGCCCAACAACCCTTGGAAAAAGCTCTCTCCAAAGGTCTACCATACTACGCACCTGATCCATGTTACGAGTTACCCCTCCATACACACCATGAAATATAGGTGCTTTTAGGGTAGCAATCACTCGATCAGCATCCTCTAGCCGTTGTACAATAGTTTCTCGACTCGTTAAGACTGGTTGGGTATTAGGCATTTCAAAAAGGGCGTATATTCCCGCTTTTTGAGCAACCAGAAACCCATGTTTCAGGGTCTCCTTAGATCGTTGCTCCCAATCTCTTAGGTGAACATGGGGGTCTATCATAGGCCTTCGGTATACTCCTTATAGGTAGTAAAGGTTCCACATTGACAGGTGAGCTTTCCGTGACAACTACACTCTCCACAGATTCCAACTCCACACCGAGTGGACTCCTCTAGAGAGATATATATTCGATCAGGGCTTACACCTCGAGCAATCCCCTCTTCTGCCATTTTTACCATAAATACCTCTGGACCTACAATGTATAAATCGGTCATACGGGGATCAGTAATTGCATACGCAGCCTCTTGAATAACCCGACCAACCTGCCCATCGTCTCCAATTACATGGTACTCTCCGTAGGGAGTAAGCTCTTCCTCTAAGAGAGGTTTATTCCCAGAAGGAACACCACAGAAGATAGTAATTTTGGAGCAACCCTTCTGATGAATATCCTTTGCAACTAAGGGAAGTACCGCAACACCCGTACCTCCCCCAACAAGTATCGCACTTCTGTTGGGAGAAAATTTTGCATCACGACCATAGGGACCTCGTATGTAGATAGTATCTCCTACTTCCTTAGACATCATTCCAGCAGTAAATTCTCCTCGCTCCTTAATTAAAAACTTTAAGGGAGTAGTTCCAGCCGCAGAAAAGGGTTTCTCTCCAAGGCCAGGTACCCAGATAAAGAAAAACTCCCCTGGCTTACATGGCTCATGCTTATCGGTGGTAAATACCTTTACCCCCGGTTGATACATCTGTACGTTGGTAATTTTTACCGGACGATACTCCATCTGCCTATCCATATTAAGAAAAAGGTAAGCATTCTTATCTACAACCTCTCCATGAAGAAGACTTCGTGTTCCTGCCTGCATAGAAAGAAGCCAATCGTTCCAGTCATCCTGGTGTACCATACCAAAACCACTTCCTACTCCCACAATGTGAGCTCCAGCCTTAATGAGTGATGCAGCCTCTTTTGCAGAAACAACTCCTCCCATACCTAAAATAGGAATATTTGCCCCAATAGCTTCTCGTATCTCTCTAATAGAGTGAGTTGCCTGTCGAAAAACAGATCGTCCACTCTTTCCACCTTTTCCACCGAGCTTATTATTGAGTACCACCGCACCACTTAAGGGCTCTCTGTGCTCTACAGGACCAACAGTATTAATTGCAACAATACCATCGGCACCAGCCTCTACGGCTGCAATGGCTATCTCTCCAATATTATCTACATTTGGAGTAAGCTTTGGAAAAATTGGAGCATCCGTAACCTTACGAATAGCCCGAACATACTCAGCAACAACCTCTGCGGATGACCCAATACTGGATCCGTAACCCGCTGCTGCATGGGGACAGGAGAAGTTAAGTTCAAACATATCTCCCACCTCTTCAAAGGCTTTTACTAGAGTGATAAATTCCTGTGGAGATGATCCAGAAAGTGAGATATTGAGGATCTTCGTAAAATCAAGCTCCTCTCGAAGTTTTTTAAACTCCTCTAAACTCACCTCCATTCCCTTATTCCGTAAACCAACGGAATTTCCATAGCAACCAGCACTGTTCTCCACAATAATAGGCTCTCGGTTGCCGGGGTTTGGGTTCACCTGAATACTCTTTGTAGTAATAACTCCTATAGGCTCTAGGTGATTATGGGTATAGCGAATCATATCGGCGGTGGTACTTACCACCCCCGATACCGTAGCAAACATAGGTTTATCCGGTGTTTGGTCTAAGAAAAACTTTCGAATGTCCTCTCGAGTTTTCATAGGGAGAGCTCCTTATTGAGTGATTCTAAGTTTTGCACAACCAAACCAGCCCAATCACTTGGGGCGGGATTCTGCTTCCATGGGTGAGTAATGCCACTGGAGCTATTAATTCTAGCCAGAGGAATATCGTATCCACTCTTCTTCAGAGTCTCAATAGTAGCTACCGCACTTCCTCCTTGAGAACCAACTCCTGGAATAAGAAGTGGTATGCCACTTTTACCGTAGTACGTAGCAATACTTCCAAGCTCTTCTAGTGATGTGGCTCCCACAACGGCTCCAACTCCTGGATACTCCTCTCCCCACTCTCTAATTTTTTCGGCAACAACCATGTAAAGAGGCTGATCCCCTATTAATCTAGCTTGAAAACTCTTTGACCCTGGGTTTGATGTTCGGTTCAGAATATAAATTCCTCTTCCTTGATCAGAGAAGTTATCCCAAAAGGGAGAAACCGAATCTTCACCCATATATGGTGATACGGTAATTGCAGCACACCCCCAAGAGTCGTACCCCTCCCATGCGTAGTTTAAACTGGAACGGGCAATATCTCCTCTCTTAGAATCTAAAATTACAGGGATATGGGGAAAGGTCTCTTCACAGAGTGTAATAATGTTATTAAGAGCCTTTGACCCTTCGTAATTTCCCTCTCGAGGACGGTCCAACGCTTGGTAGTACCCAATATTTGGTTTAAAAGCACCAGGCATAACTCCTTGACTTTTCATAAGAGCAAATACCTTTTCAATAAAATTGGTAAAATCTCTCTCTATAGATCCTGTGGATTCAGGGATACAGCTAGGAATAAGGTCTAAACCCATACAAGCAACCGATCCACTGGTTTCTGTAGCACGTCGTAATAGGTCAAGATAGGTCATTACTTCTCCTCCTTAGGAAATCCATTTGCAATGCCCCAACCAAAGGGGTCATTTTGCCAAGGGTCAAGAATTGCTTTCTGCTCTGCCGTAATATACCCTTTCTCTAGGGCCACGGAGATAAGAAAGGGGTAATCTAAAAGTGAAACAGGCTTACAGGGAGGGTTCAATCCTGCAAAAGCGTCAAAGGCTTTCTGAAATCCGTAGGTAAAGATAGAGAAACAGTACTCAACATCTCCACCCGCCTGTCGTGCAGCCTCTACCGCAGCAATAGAACTTCCTCCTGTAGAAATAAGGTCTTCAATAATAAGAACCTTCTCTCCATTGTACCCTTTGCCAGCGCCCAAACCTTCAATCTTATTCTCCAGTCCATGGCTCTTATTCCCCCCACGGATATAGGTAAGAGGAAGATTAAGAAGATCTCCTAAGGTTGTGGCGTGGGGAATTCCTGCAGTAGCGGTTCCCGCTAGCACCTTAGGGTAGTAACCCAACTCATGGATCTTAGCTTCAAACCCAGAGGCTATAAGTTTACGAGCCTCGGGACTCTGTAAAAATGTTCTGTTGTCATTATATATGGGCATACGATACCCAGAGGCCCAAGTAAAAGGGTTCTCCGGTCGAAGACGTACAGCCCCCATTTCCAAGGCTAATTCCGCAATAGATTGTGCAAATGAACTCATTTCCATACCTCCTTCATGGTGTAATGCTTTCCACAGTACCTACAAACACAGCTGTTTTCCCCTACTCGATAGAAGTGGGCAGGAACTCCCTCCTCTAAACTCTTATGGGAGATACAGTCCTGATTTTTACATGATAGGTACTCAAAATTATATATTTCAGGAGGAAGAGATAGGGTGTATTTGTCCGTAACCTGCCCTCCATCTATCGTATTGATTGTACAACTAGGGGCTACCGCCGCAAGTCGTTTTAACTCTTTCTTGCTTAAACCTTGATGTCCAGGTCTAAAGATAAGCCCTTTATAGTTTCCATCGGATGAGGTAGAGATCCACTCACCACCTTTCCCATGGAGATTAAGCACCTTTACAATAAGGGAAAGCCCCTTTCGAATTTCCTCTGGGGTTTCACCCTTGTATAGGTGATCAATTACAAGCCCCTTAGATATTGGGTGTACCCCTTCGGAGTGTTTTTTTATCTCTTTTTTGGGGGCAACAGGAACAGAGTTGATATAAGGAGTACTCTCGTCTTCCTTTTTTGCTGGAGGAAAGTCAAACTGACTATCAAGTTTCCCTGAGAACAGGAGTAGAAGCATAATTCTTACAAGCATACCGTTTGCGGATTGTCGCTCCCAACCGTTATGTGGAGTATTATCTAGGAATGTAGGAATAACAGGAGTATCCTTTCGACGTGGAAGTGGATGGTAGAATATGGTATCATCAGATATTTGAGAAAGAAACTCCTCCCGAAAGGTGATACTCTCTCGTAAGATATGCTGTTTCTCTAAAATCCTCTCCCCCATTCTCTCTAACTGAGGACGGGTAAAGTACCACTTTTTCGCACAGTTACCAGCTGCAAGGTACTCCTCTATAGAGGTAAAAATTCTAACTTCATATCCTAGATTCTTCATCTCT
Organism: uncultured Spirochaetia bacterium; assembly: GCA_964492025.1. Lineage (GTDB taxonomy): Bacteria > Spirochaetota > Spirochaetia > CAZBHR01 > CAZBHR01 > CAZBHR01. Next base: position 37,103 of record CAZBHR010000008.1, on the reverse strand, counting down.
TCCACATAGTGGATTGGCATCTCTAGTTCTTTAGGTGCAACAAGATCAACCTTAACCTTGTTAAAGAGTGTGAGTCCCTGAACCTTTGAGTGAACAGTTCTCCCATGGAAAAGGTCTCCCACAAGGGCTACATGAAGATGTTCTGTACTCCAATCATTATCCTCTAGGAAGGTAAACTCATCTAAGAGTTCTTGTGTTGGGTGTTCATGCTTTCCATCACCCGCATTGATAAATGATGGTGGGTATGGAAGATTGTTTCTTTTTGCATACTCCTCCATAATTTGGGTGAGCCAAGTACAAACACCTTCGTGCTTACTTCGAATAATAAACACCTGATTATTATACCCCGCTAGATTAAAAAAGGTATCAGCATAACTTTCACCTTTATTGAATGAAGAGCTTCCAGCGTTAAGCATAGAGAGCTTTGCCCCGTGAAACTGGGCGGCGTTAGAGAAGGACTCTCTGGTTCGAGTGCTATCCTCTAAAAACACCTCGTAGATACCAAAATCAGCGTCGTTAATACGAAATGCCTCTAAACCTTTTCTATCGTCCTTCTCAAGAAGACGCTTAAGTTCTTGAGTTTTCTCAAAGAGAAAAAGTCGCTCTTTTTTCGAAAGATCCTTAATTACCGAGAGGGATCTACCTCTAAAACTTCCACTCATATCTATGTAACCTCCAAAAAAAAACCGATATTCAAAAGAATATCGGTAATAATAAACAATAGCAAGAAACAGGGGTAGCGGGCCAGTCATTTTCATATCGAAAGTTTCTCATAAACACCCTCCTGTTCTATTTCGAACGAGGGTATCACATTTGGGGGCAAGGGTCAAGGGGGAGCCTCTTATGAAGTTCCTAGCAATCCTTTATATCCTATTAATACGAGGTACATAAAAAAGGCAGGCTTCCCCCCCATGAAGAAGCCTGTCGGAAAAGTAAGATCACTTACTTTACAAATTATATGTACAATAGGAGATATATCTCCTATATAATACTACAAAGAGACGTATTATATATAAATTATGACATGTAAAGTATTTTATATCAACATCCTTTACAGTTTTCTAGGGGAAAATATAAGTATTTCTACCAGAGTGAAGTTAATTTTTTTATGGCACATCCATAATCACTTTGACCAAATACGGCAGACCCCGCAACGAAAATATCTGCACCGGATTTCACAAACTCCTCCATAGTAGAAGTATTAAACCCACCATCTACCTCTATAAGAAAAGATAGTTCAGTATCATTTCGCAACTGTGCAAGAGCGGAAACCTTTTGCAACACCTCGGGAATATAGGACTGTCCACCAAACCCGGGATATACAGACATACAGAGCACATAGTCTACCTTATGAAGTACAGATTCAATTAAAGTAATTGGAGTGTCTGGATTTATGACAATACCTGGTTTTACCCCAAGGGATCGAATAAGCTCAATGGTTTTTTCAAAATCAGTAGATGCTTCAGCATGGAATGATATATAGTCGGCTCCTGCTTTTGCAAAATCTGGAATGTACCTGTCAGGATCAGAAATCATAAGGTGTACATCAAAAGGAAGCTCCGTAGTAGACCGAACTGATTTTACAATGGGTGCACCAAAGGAGATATTAGGGACAAAATGACCATCCATCACATCTAAATGTATCCAATCAGCACCAGCTTGTGCTACATCCTTAATTTCCTGACTAAGTTTGCCAAAATCGGCACTCAGAATAGAAGGGGCTATCATTTTCTTCATAGAATTCTCCTAGAACCGAAATGTTCCTCCCCCACCTCGACGAAACTCATCAATAGGGTTAATTCGTAATCGGATTATAAAGTAAGCGTAGGCAACAACAAACCCAAAGAGGTGAGTTAAATGAGCTACTCCAGATCCCCTTCCAGAGATCTGACTAAAGATTGAAATAAGTGCATATATTGCTACTAAGATAGGTGCTCGTACAGGGAGAATACCCCAGAGGTAAATCTGTGCATGAGGAAAGTATACAGCAAAAGCAAAGAGCAGCCCATAAATGGCACCAGACGCGCCTACTACAGGATTATAAGTACCAGTAATTCTATATACAATATAGGTTATGATACCGGAGCCAGCTCCCACAATCATATAAAAAAGAAGAAACTCCTTACTACCCATACGGTTCTCTACAATTTTTCCAAATATAAAGAGACCCAACATATTAAAAAGGAGGTGAAAAAAATCGTAATGCATAAACATATATGTAACAAACTGCCATACACGACCATTACTCACTCCAAGAACACTCAACGCTCCATAAAGTATAGAGGTTCTGTAACTCATAATTTGTAGCAGTAAAAAAACTACCGCATTTATCCCAATAAGCCAGAGAGTATAATTCTCATAGGAGTAACGAAATCTTCGTTGCAAAATATTTTTACTCATACTAATAAGAGTAGCCACTTTTTCTCTTACGGTCAAGAGTTCTCGCAAGATTTACCACCCAAATAAGGCACCTCCATCACTTTAGGCTATAGGAGGTTTTTATTAAGCTCTATTTCACTCTCATCATACTAGGAACTCCTTGCTATTTTAGGTTTTTTGAATAGAATGTAGTAAAATCAGACGTAGGAGTTCAATCATGCAAAAAAACATAGTAGGGAATATACAGAGTCGTGCTCTATTTAATAAAATCTTTCTTCCGCTTATTATCTACGCAGCATGGGTTCTCATGAGATATATTTTGCTTGCAAGATACCAAAACTCCTTAGGGTTAGATGTTATACATGCAATAATAGTTTTCGCGGTGAGTATCTATATACAGTTTTACCTATTCGTGTACTTGATTGAGGGGGTCATCATAGATAACACGCACCTTCAATTCTCAGGGTCCATCTCTGAGTACGTTAAAATTTCCCTACTGGGAATGTTTTTTTCACTAATAACTTTAGGAATTTATCAACCTTGGTATTTACGAAATATCTATAGGTTCTTTGCTAAAAACACATCCTACAGAGGAAGCAGTGCATCATTTAATGGAATTCCCCAGAATTTATTAAAATATATTGTTATATTTCTCATTGGATATATACTTTTCATATTTTTAGGTGTCGAAATGATACTTAACGAACGGGTATTACTACTCTTTGTATTCTTTATAATCCTACTTTCATGGACAACAGGATTAGTCCACATACAACTTACATGGGCACTTCAGGTCTCTTTTAGGGGATACACAACTACATGTACCGCAACAAAAGTAGAAGGGGCTCTCTTTCTTTTGGGGCAGCTTCTTCTCTCTTCTATTACTCTGGGATTTTATATTCCATGGGCCTACCTTAGGATAATTGCTTTTTATACAAAAAAACTTCACATCCAAAACAGTGAAGGAGATAGGGTATTTCTCTCCTTTTACCCAGAATCTGGGGATGGTCTTCTTATACTGGGGCAAGCTCTTTTGACCGGTATTACCCTAGGAATATATAGACCTTTTGCTATGGGGAACATTGCAAACAGATTACTTCCTAGAGTAAAAATGGAAATTCCACATGGGGGAAACACAGATTACGTGGAGTAACTAGTACCCCACGTAAAAACCTTTTACCCTATAACAATAGCTCCGCCGCTTAGGTTAAGAGCTATTGTATCTTTATTTGAGGAGTCCTCTAGCAGATAAAGAGCCAAAGGGTTCTCTATGTATTCACGGATTGCACGCTTCATAGGTCTTGCCCCATACTGATCTGAGTACCCCTTCTCCGCAATAAAATCCTCAACCTCAGCAGAGAGAGTTATTGTTATTCCCCTACTCATTTCCAGTCGCCGAATAAGTCTATTAATTTGTAGCTTACAAATATCTTTCTGCTCATCTCTGGTAAGGGCATGAAACAGTATTGTATCATCTATTCGGTTTAAGAACTCTGGAGTAAACCTCTCTCTCAGTAAACCTTCTAGCACTTGAGACAGCTCATCCATAGGACCAGTATGTGCCAATATTTGAGAGCTTCCTATATTACTGGTCATAATAATAAGGGTATTCTTAAAATCTACCACCCTACCTTGCCCATCGGTAAGGCGCCCATCATCTAATACTTGTAATAACACATTGGTAACATCCTTATGTGCTTTCTCTATCTCATCAAATAGAATTACAGAATAGGGTCTTCTTCTCACTGCTTCGGTGAGCTGTCCCCCTTGATCATATCCTACATACCCAGGAGGGGCTCCTATCAGTCTTGCTACCGAGTGTTTCTCCATGTACTCACCCATATCAATCCTTGTAATGGCATGTTCATCTTTGAAGAGGTACTCTCCTAAGGATTTTGCCAGCTCTGTCTTCCCTACTCCAGTAGGACCTAAAAAGAGAAATGATCCCATTGGACGATTCTCATCAGAAAGCCCTACTCTATTACGACGAATTGCATTGGAAACTGCCTCAATTGCTGGCTGTTGTCCAATAACTCTCTGATGAAGGGTTTCTTCAAGATGAGCTAAGAGAGAAGCTTCTTCGGACATAAGCTTTTGCATAGGGATCCCTGTCCAACTTGAAACAACCTGCCCTATATCATCCTTAGTTACTACCTCACGTAAAAGAGTTTGAGCACCCTTCATGTTCTGAATGCTTTGGTTAATATCAGAAATCTCGCTTTGAAGTGCAGGAATTGTTCCGTGTCTAAGCTCCGCAGCCCGCGTAAGGTCACCACTTCTCTCTGCCTGCTGCTCATCTCTGGTAAGTTCCTCTAACTTTGCATGGGCATTCTGTAACTGCTCTATAAGACCTTTCTCTTGAGACCACTGTCCCATAAGTTTATCACGCTTATCTTTGAGATCAGATAAATGAGCATCAACCTCTTGGAGCCTTGCTTTGGACTCTTTTGATGGAGACTTCTCTGAGGATATAGCCTTTTTCTCTATCTCCAATTGCAGGATCTCTCTATCTAGTCGGTCTATCTCTATGGGTTGGCTCTCAATCTCCATTTTTAATAGACTTGCAGCCTCATCCATAAGGTCTATAGCTTTGTCGGGAAGAAACCTAGAAGGAATATACCTATGAGATAGCTCTACCGCAGCAACAAGAGCACTATCCTCTATCTGTACACCGTGATGAACCTCATACCGCTCTTTAAGACCTCGAAGTATTGCAATACCATCTTTCACGGAGGGTTCCTTAACGTAGACCGACTGAAACCTTCTTTCAAGGGCACTATCCTTCTCTATATACTGTCGGTACTCATCTAGGGTGGTTGCTCCAATAGTTCGTAATGCCCCACGAGCTAGCATAGGTTTCATAAGGTTTGATGCATCCGAAGCACCGTCCGCAGCTCCAGCTCCTACAAGAGTGTGCAGTTCATCAATAAACAGAATAATTCTACCATCGGACTGCTCAACCTCCTTCATAACTCCCTTAAGTCGCTCTTCAAACTCCCCCCGATATTTTGCCCCAGCCACAAGTGCTCCTAAATCTAAGGTGAGGAGATCCTTATCCTTAAGAGAGTCTGGAACATCTCCCCGAGCTATTCGTACTGCAAGTCCTTCAACAACAGCAGTTTTCCCCACCCCCGCTTCACCAATAAGAACTGGGTTGTTTTTTGTTCTCCGAGAAAGAATTTGCATTACCCTTCGGGTTTCCTCATCTCGTCCAATCACAGGATCAAGTTTATCATTACGTGCAAGCTCCGTAAGGTTACGGCAAAATTTCTCCAGAGGAGAACCCTCTGCCTCCCCCTCTTCTCCACCAGGTACCTTCCGTTTCTGTAAAGCCTCTGGGAGTAACTCCTTAACAAGAGATTCGGTAACTCCTTTCTGCCGTAATGCCACCCCAAGAGAGTTCATTGACTGGATAAGACCAACGAAAAGATGTTCCACCCCTATGGCTCTACTTCCCTGCTGTGCTCCCTCTTGTGTAATCCGTTCTGCCCGTTGAAACAGCTCTTGTAGTTCACCAGTTACGGAGAGTGAAAGATCATCTCCATACACCTTGGGCGTACTGTTTAACGCCTGCTCTACCTCTCCCTTAAACCAACTTAGAGTAACGGTGGTTCTCTCTTGTAAACCTGTTAATAGCGTACCTAAAGTTCCACTCTCAGGTTCTAAGGATGCTATCAAAAAGGCGGGTACTCCTATTGATCCATGGTGCTTCGCCTTGGCTGTATAACTAGCCTGCTGTAATATTTGTTGTAACTCACGAGTATACGATTGATTCATACTATTCCTCCTACAAAGGTTAATGCAAATCCTGTGCCAATTTTTTCACGAGAAAACCACGGTATATTTCTACTACATCTCATAAGCACTGTGTCAAAATGGGACAGTGTATAGATACATCCCGACAGTACTCATACTCATAGAGAACTAATATACATAAAATATCACACAGACAGAAATGAATTAACTTTTCCTCTTAACCATACCAGCTAAGGATTGTACTAAAAGCACTACTTCACACTTTACAGGAGTCACTATTATATATATATTTGTTTATTAAGTGTAAAAAGTGGAGAGTTAATATTTATGAATAAAACTATTGGAATCAACGTAGGAGCCTCAAGTTTAAAACTTGTGGAAACTGATAATAACACGGTTGTGCATACCAGTGTGATTCCTCACGATGGCGATGTCCCACGGGCGATTAAACAAATTCTTGGAAATATAGATTTACATGAGTACAAAACTTTGGTCACAGGAACCGAGGGTCGATACCTTTTTAACCTTCCTTCGGTGATTGAGCCTATCTGTATTGAGCGAGCATTACAAACTATAGAACAGCCTGTAGATGCGGTTGTAAGTGTTGGTGGAGAGGATCTGATCCTCTACGTTATTGAGAATGGATCAATCAATGGAAGTTTATCAGGAAACAAGTGTGCCTCTGGTACTGGTGAGTTCTTTAAGCAACAGCTTGGTAGAATGAACCTTACATTAGACCATGTGAATGAAGTGTCTGAAGAACACCGAGTGCTTCCCCTATCAAGCAGATGTTCTGTATTTATGAAAAGTGATTGTACCCACCGTCTTAATAAAAATGAAGCGACAAAAGAGGACATTGTTCTATCCTTAAGTTATGTGATGGCAGTGAAGATATCTGACTTCTTGAAGCGGTCCAAAATATCTTCGGGGAATGTACTTCTTGCGGGTGGTGTTACTAAGAACAGACACATCCTTAGATTCCTTAAGGAGATTTTACCTGAAGTTACATATATTGTCCCCAATTCTGCCCCTTGGTTTGAAGCGCTAGGAGCTTCACTCCTAGCAGGAGAAATGGGAGAAGCTCTCAAAAAAGGAGACGAAATATTCTCTGAGAGTCGGGTAAAATACCCTCGGCTTGAGCCATTTTCAAAGGTGGAGCATTTAGTAAAGCGAGTTGATGAACACTTTGGGGTACCAAAGGCTGGTCACTCATACATACTCGGTATTGATGGAGGGTCTACCACCACCAAGGCGTGTCTTATTGATCGTGAAACATCTGAGATTGTTGCTCAGCACTATGGAAGAACCCATGGTGATCCTGTTAAAGCTCTCAAGGGGTGTCTACAGGAGCTCAAAAAGCAGGTAATAGAACATCTAGGTTCATTTGATATTACCATTAACCTAGTAGCTACTACCGGTTCTTCACGAGAGATCTTAGGTGTATTTTCAGAAACCCAAGGGGTGTACAATGAGATTATTGCCCATGGAAAGGGTACAGCTTTTTTTGATGCATCGGTAGATACTATTTTTGAGATTGGTGGTCAGGATGCAAAGTATATCCTCCTTAAAAACCGAGTACCGATTGATTACGCCATGAATGAGGCCTGTTCTGCAGGAACTGGTTCATTCCTTGAGGAGTCCGCTGCGGGAGATCTTAATATTGGATCCGCCGTAGATATTGGACCTATTGCGATGCAGGCAAAAAGTCCACTTAAGTTTGGTGAGCACTGCTCTGCTTTTATTAACTCAGACATTAGAAAAGCTATTCAGCAGGGTGCCTCAAAAGAGGATATCACTGCGGGTATTGTTGCTTCAATTGTTTCTAACTACCTAAACCGAGTAATTGGAAACAGAACTATAGGAAACCATATTTTTCTTCAAGGTGGTGTAGCAAAGAACCCAGCGGTTCCTCTAGCTTTTGCACTACTTCTCCAAAAGGAGATTATTGTACCTCCTAGTCCAGAGCTTATGGGATGTTTTGGAGTTGGGCTTTTAGCACAAGAGAAGGCGGATCAAGGATTCCTTGATTGGGGCGAGTGGGACATTGATGAGCTTATTGAGAGAGAGATCTCTTATAACGGAGAGTTTACCTGTAAGGCGTGTGATAACTACTGCCCTATTCAGAGACTTCAAGTTTCCGGTTCCCAATACATGTTTGGTGGTCGATGTAATAAGTATGCAAACATTCGAAAGAAGGTTGATACAGAACACCCTCCTATTAATTATGTAGATAAAAGAAACCACCTACTTTTTGAGGAGTGTGGAGCCCCACCAGTAGAGGATAGTCCTATTACCGTGGGAATTCCTCTTTCATTTTCGGTACACTCACTCTACCCTCTTTATAGCTGGTTCTTCCATGAGCTAGGAATAAAAACTGTACTCTCTGATGAGGTTGATCCTGAGGGTTCTGCCAAGACTGAAAGTGCCTACTGTTTCCCAGCGGAGATTGCCCACGGAGCGGTACAAAACATTATGAAGAAAGGGTGCGATTACATCTTTGTTCCCCACTATAGAGATATGGAGAGTTATGAAAAAGATGTTCACGCTAACTTTTGTCCTATTACCCAGAGTCTCCCCTACTACATAAAAAAGGCTTTCCCTGAAATTCCAGAGGAGAAAATTTTATCACCGGTTATTACCTTTAAGTTTGGAGATAAAAAGGCGGAGGAGTTCTTCCAGGAGATTGGTCAGCAACTAGGAAAACCTAGTGACCTTATTACTAAAGCCTTTACAAAGGCTAAGTCAATGCAGGATGAGTACGCTCAGAAACTGCGAGCCATGGGAGTGGAAGCTCTTGCCCATGCAAAAACTTTAGATCAACCGGTTATTGCTCTTTTAGGACGACCTTATAACGCCTTTACTCCAGATGCAAACATGGGAATACCTAGAAAATTCACCTCGAGAAGTTACACAGTAATTCCATTTGATATGCTTCCCATAGGAGATGAGGAAATTTATCCAAACATGTACTGGTACTACGGGCAACAGGATATGAAGGCTGTAGAGATTGTTAAGGATGAACCAAATATCTATGTTACCTACATAACAAACTTCTCCTGTGCTCCAGATTCATTCCTCCTCCACTACCTCAAGTGGCAGATGGGAACAAAACCGTTCTTAGTACTTGAGCTGGATTCCCACTCTGCGGATGCGGGAATCGACACAAGAATTGAGGCGTTCCTTGATATTATTGAGGGGTACAATCTTCAGAAAAAAGAGAAAGAAGAGCGGTATGACAATGGATTATCCTTTGTTTCTACGGAGGACGAGCATGTGTACGTGCACAATAAGTTCACCGATGAGAAAATTCCAATACGTAATAACCCTAGGGTAAAATTGATGCTTGCAAACATGGGAGATTTTGCAACAGAACTTATGTCTGCATTTATCTCAACCACAGGAATTCAGGCACAACCATTCCCAACGGCAGATGCAAGAACACTACATCTAGCTCGTATGCACTCCTCAGGAAAAGAGTGTATCCCTGCGCAGTTGGTATTGGGAAGTATTCTCAAATTTCTAGAATCAGACCAGTATCGAAAAGATGAGATATATCTTGTATTTGTCCCTATTACTACAGGTCCATGTAGAACAGGACAGTACTACGTATTTTACGAAAACCTTTTTAAGGATCTCCGTGTAGAAAATGTGGTTATTTTCACCCTGAGTGCGGATAACTCATATAACGAACTGGGTCCCGGTTTTTCAAAATATATGTGGAAAGGGCTTGCTCTAAGTGACTACATAAAAGATATAGAGTATGCACTACGAGTTTGTGCAGAAGATAGGCCTAAGGCAACAGAGCAGTACATGGAGTGGAGAAAGGAGCTTATTCAGCAAATTGCCCAGGATCCTAAAAAACTGTATAAACATGCTCATGAGTTAGGAAAAAAAGTTGCCACTATTCCACTCAAGAAATCGGTTACCGAAGTTCCTCGGGTATTGGTGGTAGGAGAGATCTACGTACGACGAGATGATTTTGCGGTAAATGAGCTTGTGGAAACCATAAGTAAACGAGGGGTACTGGTAAAGGTATCAGGAATTGCGGAGTGGATCCACTACTTAGACTTTGTAAGAAAGTATGACTACACCAAAAAACTCAAGCTGGTTCATCCACTTAAAAGACTCTTTTCTAAACCTATGAGAGATCTCATAACCCTTAAGATTGAGCAAAAATGGAAGCATCGGCAGGAGAAAAAAGCGTGGAAAGCTCTTGCACCCTCTAACCTACTTCCACCAGAAGCTGGACACATGGATGAGGCTATGGAGCTTGCAAAAAATGAGTTTGTTAACTTAGAGCTCAACTCTGAGATAGTTGTTTCCAGCGGTGTTGCAGGTATATCTAAAGAACACGGATATTCCGGTGTAGTAAATATTGCTCCATTTGCCTGTCTTATTGGACGAGTTATTGAGGGTATTTACACTCCATGGGCTCGTGAGCAGGGATACCCAACAATCTCTATTGAGGTAGATGGAGATCAGATTCCACCAAACCTTGTAAATAAGATTGAGATTTTCTTGGTAAATGTTATGAGATATAACCATGACCCAAAAACAAATCTCTTTTTAGATGATTAAGGGATAAGTTTATAATATAGGGGCTACGGATTGGTTTTTCAGTCTGTAGCCCTTTTTAGAGCAGCAGTCTGCTCATAGGAGGACACAGTGTGGGTTCTACTGGGAGTTATCATACTCTGTATAGTGTTAGTTTTGGTAAAACAAACAAAAGGAGGAGGCAAAATGTATACAAAAATTAGTCATAAAGAGGCAAAAGATCTTATAGATTCGGGGGTTACTATTATTGATGTCCGAGAGCCCTACGAATACGCAGAGGCTCATATTGAAGGGGCTAAGAATATCCCCCTTGCGGGATTAGAAAATCTGATAACAGAGGCTGCACCGGATAAAGATAAACCTTTGCTTGTTCACTGCTTAAGTGGAATGAGAAGCCAAGCGGGTACAAAAAAACTGATTGCCCTAGGGTATACAAAGGTGTATGACTTTGGAGGTATTCAGGGCTGGCCTTTCGGACTAGTAAAATAAAAGAGGGCTGTTAAACAGCCCTCCTCTTTATTTCAAAATTTTTAATGTGACTAGGAGAGAAACAACTCTCCATATTTTTTCTCTAGGTACCGTTTATAAGGTTCCACGGAGAGAGGCTTTCCTGTAACTCTCTCAATACACTCTCCCGCAGTATACACACTTCCATGTTGATGAATATTGGTACGTAGCCAATCGGTAATGGGAGTAAGGTTTCCCTGCTCTATATACTGAGGTAACTCAGGAATATCTAAAACCATTTTCTCATAAAACTGAGCGCTATATAGATTTCCTAAGGCGTAGGCAGGAAAATATCCAATCATACCCCATGGCCAGTGTACATCCTGAAGTACACCCTCCGCATCGTTGGCAGGGATCACCCCAAGAAGCTCTTCCATTTTGCTATTCCACGCACTGGGAAGATCCTTTACCTCTAACTCTCCAGCAATAAGAGCCATCTCTAACTCAAACCGTAAAATAATATGTAATCCGTAGGTAACTTCATCGGCATCAACCCGAATCATTGAACTCTCAACACGGTTAATCGCTCGATAAAAATCTTTCACAGAGACACCCTTTGTCTGCTCTGGAAACAGCTCCTGAAACCGTGGGTAGTAGCAGTTCCAAAACTCCTGAGAACGACAAATAATATTCTCCCAAAACCGAGACTGGCTCTCGTGAATAGAGAGTGAGTGACCACCTGCAAGCGTAGTCCCCTCTAGCTCTTTTGCATACCCCTGCTCATAGAGTGCGTGTCCTGTCTCATGGATTGTACTAAAAAGAGGGCTACTTACACTGGGCTCTGTATACCGGGTAGTGAAACGAGTATCACACACCCCTACTCCATTAGTAAAGGGGTGAACCGACTCTTTCATTACACCACGACTAAAGTCAAAGCCCATATCTTTAGCAATCTCTCGTCCAAAAATATCTTGCTTTGCCTTATCATACTCCTTGTAAAGAACCGAATTACTTCCCTGGTCTACCTTTTCAAGCCTCCTGTAGAGATCTACAAGATACTCTTTCATCTCTTGGAATACACGGGTAACCTCTTTTGCAGTAAGTCCCTCTTCATAGTCATCTAAGAGTGCATCGTAGATGTGGTCTGTATATCCTAAAATTTCCGCCTTTTTCCGTAGAAGATCAACGGTCTTTGTTAGGTACGGCTCAAAAAGAGAGAAATCACTCTTCTCCCGGGCTTCAACCCACACCTGCTGAGAAGCCACTTGATGTTGGGACATCTCCAACAGAAGCTCCTTAGGCAACTTAACTGTTTTTGTATAATATTGATAATGACCCTTAACTAAAGCTCGCTCTACGTCGGTTTTAGCAACAGTACCACATGGGTTCTCTGGGGTACAACCGAGATCATCAAAAAGTTGCTTGCGTGCAGGATCCATAAGTCGTTCAAGCCCATGCTCCGTAAGAAGGGTAAGCTGTTCACCCCTCCATGGAGATGCCGCTACGGGCATCTCAGTTTCCATATCCCAAGAGAGAACACTCATAATACTCGACCAGAGAGCCTCTCTCTTGTCAATCGCTTGGAGTTGCTCTATTGGATTGCTCTTACTCATAAGGAGTCTCCTCAGTTCGCTTTTCTGCAACATGGGTGTGTATCCAACTGGTAAAATCTTCTAAAGAAACTCCGTTCTGCTGTTTTCCTCCACGTAATCTCATAGAAACAGCCCGCGACTCAGCCTCCTTCTCTCCAAGAATAAGCTGGCAAGGAATTTTCTCTTTCTCCCCTTTTCTAATCTTAGCATTGAGACGATCAGTGCTGTTATCAAGGGTTACCCGAAATCCCTGCTGCTGAAGATGCTCCTGAACCTCTTTTGCATAAGGTACAAAACTATCTGCCACAGGAATAATTCTCACCTGCTCAGGAGCAAGCCATAGTGGGAAAGCTCCACCATAATGCTCTACAAGAATTCCAAAAAATCGTTCAATGGACCCAAGGAGTGCTCGGTGAATCATGTAAGGACGTTTTTCGCTGTTATCAGAGTCTACGTAGGTCATATCAAAACGCTCTGGGAGATTAAAATCAAACTGAATGGTTGAAAGCTGCCACTCTCTTCGAAGGGCATCTTTAATCTTGATATCAATTTTTGGCCCATAAAAGGCCCCACCACCCTCATCAATTTTGTAGGAGAGCCCCACCGATTCAACAGATTTTTTAAGAGCTGCTATTGCGGCATCCCAGTGCTCAGCTGCACCTACACACTTTTCTGGTTGGGTAGAGATATAAATATCGTAATCCTTAAAACCAAACATTTCTAGCATTTCAAGGGAGAACTTAAGCACACGTGAAATCTCCTCATCCATCTGATCTGGAGTACAGATAAGGTGAGCGTCATCCTGAGTAAATCCTCTTACTCGAGTAAGTCCATGGAGGGCTCCCGCTTTTTCATATCGGTATACCGTACCAAGTTCAGCCCATCGAAATGGAAGCTCTCTATAAGAGTGTTTACCTGTCTTATAGATCATAACATGAAAAGGACAGTTCATCGGCTTTGCGTAGTAATCGGACTTATCCATCTCCATTGCGGGGTACATTCCCTCTTTATAAAAATCAAGGTGGCCGGAGGTCTCCCAGAGCCAGCTCTTTCCTATATGAGGAGTATACACAATATCATAACCGTTTCGATTGTGCTTATCTCTCCAAGTATCTTCAATAATTTGACGAATCTTAGCTCCCTTAGGATGCCAGTACACCAGTCCAGGACCAGCCTCTTCATGGAGAGAAAACAGCTCTAACTCTTTACCCAACTTACGGTGGTCACGCTTCTCCATCTCCTCTAGGTGTTTCAAGTGAAGTCGTAGATCTTTTCCATTCTTCCAAACGGTTCCATAAATTCGGGTAAGCATGGGATTGGTCTCTTTTCCTCTCCAATAAGCTCCTGCAATAGAGGTAAGCTTAATACCATCCTTTCGAATCTCCTTGGTAGACTCCACATGGGGTCCTCGACAGAGATCCACAAAATCTCCTACCCTATAGAGAGATACCTCTTCTCCCTCTGGAATTGCCTCAAGAAGCTCAAGCTTATAGGGTTCTTGGGCAAAAAGTTTTTTCGCTTCCTCTCGGCTTACAACCTCTCGTTCAAAGGAGCGATCCTCCCCAAGGAGTTCATGCATAGTCTGGGTGATTCTCTCTAAGTCCTCAGGAACTAAGGTTGTTGGTAGGTCAAAATCGTAGTAGAAGCCATCTTCTATGGCTGGACCAATGGCAACCTTGGTACCGGGAAATAGTTTCACCACCGCTGCTGCCATAATGTGGGCAGTTGAGTGTCTTAGGGTATCTAATAGATCGTTATTATTACTCATATTTTGCTCCGAGAATAGTATTGTATTAGAATACGATTTTACAAGGTTTTTTGCAAGGGGGAAAGAGAACTACTCAGCACACCCTTCAACCAATGAGAAACTGAATCAAAGGAGAATATTCTGTACTCCTTCCTAAACTTTGATCTCCCATATTGAGCTTTATTTCTTCTCGTGATAAGGTATCCTCATGTTTAAACGATTTATCTCTTATTATAAACCTCATAAGTGGCTTTTTGCCTTAGATATGGGGTGTGCGGTAATTACTTCGGTTCTCTCTATTTTCTTTCCTTTTCTCACAAGAGAGCTAGTTGGAGCATATATTCCAAATGGAAATATTCAAGCTATTATTATAACCCTTGCAGTAATGTTCTCAATTTACGTTATAACTGCTATTTTAACATACATTCGAGTAAAATGGGGTCATGTTATGGGGGTACGAATTGAAGCGGATATGAGAAAAGATATGTTCTCTCACATCCAGAAACTATCATTTAGCTACTTTGATAAGACTAAAACAGGACACCTCATGAGTCGAATATCTAATGACTTAAATATTATCTCCGAGGTTGCCCACCACTGCCCAGAGGATCTTATTATATCTCTAGTTATTCTTGTAATAAGTTATATTGTTATGTTCTTTTTTAGTGTTCCCCTAGCTCTTATATCACTTATCCCCCTCCCCCTTATGCTTATATGGGGTATTGTTATGGGAAAAAGAATGCGCCAGGGTTTCCGAAAGGTACGAAAAGAGGTTGCTGAAATTAATAGTGCCGTAGAGAACTCGGTTATGGGTATTCGTGAGGTAAAGTCCTTTGCCAATGAAAACTTAGAAAAAAAGAAGTTCCACCATACAAATAAAAACTTTCAAAAGGCAAAAGAGAATATGTACCAAAGAATGGCTACATTCCACTCGGTTATTGGATTCCTCAGAGAAATATACTACTTCTGCGTAGTTGCGGGAGGAGCTTTCCTCATCTATAAAGGATCCATAGAGGTGGTAGATCTGTTAGCATTTATTCTCTATGTAGGAATTATACTTCCCCCTATTAACCGCCTTATTGGCTTTACAGAACAGCTCCAGCAAGGTATTGCCTCGTTTGAACGATTTATAGAGATTATTGATACTCAACCAGATATTCAGGACCCTCCTCATGCTGTTCCTTTTATTCCAGGGGGAGGAGAAATCAAGATAGAGAACCTCCGTTTTCAATATGATACAACGAAGGAGGTTGTACTTCAAGGCATAAACCTTCACCTCCGTAAGGGAGAGAGAGTTGCTCTGGTGGGAGAATCCGGTGCCGGTAAGTCTACCCTAGTCTCGCTAATTCCCCGATTCTACGAAGTTGAACAGGGTACTATCTCCATAGATGGCCAAAACATTCAGGGAGTTCAACAGGAGAGTCTTCGTCAGGCAATCGGAATTGTACAGCAAAATGTGTTCCTTTTTGATGGTACCATACGGGAGAATATTTTATACGGATCTCCCAATGCAACTGAAGAAGCGCTATGGGAGGCTGTTACAAGTGCAAATTTAGCGGACTTTATCCAGTCTCTTCCTAAGGGATTAGATACACTAGTAGGAGAACGGGGTGTTCTTCTTTCGGGAGGGCAGAAACAACGGATATCTATTGCCAGAGTGTTCTTAAAGAATCCAGAAATCCTTATTCTTGATGAGGCTACCAGTGCCTTAGATAATGAGTCCGAACGATTAATACAAGAGTCTCTCTGGGAGCTTAGTAAAAATAGAACCACTATCATGATAGCACACAGACTCTCAACCATTACAGGAGCAGATACCATCTACGTGATGCGTTATGGGAAAATTCTTGAGTCAGGGAGCCATGAGGAGCTCATTGCTCAAGGAGGTTACTACAAAACTCTTGCAGATAAAGCTATTAGCTAAGATATTTTTTGCAAAAAAGCTTGAAAAAAATACACTTTTTCTTGTAATAGGGCGCACCTGTTGCGCTCTGTTGTAGTTTTTCCTTGCATTGTACTCTAAAAGGTGATAAAATTATTTTCAGGAAATCATCAAGACAAGGAGTAGATATGGAGAAGTTTTTTGAATTAAAGAAGCATGGCACTACCGTACGTACAGAAGTAATTGCAGGTATTACCACCTTTGTTACCATGGCGTACATTCTTATTGTAAACCCAGATCTTTTGGGTGCAGCAGGAATGAATACTACCGGTGTATTTATGGCAACCGCCATTGCATCGTGTATTGCCACTTTGGTTATGGCACTTGTTGCTAAACTTCCTTTTGCACTGGCACCGGGAATGGGGTTAAACGCATTCTTTGCCTTTAGTGTTGTAATAGGAATGGGGTATAGTTGGCAATTAGCACTTACCGCCGTATTCGTTGAAGGACTGATCTTTATTGTTCTTACCTTTTTTAATGTGCGAGAGGCTATTATTAACTGTATTCCCCAGGACATTAAAAAGGCTATTTCCGTAGGTATTGGGCTTTTTATCGCCTTTATTGGTCTACAGGGAGCTGGTATTATTGTTGACGATATGGCAACACTTGTAACCCATGGGACCCTTCTTAACTCTACGGTACTTGTTGCAGTTGTAGGGCTTCTAGTTATGGCAGTACTTCACGCTTTCAAGGTAAAGGGATCTCTTCTTATTGGTATTATTGTGGCAACCATAGTGGGAATGTTTAACGGTGTAACTCCTATTAAGGGATTCTCTTTTGGAAACCCTCTTGATGGATTTGCAGCCCTTGGAGAGGTAGCCTTTAAGCTTGAATTCCCCTCTACTGGAAAAGCGTGGTTGGACTTTATTACTATTCTATTTACCTTCTTAATGGTTGATATGTTTGATACCGTTGGAACTCTGGTAGGAGTAAGTACAAAAGCTGGTATGATAGATAAAGATGGTAAAATTCCACGTGTTAAGCAAGCTCTTCTTGCAGATGCTATTGGTACCACCGCAGGTGCTCTGTTAGGAACCAGTACAGTAACTACCTATGTAGAGAGTGCTTCTGGAGTTGAGGCTGGTGGTCGAACTGGACTCACAGCGCTTACCACTGCAGTACTTTTCTTTCTCGCAATTTTTCTTGCACCAGTATTCCTACTCATTCCTGGAGCAGCTACGGCACCAGCACTTATTATGGTAGGAGTGTTTATGATGTCCCCAATTCTTGATATTGACTGGAGACATGGTTCTATTACCACAATTCTTCCAGCCTTCCTTACTCTAGTTATGATGCCTCTGGCATATAGTATTTCTGAAGGTATTGCATGGGGAGTTGTATCATTTGTAGTGCTTAAACTACTTACCGGTAAAGCCAAGGAGATTCCTCCATTTACCTATATAGTTGCAGTTCTCTTTCTTATTAACTGGTTCTTCTAAGCGCAAGTTAATAAGTGTGTAATACACACACAAATAAAAAACCTCCCGTATTGGGAGGTTTTTTATTTCTCAGTTATTTAAGAACGACGCCGCTCCCCTCCTAAAAGGTACCAGATAGCAAGAATTAATCCAGTAAGCTGCATTGGGAAAAATGCTCCCATTACTGGGTATACAATAATCATATATATTGCAACCGCAACAATAGATACAATCCATAGAAGTAAGTAGTATCGGGTAATTCTATGGAGTCTCTTTATAAAAACTCCTAAAGCAAAAAGAAGGTGTGTTGGCCACATCCACCATATCTGTATATTATTATGAGTAACCGTATGAAGAGAGAAAAATTGGGCAAAGAGAAAAATTAATCCAAGGATACCAAGTAGGGCTAGGTAAAAAATAAGAAAGGACAAAAGTGCTTTTCTCCCCTTCTGGGCAACAATGGAGTAAAAAACTCCAACTAATGTAAGAGTAAAAATCATCCACCACCAGAAAGTAGGAGACTGCCACAAGGAGGCATCTACCTTACTGCGTTCAATATTGTTAAGTGAAAATGTTTGTATAACCAATGGATACGTCACTCCATCAACAACCAATCCTCCATTGGCAACACCCTGAAAAAGCATATCAGGTAGAAACATCTCATCGGTATAGGATGCCACTTGATCAACCTCTCTTCCAAGAAAAAGATCGTACACATAGTCATAATAGGGATAACCGGGAAGAGACTTTGAGTCTATCCACCATCGGATTGTACGCCCCTGCCCATCTGCCCCATCAGGAATAATAGCCCCATCGGTGGCTTCATTCAAAAGATCTCGAACACGGGTTGAGCAGTTATCAAAAAAGAAATCATACCGATAATACTTGTTTTCTGGTAAAAGGCTCTCTTGAATAAGTCCTAAAAGCTTATTTTTCTGTGCCTCTGTCATACGAAGATCCTGCTGAACTAAATCTACATCATAGTAGGTGTATGCGGCTATGGTTCCCCTACTATCCTGTAACTCTCCAGAGTACTCTGCGGTACCATCAAGAAACTTAAGATAAAAGTTATCTTGGTTTGGGTTATATACCCCATAGTTTGCCATAACATCTAAGTTATACAGTGGATCTTGGATACGAATAAAGGTGTGTCCAAAAATCGTATGTGCAGCAGTACCTGGCCCAGCAGTAACAAGGGATACCGTAGATTCAGGAGACAACTCCTGAATATCATCAAAAAATAGAGCTCCCGCTCCACTTACAAAGGTACCAAAGGATAGAACCATGAGTATGGTAAGAACATACTTTTTCATACATTACCCCAATATAACCTTTGCAGCATCTAAAAAGGTACCTACCCCATCTTCAGGAATATCCTTGTGAGTAACAATACGAATATTTTTAGGACCCATCATAGATACCCCTATACCAAACTCACAGGCAAACCGTTCTACTACCTGAGAAGCGTCTAAGCTAGGTGTCTGAAAGATAAGAATATTGGTTTCTACCTTATTTGAGTCAATAGATACTTTCGGTAACTTAGCAAGTCCTTCGGCTATAGCTTTTGCCTTTTTATGATCATTCGCCAATCTATCAATCATACTCTGAAGGGCTACTATACCAGCGGCAGCAATAACTCCAGCCTGTCGCATTCCACCTCCAACCATTTTACGTTGTCGTCGTGCCTTTGCAATAAATTCCTTATCTCCCACTAGGAGAGAACCCACAGGAGCACCAAGCCCCTTGGATAAACAAACCATTGCACTATCGGTATATCTAAGTAATTCGGCTGGAGTTTTTCCAGTTGCCACCGAGGCATTCCAAATACGTGCACCATCGGTATGTACTTTTAAATTGTGATCTTTGGCAACCCGATCAATAGACTGGAGGGTACACTCTGGAACTACCCTTCCTCCGTGATAATTATGGGTGTTCTCAACACAGATAAGTTTTGTCTCGGGATAAAGAGAAAGCCCATCAGGACGAATAGCGTTCTCAATATGTTGAGGATCAAAAGAACCAAATTTTGATGGTATTCGGTGGTGCATCACCCCTCCTAAGGCTGCCATACCACCAACCTCATAAAGGAAAATGTGAGAGTACTCCTCTAAAATAATCTCATCTCCCCTACCACAGTGTGTAAGAACAGCTGTTAAATTTCCCATAGTACCACTAGGGAGAAAGAGAGCTGAATCCTTTCCTGTTATAGTTGCACCTAACTCCTCTAGGGCAATAACCGTAGGATCTTCTCCATACACATCATCTCCAACAGGAGCCTGCATCATAGCTTCATACATCTCTTTGGTTGGTTTTGTAACCGTATCACTTCTAAAATCTAAAGTTATTTTTCTCATACCTATATAGTACAACCTTTTTTTCCCATATCCTATAGGAAAAAAGAAATTTTCAAAGATTTTACCTATCATTTTAGACTACACAACCAAATCTCCACACTCAAACCGTTGTATATTTTGAATTATAAGATGAGATACAAGGAGCAACCAGAACTCCCAATTAAATTTCTTCCAACACTAGCCCCAAAAGAGGTATTTTGATATGATAGGAGCCGAGGTTTTTATGGCAAATTTTGTACACTTACACAATCATACAGATTTCTCTCTTCTTGATGGAGCGGCGAAGATTCCAGACATGGTGGCAAAGGCTAAATCATACGGAATGACACACCTAGCCATTACTGATCATGGAAATATGTTTGGGGCACTTAAGTTTTATCAGGAGTGCCGAAATCAGGAGATAACTCCAATTGTCGGTTGTGAGGTGTATGTTACAGATGGATCGCGATTTGATAGGAAAAGAAATGCCAATGGAGAACGAGAGAGTTTTCACCTGATCTTGCTTGCAAAGAATAACGAAGGGTATAAAAACATTATGAGGATATCCTCTTTAGGATACACCGAAGGGTTCTACTATAGACCTCGTGTAGATTGGGAGACCCTAGAGAAGTACAGTGACCACATTGTATGTCTCTCCGCCTGCCTTGCAGGTAAGGTTGCATATCTCCTTACCAAGGATCGGTATGAGGAAGCAAAAGAGCAGGCCCTAGCCTTTCAAGAACTTTACGGCAAGGGTAACTTCTTTTTAGAGATGCAAAACCACTTTATTGCAGAACAGGAGAAGGTTAATGAAGGGGTAAAGAGAATATCAAAAGAGACAGGAATAGACCTAGTAGCAACCAACGATATTCACTATGTAAATCAAGAGGACTACGTAGCCCAAGATATTCTTCTCTGTATTGGAACAAATAGAAAGAGAAATGATCCTAACAGAATGAGATTCCCTGGAGATCACTTCTACCTAAAGAGTGAAGAGGAGATGGCTGAGCTGTTTCCAAAAACTCCAGAGGCTCTTACAAATACCCTAAAGGTGGCAGAGCTCTGTAGTAACTTGGAAATAGAGCTTCCCGGGCCAATGCTTCCAGCCTATGGGATTCCCCAAGGATTTGATAATCCCGATGAGTACCTCAAGCACCTGACAAAAGAGGGACTATCTAACAGATACTCCGATGTAACAGAAGAGATTATTCAACGAATGGATTTTGAGCTTAATATTATCATCTCCATGGGATTTACGGGATATTTTCTTATTGTATGGGATTTTATCAATTATGCTCGGGTTAATAAGATTCCCGTAGGACCAGGACGAGGGTCTGGTGCGGGGTCCATTGTAGCCTACGCTCTGGGAATTACCGATATAGACCCATTAAAATATCAACTCCTCTTTGAGCGATTTCTTAATCCCGAGCGAGTGTCTATGCCAGACTTTGATATTGACTTCTGCTTTGAACAACGGCAAGAGGTAATTGATTACGTAAGTGATAAGTATGGAGAGTCTCGGGTAGGACAAATTATCACCTTTGGAACCATGAAAGCACGGGCAGTTATTAAGGATGTTGCGCGGGCTATGGATATTCCCTATGCAGAGTCAGATATGATTGCAAAGCTTATCCCTATGGACCCTAAGATGACCATAAAAAAGGCTATGGATATAGAACCAAAGCTGGCTGAAGTACGAAGCAAAGGTCCTCTTTACCAGGAACTGTTTTCAATTTCCGAAGTGTTAGAGGGGTCTAACCGACACTGTTCAACCCATGCGGCGGGAGTTGTTATCGGGCATACAGAACTCCTTGATATTGTTCCTCTTTACCGAGACCCTAAAACCCAATCAATAACTACCCAGTATACCATGGATCAGCTAGAGGATTGTGGTTTGGTAAAGATGGACTTTCTTGGGCTTAAAACGCTTACCCTTATTAAGCATAGTGAAGAGCTCATACGGAAAAGGGGAATTGATTTTTCTATTACCACTATCCCTGAAGATGATGAGCCCACTTTTACCCTTTTAGGAAAGGGACACAGCACCTGTATTTTCCAGTTTGAAAGTGCCGGAATGCAGGGTATCCTTAAACAGGCACAGCCAAACTCAATAGAGGACCTCATTGCCTTGAACGCACTGTACCGCCCAGGACCTATGCAAAACATCCCTCGGTTTGTTGAGTGTAAACATGGAAGGCAAGCTATAGAGTACCCCCACCCCGACCTAACGGATGTATTAAAGCCAACCTATGGAGTTATTGTATACCAAGAGCAAGTAATGCAGGTTGCCCAGATTATTGGCGGATTCTCTCTCGGTAAAGCGGATATTCTCCGACGAGCCATGGGGAAGAAAAAGGTCAAAGAGATGGACCGCATGAAGGTTGAGTTTGTCGATGGTGCGGTTGAGAAAGGGTATGACAAAAAATTAGCAAATGATATATTTGATATGCTCGTACCCTTTGCGGGATATGGATTTAACAAATCCCACGCTGCGGCGTACTCTGTACTTGCCTACCAAACAGCCTACCTGAAAGCAAACTACCCCGCCGAGTTTATGGCAGCAAACCTGACAAATGAGATAACCTCACCAGATAAGCTTGCCCAGTATATTGGTGAGTGTAAAGCTATGGAGCTTGTGGTACGACCTCCTTCCATCAACTACTCGGAAAAACTGTTCTCCGTTGTTGATGGAGATATTGTTTACGGTCTTAAGGGTATTAAGAACCTAGGAGAATCGGTGGTTGAGGAGATTATTAAGGAGCGTGAGGAGAATGGTCCATACACCTCTCTTCTCACCTTTTTACAGAGAATTGAGTCAAATGTACTCAACCGAAGAGCCCTTGAATCTCTCATTTATGCAGGGGCTATGGACTGCTTTGGGGAGACTCGAAACACCCTACTAGAGAACCTCCAGCGACATATCTACTATGTAGAAGCAAACCGCCAGATGAAACAACATGGACAAACATTGCTCTTTGGAGATGATTCGGAGGATGATGTTTTTGATGAAGTAGAGATTGTTGCCATGCAACAGGTTGAGGAGATGGATCAGAGGGAGAAACTCGAGCACGAAAAACATCTCCTGGGGTTCTACTTCTCAGGACACCCCCTAGACGAGTATAAAGAGGCGTACGAAAAGGTTGTTACCGTAAAACTTGGAGAGAGGGAAAAATTTCAGCCAGGGAAAGAGTATGGGGTTATTGGTATCATATCGGAGCTACGTCAGATTGTTACAAAAAAGGGTGATGCCATGGCGTTTATTACCATAGAGGACTACTCTGGAAGTATTGAGGCAGTGGTATTTCCAAAAACATGGGCTGCAAATGCTCATTTACTAGAAAAAGAAAAGGTTATCGGTTGCACCATAACCTATCAGGTAAAAGAGGGGCGAGAGTCATTTCTTGTAGACTCAATTGAAGATCCCCATGCAATGAAAGAGCGTAACTTTACAGAGGTTCATCTTAAAGCTCCCATGGAGATGTGTACAAAGCGCAACCTAGAGGAACTACGGTCCCTTCTCTTTAACCACCAAGGAAGTTGTACTTTTCATATACATATAGAGGGAGAAAACCGCAGTGTAATGGCTTCTGCCCAGTTGCGAGTAAAATACTCTCACCAATTGATGGATGAGTTACAGTCATTCCCTCTGGTAACTGAAGTTTGGGGGGCATAGGATGTTTCTGGGAGAGCTTAATCAGTCAATCCTATCTCGACCAGGAGTAGGCGCTGCTAGGGCAAAGCAGTTAGGATCTCTCGGCATTCATGGACTCCAACATGCACTCACCCATATTCCTAGGGAGTATGAAGATAGAAAACACCCAGTACCTCTTATGAACTATTCAGAGGGAAAACCGATATGTACAATAGTTGAGGTAGTTCAACACCAATACTTTGGATTTGGAAGACAGCGAACTCTTAAGGTAGAGGTAAAAGATAATACCGCAAAGGGGTGGCTTGTCTGTTTTGGAAGAAACTTTCTTGATAAAACTCTGGTGGTCGGAAAAAAATTCTACCTCTATGGAGAGTTCTCCGTAAAGTATGGAACCCTACAATGCTCAGCCTTTGAAGTAGAGCCATACGGTGAAAAAAAGCCAAAGCTTTTTGGAGCAATTATTCCAATCTACCCATTAACAGAGGGTCTTTCTCAGCTTCAAATGAGAAAGATTATTATTCCTATTCTGGATGAATACAAGGGATCCTTTGACAATGAGCTCCCCGACTATATACATACACAGTACAAACTTATGGATAAAGACAGAGCGCTACAAACTATCCATAGACCTAAAAACTATGAAGATCAAAAAGAGGCCCACCGATCTCTTGCCTTTTGTGAGCTCTTTTACCTCCAACTGATTATTCAGAAACGACGGGCTCAGAGAGAATCATCGCCGGTACAGAAAAAAAAGGTAACTCGGGTATTAGAAAGAAAACTTACCGACAGCCTCCCCTTCTCTCTCACCAATGATCAACAGTCAGTACTTAAGGATATTCGAGAAGATTTAAGTTCCCCCCATCCTATGGGAAGACTGGTACATGGGGAGGTAGGATCGGGAAAAACCTTTGTGGCACTCATCTCGGCACTCTACTTAATTGAACAGGGGTATCAAGTTGCATTCCTTGCTCCTACAGACCTTCTTGCACAACAACACGCACAGGGGGCATACAAGATTCTTGAACCCCTAGGAATCACCATAGCTCACCTTGCGGGATCCGTAAAGGGTGCCCCAAGAAAAGCCACACTCCAAGCAATAGCCAGTGGAGAGGCACAGCTGATAGTGGGAACCCACGCACTCTTCTCAAAAGATGTGGTTATGAAAAACTTAGGTTTAGTTATTATTGATGAACAGCAGCGGTTTGGAGTGATGCAGAGAATAGCTCTTATGGAAAAAGGGGTATCTCCAAACCTTCTTCTTATGTCGGCAACTCCCATACCAAGAACTCTAGCTATGAGTATTTTTGGAGACCTTGATGTATCTATTATTAAGGAACTACCCAAAGGGCGAAAACCGATTATCACCCACCTTGTGGGAGAATCAAAAAGGCAAAATCTCTACGGTGCATTAGAAAAGGAAATAGAGAGAGGTCACCAGGTCTACTTTGTATACCCCCTGATTGAAGAGAGTGAAACACTTGACCTAAAAGATGCAACGGCCATGTATGAACATCTAAACAGTGAAGTGTTTCCCCATAGAAAGGTTGCACTGATTCACTCTCGTATTCCAAAGGATGAACGAGACGAACTTATGGAGAATTTTCGTAAGGGAACCATTGATATTCTTGTGGCAACCAGTGTTATTGAGATTGGTGTAGATGTTCCCAATGCCACATGTATGGTTGTTGAACATGCTGAACGATTTGGACTATCCTCTCTTCATCAGCTACGAGGAAGAATAGGACGTGGAGGAGATCAGGGATATATGTTTCTGGTATGTCCATCCAACCCAAGTGATAATGCGAAAGAACGACTTATAGCAATGAAAGAGCTGCAAGATGGTTTTGCTATTGCCGAAAAAGATTTAGAGATACGAGGCCCTGGAGAGGTTTCGGGAGTCCGTCAATCGGGATTCTTTCGACTCACCTTTGCAGATATGATCAAAGATGTAAAACTGCTTGAGGATGCAAGACATGCTGCAATTGCAGTACTACAAGAGGATTCGGGACTTCTCTCCCCCAAGCATAAGGTAATCCAAGATGTTCTGGATCGGTGCCCACCCTTTGATGATCAGATGCTTGGAATGTTTTAGGAAACCCTCTGCTACTCTTGATAACTTCTCACTCTGCTATTAGTATACTAGTATAATACATAAGGCTTTCAGGGGGATAATATGAAACAATTTATGGATGAGAACTTTCTACTCCAAAACAACACCTCAATTGAGCTCTACAATAAGATAGCTAAATCGTATCCTATTATTGACTACCACTGCCATATTAACCCAAAAGAGATAGCAGAAGACAGGCGGTTTGAAAATATCACCCAACTATGGCTAGGAGGAGATCACTATAAGTGGCGCCAAATGAGAAGTCATGGAATAGAAGAGCGTTATATCACAGGAAATGCTAGTGATAAGGAGAAGTTTTTTGCATGGGCAGAAACCTTGGAAGTACTCATCGGGAATCCTCTTTACCACTGGAGTCATTTAGAATTACAGCGGTACTTTAATTGCTTTGAACCCCTGACTCAAAAGAGTGCAGAGAAGATTTGGAACCTATGCAATGAACAGATTCAGGACCCTAGATTTAGCGCAAGAAGCTTAATACTACGCTCAAATGTTGAGGTTATTTGCACTACCGATGATCCTACAGACTCCCTTGAATGGCATAGGGTTATTGCAAAAGATGAAACTTTTGCGGTTTCTGTAAGGCCAACCTTTCGTCCTGACAAAGCTATCAATATAGAATCACTAGAGTACCTCTCCTATATCAAAAAACTATCTGAGGTAGCAGAAGTAGAGATTAACTCTTTTGAAAGTTTGCTATCAGCATTAAAAAAGCGTATCACCTACTTTTCTCAACTTGGTTGCTGTATCTCTGACCATGGGTTAGAGTATATCGCATATACTCCCTATACACTTGAAGAGATTGAAAAAATCTTTGCAAGGAGAATTTCCGGAACAGAAATACACGAAGAAGAGATATCTCAGTTTAAAACAGCCTGCATGGTGTCCCTAGGTGCGGCATACCATCAAGCGGGTTGGGTTATGCAGCTTCATTATGGTTGTGTAAGAAATTGTAATACACCTATGTTTACATCATTAGGTCCTGATACCGGATTTGATACGATAAACAACCACTCACCTGTTACAGAGATGGTTTCTTACTTCAATGCCCTTCAAACACTAGGGACTCTTCCTAAAACAATTCTTTACTCATTAAATCCTATGGATAACGCACAAATTTCTACCCTTATTGGATGTTTCCAATCAGAAACCACTCGAGGAAAAATCCAGCATGGCTCAGCGTGGTGGTTTAATGACCATAAGCAAGGGATGATTGACCACATGGTACAGCTAGCAAACTGCGGAATGTTAGCAAATTTTGTAGGTATGCTTACAGATTCAAGAAGCTTCTTATCCTACACTCGGCATGAGTATTTTAGAAGGATTCTCTGTAACCTCATTGGAACATGGGTTGAGGATGGAGAGTTTCCCAATGATCCAATACTATTAGAGAAAATTATAGCAGATATCTCTTACAATAACGGAAAACAATATTTTCAGTTTTAACTTAATGATAGAAAAATGACCTACTTTTCCAGCTCCTCTGTGTATCGATAAAATCGAAGGATTGATCTTCCGTAGGTACGTTTATCAACCTCCGTAAACCTCCCCTGCTCTAGTTCCCACCGCTCTTCACCGGGGTGGTGTATAATAAAAAGCCCATTGGGAGCAAGTAAGTTTGTCTGTGAGAGAGTTTGTACAAACTCCTGTTTACCTCCAAGAGGGAATGGAGGATCCGCATAAATAATAGAGAATGGACCGTGGTTGCCCTTAATATACCGCTTAGCATCTGAAAGTACCAAGCGAACTGTTTCATCTACAAATTCTAAGTTTTTTCGAATAACTGGTCCCTTACGCCTATCCATCTCAACTAGGGTAACTGGGTTTGCCCCTCGAGATGCCGCTTCTATACCAACTAATCCAGATCCAGAAAAGAGGTCTAAGAAAGAATCGCCCTCAAGTGAACCTAAGATAGAAAAGAGCGACTCTCTCATCCTGTCCATAGCAGGTCGAATAATCCCAGGAGGGCACTGAACTCTTCGCCCTCTATATTTTCCACCGGTAATTCTCATAATAAGAAGATCCTCCCATTGATAGTTCTCCTCTTTCAACATACTATGAATAGGTATGAATAACAAGATATATAGCAAAACTTATAAGGTACAATCTTTTTTAGTAGGGGCTACCGCAGAGCTTCACCCCTCTGCTCTTACTGTTATTATGCAGGAGATGGGTGCAGTGCAGTCTCAATTTTTTGGAGTATCTGGGCCGCAGCTCTGGAAGCAAGGTGTGGGATGGGTTATTAGTAGAACTCAGGTAGTTATTCATCGACTTCCTCATATTGAGGAAGATATTCAACTATCTACATGGATCCGAGAGCCTAAGGGCTTTTATGTGACCCGAGATGTTGAAGCAAAGGACTCAGATGGGAAGATACTTTTTCAGGGGTGTAACTATTGGATCCCTATTCATATAGAGACAAGACGCCCCCAACGAGCTCATCAGTTTACTGGGGGAGTTGAGCCACTCTCAGAAGAGGAAGCACTAGGTATTTACCCACAAAAGGTTCCACCTGTAGCAGAACCATTCCACACGCTAAAACTCCCAGTTATGGTGAGAGACTTTGACTCAAATAAGCATGTAACCAATGGTGTATACTGGGATTGGATTGTAGAGGCAGTGGACAGACTTGATACAAACTTTACAAAGGTTAAGGATGTAACCATCAACTACCTTAAGGAGATTCCCTACCCCGCAAGAGATGTCTGTATTACAACCTCTCAACAGAAAGAGGGGCATTTTATCCATAGTATCCAAAATATAGAGGGCACCGAGGAATTTGCAAAAGCCATGAGTATTTGGGAGTGCTAAGAGAGAGCTCTCCTACTTAAAATCAATTTTATATCTCACCATCTCTCGGGAAAAACCGAGTTGGCTAAGGGTACTATCGGTGTACTCACTATACGGAAGCTCTGATGTGATAAACTCTTTGGCTCCTAGCTGCTCAAGGTGATCCCTTACGTAGACAAAAAGTTGCTCCCATAGCCCAATTCCATCGACTCGACAGTCTAGGGCGCCTAAAAGTACTCTATATCGATTTGGCTCATAAGCGTATACCCCAAAAATAGAAACAATCTCCCCCATAGGATCTCGGACTACAAAGGTTATCTGACTAAGGGATGATAACTCTGAAATATGCTTTGGGTCTCCTGTAAAAAGGTGTGGAGACTCCTTTACCGTATGTTGAAGAAAGGCTATAGCCTTATCATAGTCAGGTGTAGCAAGAGAGGTTATGGTAAAATCCTCAAGTAGCATTTCTAGATCATCATCAAGGGGCTCTTCATTCTCTAGAGATAACATCTCCTGAAGAGTTTCAATATCCTTAACCCAATCCATTACAATGCGGTACATATAACGACTTTTAAAGATACGCCACTGTTTCTCTAACCACCCACTCTCTTTCAGTACATTTTTAAAATTTCGGAAAACCCCACTCCCCTCCTGAATCACACTACGGAGCTTCTCCTTGTAAAAAGCGTTGTCCAAAGAAAGGGTAAACTCCTCCATCATTCGGAAACCATCAGTAGGCTTCCATAGAGGAAGAGTAATACAACTATCTTCAAGAGGCTCCCCTTGACCACACTCAAGGAACTCTAGGGTATCAAGATCAAGTACAAACCTTTTCTCTTGATTCTCCATACAGTAAATAACCTGATGAATAAATTCTGGCCCCAATCGGTCAGATGTTATTGGAGTTTTCATAGGGTTAAGGTATCACAGAGACCTAGGGAAAGCAAGAGGCAGACACAGGTTTGTTCTGTCTCTTGCTTATCATACCATAATAACTTTCTATTCTGATACCGATCGATCTAACATTTTTTGAAGGAGAACTGCTCCTAAAATAAGGACTCCCTTGATAAAGTCATTTACAAAAGCTGGCACCAAAAATGCAGAGAGAACGGCATCTATAGCGTAAAGCACGATAACACCAAAAAATGTGCCCTGAATATACCCTCGTCCACCAGCCATAGAAGTACCACCAATAGCAACAGCAGCAATTACGTCTAACTCAAAACTTTTTCCTGCAGTGGCAACATCTACAGATCCATACCTTGTAATATAAAGAAAAGACGCAACTCCAACTAAGGCGCCTACAATAGTAAAGATAGCAACTTTAACAAGCTCCACCCTAACCCCTGTAAGTCTTGCTGCTTTCTCATTAGATCCTATTGCATAGACGTATCTTCCAAATTTTGTTCGATTCATGACATACCACATAAACAGTGTGAGAAAAACAAATATAATAACCAAATATGGTACTCCAAATAATTTACCATATCCAATTGGTCGTAAAAATTCATAGTACGCACTATTTTCTACAATCTGTGGTCCACCATGACCAAACTGAATAGCCATAGAACGGTAAGCTGTAAGGGTAGCAAGGGTTACAATAAAAGCAGCAACTTTGGCAACTCCAATAAACAATCCATTTATCAGTCCCAAAAATGCTCCCATAAGCACACAGGCAATGAGAGTTAACACTACACTTTGGGTGTTGTTAAATACTAGAACCCCTATTGTTGCGGTAAGACCCAATATAGACCCAACAGATAAGTCTATATTCCCTGAAATAATTACTAGAGTCATACCTAAAGCAATAGTACCAATAAACACAGAAGATTTTGCCAAATTCATTAAACTTGCAAAAGACAAAAATTGATCACTCGCAACTCTTCCAATTATCAACATAAGCACTAAAGAAAATATATAATTATGATGTATAAAAAAGTTTTTAACCCTTTTCAGTTCTACGCTTTTATATATGTTAATGACTCTACGCATACTCAATTCCCTCTCTATTCTGTTTTTTTGATTTTTGGTGAGCTCCCGTTGCATAGTACATCATATCAACCTCATTAAATTCAGGTCGAAGGAACTCTTTACTCATTTTACCCTTATACATAACAATACAACGATCTGCCATTCTGTTAATTTCAAAAAATTCAGGAGTAAATAAGATAACCCCTTTCCCCTGCTCTGCTAGCTGGGTAATAAGTCTATACATTTCAAATTTTGCACCGACATCTATACCTTGTGTTGGATTATCTAAGATATACACGTCTGAATTGAGACTAAACCACCGAGAAAATATTACTTTTTGCTGATTTCCACCACTCAAAGAAGTAATATAATTGTGAGAGCTCCCAACTTTGATATTTGTAAGTTTTTTACTCACCTCAAAACGTTTTGCCTCTGACCTTGGTGAAGAATGAACCCCTTTTTTCTTGGAGGTCAAATAAGCCATAGAAAAATTGTCTAGGATACTCATATCCTTAATAATTGATCTCTCTTTTCTATTCCTTGGCACCATTGATACCCCCGACTTTATCATCCGAGGGATACTCTGGTTATTAAGTATTTTACCCCCTAAAAGAATAGAACCATCATCTATAGAACGTGCTCCAAAAAGGGCCTCACTCAATTCACTACGACCATCTCCAAATAGCCCAGTAAAAGCTAGAATCTCCCCTTTTCTTACGGAAAAGCTCACATCATCAAATACTTTATTGCAACTTATATGCTGTGCTTCAAAAAGAACCTCTTCTTGAATACATTCAGGTTTAATCACTGCCTCATGAGAAAGATTTCTTCCCACAAGCATTGTAGTGGCCTGTTCTTCATCTATGTCTGAAAAATTACCAGATCCAACAAACTTCCCATCTCGTAAAACCGTATAGGTATCACAAATAGAGAACAGTTCAGGCATTTTATGAGAAATATACAGACAACTAATCCCCTGATCCTTAAGGTTTCTCATAATTCCAAAAAGACCTTCAATTTCATCATTTGCAAGAGCTGTTGTCGGTTCATCCATAATGATAAGTTCACAATCAAAGATGAGCGCTCTGGCAATTTCCACAAGCTGTTTTCTTGAGGTGTCTAGCTCTCGTACATATTGAGTTGGATCAATATCAATATGCATCTTCTCAAAAGTATCATATGCTCGCTGAATCATTTCTTTTCGATTCAAGTGGATATGCCCTTTTACCAATTCATTGTGGAGAAAGAGATTTTCATATACCCGTAGATCATTAATGAGATTCAACTCCTGATGTATAAACCTAATACCTAGTGCTCCAGCCTTTGAAGGAGTGAGATGGTTGTGCTCTATACCATTCACAAGAATAGAACCTGAATCTTGACGAATAACTCCTCCCAAAATATTCATGAGGGTAGATTTACCCGCTCCATTCTCTCCAAGGAGGCCCTGTATCTCCCCCTCACTAACAGAGATAGATACATCATGTACCGCACTAACAGCTCCAAAGCTCTTATATATATTTTTCATTTCTAGATTCATGTAATCCACCTAAATGCTGGCAGTGTCCGTAAATATGGGCACTGCCATAAACTCATCTAGTCTAGAGAGTAACGAAGGGTATATACAGGACCCTTTTTAAACTCTTTATAGTTACTATTATCAACCATTTCTGTAGGCACTAAGTAGAGGCCTTCCACATGTTTACCATCTAAAATATCTATTCCTAACTCTATCGCATCAACTACCATGGCAGGTGAAAATGAGTATACAACCTGATCAACACCTAGTCTCTGATAGTGATCAAAGAGATCTAATAACTCTTTCGATGCACTCACAGAAGAGACAAGCTGAATATTGATATCAAAGGCTCCATCATAACCTTCAATTGCAGCGAGTACACCCGCAGCAACTTCAGCATCATGAGTGAAAACAGCCTGAATACTTTCTACTTGATTTTTTGTAGATGAAGATAGAAATGTTTCCATTTGAATTTGTGCAGTATCTTTACTCCAGTTTGTTACATAGTCGTTGACCTTGACAAAATTAGAATCTGCTGTACTCCAAAACCCGTTAGATCGCTGGGTAGGTACACTAGAGTTATCTCCCTTAAATTCCAAAATCTGAACTTTACCCTTCGCTAGATCTTGTGCAAAATACGTATTAAAATAGAGACCAGTTTCCTCTCCTATAGTAATATTATCACCCATTAGTTCTGCAGTTTCATCAAAATTACTAATCAGTCGATCATAAATAATGAGAGGTATCCCCTCCTCTACAATGGTTGCGGCTGCAGGTTTTAACTCATCTCCATTGTGAGGCCAGAGAACAACCACATCGGCACCCTGGGTAACTACTGTATCAATCTGATTTGATTGTTCTACTATATCATCGGAGATGAGAAACTGATACTTGTAGCCCTTTTCTTCAGCTAAAAGCTTTGTAGCATTTTCAGCATGCTTAATACTCTCACCGAGGAATCCATGATCTGCACTTGGCATAATTACCGCCAAAAATTGACGTTCATCACTTTTACCTGAGCATCCCACAAGTAGCAGAGAGAATAAAATAATACCACCTAAAAAAAGTCCAATTTTTTTCATATTACGCTCCATGTTTTAAAATTTTAGATTATCTATAGTTACCAAAGGAATATCCTTTGAAAGTTTTATGGGAAAAGGTTCTACCTCAGAAATATCGTAACAGTACCCTTTCACAGCAAGGGGCCAAATCATGGGCATAATATGATACATTGCAGATTGTAACCCTTGATGTGTAGCCATTATATTGTGAGTCCCTCGAGAATTGGCTCCTTCATTTTCAATAGAGAACGGTTTACAATATCCAAGATCATTAAGGGTCTCTACAAAAGTACGCCAATCCATGGAGTCGCTCCCTCCAAAACCAGGAACCATCGGTTCATAAGAAAATCTGTCCCAGTCATGCTGCAAGAGAGGAACCCCTGCAGCTGACGCCAGACTTTCAGACACTACTTGTTTTCCAAATACATTGCCCCAGTGAATGGATCCTGAGTCACTTTTCATACGAGTAGTTTTTATGTGTATCATATGAATTTTTTCTAAATCACTTTCACGTAAAACATCTACGGGGTTAATAAACTGCCATATATCATGGCTTGGATCATATATTTCACCATGAGCATTACTAGGAATAAGGTGATACATAAGCTTTCTTGCGGCTAAAGTACAAGATAAATTATTAAAGGTATTAAAATACTCTCCGCTTCTCCACCCCTCCATAGGACAATTTTCATAAAGAATAGTAACACCTAAATTTTCGGCATATCGAATGATAGGAGTGAAAATTTTTTGGTACATTTCTAGATTTCTTTCAAATGATCTTTTATCACAATCCCACTGATGGTTATATCCTACAAATGTTCCTACGGTAATTCCGTTGCTATCACCACCCAACAAAGCTGCTATCCGTATAAGTTTTAGGAGGTGATTCTGATTCAATGTACGTTGAACTTCATCTCCTCCTATAAGATTCTCAAAAGCTCCCAAAGAAAATTTAATCTTATACTTATTGGCCATTTCTAAAAGTTTCATCCCCATATCTGGGGTAAAGCTATCATAATCCAAATGGGTCGCCACATGATCCTTCCTTGCTCCATCATGTGGAAATACACAAAGTTCAACACCCTGTAAACCCATTGAACTGGCTAATGAAAAAAGTTCTTCTGTCTGTAGCTGAGGGTATGCAGAGGTCATAAGCCATATTGGATTATTCATACACAACCTCAACCCAATGTGCTTTCTCCGCACTCTCCATAATTGCATCACAAAGAGCAAGTTCTTTTGATCCATCTTCAAATGTAGGGTATAGAGGGTTCAAAGAAGTATGTTCCGACTGAGACTGTATGGAAGAGTAAAAATCTTTAAAAAGATACTTAAAGGTATCCCCATACCCCTCCTGATGTCCTCCTGGGAAGCTACTCATTGCTCTTGCAGAAGGTTCAAGAAGCATAGGATCTTTCATAGTTATCTCATTGGATTTATCGCGATACCCTCGGAACAGCCGATTAGGAGACTCTGAATCCCACATAAAAGAGCCTTGATCCCCTATAAGGCGTAACTCCAAATAATTTTTAAATCCACTTGCAACTTGACTTACTGAAAGATTACCAATAACCCCGTTGTCTGTCTTAAAAAGAATTGAAGCATAATCTTCCGTATCTACACGGTACTCTACATATGACGATACATCATGTTCTTCAACTGAAAATGTGAGATTCTCCCCAAGGGATGGTTTCTTCCTTGTTGGATACATAACCCCAAGTTGCGCAAAGACAGAAACTATTTTTACTCCAGTTATATGTTGAATCATATCAAACCAGTGAGTTCCAATATCGGCAACCGCACGAGAACGACCACTCTGAGATGATTCAAGACGCCAACTATAATCGGTATCTTTAGCTAACCAGTCTTGAAAGTATACTCCATTTAATGAGAAAAGATTTCCTACACTACCCTTTTTAAACAGTGCTCGCATCTCCTCCACCATGGGATAGTACCGTAAATTATGGTTGACTCCAACGTGAAGATTTTTATGAGTTGCAAGTCTAACAAGGTCTCTGGCTTCAAAAAAATTAAGAGCCAAAGGCTTTTCACACATAACATGCTTACCAGATTCAATTGCCTCCTTTACCATGGTGTAATGAAGATAATTTGGTGTACAAATATGTAGGGAATCAATATCAGGATCTTTCAGAAGGTTACGATAATCACCAGTACAGTACGCAATACCCAACTCACGACCTACTTTTTCAGCATCCTCTTGCGAAACTCCAGCTAAAGCAACAACTTCAACCAAATGTGATATTCTACGCAATGCCTCCACATGCACCGGTGCTATAAAACCAGTCCCCACAATGCCTACTTTTATTCTAGCCATAATACTACTCTCCTCACACATATATCCATATCATAACCCTACTTGTCTCATATGTCAACTATTATGTTTCATTAATAAACATAATAGAGTATTGTATAAATGCAATGATAGAATTATAATAGAGAAAGTTATGAGTAAAGAAATAGAAAGTGGAATATCATCCACTACCGCAGAAATATATAATACTATACGACTAGCAGGCAGAATAAATCGCATGAGTATCATGCGAAAGATAGAATTATCAAAGTCAACAGTATCTATTCAGGTTGCCAAAATGCTACGAATGGGCATTATCAAGGAAGTTGATAACGGCTCTAATCTACGAAAACTTGATCTACAAATAGTTGATTCTTTTGGATATGTGGCTGGAATTTTTCTAGGTATTCATAAGCTCAGTATTGTTATATTTAATTTATCAATGCAACCACAAAAAGAACATACTATTTACCTAGAAAATATTATAGATCCAAAGGAGTGTAATAAGCATATTATACAAAATTTACACGATGTATATCAAGAGTTTGCACATATCCCATTACTAGGTATTGGTATTGGATTCCCCTTCCCTGTTAACTTTAAAGAAGGAAAACCAGACTCTCCACCCAATGTTCCTGCTTGGCATAACTACCCACTTAAGAAGCTATATGAAGATGAGTTCAAGTGTCCTGTCCTTATAGATAATGATGTGAATGTCATGGCTCTTGGTGAGAAATCTAGAGGAGCCGCACAGAATGAATCAGATTTCCTATTTATTAAGCTTGGAACGGGAATCGGATCAGGCCTTATGGTTCATGGTGAAATTTACCGAGGTGCCCAAGGGTGTGCCGGTGATATTGGTCATATTGCAGTGGCAGACGCTACAGAACCCTGTGTTTGCGGATTAGAGGGATGCCTCGAAGCAGTGATAGGAGGCAAGGCCCTATCTCTTAAAGCTCATACCATGGGGAATAGTGGAGAATCACTTTACTTACAGAACCTTCTTTCAACAAAGAAGAACCTTACACCAAAAGATATTCAAGAGGGATCTCTAGCTGGAGATATTGGCTGTATTCATCTTATACAACATGCAGGAAAAGCTCTTGGTTCTGTTTGTGCCAAGCTGGTCAATTTTTTCAACCCAGAATCAATTATTATTGGCGGTGGACTATCAGGTTTTGGTCATATGTTTATAGGACCGTTGCGAGAAGTAATAATTACAAGGTCTCCACATCTAGCAACTTTTGATCTTAGAGTTACACTATCTGACCTTGGAGACAAAGCGGGACCCATTGGAGCCGGAGCTATGATTATTGATCATATTTTCTCTCCTCAGGAATTCCAAAATACTCTCAGTCAATAATTAAAAACCTGTAACTTTTTGTAAGACTTATTCCCATACAAAAGATAATTCCCTTAGCACCAACCGTACTAGACAACACTCCCTCAGAAAACTACATAAAAAAAGCCGTGCGATCTGCACGACTTGTTAGTGGCGAAGGG
>CAZBHR010000007.1:29731-77597 GCA_964492025.1 uncultured Spirochaetia bacterium | reverse complement strand
CACTGGCACATACAAGGTCACATACGGCAGATCTATCATCCTTTGTATCACCTAGATGTTCTGGGTCATCGTAGAATATATCTACAATGTGTTCATCATAGGGAGATAGGATAGAGTTGAGGAAGTCGATAAGAGCTGGTTTCCTTGATTCCCCTTTGAAGAGTTTCTTAAATCCAAAGTCTGTGAGAGGATCGAGGAAACGTTCCTCTTGAAGTTGTTTTGAAATTGTTGTTTGAGTGGTAGTCATAGACACCTCCTAGTAAAGTTGTAGGCAGAGACCTTATAGGCACTCCCTATAGGTATTACTCTTTTTTGTGTGGTTTTGCTTCTGTTTTAGAAAAGAGAGTGTCTATGAAGAGGTAGTGCGTGGACTGTTAGGGGGCGGAGTGGTGCCTGTAGGCAGTGTTGGAACAACACGGAACCCACGGAGCACCCGACCCCTCTCAGAGGGGAAACAGCCAAATAGTATTGGTATAAAGTAGTATGATTTTAGGTAACTTTTAACTCACTCTGTACATCAAGAACGATTTGTTATATGTTAGTGGGGAAGGAGATGATATGAGAAAAATCGGAATGTATGGATTTTTAACTATTCTGGCACTGACATCTTTGTTGTTTTTTACAAGCTGTGCCTCTGGTTGGGTGGCTTTGGAAGATGCTCCAGTTATGGACTTGAGTGAATACAACCTTGTTTTTGAGGATCACTTTGAGGGAAGTGAAGGAACCCCCTTGAATACCTCTGTTTGGGAACCCCATGCAAATGGACCACGAAGGGATGCGGTAAACACTGATGCAGCAATAGCCCTAGATGGAAAGGGGAATGCCGTAATTACTACGTATACAGAGGATGGAACTCATTATACAGGGATAGCCCAAACTGTACAGGATTGGACTTATGGATACTTTGAGGCTAATATTGATTTTCAAGGGAGTGGAGGTATGTGGAGTGCCTTCTGGATGATGCCACGGGAGTATGGAAAGGTTATTGGTGATCCCGGTATTTCTGGAGTAGAGATTGATATTATGGAACACCTAGCGGATGCATCTTTCTGGTATAATTCAGGGAGTGATGCACATAATGCGGTTCATTGGGATGGATACGGGGAACATTTAACTTCCCGAGGTAATACGGTAAGTCGACTTGGTGTTGATGAGGGCTTCCATACATACGGAGTGGAGTGGACACCGGAGTATCTTAAATTCTATGTTGATAGAATTTTGGTATGGACCTTTACTGAGGCGATTCCCCATGTTCCTGAGTATATGATATTAAGTTCCGAAATTCAGGATAAGTTTTGGGCAGGAAAAGTACCCAAAAAGGGATACGGTTCTTACGAAGAGTCAAATACCAAAATGATTGTTGACTACGTAAGGGTATACCAGAAATAGGTACATACAAAGCTGTGAGGAAGTATATTGCTTGATCACAGCTTTATATGTAGATTATATATATTTTATATGAGGAGTTTTTAATGGGTAGTTATATTAAAGAGAGAAATATTTTTGCGGTAATTTTACTGTCAATGTTCACCTTTGGGATTTATCCACTTTATTTGTGGTTTGCCTTTGGATCTGAACTTAGGGCGGAGTCAGAACAGCAGAGAACACCAACCCAGTTAACCTCTGTGGGCGTTGCATTTCTTTTAACTCTTATTACCTTTGGTATTTATGGGATCTATTACATCTATCAGCAAGCTAAGGTGGTGAAGGAGTTAGGGGATTCTTACGGGGTAGTTGTTCTTGACCCTGTAGTAATTTGTATCTTTACCATTTTTATAGGGATTGGATATTACTTGAATGTGTATTATGCAACCCAGGTTTCTCAAGCAATAAGTCGTGGAGGGAACCCTCGATAGTCTGATTTTTTGTGATATATGTCTCTTTTGTGAAAATATTACTAAAAAAATAATAAATATGCTTGATATTTCTCAAAGACGTGTTATATTAATAGTATGACACGTCCTAAGGAGGTATATTTTGGCTAAAATTGTTGTAATCGGTGGAAATCATGCAGGTACAGCTGCGGTAAACACAATGCTAGGAAATTATGCAAACAACGAGGTTGTTGTATTTGAGCGAAACTCAAACATGAGCTTTCTTGGCTGTGGAATGGCACTCTGGATCGGTGAGCAAATTGAAGGTTCCGATGGGTTGTTTTACTCTTCTCGTGAGAAGTTAGAAGAGAACGGCGCTAAAATCCATATGGAGACAGAGGTTACTCATATCGATTATGCTGGGAAAAAGGTGTATGCCAAAGATCTCGCAGGAAATGAAATAGTTGAGGGGTATGACAAACTTGTTCTCTCTACAGGTTCTCTTCCTATTGATATGGATATCCCAGGAAAAGATCTTGAAAATGTACAGTTTGTAAAACTGTTCCAACATGCAGAAGATGTAATAGCTCGACTAAAAAATAAAGATATTAAAACTGTTTCGGTTGTTGGAGCAGGGTATATTGGAGTTGAGTTAGCAGAGGCTTTTAAACGATGTGGTAAGCAGGTACACTTAATTGATCTAAGTGACTCTCTTCTTACAACCTACTATGATAAAGAGTTCCGTGTAATGATGGAAGACAACCTTCGAGAGCAGGGAGTTAACCTTCATTTTGGAGAAAAAGTTAAAGAGATTAAAGGAAATGGTAAGGTTGAATCTATTGTTACCGATAAAGCGACTTACCAGACAGATATGGTGGTACTCGCCGTAGGTTTTAGACCAAACGCATCGCTTGGAGATGGAAATATTGAGCTCTTTAAGAATGGAGCATACTTGGTTGATAAAACACAAAAAACAAGCCAAGATGACGTATATGCTATTGGTGACTGTGCAACAGTATATGATAACTCAATTGATGGAGTAAACTATATTGCACTGGCAACTAATGCGGTTCGATCTGGAATTATAGCAGCCCACAATGTGTGTGGAACTCACCTAGAAACAATTGGTGTTCAGGGATCAAATGGAATATCTATTTATGGATTAAACATGGTGTCTACAGGACTCACCTTGGAGAAAGCCAAGAAGTTTGGATTTGAGAATGCCGTAGTTACTAGCTACTCAGATCTCCAGAAACCAGGATTTATTGATCACGATAACCATCAGGTAACCGTTCGTATTGTATATGATAAGGTAACCCGAAGAATTCTTGGTGCACAAATGGCATCTCGACAGGATATATCAATGGGAATACACATGTTCTCCTTGGCAATCCAAGAGAAGCTCTCTATTGATAAGATGAAGCTACTTGATATCTTCTTCTTACCACACTTTAACCAGCCCTATAACTACATAACAATGGCCTGTTTAGGCGCTGAGTAATAGATGAGTTCTTGAGCTACTATTGGCTCATAATGAATCCCCTGTTTCTGGTTTTACAGAAGTAGGGGATTTTTTTTGCGATATGGACGTAGCTTTTTTGCAAGAAATAAAATTTCATATTTTCCTTGACATATGCTTAATGTGGTGTATACTGAGTATTAAGAAAACATTTTAGTAAAATAGTTTTCTTTTGATTGGAGAGGAATAGAGGTAACTAAAAGTACTATTTTAGGTGAAAGTTATTCAAAGATAGGGATAGTGTATGTTAACCAAGAAAAAAGATATTTATGATACAGTAATCTCAAAGAAATTGACTGTCCAACAGAAATTTATTGAATGCATGGATTTAGCTAAAAACATTATAGACCCTAGGGATTCTCTCAATTATACAGATGAAGACTGGATTTTTCTTGCTGATAAAGAGTATATCTGTGATTTAGGTGAGGGAAATGTGTTATTTGTTCCACGATATACTCTTCCTGATTTTTGGGTTTATATAAAAAGTGGATGTGATTATTTGGATCTTGAAGCTCCTCGCGACTTGGATGAGCTTCTTAATGGACTTCTCATTTTATATATTAATACACCCTCAGTTGGAATTTTTCCTGTATATATTGGGGATTTAGATAAGATGATTGATCCGTTTTTAACTAAAAATATCGAAGCGGATTATAAGAAAATAAAGAGGTTTTTGCACCATATTGATAAAACTATTCCTAGCTCTTTTTGTCATGCCAATATTGGCCCTGAAGACTCTCTTGCGGGGCGACATATTTTACGTGCAGCAAAAGAGCTATCTAGTCCTACTCCAAATATAACTCTTAAATATGATAGCTCTATAACAAGTGATGATTTTGCGAATGAGTGTCTTCGGGTGGCAATGAAAGTTGCCAAACCATCTTTTGCAAATCATCTTATGTACCAGCAGGATCTTGGTTTTTATGGAATAGCTAGTTGTTATAATGCTCTTCCTATAGGTGGAGGTGGATATACTCTGCCTAGAATTAAAATGGGAACTATAGCCATGGAAACAGCTAGTTTATCAGAATGTATTGATTCTCTTCTACCTAAGGTTGTAAGTTCGATGCTTCATGTTATGGATGAGCGTATCAGTTTTATTGTGGAGAAATCCAATTTTTTTGAAACTCATTTTATGGTAAAAGAAGGATTTCTTGATCCTGATAAGTTTATTGGAATGTTTGGTCTTGTTGGTTTAGCTGATGCTGTGAACCATTTCTTGAAATTAGAGAATCTTAATGAGACTTTTGGAAGCAGTTCGCGTGGTGATGAGATAGCAAAAATTATTATAGATATAATTGATAAAACAGTGAAAAGTCATAAGGGAAAGTATTCTCCATTGACTAATGACCGATACTTACTGCATGGGCAAGTAGGTACCTCTCACAGTCTTACAGATTTATATAATACTCCTGCTCATAGAGTTAAGGTAGGTCAAGAGCCTGAGTTACAAGATCATATACTTAACGCTTCTTTGTACCAGAAATTTTTCCCTGCAGGAACTGGGGATTTGTTTAACTTTGACCAAACGTATGAAGATAAGCCTGAAGCAATTCTAGATATTATTAAAGGGTCTTTTGATATGGGTCTTCGATATATTAGTCCATACTTAGTAAATAAAGATTTAGTTCGTGTGACTGGATACCTGGTAAAGCGAAGTGAAGTGCAACGCATTGCTTCTGGAGAGTCGGCATTTCGAAAAACAGCAACTTTTGGAAAAGGGATGGAAGATGTTGCTCAAGTCCTCTCAGGGAGGAGAGTGAGAATTGATGGTAAATAGTTTTTTGTGTATAAATAAAACTATAAAATTCTCTAATATAGATGGTCCTGGAAATAGATATGTAATTTTTACTCAAGGATGTAATATTCAATGTGTGTATTGTCATAACTTTGAAACTATTTCTTATTGTAATAATTGTGGTGTTTGTGTGTCCCATTGTGAGCATAGTGCCTTGATTTTTAAAAACTCTAATATTGTATACAGAGAACAAAACTGTGTTAACTGCAATACCTGTATATATATTTGCCCAAATAGTTCATCTCCTAAATATTATAATTGCTCAATAGAGACTTTGTTACAAGATATCAAGAAATATAGTGTTTTTTTGAGAGGGGTTACTGTTTCAGGGGGAGAGTGCACGTTACAGCATGGTGAAGTGGCTAATTTATTTAACAAATTACATAAGGAAACGAATCTCTCTTGCTTTATTGATACTAATGGGTATTTTGATTTTAAAGAGATACAAGATCTTATATCTGCTACTGATAAATTTATGATAGATATTAAATCTGTAGGCCAGACTTCAAAAGTTATTAATACTTTTGAAACAACGAGAAACTTGGAGAATTTAAAAAAATTATTAGACTTGTCAAAAGTTCATGAGGTTAGAACAGTTATTACAAATGATTTTAGTTATTTTGATAATGTTGTTAATGTAGTTGCACGCATAATTAAGAATTATGATGTTTGTTACAAGTTAATAAAGATGAACTTAAAGGGAATAAAGAGCGGTAAAGAGAGTTTGTCTCATTTAGTTCCTACAAGTGGTGAGATGGAGTATCACTCAAATACAGTCCGGTCTTATGGTGTTAAACATGTTGAGGTTTTATAGATCTCAGCAGTAATTGATAATTTTGGAGGAAAGAAATGAAAAATAGAATGAGAAGAGTACAGCAGCTGGTGTTGGCTATAATTGTTAGTTTACTACTTGTATCTTGCGGAGAAGACAGTCGAGATGTGACTAAAGTTTCTTTGATAATTCCTGGACAGTTGGGGGATAAATCATTTTTTGATAGTGCGGCAAGAGGGTTAAGGCGCTCTGAAAGTAAATATGGGGATAAAATTGATGTAAGTATTCAAGAAGTTGGGCGTGATAGTGTAAACTTTGAACCAGCAGTACTTGATGCTTTAGATGATGGCGCAGATTTAATTGTTACGATCACTTGGGGAATGAAAGATGTCATACACTCTATAGCTCCCCAATATCCAGATAAAAAGTTTTTAATTATTGATACGGATTTAGACTTTGATAAATATAACTTAGATAATACTAATGCAGCATTATTTTTACCTAGAGAAGGATCTTATCTTGCGGGAGCTTTTGCGGCTTTAGTGAGTGATACTGGGATAATAGGGTTTCTGGGAGGAATGGATGATGTTGGTATTCATGAGTTTCTTGTGGGTTATATAGAAGGTGCTTTATCAATAAATCCTGATATCAAAGTTCTTGTGAATTGGGTTGGAGCTTATAATGATGCTGCAACGGGGAAAACTATGGCCTTATCGCAGTATGCAGAAGGTGCAGATATTGGATTTAATGTAGCCGGTGGATCTGGGTTAGGTCAGATTCAGGCTGCTGCTGAAATGGATCGGTGGGCAATTGGAGTTGATTCTGATCAGTATGCTATTTTAGTGGACTCTCAACCTGAGCTTGCTGAACACATTGCTACTTCAATGGTAAAAGCCATAGATGTAGTAATAGAAAATTCTATTGATGATTTTTTTGCGGGGGAATTTAAAGCTGGAGAAATTAATAGAATAGGTTTAAAAGATAACGGTGTGTATTTGGTTCAAGATGATCGATACCATAGTTTGTTATCAGAAGATGAAAAAATCATACTTGACAGCTTGAAAAATCAAATTTCAGAGGGTTCCATTTCTGTTTCAAATGCTTTTGATATGACACCACAAGAGGTTAAATCTCTGATTAACTCGGTTAAGCCATAATTTCCATTAGAGAGGTTTATAATGTATCCTGTAGAAATGAGAGATATTACAAAAATTTATCCAAATGGAACTATTGCAAATAATGAAGTTAATTTCTCTTTGAAGAAGGGAGAAATTCATGCGTTGCTAGGGGAAAATGGTGCTGGGAAGTCAA
The DNA here is from genome assembly GCA_964492025.1 of uncultured Spirochaetia bacterium. Classification (GTDB taxonomy): domain Bacteria; phylum Spirochaetota; class Spirochaetia; order CAZBHR01; family CAZBHR01; genus CAZBHR01. The sequence goes on along the minus strand of CAZBHR010000007.1, from coordinate 70,383 downwards.
CATTAATGCATATTTTATTTGGAATGGATAAGAAAACTTATGGGGAAATATTTATACATGGGCAAAAGGTAGAACTAAACTCTCCTATGGAGGCTCTGAAGTATAAAATAGGAATGGTTCATCAACACTTTATGTTAGTGCCATCTATGACAATTGCAGAAAATATTATTTTAGGATCAGAGCAGGTAAAGTACGGGGTAATTAACTTAAAGCAGAAAATAGTGGAAGCAAATAGATTTGTTAGAAAGTATAGCTTTGATATTGATTGTTCTCAGAGGATAGAGGATGTTACAGTTGGTGTTCGACAAAAAGTTGAAATTTTAAAAGCCTTATATCGTGGTGCCGAGGTCTTGATTTTAGATGAACCCACAGCTGTACTCACTCCTCAGGAGTCTGAGGAATTATTCTTAGAGATAAGGGCTCTTCGAGATCATGGAGCCAGTATAATTTTTATCTCTCATAAATTAAATGAGGTGAAAGCTCTTTGTGACAGGATCACGATTATGAGGCATGGTCGAAGCCTTGGAGTTTTCAATATTGAAGATTTAACAGAAGAGGATATTTCAGAAAAAATGGTTGGTCGTGAGGTTGTCTTATCTTTTGAAAAACAAGAAGTCCCCTTAAGAGATACTAAACTACAAGTAAAGAATTTGAGCTGTATGATTGATCATAAAAGAGGATTAAATAATATTTCTTTTGATCTTAGGGGAGGAGAAATATTAGGCGTAGCGGGAGTTGATGGCAATGGACAATCTCCGCTTGTTGAATCAATTGTAGGATTACGAAAAAATTACCAGGGAAGTATTTGTATTAATGGGGTGGATATAAGAGGCTTATCTATTAAAAAAATACGAAATTTAGGCTTGAGATTTATACCAGAGGATCGAATGAAAGATGGATGTGCTAAGGATGATACTATCTTTAATAACTTAATTTATGATCGATTACATAAAGGAGAGTTTCGTAGGAGTAAGTATTTATTAGATTTTAATAAAATCACTGAATATACAAATAAGAAAATTGAGGAGTTCAATATTGCTTGCTCTAGTGCAGGAGCTGAAGTATCAAGCTTATCTGGAGGGAATATACAAAAAGTTATTGTAGCTCGAGAATTTGATAATAACCCTGATCTGATTGTTGCAAATCAACCTACTAGAGGCATTGATGTAGGTGCTGCTGAGTTAGTCCGCCAAAAGATTATAAACCTTCGTACTGAGGGGAGTGCTATTTTATTAGTCTCTGCTGATCTTAATGAAATTTTAGAAGTTTCAGATAAGGTTATTGTACTATATCATGGAGAAATAGTAGCGTATATAGAAAGCCCAAAAAAGATGAGCGAGACTGATTTAGGTTACTATATGTTAGGTGTAAAGAGACAAGAAAACACTATTGGAGTAACATATGAAGAATAAATTAAAAGTAGAGATTTTAAGAACTTTTATGGCTATTGCTGTTGCAGTATTGCTACTAGTTGGGCTCATATTTTTTGTAAGTAATGATCCGATGCAGTCGGTCTACTATCTCTTTTTAGGACCTCTTTCTAGTATGCGTGGGTTTGGAAACATTCTTGAAGAGTGGATACCATTTGTTTTTTCCGGACTTTGTTTGGCTTTGGTTTTTTCTTCAAATAACTTCAATCTAGCAGGGGAAGGAGCTTTTTATATTGGTGCACTATTGGCAATGATAATGAGTACTACTCTTAATATTTCTCCCGTATTTTTTTGGATTCTCCTTATTATTATTTCTGGTTTTAGTGGTGGGATTGTTGTTGGTTTTCCTGGGTATATTAAAAACAAAACAGGAGCCAGTGAAATAGTTTCTTCTATCATGTTAATCTTTATTATTTATAACCTTGGGACCTATGTACTAATTAACTTTTTTAAAGATCCTGGTGCTAGAGCTATGGCATCACTGCCATTTAATCCTATCTATAAGTTACCTGTGATGATACCTAAGACCAATGTTCATTCAGGTATATTTTTTGCCATAATTGCATTTTTTGTGGTTCATATATTCTATTCCCATACCAAACTCGGCTACGAGGTTCGTATTACAGGTAAAAACAAAGATTTTGCAAAAATGTTAGGTATTAATATTGCTCATACTGGATTGTATGCGCAAGTTATTGGAGGTGCTTTAACAGGCATTGGCGGGAGTATTCATATGCTTGGTATGTATACATATTTTGAATCTAAATTATTTAATTATGGTTGGGATGGGGTTATTGTTGCTACACTTGCACGACATAATCCAAAGTATGTTCCTCTTGCTGCACTATTTCTTGCATACTTAAGGGCTGGATCAAAGATTATGGCAAGGCGGTCTGATGTTCCTGCAGAAATTATTTTTGTGGCACAGGGGATTATTATTCTCTTGATTGTTGCTAAGAACTTGTTGGCAACATATGAGTATAATTTGTTACTAAAATCAATTGACATTGAAAAGGATAATTGCAATGGATAGAATATTTCAGGTGTTTTTTTCCCCAGGTTTATGGTTTTCTGCAATTGCACTTTCTACTCCAATTTTACTAGCTGCAATGGGTGCGCATATTTCACTACGTGCTGGAATCATTAATATAGGTCTTGAGGGAATTATGCTAATTGGTGCATTAGTTGGAGTTTTATTTAGTGGTTTATTTTTAACCTTTTCCATGGCGACACCTCTCAACTTAATTATTACTTTCATTCTTATAATTTGTGTAGGGATCCTCTGTGGGTTTTTTATAGGCTATTTTCATCTTAAATTTGATGCTGATATTGGCTTATCTGGTATTATGTTTAATCTAATTGCATCTGGTCTTACTGTCTATATTCTTTATCTGGTTACTGGAGATAAAGGGGTTTCTTCTTCATACCCTAGCTTAACTTTTCCAAAAGTACATATACCCTTTCTTAAAGAAATTCCCTTTATTGGTACTTATTTATTTCAAGTGTTATCTGGACACTACCTATTGACACATGTTGGGTTTGCTTCTGTTGTGCTTATTACATTTGTTATGAAAAGAACCACATTAGGTCTTAGGTTAAAGGCTGTAGGAGAAAGTCCTGAAGCGGTTGCTTCTGTAGGATTAAGTGTTTCTCGGTTAAAGTTGCTTGCAATTAGCCTAAGTGGAGGGTTAGCAGCTCTTGGAGGAGCCTCCTTATCTATGGGTATTTTTCAGGGGTTTGTTCAAGATATGGTCGCTGGTCGAGGCTTTATAAGTTTATCAGCAAATACTTTAGGAGGAAGTCCTGTAGGAGGGATGTTAGTTTCTCTTCTTTTTGGCACTGCAGGTTCTCTTGGTATCAACCTTCAAATATTTACAAGGGTACCAGCTCAAATTGTTCAGATGCTACCGTACCTATTAACTTTAATTACCTTAATAGTTTATAGCTATATTAAAATGAAAAAAGGAGAAAAAAATGAATCAATTGAAAAACATACCAACTCCACATATTGAAGCTAAAAGTACTAGTGATATAGCAGAAGTTGTGTTAATGCCAGGGGATCCTTTACGAGCAAAGTATATAGCAGATACTTTTTTAGAGAATGTTGTTCAGTTTAATGGTGTACGAGGAATGCTTGGCTATACTGGTACATACAAAAACAAACGCATTTCCGTCATGGGAAGTGGTATGGGAATGCCCAGTATGGGTATATACTCCTATGAACTCTACAACTATTATGGAGTAGAAACTATATTAAGAGTAGGGTCTTGTGGGGCAATGACGACAGAGCTCAATTTAATGGATATAATTATTGTTAATAACTCGTATAGTAAGTCTACTTTTGCAAAGGAGGCATTTGATTTTGAAGATGGTTATATGTCAGGGACTGAATCATTGAATGAAATATTATTAGAGACTGCTAATAAGTTAGGGAAAAAAGTTATTTTTGGAAATATTGAATCCGGTGATGCCTTCTATCAATCTAAGCAAAATACTTGTGAGCAAAATAGACTAGACGAAGGCATTCTTGCAGGAGAAATGGAGTCTTTCGCTCTTTTTACGAATGCGAAGTACTTAAAAAAGAAAGCAGGATGCTTGCTGACTGTTTCTGATAGTATTGTAAATGGAACAGGGATATCTAGTGATCAGCGACAAAATGCATTTTTTGATATGATGGAAATTGCATTAGAATCTATTTTGAAATTTAGTAAATAAGGAGTTTCTTTATGAAGAAAAAATTTATGAGTGATGATCCATGGTCTAAAATTGTATCAAAAAATGGTATTCCCGCTGACGAGCTTATTTCAGCTTTACAAAAAACAATTAGAAGAGGAATGGAGCGAGATGCCTCAATGATTGCGTATGAAATGTATATTTCCTCACCTCAGCTGGAAGAAAAGCTTTGGCGAAGATTGTTAGCTATAAGTGTTGAGGATGTTGGATTTGGTGATACCAATGCTCCCGTATTACTTAACTCAGTATTTAAAATCAAGGATAATTTTCCTTATAATGATCCTGATAGACCAATTTTCTTTATTCATGCTATAAGGTATCTTTGTAACTGTAAGAAGGATAGAGACAGTGATCATCTAAAAAATATTACCATAAAGCGATTTTCCCAAGGATTTGTTCCAGAAGTACCAGACTTTGCAATAGATATGCATACTCAGCGGGGTATTAGTATGGGACGAGATGAGGTCCATTTCTTGAAGTATGCTTCCGAGGTGAAAAATGAAATAGCCTCAAAAAATAATTACAAAACTGAGCTTCTTGAAATTATTGAGGATTCAGAGAAGTTATCTGATCAGGTTAGTGATTTTCAATATAATAGTTGGCAGTTTTAACAAGAGATTTACATATGCAAAATTGTTTTGATGAAATAGTAAGTCTTTCAAAAAGTATTTTCCTTAATCCTGAACTAGGTTATAAAGAGTTTGAAACAAAAAAGAAGATTATTAAGTTCGTAAAAAAACATGCTTCTGATGGACAAATTCAGGAGTTTTCTACTACAGGATTAAAGATCTCTTTACCAAAGGTTAAATCTAAAAGTTTTCATTTGGCTCTTGTTGCTGAACTTGATGCAGTCTATTCGCCATCTCATTTTTCTAGTGACAAAAGCACAGGTGCTGCTCATAATTGTGGGCATCATGCGCAGGTTGGGATTATGCTGATGGTGCTTCGATCCCTAGTAAGTAGTGGTTTATATAAGTCTTTAAATTATAATATTTCATTTATATTTACTCCTGCAGAAGAGTATGTTGACTTGGCTTATAGAGAAGAATTAATCAAAAAAGGTGTTATAAAGTATCTAGGAGGTAAGCCAGAGGCTATGTCTTTAGGAGTTTTCGATGATATTGATTGTGCGATCTTAGCACACAGTATGGGAGGAGACGTTCCTGGAAGAGTCATTGAGCTTGGTTGTTCACTAGTTGGCTTTCTCTATAAAAAATATGGTTTTAAAGGGAAGCCTGCTCATGCTGGATTTGCGCCCTTCGAGGGAATTAATGCCTATAGTATGTCCACCTTATTTAATACTGGATTAGGGTTATTAAGACAACAACTAAATGATAGTACATTAATCAGAATGAACCCTATTGTTTTAGATGCAAACATGAGTACTAATGTTATTTGTGACTATATTATGTTGGGCACTGACATAAGGGGGAGTACAATTGATGCAATTATTGATACAGCTAAAAAATTGGATACTCTTGCACAGGGGAGTGCTTATAGTTTATGTGGAGAAGTTTCTATAACAACGCAACAAGGGTACCTTCCTTTTATTCAAAATGCATACCTGACTCAGCAGGCAAAAATAGCTTATGATCATTTTTTAGGGATTTCGGAATTGATTATGAATCATAGTAGTTGTGCAGCAGGAGATGTCGGTGACTTATCTTACATGATACCTTGCATTCAGGTTGGGTTTAGTGGCTTTAGTGGTACGATACATGGGCAGGATTTTAAAGAGGCAGATGTGGAGTATATATATGATATATTTCCTAACTATATTTTGCACTTTCTTAAAAACTTGAAGCTGGAAAGGGCGCATCTTTACAAAAGAACATATAAGGATTATGAGTTACTACTATCAACAATGAGTGTTAATAGTTTCATATGTGACTAGGAATTATTACATGAGAAAAATAGTTATTGATACAGATCCAGGGGTCGATGATGCATACGCCATCTTAGCTGCTTTACATATTGACTCTTTTGACTGTCTCGGAGTTTGTACAGTGGCTGGGAATAAATCAATTGATATAGTTACAGATAACGCTTTGCGTATTTTAGAATATTCCAATAGGAGCAATATTCCAGTTTATCAAGGTGCATCCTCACCGTTGAAGAGAGTGTTTCATGATGCAGGATCGGTTCATGGTAATAATGGTCTTGGTGGCGTCATGCTTCCCAATAAGGGCACCTGTAAACAGAATAAAAGTGCCATTGATTATATGATTGAAACTATACTGTCGCATCCAAATGAGATTGAACTTATTACGCTTGGTCCTCTGACAAATATTGCTCTGGCTATACAGCGGGAGCCTAATCTCCTAACAAAAGTTAAAGCAATTTGGTCTATGGGTGGAGGGGCTTATATAGGGAATGTAACTCCATATGCTGAGTTTAACTACTGGGCAGACCCTCATGCTTTACATATAGTTCTACAGAAGGCTCATCAAACAAGATTTTACATGGTAGGGTTAGATGCAACCCATAAAGCTCCATTTTCCTTGGAAGATTTAATGTATATGAAATTTTCTGGTGACCCTATTGGCGAAACTTTTTGGAAGATGGCAATTAAGTACCTGAAAGAAGAGCAGTGGAAGAATCATCATAATTTTCTTGCTATTATTCATGATTTACTAGCAGTCTTAGTTTCGGCTGATATCTCATTATGTACCTTCAAAAAGGCTCATTGTAGAACAGAGGTTGAAGGAGAGCATATGGGGCAAACAATATGTGATTTTTCTAAAAATGATTCTAATATTTTTGTTGCATTTGACCCTGATGTAAACGCATATAAGAAGCTTTTCTTTTCTATTTTATTTCCCTCCTTGCTTGATCATTACAAGGTTTACCTTTCCAAGAAAGAGGAAGTAGTATGAGTGAAAAAAAGAAAAATATTTTAGTCGTTGGCAGTTTAAATATGGATATGACAGTATCTTTAAAAAATATACCTAAAAAAGGAGAGACCGTACTTGGAGAACATCTTCGGTACGTCGCAGGAGGAAAAGGAGCAAATCAAGTGGTAGCTTGTGCAAAACTTGGAGCTACTGTCACCATGTTGGGCTCCGTGGGAAGTGATTCCCACGGAGACATTTTAGTTCGAAATCTTAGAAATGAAGGAGTAATCGTAGATCATATTCAGTCGCCTAGTATTTCCTCTGGACTTGCCGTTATTTATGTAGAAGAGTCAGGGAAAAACAATATTGTAGTGATTCCTGGTGCAAATGAAAAAACTGATATTGCCTATCTAGAGCAACATGAAGAGGTATTCGCCATGTGTGATTATATCCTTGTTCAGATGGAGATCCCCTTAGAAAGTGTATTATATGCAGTAAAAAAGGCCAAGCAATTTGGTGCTAAAGTTATTTTAAATCCTGCTCCCTCGCCCGATCCCTCGGAGATTATTTCTTACATTCTCCAGTATGTTGATATTATTACTCCTAACGAGACAGAGTTACAAACTCTTACAGGTTGGGCGGGGGAGTTTTCTTTGGATCAACTGAAAGTAAGTGCAAATAAGCTTTTAGAACAGGGGCCGTCGCAAGTAATTGTTACTTTAGGCGGGCAAGGGGCTGCTTTGTGTGAGTCCGGCAAAGACCCTCTTGTATTACCACCACCAGATGCAGAAGTTGTTGATACGGTGGCTGCGGGAGACTGTTTTAATGGAGCCCTTGTAGTTGCCTTAAGTGAGGAAAAAAGTTTAGAAGAGGCCATTCGGTTTGCCAACTACGCTTCTACTATTGCAGTAACTCGGAAGGGTGCCCAAGATTCCATACCATCAAGAGATGAGGTTGATGAGTTTATTGTTAAACTAAACCAATAGTCAGAACTACTCAGCGACTAGTCGTGACACATAGTGGTCAAGAGTCACTTGATCTACCATAGATGAGTGGGTACCAAACCGTGATACTGAATAGCCTGCAGCTACATTTGCAATATGAATAGATTCAGCAATAGTGTAACCAAAGGATAGGTAAACGGTAAAAGCAGCAATAAATGCGTCCGCTCCACCGGTTGTATCTATTGGCGTAGCCGCCGAAGATGCTGGGATATGTTGTTCCTCTGTACGAGTTCTTAGGTAAGCACCTTTGTTGCTTCTTGTAATAATAACTACATCAATTCCATGTTGAATAAAAAATGCTCCCTGCTCCTGTAGTGTTGTTTTCCCTGAGAGGAGGGCTGCCTCTTTTTCATTTGGAATGAGTATATCTATCAAAGAAAAGAGTTTTTGAGATATTTGTTTTAGTCCTGCTGGTTTCAGGATTGTAGTTATGCCTTGCTGTTTTGCAATTTTTGCAGCAGTCACCAATGGGGGCAGGGGAACTTCCGTTTGTAATAAGCAGTAATCCGCATGTTCAAATAGGTGTGCCTGTGCTTCTATATCTGTAGAAGATAGTGTTCCATTGGCTCCCTGAGCAACTGTTATGGTGCTCTCTCCATCTGGTTGCAGGTGAATATAGGCAGCTCCTGTTTGAGCAAAGCTATCATGCATAATAGTTGTTGTATCAATATCGTAGCTCTCAAGAGTTTTTAAGATAATCGATGATTCGTAGTCGGTGCCAACTTTTCCAATAAGGTGAACAGGCTTACCTAAGCGTGCTAGTCCCACTGCTTGGTTTACTCCCTTTCCACCCGCCATGGTTTGAACCTGTTCTGCCATAAGAGTTTTTCCTGGGGTTGGTAGATCCGAAACATTAAGATTTATATCTACATTTAAGCTACCTACAACAATGGTCGCTTTCTTTCTACTTGTTACTGGTATATCAATGGTAGCGGTTCCTGATATTTTTGGCTCCATAGAGAATAGGGCTGACTCTTTTTTATAGTTTTCGCACCGTTGAATTATCTCTTCTGCTAGATAGGTACCGTAAGCCTCATTTGGCATCATGTAGGCAGATATTTCTGAGTTGCAGGAGTCCTCTATGAGTGCAATAATTGATAAGTCGTAGGGGATTGCTATGTGGAGTACCCCAAGCTGTTTTCTGAGCTCTTGAGCATTCTCATGGGTTTCTATGATACAGGCCGTAGGAGATCTATGGTACAGTTTGTCAAGTTTAATATCAGAGAAGGGTACTATCATGCGTTCCTTGAAAGGAATTTGATGGGAGAGTAGAGCGTTTTTAAAACCTCCTATCATGCTAGGCGAATCTCCAATGTAGGTAATATCTCTATGACCAAGGCTAATCAGTTTTTCCGTAGCTGCGTAGCTCAGTCTACTTATATCTAAGGAGAGGTTTTCCGGCTCTCCCTTCGCATGCTCCCCAGCTAGAATGACTGCCTGTTCTTGGATGTGTGTCCTGTGTTGCAAGCTCCTTGTATGAACTGGCTCCCAAATAATTCCATCCACCTGTTTTGCTCGAATTGCGGTAAGGTGTTTCAGTTCTTGCCTTTGGTCATTATCACTATCAAAGAGTAGTACTCCATATCCCTTAGCATTTGCCTGCTTGGTAATATGTGCTACAAGAGTTGATCGTTTTGAAAGATCCCTGCAAAGAACTCCTATCGTAAAGGTTTTTGCCCCATCTTGACGCTGGAGAGATCTGTATGGAGCGTAGTTGTACTCCTTAACCACCTTGAGAACCCGGTCTATTGTCTCCTGTGGTATATTAGAGGCTTTGTTATTTACCACCTTTGATACGGTAGATATTGAAACGCCTGCAAGCTCTGCAATCTGTTTAATGGTCACTGGCCATTACCTCCATGTACACCGTAAGTATAGTGGAGAATAGGCAAATTGGAAAGGGATATTTCTCTTTTTCTCAAATCAATTCTGAGAAATTATTGAGACTGTCTAAAAAGTGTTTCTCTTCTCTGTTTTAGAGTCTTATTTACTCCTTTCTCATCATAAGTTCTGAAAAGGATTAACCCAATAGTGAGTAGCATAGCTGCTAGTATGAGGGTGAGTCGTAATCCCAGGGGAGCAACCTTGTTGTTTGTTCCACCAATATGGCTCACAAACGGAAAAATAAGAAGGGTTATGGCATTTCCCATTTTACTCATAAATGTTCTTGTTCCAAAAAAGAGTCCCGATTTATGATGACCCGTAACAAAGGCATCTGCCTCTGCAATATCTCCAACAACTGCGTATAATAAAAATCCAAATGCAGAAACTGGAAATACCATAATTCCAATAGATATTACTACTGTAGCGGTACTACTTATGGGGAGCATTCCCCAAAGTGACATCCAGAGTGTTCCTGCAATAAACAGAATAAAAGAGAGGGTTATTATATTTTTCTTTCCCCATCTTTTTGCGAGTTTTGCAATAGGTATATAGAGTAAGAATGATATAAGAAATAGGGCAGACATAAATGAGGTTGCACTCTCCTTGTCTTTTCCCATAAGCTGAATAATATAAAAGCTAATACCCGTCTGTATAAAGGTGAGGGCAAGAAAATAAGAAAGATCTGCAAGTACAAAAACACGGAAGTTTCTATTGGTAAAGCTACTTTTTACGGCTTCCCAAATTCCCTGTTTTGACACCTGTTGCATGCAGTACTTTCGCTCATTCACAAATATGACTGGTAAGTACACAAGCACCAGTGAGATAACCCCAAAGATTACAAGGGTGTACTGAACAGCCCGCTCTGAAGGAAGTCCTGCTCTTTCAAAGACACCCTGTATGGCGTAAATTCCATTACTTATGAGAAATCCTCCAGCCCAAGCAACTGCAATCCATGTAGATAGGTTAAGCCGCTCCTCCGAAGTGTGCCCTAACTCTGACATCAGAGCAAAATACGGAGTTATATAGATAGTCATAAAAATATAAAAGAGTAGTACCATAACAAGGAGCCATGCGCTATTTATCCAGCTAACATCATGTATGGGAGGGAAGAATGCAAGCACAGAGAAAAGAATAAAAGGCAATCCTCCTATAGCCATAAAAATGCGTCGTCGACCAAATGGGTGGGTGCTTCTATCACTTAATCCTGCAATAATAGGGTCTGTTACCGCATCTAAAATTCTTCCTGCTCCAGCAATTAAGCTGAGTACTGCTACCGCAGGAAGGTAGGATGTAAACATAGGTACACCCTTTACTAAATTGGCATCATAAAAGTAGTACAGTAGGTTCATAACGCCGAAACTGCCAATGGACCAGCCTAGTTGTCCTAATACATAGGCTATCTTTACCGAAAAGGGGAGATCTGGAATGTTTTTGTTATTTAACATGATAATTCATTGTAACACAATAAATTAATTGTTACAATAGCGGGGTAGGAGTGTATAAATGAGTAAAAGATATCTGATGTTTTTCCTGCTTCTTGCTGTTCTCGGGGGAGCCCTTCTTGTAATTGATACCTTTGTTTTGCAGGTTGTTTTGGGAGTGCTTTTTGGATTAACCGTAGTAGGCTTGATAAACGCTACTCCTCTGTTTTATCGAGAGCCTTCCTTAAAGGAATCAGACAATCCAAGCCTTATGGATCCACGGGCCGCATCGGTATTACGTCAAAATGGGAATAAGAAAGCGGTACTTCTTGTTCATGGTTTCTCTAGTAACCCTTGGTTGTTTCATAAGCACATCCCACTTTTTGAGCAGGCAGGATACGATGTTATTGCACCTAGGCTTCCAGGGCATGGTACTTCACCAGAGGAGTTCCTACAAAGTAGTTTTACTCAATACTATCAGTGTGTAGAAGATACCCTAAAGCAGTACCGTTCGCAGTATGAGCATTTTCATGTTATCGGTATATCTATGGGAGGTCTGCTTACACTTAAACTAGGAACAGAACACTCTTCTGGTCAGTATGCTCCAACATCAATGACCACATTGGCAGCCCCCGTATTATTTAAAGATCCTCGACTTTTTGTACTGCGAATGCTTAGCTGGGTAAAGCCTCGTTTGACAGGAACCTGGGATCCTAAAGAGAGAGAGTCTGACGGAGCTGAGTGCTGGTTAGGGTATAACGATCTTTTTCTTCCTCAGACTTACTCAATCGCTATGGCGGCGGGGGAGGTCCAAGATAACTTAGAAGATATTACCCTCCCACATTTATTGATACATGCTAAGGGAGATAAGGATGTGCCCTTTGAGAACGTATATAAGATAGCCTCTGCCACATCATCCTTAGAGCAAGAGATATGGGTTCCAAACTTGTCAGAGTGGAACCACAGTCAGCACTCACTCTTTCTCTATGATAGTTTACGGGATCCTCTTTTTCAGAGAATATCCCAGTTTATAGGGTCAAAGGAAATCTAACATTTTCCCTGTTCTTTTGGGCGTTCACCACCAGATTTGGTGGGGCGGGGGTTCCGAGGGTTCCGTGCTTCGCACCAGCTTACGCCGCCTCTTTAACCCCTAACGCACATCGTAACTCAGAAGTTCTTTCTGTAGTTGTATCAAAAAAATACCAGACCCCATAAGAGTCTGGTAGATTCTTTTGTGCAAGTTTTTACTACATCATAATCTGTTCAAACTGATCAAGCAGTTCTGTGAACCTCTTCATAGCGGCCTCGGTAGGTGCTGTGGTTTCCATATCAACACCCGCTGCACGTAGTGCATCTAAGGGGTATTTTGACCCTCCCGATTTCAGGAAGTTGAGATACTGTTCTAAATCACTCTTATCTCCATGGAGAACCTTCTGGGAGAGAGCAATAGAGGCACTGAGTCCTGTGGCATATTTATACACATAGAAGGCGCTGTAAAAGTGTGGTATTCGTAAGCACTCTAGGTCACTCACTTCCTCAAGGCTCAGAGCTGGCCCAAAGTACTGCTCCAATAACTCTCGGTAGGTAGAGCGTATCACATCCAAAGTGAGAGCTGTACCAGACTCATGAAGTGCGTGTGTTTTATGCTCAAACTCAGCAAACATTGTTTGCCTAAAAAGGGTAGCCACAAAAGAGTCTAGCTCTTTATTTATGAGATACGCTTTCATATCCTTAGAGGTAGTCTCTTGCATAAGGTAGTGTCCTAGCAGCTTCTCATTGAAAGTTGATGCAACCTCTGCTTCAAAGATAGTATAATTGTAGTGCGGAAAGGGGTTATTCTTTGCACTGTACCAGCTGTGCATTGAGTGCCCACCCTCATGGGCTAGGGTAAAAAGACTTCCCAATACTCGCTCTTGGTAGTTCATAAGAATATAGGGGTATCCAATAAAACAGCCGTAGGAGAATGCCCCTGATCTCTTTCCTTTGTTTTCATATCGATCAACCCAACCATCAAGAAAACCCTTGTTCAGTGTTGATGTGTACTCATCTCCCAAAGGTGCAAGGGCTTTTGTAATAGTTTCAACTCCCTTTTCGTAGGGGTAGTGTGTTGTGACATCTGCCACTAATGGAGCGTATACATCATAGTGGCGTAACTCTGAAACTCCTAAGATTTTTTTCCGTATCTCATAATACCGATGGAGTGTGGGGAGGTTCTCATGAACCACAGAAATAAGATTATCATATACACTTACAGGAACCTTATCGGGGAAAAGTGCGGCCTCTCTCGCAGAACTATGCTTTCTGATTCTCCCAAGGGTACAATCCTGGTCAACATTTCCAGCGAAAAGAGTTGATATAGTCTGCTTATGGTTATCAAACACCTTGTAATACTGATTATACGCTTGCTCTCGAACCTTTCTGTCTGGATGAATCATAAATTTTGCATAAGTCCCATGGGAGAGAGGCTCCTCTGTATCTCCTACAGTGATAGAACCAAAGTCCATGTCACTATTGGTCAAAGCTGCAAAGGCTTTCTGATTTGTTCCCCATAGGGTACTCTGTTCTGCAAGGAGTTGCTCCTCAGGAAGAGTTAATATATGAGGCTTTCCCCGTAAAATCTTTTGAAGCATAATACGAAAATCATCAAATATTGGATCCTGAATAAACCCCTGTATCTTCTCATCATCTATAGCAAGAAGCTCTGGAGTAATATAGCTTGCTGCGGCGTTAAACTTTCCTGCAAATTGGGTAAACTCACCAAGCATTCTTTGATGTTCTGGATCTGTTGCATCTGCCTGATACTGCAAGTATGCGTAATGACCAACCGTTTCCGCCTCAAGCTCAAGGGTATGCAAAGCCTTAAGGCATGCGTGTAGTTGCTCCTTTGATTCACCTAGGGTTCCCTGATATGTAGCAATACTATCAATAGAACCAGAGATATCTGCAAAGGCCTTATCCCATGTTGGTATATCTGTAAAGAGTGGGGTAAGATCCCACATGTCCTCTTGTTTCTGTTCTTCTCTTGTAATAATACTCATATATATCTCCTATATGTTGTAGTTTTGTAAAATCCGTTGCATCGCAGCACCTGCTACACCACGGTGTGAAAGGGTATCCTTCTCTTTTTCCGTAAGCTCGGCAACACTTCTCTCAAGCTCAGGAAGGTACACAATAGGGTCATACCCAAATCCACCAGAACCCGCAGGCTCATGGGATATAACTCCCTCAAATCGCTCCTGAACCGAGAGAATTCTCTCCTCATCAAGAATTACCACTAAGGCCGCAACAAAGTAGCACCGTCTGTCGGTAATGCCCTCCATCTTGGAGAGAATGAGTTGGTTCTTCTCATCCTGAGTAAGGGGGCGACCCGCTTCCTCTGTCCCATACCGTGCAGAGTAGATTCCTGGCTCCCCACCTAGGGCTGGAATTACAAGACCAGAGTCATCTGCAAGAACTGGTTGCTTTATTATATTGTAGAGTCCCCGAGCCTTAATTTCCGCATTACCAATAAAGGTGTCTGCGGTTTCATCAAAGTCACAGGGAACCGACGGCTTTAAGATTGTACAGGAATCCATAATCCGTATAATCTCTTCATGTTTGTGGGCGTTGCCCGATGCAAAATACAATTTCATACAGAGAGTATAGGGAAAAAGTAGCACTAAGGCAACAGAGATAGTGAAAAGAGCGTGCCTCTTGATATAGGGCGAATGAGTTTTCTCCTATTCGGCTCGTTCTGGAATCTTTGCCTCAACCTCGTCTCTCCAAGCTTGTAGCATAGTGTGCATCTCTTCAGCTCTCTCTGGTTCCATTGCTATCAGATTGTGGTTCTCCTCAATGTCATCCCGTAGGTTGTATAGTTCTAATCTTCCATCTTCAAAAAACTCAAGAAGCTTCCAGTCACCCATGCGGATTGCAGAACCTGGAGTTCCTCCTTGGTTACCGTAGTGAGGGTAGTGCCAGTAGATAGCATCACGCTCTATGTTAGAAGATCCTTGAAGAAGAGGCAGGATACTCACCCCATCAGAGTGCTGCTCTGGTATAAGAGGAGCTCCTGCAATCTCTAACCACGTAGGGTAGAAATCAGGACTGGTAACTGGTACTTCACAGGTTGATCCCGCGGGTACCTTATTTTTCCAGTACGCAATAAGAGGTTCTCTAACACCACCTTCATACATCCAGCCCTTTCCCTCGCTTAATGGAGCGTTACAGGTTGGAGAGCCTTCAGCAGTAGATAATCCTCCATTATCGGAGGTGAAAAAGATAACCGTGTTTTCAAGAGTACCTAGCTCTTCAAGGGTATCTATAAGACGACCAATATTTTGATCTAAATTCCAAATCATAGCTGCGTACTCTGCATCGGACTGAATAAGCCTACGCTTTACACGGGAGTTTTTTTTATGAGAACAGGGGAAGTGTTCACCCTTTTCAAAAGCTTTCTCCTTATGTAGTCCCATGGAACGAGCCTTTTCCTTAAACCTACGAACATCCTCCTTCTTTGCCTCGATAGGAGTGTGAACAGCGTAATGGGAGAGGTGAAGGAAAAAGGGCTTGTCACTGCCCTTAGAGCTACTTTCATGCTGTTGAATAAGATTGATCGCCTCATCCGTAATTCGGTCGGTTAAATACTCACCCTTAGGACCTTCTGTGAGATTCTCTAGGTGGTATGGAGA
Organism: uncultured Spirochaetia bacterium; assembly: GCA_964492025.1. GTDB lineage: Bacteria > Spirochaetota > Spirochaetia > CAZBHR01 > CAZBHR01 > CAZBHR01. The sequence continues at coordinate 54,407 of CAZBHR010000007.1, read as the reverse complement.
AAAATACCCCTTCCAAGGGTGTCCCATATCGCACCCTCCAATATTTACATCAAATCCGTGGTGCTGGGGATAGTACTGTTCCTCTCCAAGGTGCCATTTTCCCACATGCCATGTTGCATAGCCGTGGTCTCGTAATGCTGATGCCGCACTTTTCTCCTCAAGAGGGAGGTGGTCAATATAGGGAACCTCTAAAAGTTTTCCCCTAGAGTGAGCCCCTATCCAGTCGGTAACTCCCACACGGGCGGGATACTTTCCAGAGAGAATACTCGCCCTTGAAGGGGAGCACACTGGACACGCTGCGTAGGCGTCGGTAAAAGTCATGCCTCCCTGGGCAAGCCTATCAATATGAGGAGTTTCATAAAAAGTACTGCCATAACAACTTAAATCTTTCCACCCCATATCATCTAAGAGAATAAAAATAATATTAGGTCTATTACTTGTTTGCTTCTGTTCCATAAGGCATTATAGATTGAATGCTCCAAGAACACAACTAAAAAGTTAAAATTCTGATGTGCAGTTTCTCCATTGCTATTTTCTGCCTCCCATGGTACACTCAAAGGAGTTACTCAGAAGGGGAGATCTATGAAAAAATTATTGATTATTATGCTATGTTTACTGACTCCAGTGGCTCTCTTCGGAGGATTAACTGAAACATTTCGGTATAAGAACCTTTTGTTAGAAGTTCCAGAAGGGTGGCGTGTCGAGGAGGGAGAACCTCCAGTGTTACTCATACTTTTGTCCCCCTTAGAGGCAGGTGATACCTTTTTAGAGAACATTGTTATATTGGAAGAACCTCTTGTAAAGGAGTATACCCCTTATGAATATATGCTTTCTGGGATAGAAGGTTTTTCAGAGATTACTTCAGACTTTTCTATAGAGTACCTTGCAAACAGTAGCTACAACCTTACATGGGGCTTAGAAGGGATGATTCTTGAACAGTTTCAACGGTATTATGTTCACGGTCAAACAGGGTATGTGCTAACAGGCTCTTCTGATCCAGAAAATTACCAGAGGTATCATAATATCTTTGTGTCGGTGGCTAACTCCTTTCGGTACGACTTACCAGTTGCCCCTTAATGGCTCCATTCTCGCTTTAACCCCTTGACCTGAACACCTGTTTTCGGTATAAAAGAAGGCACTGTTTTAATCGGAAAGAGGTATTATGTTACAAAGGATTTCAGATAAGTTACACGATGTTGTACGCCAAATCTCGGGCAAATCTCACATTAGTGAGAAGAATATTCGAGATGCAGTAGAGGAGATTAAGATTGCTCTCCTTGAAGCAGACGTAAATCTTCGTGTCGTTCGACGTTTTGTAAATAGTACCATAGAAGAGGCTCTTGGAGAGAAGGTTCTTCAAAATATTGAATCTGGACAGCAGTTTACTAAGATTGTGTATGATAAACTGGTGCACCTCCTTGGAGATGAGTATCAAGATCTTAACTTAAAAGGTCCAGATACCCAGAGCATTATTCTTATGATGGGTCTTCAGGGATCAGGTAAGACAACCACCTCTGCTAAATTGGCGTACCGACTTAAGAAAGCTGGTCGTCGTCCGTTTATGATTGCTGCGGATTTAGTTCGTCCTGCGGCGGTAAAACAGTTACAGGTGCTTGGTGAGCAGATTGATGTTCCCGTATACGCAGAAAACTTTCCAGAGGGTGCAGAGAAGGACCCATTGGTCAGTGTTCGTAACGGTTTAGCCCAGGCAAAGCGAGAGAGCTATAACACAATTATTATTGATACCACCGGTCGTCTCCACCTTGACGATGTCATGATGAAACAGATTCATGATATTAATAAGTTGGCTCAACCAGATGAAACCCTCTTTGTTGCCGATGCAATGACAGGGCAGAATGCGGTTACTATTGCCAAGGAGTTTGAAGATAGGGTTGGTATTAGTGGTGTTATCCTTACAAAGTTTGACTCCGACACCCGTGGTGGAGCAGCACTCTCTATACGAAGTGTTATTGGTAAACCACTTAAGTTTATTGGTGTAGGAGAGAAGGTAGAGGATTTAGATCCTTTCCACCCCGAGCGAATCGCTTCTCGAATTCTGGGAATGGGAGATGTGGTATCGCTTGTAGAGAAAGCACAAGAGGTTTTCGAAGAGAAGGAGATTGAGGATCTTGAAAAGCGAATGGCCGCAGCCAACTTTACGCTTCAAGACTACCTTGATCAATTTGCACGATTACGAAAGATGGGTTCTATTGGATCTATTCTTGACATGATGCCCGGTATGAAAGGAAAGGTTGATCCTGATAAAATTAATACCGATGAGCTTAAAAAAGAAGAGGCAATTATTCAGTCTATGACAAAGAAAGAGCGGGATAATCACCGGCTTTTAGGTCCTACAAGAAGACGAAGAATTGCTAAGGGAAGTGGTACAACCGTACAGGATGTAAACAAGCTTCTTAAAAAGTTTGAAAAAATGCGACTAATGATGAAGAAAGTTGCAAAAAATAAGAAACTCCAACAGGCTATGTTAAAAGAGCTTGGAGGGGATTTCTCAAATATGAGTTAACTGAGCAGGAGGTTCCAGTGAGTGTAAAAATCAGATTGAAGCGAATGGGTGCTATGAGGCGACCATACTATCGAATTGTTGTTATGGATACTCTTTCTCCACGAGACGGACGAGCAATCGACGAAGTAGGATTGTATCATCCCGTGGAAGCAGAGGATAAGCAAGTTCGTTTAGATCAAGAGAAAATTTCATACTGGTTGCAGAAGGGTGCTAAACCCACAGCTACCGTAAAGAAAATCTTGAATAAAAACAACATCGCTATTCAGCACACCGCCCCAGAGACGGAGTAAATCCTATGGAGAAAGAACTTATCGAGTACATTGCGAAATCACTCGTAGACAACCCAGATCAAGTTTCAGTACAGAGTATCGATGGAGAAAAGTCTGTAATTCTTGAGCTTCGAGTCGCTCCAGAAGATATTGGTAAGGTGATTGGAAAGCAGGGACGTATCGCTAAATCTATTCGAACTCTTTTAAGTGCAACAAGTGCACGAAGTGGTAAACGAGTAGTTTTAGAAATTCTTGACTAAGATGAACCTTATAGCCACGGCGTACATTCAAACCTCCTTTGGATTAAAGGGGGAGGTTCGAGTTAAAAGTATTTCTGGTGAGGTCTCTCACTTTTCCAATATTACCAGAGCGGTACTAAAGGGAAAGGGTGCTGAGCGGGAGTACATAATAGAACGTGTACGAGTTGTTGGGGATAAGGTGTATATAAAATTTGAAGATATCAATACACGTGAGGAGGCTAAAGCGTTAGCCTCCTTTGCTATGTTTGTGGATAGGTCAGAGGCAAACCCTCTTCAGGAGGGTGAGTTCTACTTTCAGGATCTTATAGGGCTAGATGTTCTTGGGCTTGATGGCCGTGTTGTAGGAAAGGTGTCCGCTATTTTTGATACCTTTGCACAGGATACCATTGAGGTGAAAACAGAGGATGGAGTACGGCTTATTCCGTACCTTGATCAGTTTATTGGAGATGTATCCTTAGAGGCTGGAACTATTCAGCTTGTGAATGAGGATCTGCTGTAATGAAGTTTACTATTCTTACCCTGTTTCCAGAACTGGTAGAGCCCTTTTTTACAAGCTCTATTATGGCAAAGGCTGTTGACCGTGGATTGGTTGAGTATGAGATTATAAACATACGAGATTTTACAACAGATAAACACAAAACCTGTGATGATGCTCCATACGGTGGTGGTGCGGGAATGGTTCTTATGCCACAACCTCTAGGAGCAGCCCTTGATTCAGTTGGAGGGCTTGAAAAAACTGTTGTGTACCCATCTCCATCGGGGAAACCTCTGGATCAGGCTACTGCATACAGCTTAGCCCAAGAAAAAGAGCTTGTTTTTGTCTGTGGAAGGTATGAGGGTATTGACCAGCGGGTCATAGATCGATATGTTAATCAGGAGGTCTCTATCGGCGATTATGTAATATCATCGGGAGAGATATCCACTCTGGTAGTTGTTGATGCAGTCTACCGTCTTTTGGATGGGGTTATTAGTGGTGAATCTTTGGTAGAAGAGAGCTTCTCCGATAATTTACTTGAGTATCCTCATTACACTCGTCCCGAAGAGTATTGGGATATGCGAGTGCCAGATGTCCTCCTCTCGGGACACCACAAAAAGATTGAAGAGTGGAGAATGGAACAACGAATTAAGAGGACGAAGGAGCGTCGTCCTGACCTTCATGCGAAGGGGAATGGCTCTGAGAACTAGATAAAAGGTGATGGGTATGGATGTAATAAAAATGGTTGAAGCTGAGCAAATGAAAGAGAATGTAGGTGCCTACCACATTGGAGATACGGTACGAGTTCACTTTAAGATTGTTGAGGGTGCTACTGAGCGTGTTCAGGTATACGAGGGTATCGTAATTGCTATAAACAACAGTGGTATTCGAGAGACTGTTACTGTTCGAAAAATCTCTTACAACGTTGGAGTTGAACGAGTTTTTCCTGTTCACTCTCCTCGAGTTGATAAGATCGAAATTGTTAAGAGAGGTCGTATCCGACGAGCTAAATTATACTATCTTCGAGATCGAGTTGGTAAGGCAGCTAAGGTACGAGAACTTATTGTTAAGAAGCAAAAATAATCAACCTTGCAGAATGAGGGCGATAGATTCGCCAGTTGCAGGTATAAAGACCAGTCCCGGGCTGGTCTTTTTTTATGATACTATAGAAATCTATAAAGGAATTAGGATATATGAGCATTCAAAGATTTGAAGGTACAGGAAGAATGAGTCGTGCGGTAGTTCATAACCAAACTATCTATCTCTGTGGACAAACTCATGGAGAGGAAACCGCTGATATTAAAGAGCAGACGCGGGTGTGCCTTCAGAAAGTAGAGGAACTTTTAACCCGTTATGGGTCAGACAAGAGACACATTTTATCAACCACCATTTACCTAAAAGATATGGCTGATTTTGCAGATATGAATGAAGTATGGGATTCTTGGGTAGAAGATGGCTATGAGCCAGCTCGTGCGTGTGTTGAAGCTCGTATGGCACGGGATATTATATTGGTAGAACTCTCTGTGGTGGCTGCTGTTATATCATAATAAGTATTACGTTTTTAACTACTTACACAAGAAGTACAGATCATTAGGTGTAACTAAAAGGCTCTCTCTGGAGAGCTTTTTTTGTGTCATATGATTACCATGATATCGGTAGAGCTATAATAGCATAAAAAAAGAGTTATATAGGCAGGAGGTGTGTATGAACTTTCGTGCCATAGGATCTAAGGGCGAAGATATAGCTACTGATTACCTGTTACAACAAGGATTACAGGTTCTTGATAGGAATATATACTCTCCCCATGGAGAGGTTGATATTTTTGCTTTTGATCCAGTTGATAGTACGTTAATTGTGGTTGAGGTAAAGTTTTTTGATTCTACGGTGGACTCACTGGAATATGCCATAGGTTTAGATAAGCAGACTCGTATGATACTTACCTTACAGGAGTTTCTTGCTCGGCGTAGTATTGATTACCGTTATATTCGATTTGATGTGATTCATATTGCTCGGGCAACCTTACGTATTACCCATATAGAACACGCCTTTGATGGAGGTTCCTTACTTTAGCAAGAGTGTAACAGGTGTTATGAGAGCTGTCTAATATCAAGTACCGATGGAATGAGCCTAATTCCCTTAACCAGCTTAGACATAATACTTTGATCTTCCATCTCCATAATAAAGGTTCCCTCTAGTTGATCCTTTTCATTCTCCTCAAGGTGCCCTGAAATAAGGTGACCCTTATATTTACGAACGGCACCTTCAATTTCGGCAAAAAGATCTGGGGTAATTTTACTGATCACTCGGAACTTTTGGGTTGTTTTAGGAGACATCTCCTCCCAAGCAACAGAAACGGTTCTATCGGATATCTCTTTAATGTTTTTTAAGTTTGGGCAACTTGTTTTGTGTACAATAACACCACGCCCACGAGAAACATACCCCATAATGTCGTCACCAGTTTTTGGATGACAGCATGCGGCAATTGATATCATAAGGTTCTTTTCTTTCCCAATACTAAAGGCAATTTTCTTATCATCAAAAACGTCTTTTACAATTTCTCTCGTCTCAAACTCTTCTTGTTGCTCTTTTTCATCGGTAGATTCTTGAGGCTTTTTATTTGAAACTACAATGTGGTTATCGATAAAAAGGTTTTCATCGTGCTTGTTAAGCCACTGACGTATTTTTGACCGTGCTCTGGTTGTTGTGACAATCCGTAGCCACTGAAGGTGGGGTTTGCCATTTTTACTTGTTCTAATCTCAACCACCTGTTTGGTCTTGAGTGGCTTACTGAGAGGTACAATGGCTCCATTCACCGAGGCTCCTACGGTTCTGTTACCAACCTCTGTGTGGATATGATAGGCAAAATCAAGAGCTGTAGCACCCTTTGGTAACTCAATAATATCTCCCTTTGGAGTAAAAATGTATATAGAGTCTTTGAGAATATCCTGCTTGATCTCCTCAAGAAAACTGTTTCCTTCACCCTGAAGGGTTGTCCAGTTTTTGAGCTTGGTAATAATTGATAAGTTCTGTGATGCCTGAGGATCAACCTGAGCTTTGTACGCCCAGTGTGCAGCAATTCCATACTCCGCAGTGTAGTGCATAGCTCGTGTTCTAATTTGAATTTCTAGGAGCTTTCCCTCTGCCATAACGGTGGTGTGAATACTCTGGTAGTTATTATCCTTTGGCCAACCGATATAATCTTTAAATCGATCCTCCACCGGCTTAAAAATTGTATGTACTATTCCCAAAAGCATATAACACTGAGCAGTTGTTCTACAAATAATTCGAACACCCTGTAGGTCAAACAGCTCATCTACATCTTTCTTTCGCTTTTTCATAGTGTTGTAGATTGAGTAAAAGTGCTTAGCCCGTGCCATAACCTCAATATTACTTAAGCCTTCCTTTTCGGTGGCCTTAATAATTTGATCCTTTACCGTATCAAGCATATTATTCCGTTCAGACTTTGATTGCATAATAAAGTTTCGAATATATTGATACATATCGGGGCGTAGTGTTTTAAGGCATAAATCCTCAAGCTCAACTTTCATCCATGACATACCAAGCCTGTCCGCAAGAGGTGCGTAGATCTCTAAACACTCATGGGCTATCTCTTTTTGACGCTCGGGCTTGAGTGATGATAGGGTTTGCATGTTATGAAGTTTGTCTGCTAACTTAATAATCATTACACGAATATCATCACACATAGATATAAGCATTTTTCGGATAGTTTCTGCCTCTTGGATATTCTTGTTTGACTTGAGCAGTGTTATTTTTGTTACACCCTCTACTAGGTTTGCCGGAGTCTCTCCGTACCGTTTTGCAATCTCCTCTGTGGTATTCTCCGTATCCTCTACGGTGTCATGAAGAAGTCCCGCAATGATAGAGTCTGGATCCATCTGCATTTTTATAAGAGTTGTAGCAATAGTTAGGGGGTGGGTAGAAAACCACTCTCCACTACGTCTTCGTTGACCTCGGTGGAGATAAATTGCCCATTCCGCCGCGGACCATATTCTTTTCTGTTCCTCTTCGGAGTAGTTTTGTAAACCCTCTTTAAGGGTTTTTAGTATGCCCATAACACAACTCACTTGTTACATTTCTTTAATTTTGCAGCTTTCCTGATGTGACTCGGTACTCACCAGAAAGATCTGTATGGTGTAGTATATCAATAAATCCCGACTGGGTCATTAGGTTTGCTATAGATTTTGCTTGAAGATCTGCCGCTTCTATTACTAAATACCCCGAAGATGATAAGTAGTTTGGTGCCTGCCTAATAATCTCCCGTATTAAATCAAGTCCATCACTTCCTGCTCGGAATGCCATATCTGGTTCATTCCATCCTTTTTGTTGGATCTCATTGCTCTCTTTATCGGTGAGGTACGGTGGATTTGTAAGAATTGCATCAAATGTCTGGGAAATACCGGTGAAAAGATTACTCTCTATCGTATGAATTGGTTTTCCCAGCAGTGAGATACTGTTTTGTTTACAGATTTCTAATGCCTCAGGGGAGAGGTCTACACAGGTAACAGAGCTTTCGGTAAGCTCTGCTTGCATAGTAATACCAATACAGCCACTTCCAGTACAGAGGTCAAGAATCTTTGGTTTTTGTACGGTCTCCAAAAGATTGATTGCGGCCTCTATAAGTATTTCTGTATCTGGTCTAGGAATAAGAACCGACGGAGTCACCATAAACTCCCTGCCGTAAAACTCCTTAGTTCCTCGAATATAGGCTACGGGAAAACCCGTAGCACGAAGGGTAATAAGTTTTTTGAATTCCCGTATCTCTAAATCTGAAAGTGGGTTTTGCTTGAGAAATAGCTCCTCATGCGTACTTTGCAGTATCTTTCCTAAAATAAGGAGAGCATCAAGCAGGGGAGTTTCTGATTTTTTTAATTGACTAGCTCCCCATATTCTTGCTTCTTGTACCGTCATGCCTCGTCCAGAAGTTGCTCACTAATGGTAATCTTTAGGGGATCAATAATCTCGGCTAATCCTCCAGTAAGTATAGCATCTAGTTTGTACAGGGTAAGGTTTATACGGTGATCAGTTACACGCCCTTGAGGAAAGTTGTACGTTCTAATTCGCTCTGATCTATCTCCAGAACCTACCTGACTTTTTCGGTTTTCCGAACGCTCTTGCTGTTTTTTTGCTTCCTCCGCTTCATAGAGACGGGATCTAAGAACTCGAAGAGCCTTAGCTTTATTTTTTATCTGAGATTTTTCATCCTGACATGTTACTACTACACCCGTAGGAATGTGGGTTATTCGTACAGCTGAGTCGGTGGTGTTTACACTCTGTCCACCAGGTCCTGATGAACGGTATACATCAATCTTAAGATCCTCTTGGTTGATCTGTATATCAGTTTCCTCCGCCTCGGGAAGTACCGCAACAGTAACAGCAGAGGTGTGAATTCGTCCTCCTGACTCGGTAGATGGAATTCTCTGTACCCTATGTACACCACTTTCGTATCGGAGAGATCCGTACACCTCGCTCCCTTTTATAGAGAAAACAACCTCTTTCATTCCACCAATGCCGGTTTCGTTGAGCGATAAAATCTCTGTTTTCCAACCCTGGTTTGATGCATAGTATCCATACATTCTGTATAGGTCTGCTGCGAAAAGGGCAGCCTCGTCACCACCGGTACCAGCTCGGATTTCCATAATGATATTCTTTCCATCAAGAGGGTCTCTAGGAACAAGAAGAATTTTAATTCTTTCTTCCAGTGCAGGCATCTGCTCTTGGAGTTCCGCAATTTCCAGCTCCGTAATCTCTTTCATCTCAGGATCGTCATCTTCCTCTAAAAGGAGTTTTGCTTCCTCAAGTTGCTGTACGGTGGCTGTATATTTTTGATAGAGCTCCACCAATTCTCTAAGATGGGAGTGCTCTTGGGTGAGCTCCGTATAAGCTTTCATATCCTTCATAGTCTCTGGATCTGAAAGCTTTGTTTCTATCTCTTTAAATCGTGTAACACTTTTCTCTACATTTTCGAACATTCAATTGGCCTCCAACTGCCTTCCTATACAGTAGTGAAGAGAGGAGTGGTTGTCAAGGAATATAACAAATTCTCTTTATTTGGTTCTTAGAAAAGAGCTTGAAGAAAGTTGTGAATCCAGTATACTACGATCCAGAGGTTTTTTTATGGTTATCCAAGGACGAGAATACAAAGGAATCATATTTGATTTAGACGGCACTCTCTATAAAAAAAAGGGTTTAGGAAAGTGGTTTTTCTTTCCTATGGTGCGGCATACTCACTCTATGATTATTTATAAGCGACACAGAGAGCTTCTTATGGATAGTGATTTTGGTACCTATGAAGAACTCCAAGAGGCTATTTACAGCAATATTGAGAATAATAGTAGAAAAAAAAGGGAGAACATGGCTGCTCTAGAGGACAAGTTTCATCGTATTCTTATGAAATCCCTCGGTAAGCGCTGCACCGGACGCCCTGGAATTAATCAAGTGTTAGAGACACTTGCCAAGCATATCCCTTTATCCTGTATTTCTGATTATCAGGAAGTGCCTGAACGGCTTGATCTCTTGCATATTGATAAAAAGCATTTTACCTTTATGGCGAGTTCTCCAGAGATGGGAGCACTTAAGCCTGCTATTCGTCCATTTCTTGCTGCAGCAGATGCTATGGGAGTAGAACCCCATGAGTGTCTTATCATTGGTGATCAAGAAGACACCGATGGAGCAGCCGCAGAGAAACTCAATATGGGATTCTTAAAAATAGGGGAGAAGGCTAAAAAAGGTTGCTACGTATGGGAACAGATTGTAGAAATACTTATGAAGGGTCTTGAAGAGCCTCATGTTAGCAGGAGAATTTCCTAGCAATGAAAAAAGATGCAATTGTGATTGGGGGAGGCCATGCTGGAATAGAGGCATCCTTAGCCCTTGCACGACTCGGTTTTTCTACACTTCTTATTACACAACAGATAGACACCATTGGACGTCTTTCTTGTAATCCTGCTATTGGAGGGTTGGCTAAGGGTAACATAGTTCGAGAGATTGACGCCCTTGGCGGAGAGATGGGAAAGATTGCAGATCAGGCAATGATTCAATACCGAACCCTTAATCAGAGCAAAGGTGCCGCTGTACAGGCACCACGCGGGCAGATGGATAAGGTTCTATATCAGCAGATTGCCCAAGCTACTATTGAGAAAACTCATGGTCTTGCCATATTGCAGGATACGGTTTCATCCATAGAGGCTTCTGACGGTGTTGTCACTGGTATTACCACGGTAAGAGGACGAGTGGTTTATAGCTCCATTGTTATCCTTACGGGAGGAACCTTTATTGGTGGCAAAATATTTGTCGGGGACTTTACTGCACCTAATGGAAGAATTGGGGAGCCAGGAGCTCCTGGACTTGGAGATTCTCTTCGCTCATTAGGGTTTCGTGTAGGAAGAATGAAAACAGGAACACCCCCAAGGGTTCACATTGACTCGCTTTCCTACGATAAAATGGAAATTCAACCGGGGGAGCTCCCTATAAAACCGTTCTCCTTTAGTAATGGTTTCTTAGATAGACCAAATGTACCCTGTTATATTACATGGACCAATGAAAAAACTCATCAGGTGATTCAAGATAATATAAAACGGTCACCCCTATACAGTGGATCCATTGTAGGAATTGGTCCACGGTACTGTCCTTCTATAGAAGATAAGGTTGTTCGATTCCCTGAGCGAGAACGGCATCAGGTATTTGTAGAGCCGGAGGGGATGAACTCTCGAGAGGCGTACTTGAATGGAATTTCAACATCCCTCCCTGAGGATGTTCAGGAGGCGTATATACGAACTATCCCAGGTCTTGAGCATGCAGAGATTACTCGACCAGGGTATGCGGTGGAATACGACTATCTAGATCCAACCCAGCTATACCCCACATTGGAATCAAAACGTATAAAAGGTTTTTACAGTGCGGGGCAAACTAATGGTACCTCTGGGTATGAAGAGGCTGCGGGCCAAGGACTTGTGGCTGGGGTGAATGCGGCCCTTGCATTACAGGGAAAAGACCCCTTTATTTTGGACAGATCTGATTCCTATATAGGAGTACTCATAGATGACCTTGTAACTCTAGGAACAAAAGAACCCTATAGAATGTTCACCTCCCGTGCGGAATATCGGCTAAATTTACGGCACAGCTCTTGTGACAGGCGTTTGTTACGCAGAGGTTATGAAGTGGGGCTCCAGAGTGACGAGGCATTACAAAAGTTAGAGGAGAAGGAGCGTGGTATTCAAGAGGCTGTTTCTCTTTGTCAAAACACACGGGTTCCCTATAAGCAGTCAAGCAAGACTCTTGAAGAGTTAGCTCGACAACCAGAGGTTACCCTAGAGGATATTGTATCACATCTTCCACAACTTGCTGATTATTCAAGCCTTGTATTGGAAGAAGCTTTTTTAGATATGGTCTACCACGGATATATTCAACGCGAGTTAAGCAATGTTCATCGATTTAAGCGTATGGAAGCTCAGAAAATTCCACAGGATTTCGATTATTCTGCGGTTCAGGGGCTTTCAACAGAGGGAAAAGAGAAGTTACAGAGTATTAAACCTCTCTCTGTTGGTCAGGCAACCCGTATTTCAGGTGTTCGTTCGTCTGATATTGCTGTACTGCTTACGATACTCAAAAGGAGATAGATATGAGTACTTTACCCCTCCTAGAGGACGCCTTGGAAGAGTTGTCTATACCCTATACTTCATCAATGATAGATCAGGCAGCTATCTATCTTGACGAACTGCTTAGGTGGAATACAAAAATTAACCTATCAGGAGCAAGAACTCTTGAGGCTTTACAGGTTCACTGTATAGATGGGTTGCTTGGGAAAGGGTATATTGACGCATACCAACCAAATCATATAGTGGATTTGGGGAGTGGAGCGGGATTTCCAGCAATACCCCTTGCTATTTTTGGAGATACCAGTCGGTGGACCTTAGTTGAACGGTCCAGTAAGCGGGTAGGGTTTTTGCGAGTTGTTACCGCTATTACCGGATTGAATGACCGTGTATCTGTCTTAGAGCAACCTGCGGAAACCTTGGTTCCCGATGCAGATATTGTGACATTTCGAGCCTTTCGGCCTGTAGCCTGTATGTATGAAACTTTTCAAAACTATATAAAACAGGGATCTACACTGGTGTTGTATAAGGGAAAAGAGGCTCGGATTCGAGAGGAGCTTAAAGAAAATCCTCTAGGATCTACTGTAAAATTATACCCCTGTAGTCATAAACTCATAGAAGGTGAGCGCACTATTTGTACTATTCAATAGTGAAACACCCATTTACTACTCCTATGGGTTATCTTTTTCTTTAAGTTTCGTTATAATATATGAGATATTTCAGGAAGCTCTGGAGGGCTTATTTTGGCGAGAGAGAATGAACAGACCGTACCACTTTCGATAACTATCTTAGTTGCTTTGGCAACCTATTTTTTTGGAACCATAACCATAGAACTCCTTTTAGGAGATATTGGATCCTTTGGGCGATTTATTATGGCTCCAGGAGTGTGGTTTGCAAAACTGTTTTCTTGGGGTGCTTATGTGGTGCCATTTACGCTGTTATACGTAATAAAACCAATTTTACACCCATCATGGAGAAGACCTACGCTAATTTTAGGTCCTCTGGTAATTATATTTCTACTTACTCTTTCCCTCTGGATTCAAGGGGTTACAGGAGAATTCAATGCCCAGGGAGTTCACTCTGGTGGAGGCTTACTTCTCTCTATGTATGCCCAAAGTAGTGTAACCCTTGTACATTGGATCCTCTTTTTCCTTATGGTTATAGAGGTTGTTTCAGAGTATCTTTTATATACAACCGTTTACATGAAGGGAGAAGCTCCCGCCGTAAAAACGGCAAAGAAGCCTGTTTCTAAGCTGTTTAGTTCCTTTGCTCCAGAGCAAAAACAGGAAAAATCTTCTGTGGAAGCACCTGTAACTGGTACAAAAAAGAGAGAAAGTAGTTCTCTTGATACGCAAGATGAAAAAGGGAAGATACCTAAACTTCACCTCTCTTTTCCTAAATTACCTGAGGTTCCTCGGCTACACTCTCCTGATTTTATTCCAGGTCTTAAGAGACGTGAGGAATCTGATGCCTTTGATGGTGACCGTCGTGTAGAGTTTCTTGAGCGAAGAAAAAGAAAAAGCACTCCTCCAATTGTTGAGTATTTACGTGATGGTGAGGAGGAAGAAGAGGAGAGCATGCCCGTAAAGCCACTGGTTACTACCTCTATTTTTCCCGCAAGTGGAGTCTCCGAGCAGGCAGCTATTGACTCAGTAGCTCCAGAAACATCTCGGTCTGAGAAGCCAGAATTTCATGAAACTATCGCATTCCCTAGAAGGTTTGCAAATAACTATATTGGAAGCAGAGATGAGGCTCTGTATAGACAGAGCTTTGAGGATCCTTCGGATGCTGGAGATGATGAGGCTTCTGCTCCTGAGGTGGGTCCTTCGGTTGATGATGAAAACTACTGGAGTAATATTGGAGCTCAAATTGTTGTAGATAACCGAGATAGAGAGATACGGAAAAAGTATCAGCAGAACTTCCTTGGTGATGCACCTACAAAGGAAAAGGAGTTTACACCGGTTGCAGAAACAACATCAAGTGATAAAGAGTTCTCCGCTGAAGATGCTGTTGCTTACGGTGAGCAGTTGTTTAACTTAACTCGATCAAAGGTTCAGCCAGCACCAGAAAGTGTAGCCCTTGATGATATATCAGAAATTCCCGAGGTGACTCCTGTTGTTACGAGTACAAAATCTGCGGTAATCAATTCCGATGAGTTTGTTTCCCGTGTAATCGAAAACCCCTCTGATGACCTATATACACCGCCGGTTGTTGAGGTTGTGGAACAGGAAGAGCCCTCTGATGACTCTATGTTTGTAGAGACCCTCTCTCAAAACTTTTTTGAAGATGATGATGAGGAAGATTTAGGGAACCCTATTATAGAAGTTGATGCGGGTGGGGTAACAGGAAAGCCTGTGGTGGCTCCTGTTGTTGAGTCCGTAGCTCCATCATTTACTACAGAAGTTCTTCCTACACTTATGGTAGATGGTGATGAAAGTACAGAGATTCCTGATGTAGATACAATTATGGGTGATCTAGCTGATCATGATACTGATGATGAAGATGATAAATCTTATCCCTTTGAAGATACTCCTGCTCCTGTTCCTGTTCTTGAGCGTGAGGAGGAAGAAGAAGATGATGATTTTGTATCCTTCGATGATGATACCGATGACCCCATGCCTGTTGCTACACCTCCTATCAAGGTAGTAGAGAACAAAAAGAACCTCTCCTTTGATGGAGAAGATGTACTGGTTGTAGATGAGGTGTCTCGAGGGAACCCAGAAACTCTGGAGAAGAGGGAGAATAAACCTGCCGATCCACCACCTCCACCAAAACCAGTTAACCTGTATAAGAATTACCGAATTCCTGCGGAAGATCTCCTTACTCCCCATGAGGATAATGAGTACTGGGTACTGGACAGTGAAACAGAGAAGCGAGGAGAAGATCTTATTCAGAACCTTGCAGACTTTAATATTGATGCGGAGCTTACGGGAATTCAAAAAGGACCTGTAGTTACCATGTTTGAGATTCAGCCAGCTCCTGGTGTTAAGGTTTCTAAAATTGCCAGTCTTCAGGATAACATTGCCATGGAGTTACAGGCGTCACGTGTTCGTATTGTTGCCCCAATCCCAGGGAAAAAGGCTGTGGGTGTTGAGGTGCCAAATACAAATAGGTCACTGGTTTCTTTTATTGAGATGTTTAAGCCTCTTGAAGAGCAGAGTAAAAAGATGGCTCTGCCTGTTGTTCTTGGAAAGGATATTACTGGAGATCCCCAGCTTATTGACTTAACCAAAACTCCACACCTCCTTATTGCAGGTGCTACGGGAGCGGGTAAGTCTGTGTGTGTAAACTCCCTTATCTGTTCTATTCTTCTTAAACGGTCTCCTCGAGAAGTTAAGCTTATTATGATTGACCCTAAGCGAGTAGAGCTTAATATTTACAACGATATTCCACACATGCTTACTCCTGTTATTACTGAATCAAAGAAGGCTCTTCGCGCAATTCAGTACGGTATTTTTGAGATGGAGCGAAGGTACTCGCTTTTGCAGGCTGTTGGTGGGCGTAATATTGCGGAGTACAATAATAAAGTGGTAAAAGAGAAGCTTGCAACAGAAAAGCTCCCTCATATTGTTATTATTGTTGATGAGTTTGCCGACCTTATGACAACCACAGGAAAGGAGTTGGAAAACTATATTACTCGACTGGCTGCTATGGCACGAGCCGTAGGAATTCATATGGTACTTGCTACACAGCGTCCTTCTGCCGATGTAATCACCGGACTCATAAAGGCAAACATCCCATCAAGGGTTGCCTTTATGGTTACCAGTAATACGGACTCTCGAATTATTATTGATCAGCCCGGTGCGGAAAAACTTCTTGGTCAGGGAGATATGCTCTTTGCATCAAGCTGGAACCCATACCCAGTTCGAATGCAGGGTGTATTCTTATCGGAAGATGAGGTAGGGAATATTTGTGAGTACGTAAAAACTCTTGGTGAGCCTGAGTACTTGGATGACTCTATATTTGAGGATGAAGAGGATGAAGCTTCTCTTGACTTTGAAGATGAAGATAGAGAGGATCCTGTCTTTTACAAAGCCCTTGAGATTGTTCGAGAGCGAAATGGGGCCTCCGCATCATACTTACAAAGACGTCTCAAAATTGGATATAACCGAGCTGCTCGACTGGTTGAGCAGATGGAATCGTTTGGAATTATCGGTCCACCTAATGGAAGCAAGCCCCGTGAGTTTATCGGGATTCCAGAGGAATTTTTAGAACAAATGGAATAAAAGCGTATGAGTTTTAAGTACACATTGGTAAATGGAGATCTTGTAGAAGCGGATGCTCCTATTTTACCAGCAAATAATAATGACTACTTCTATGGATATAGTGTGTATGAGAGTATTAAAGTAGATAGGGGTATCCCTTTCTTCTTAGAAGAACATCTTGAGCGGCTAAAAGACTCTGCGGCTAAGCTCAGCATGGATACTCCGTTCTCCTTAGACACCATAAGAGCGTATATTACAAAGCTTTTTCGGGCGGAACAACCGGATAAAGCTATGTTCAAAATTTGGCTTTTTGGCGGGGAGAGTCCCTTGGTTATGATGTTTTTTCGACCTCTTCCTATTCGAACTCCAGAGCAGTATAGAGATGGAGTCCCTGTTATCTCATACCCAGGGCATAGGTTTATGCCCGAGATAAAATCAAACTGCCTTCTTCTGAGTTATCTTGGATTACAAAAGGCTCATGAGTCTGGAGCAGATGAAGCCTTACTTCTTAACGAAGGAGATGTCCTTCTTGAAGGAGCAACAACTAATTTTTATGCAGTACGAGAGGGGAAAACTTTGGTAACAGCTCCAACCTCAGAGGTTCTTCCTGGAGTTACTCGTGCACACATTATTGAGATTGCCAAGGATCTTAATATCCCTGTTGAATACCAACCAATTACCTTAGGGGAGGTAAAAAATGGTATCTATTCTGGCTGTATGATTTCAAGTACTACACGAAACATTATGCCCGTTTCTCGTATAAATGATATTTCCCTGCCACGGGATCCTATGACCGATCGAATCTACAAGAAATTAGTAGAGATGGAGGAGCAGGAGTTTTTACGAGGTTTTCCCCTATAATTAGGAATTTACAAAAAAGGAATATATATGTTATTTAAAGAATTCATGATTGATTCTAAAATTTTACAAGGGATTGATGACGCTGGTTTTGAGCGTTGTATGCCCGTTCAGGAGGAGTCCTATAAACATACCCTAGAGGGGCGAGATATTTTAGTACAGTCTCAAACAGGGTCTGGAAAAACAGCAGCATTTGTTGTGCCTCTTTTACAAAAGTGGGTTGCCTCAGAAGGTAAGGCAAAGGCTCTAATTTTGGCTCCAACTCGAGAACTAGTTGCCCAGATTGAAGAGGAAATTCAACTACTAGGAGCACACCTAAATATTACTTCACTCTCTATTTTTGGAGGAGTTGGATACCAGCAGCAAGAGAAAGCTCTTGCTAAGGGTGTAGATATTTTGATTGCTACCCCAGGACGATTACAGGACTTTGTGAAGCAAAAAAAGATAGACCTGAGAACAGTAACACAGATTGTTATTGATGAGGCGGATCGTCTTTTTGATATGGGGTTTTATCCAGACATTCAGCAAATTATGAAATGGTCACTTCCAAGAGAAGAGCGACAAACTATGTTGTACAGTGCAACTCTATCAGTAAAGGTTCGAAATCTTGCTTGGCAGTTTATGAATAATCCTGTAGAGCTAGAGATAGAGCCAGAGGTTGTTACGGTGGATACGATTGATCAAGTTCTCTACCATGTTTCAACTTCAGAGAAACTTCCGCTTCTTTTAGGTCTTCTGAAAAAAGAGGCTCCTAAAAATGCTATCATATTTTCTAATACAAAAAAGCAGGCTGAGATTCTAGCAAAACGTTTAGAGATTAATGGGTATCCTACAAAATTTCTTATGGGAGACCTTCCTCAGCGAAAACGATTACAAATTATTAAACAGGTAAAAGAGGGAGTCATTCCTTTCTTGGTAGCAACAGATGTGGCTGCTAGAGGGCTTCATGTTGATGACTTGGAAATGGTAGTAAACTATGACATTCCAGAGGATCCTGAAAACTATGTTCACCGAATAGGAAGAACCGCACGAGCGGGTAAATCTGGAAAGGCAATTACATTTGGTTGTGATAAGTATGTATTTGGCTTAGAGTCGGTGGAAAGTTACATTGGTAACAAAATTCCATTGGAATGGGCAGAAGAGGATATGTTTGTAGAGGATAAAAGTAAAGATCAATACATAGAAACATTTCAAGACCGTTCACGAACTAGAAATTCTGGAGACCGAAATAACAGGAGATCTCAGCAGGGTAGATCAAAATCATCTTCTGGGCGAGATCAGGGGCGTCGGGACAATAGCAGTAGAGATAAGCGAAGTGGTGATTCCCAGAAATTTCGTTCTGATAGAGATGATAAGAGAAAACAGTCTCCTCAAAAAGAAAGCGGACAGCGTAATGATTATAAGAGGAATAACCTCAGTACCATGTCTGATCAGGAAAGAATGGAGTACTATAAGAAAAAGTATGGAGAGAGCTTTGGTTCTGACACTCCAAAGGGTGGCCAGAAGCAGAGATCAAATAAAACCTCTCAGAGTAGGAATAGAAATAACCAGAATAAAAAGTCATATCAGAACAACAAAGGTTCAGAGGGTAAAAAGCAACAACCGGTTAGCCAAGAACAGAAGAAAAGTGCTACAACCCCTAAAACCAGTCAGCCCAAAATAGCAAATAACAATACCAAAAAACCTACAGGGGTGCTTGGAAAAATTCGTCGATTCTTTGGAGGAAAGTAGTATGATTCAGAAGATTGTATCATTTTTTCGAATAGTATTTATTGTAATTGCATGTATTATTTCAGTTCTTGTTGGGATTTTACCGTATTACCTATTACGTCTAGTAAGACTTAAAAAAGTGTCAAGCAAATGGCTTAGGTTTCACTGTCGTGCCATTGCAAGAACCGTAATTTTTGGATTTGGAGGGCGAGTGACTGTAAGCGGTGTGGAGAATGTCCCTACCGATGGAAGACCTCTCTGTATTATTAGTAATCACCAAGGAATTGCCGATATCCCTGTGTTGGCAGCCTATATTCCACTACTATTTGGATTTGTAGCAAAAAGTAGCTTGAAAAAGATACCAGTTCTTGGAACTTGGTGTGTAGCTTTACGCTGTATTTTTATAGATAGAAAGAGTCCTCGTTCATCAATGGATGCGATGAGACAGGGGGTTGAGAGTATTAAGGGTGGGTATCCTCTCCTTATTTTTCCAGAGGGTACTCGGAGTCAGTCTATTGATAGTATTGGTAATTTTAAAGCTGGTAGTATCAAACTTGCTACACGAGCTAAAGCGTCTATTCTTCCTGTTTCTGTTCAAGGTACATCTCTTCTATGGGAGGAGAAAGAACGGAAGGGAAATAAGGTGTATATCACAATACATCCACCAGTAGATACTAAGGAGTATGCGAAAGATCAGGAAGCTGAGCTAAGTGATCGTATTGAAAAGACCGTTCACCAAGGTTGGTTAGAACTTAAGCAGCAGAAGCTACATAAGTAGTACTGCTTTTGTATATAAGGAGTGTATAAAATGAAAAGAAAGTATATGATTTGTAGTTTTTTTCTTATGGTTGTACTGGTACTTACTAGCTGTGCTTCAACAGAAACTGCCGTATCAGATAGTGTGGTTACCGAGGATACAAACAGTAAAAAAGTTCTACTGTACTTAGATGCTGGTGCCCCTTTAGAGGTAGATGATTCATCTCTTGTTATTACATTATATGGGTATGACCCATTTTTGGCAGATGCTCCCGCTACGGAAATAGTATCACACCGTTATGTAGTGAATGAGCTTCCGGCAACTGTGTCAGTACCTGTTCCTCTTGATCCAGACCGTATGATATACCCAGAGCTTTCTAAGGTAGCCAATCCAGAATATTATGTTCATGTTGATGCGGTATCTTCTGGGAAAAAGGTAAGAGCTGATTTTGATAAGGGCTTTCCTGTTGTGGAGCTAAATTCGGTTCTTCAGAAAGTTTACTTGAAAGTTGTTGAATAGGGTTACCTTTTTACACAAAAAAATCCGACCTCAAGGGGTCGGATTTTTTTATATAGTGATTAAGGGTAGCTACATAGTCTGTTTGTACACATCCCAAGTACTCTTGATGATAGTATCCATATCACTTACTTCAGCTTTCCATCCTAGTACTTCTCTTGCGTATGCAGAACTTGCGTAAAGCTCAGCAGGGTCACCAGGTCGTCGGTCTACAATTTTTGCAGGAATCTCCTTGCCGCTCCATTTTCGAGCAGAATCAACCACATCTAGTACAGAGTCTCCAACCTCACTTCCAAGGTTTACAATGAGACTGCCAGCATGTTGTAATGTGTGTTCTACCGCAAGCACGTGTGCTCGAGCAAGATCTGATACATGAATGTAGTCTCGTATACAGGTTCCATCCTGTGTTGGGTAGTCTCCACCAAACACCTGTAATTCCTTTCTTTTTCCAATAGCCACTTCCATAACAATAGGAATGAGGTTTTGAGGATCCTGCTCAAGACCAGTCATCTCTCCGTTAGGATCGTAACCTGCTGCATTAAAATATCGTAAAGAGGCGTAGGGGAGTCCCTTGAGAAGGTGGTACCACTTAAGGTTTTCCTCAATAGCAACCTTTGTGTATCCGTAGTAGTTTACCGGATTTAGCGGGTGGTCTTCTGTGAGGGGAAGTTTCTGAGGCTCACCATATACACCAGCAGAGGAGGAGAGTAGGAATGCTTTAATATTGTGATGTACACACCCATCCATAAGGGTGAGTGATCCAGCAATATTATTTTTCCAGTACTTATCTGGGTAGATCATTGACTCACCAGCGGCCTTCCATGCTGCAAGGTGTACCACTCCATCCCAGCCCATTGCAAGAGCCTTGTCTACGTCAGCCTCATTTCGCATATCACCCTCAATAAGGGTGGTCTTTGGACGAATATTGCTACGAAGACCGGTAGAGAAGTTATCAAAAACTCCTACATCAAATCCTCGCTTTTCAAATTCAATAGCCACATGGGTACCAATATATCCAGCACCACCAACCAATAAAATTTTTCCGTTGCTCATAACATCTCCTTCCATGATGTAGTGTTGCCCTAGAGGTTCTAGGGCAGTTTATATTAGCTAAAAGATTTAATAATCTTTGTTATATCTCCTAAGTGTGTATTAAGAAGTTCCTCTGTCTTAGCCTCTACAATGAGCCGTAAATAGGGCTCTGTATTAGATGGACGAACATTGAACCACCACTCCTCAAACTCAATTCTATACCCATCAAAATCTAGTACCTTGGTTGGTTTATGATCAACAGTATAGGTTTTCTTAAGAGCTTCCATGGCCTCAGCCTTTTTCTCAATCTTAAAGTTAACCTCACCAGAACTAGCGTACACCTTAATTTCATCAATCAGTGCAGAAATGGTAGATCCCTTTCTTTTCTGACTAGCTGCAACATCCAGTACTAGAAGCGTACAGAGAAGTGCAGAATCACAGTTAAAGAAATCCTGAAAGTAGTAGTGTCCTGCAAGCTCTCCTCCAAATACAGCTCCTAGCTCTGCAATTTTCTGTTTTGCAAATACGTGACCAACCTTCCAGAGAACAGGGGTTGCTCCCTTGCTTTCTAAAAATTCGCCTACCGATCGAGAGGTTCTAATATCCATAACAATTGTAGGGTTTTCTGCTCCATGAGCACTGTAGTATGCACCTAATAGACCAACAATCATATCAGCAGGAATATACTCTCCTTTTTCATCAACAAACATTACTCGGTCTGCATCACCATCATAAATAATACCAATGTCACTCTTATTTTTCTTTACAAGATTCATAAGGTCTTTTACATTATCTACCACGAGAGGGTTTGGCTCATGGTTAGGGAATGTCCCATCTAAGGTATCGTAGATGTAATGAGGTTTGTCACCAAGAACATCCTTTACTAACAGAGATGCCATACCGTTGGAACAGTCAACACTAATATCAAGATTACTAAAATCTGGAGTTCTCTCTTTGAGGTACTCCTTGTATGCGGGAAGTACGTCAATAGTATGGATAGAACCCTTTTGACTAACAGGCTCCACAGGATCATTTTCGAACATTCGTTGTAGCTCTTTAAGTCCAGAGTCTGCTCCAACAGGTTTTGCCTTCGTTCGAGATATTTTCATACCGTTATACTCTTTGGAGTTGTGACTTGCGGTAATCTGCACAGAAGCATCAAACCCAAAGTGGGCGGTCCCGAAATATACTGAAGGGGTTGTTGCTAAGCCCATGTCATATACGTCTGCACCAGCATCGGTAATACCTCGGCTAAGAGCTTCAAAGATTTCATCAGATGAAACTCGTACATCTCGACCTATTAATACCTTTTTTGCCTCTAGAAGCTTTGGAATAAAGAATCCTACTTTATAGGCATCTTCCTTATTGAAGTGCTCATTATAAATTCCTCGAATATCATAAGCGTGAAAAGCTTTCATATATCTCTCCTTATATCTTGTAATAACGTATCAATAATCTCATACCTATGAGATGGCTCAAAATAGAGAACCTCACCTGATTGTAGCACAATTTGGGTCACATAGTCACGAAAAAAACGCTTTCTTTTTGTAAAATCTTTGTAACCAGTAGGGGGTGTTGAAGTTACCTCCTTGCAGAACTGTTCAGCATCTTTTTTGAGTACCAGTGAGATTTCTGCTATGTCCTGTTTTGTAAACTGTTTGGTGAGCTTATCTGTTTTCTGTTTACCCATAGGTATTCCAAACATTCTACCAGTAGTAATCTCTCCTAGGAAGAGAATATTACCGTTTTCAAGGTGCAGAAAAATCCCAGGGAATTTCCCGTTTTTTGGAGAAAAAAAGAATGAGAAGAAGCGATCTTGAATAGGTGAGTTAAAGGCCTCTGCTATCTCTTCTAATGAATCGTAATCCATAGATCCTCCAATTTCCAATAAGTATACCCCGAAAGAGGGATGGTGTAAAGGTTAATTACTTTTTAATTTTTACCACTATTGACATTTATCTATTAGTATATTAGAAATAACTAATATACTAATAGAAGAGAGATTATATGAAGAAGAGAAGTAAAAAAACTGCCCATATTCACAAGCATTGTGTTGCATGTGGAATATGTATGAATGGATGCCCTTTGTCTGCAATTACTATTCCCTTAGGAATAACAGCAGTTGTTGATGAAGGTCTCTGTGTGGGGTGTGGTAAATGTGCAAAAGTGTGCCCTGCATCGGTAATTACTATGGTACCTCGAGAGGCCGCTGTATGAGTAAGCAGGGAAGAAAAGGACATTGGGCTGAGTATTTATGGATAGCCTCAATTTTGTACTTAGTACTGGGGGTTTGGCATATTCTTTTTGCATGGTTGGGAATGATCTGTTTTATTACACCATTGGTTATTTCTGTAGTAGTCGGTAATAAGGTGTACTGTCATAGATACTGTGGGAGGGGACAGCTCTTTGGTAAACTTGGAAAACGACTCTCCTTGAATCGACCAATGCCACGGTTTATGACAACCAAGTATTTTCGCTACGGATTTTTAGCATTTTTTCTGATTATGTTTTGTTGTATGCTCTTTTTTACCTATTGTGTGGCTATGGGAACTGAACATCTCTCTGAGATGCTTACTCTACTATGGGTTTTTAAGGTTCCCTTTGGTCTCTCTGACACAGGAAATGTTACACCATGGGTGGCACAATATGCCTTTGGGTTTTATAGTGTAATGGTTACGTCTACCATTCTTGGTTTAATTACTATGGTGCTATTTACCCCAAGAAGTTTTTGTGTATACTGTCCTATGGGTACCATGACTCAGGGAGTTTGTAAAATAAAACATAGAGGTAACAACAATGGACAAGATGAAAGAGAAAGCTAGAGAGGTCACAGAACTCTTGAAGGTGCTAGCCAATGAAAATAGAATTCTCATACTGTGTGAGTTGATTAAGGAACCTATGAGTGTGAACCAGTTACGCTCAAAACTCACTATTTCACAATCTGGAATATCCCAGCATTTGGCACTTCTTAAGCATCATGGTATTCTTGACTTCGATAAGAATGGTCAAACTGTGGTATATAAAATAGAGGATAAAAGAATATACGATCTAATGGATCTTTTACGGCAGACATACTGTAATTAGAGGTAATACAGTCGATCATGTTGAGAGGAGTAGAGCGCTGGTGAGCTTTCTACTCCTCTTATTTTTTACGTTATTAGGAAAGTGCTTTTCCCTCTGAGTCTCTAAAAGATCCTGTAATAATCATAACAAGATCTACAAGTAGGATAACGGCTATTCCCAAGCCTAGCAAGACGAATATTGCTTCTTCGTAATGTGAGTACTTAATAAGGTTAGTGCAGAGCCAAACAAAATTTTTCAAAGACAAGAATAAGTAATCCCAGCTAAAAGCTCTCATGGTTGAGAAAAAATACTTGATGTAGAATCCCCAAAAGAAGATATGTCCAATGAGAATAACCATGGCACTTTTTATTTTTCCTACATAAAACCGGTGTGCA
>CAZBHR010000007.1:0-29631 GCA_964492025.1 uncultured Spirochaetia bacterium | reverse complement strand
TCGCTTATGTCCAATCTTCAAGAGGCTTGCCCTCTATATCTGTGAAAGATCCTGTGATAATCATAACGAGATCTACAACTTGCCAAATTGCTATACCTGTGCCAATGAGCATAAATAATATACCGCTGGTTTCTTGTGATATGATTAAACTCATGCCTATTATCCAAGAGACATACCCAAAAATCATAGCTATTGCAGAACCAGTTTTCCCTACATAAAATCGGTGAGCACCAAGAACAGGTAAAAAGAGTACGAATAGTAAGGCGGGTAGTCGTTTTTTGTCTGAGGCTGAGCTACTTGTATAGGATGTTGTATTTGTATAATCTTTTTTTCCTGAGTAGGATATACCACAGCGACTACACTTTGTTTCAGCCCTACCTAGGATATTTCCACAATTTTTGCAATTTTTTTGAGACTCATTTGATGTGACATTCTTTTTATATAGGTGTACTTCAATATCAGTATTACAGTGAGGGCACTGGGAGCTTGATGGGTTAATAATTCTTCCGCACTGAGGGCAGGCAATTTGCTGATTCCAAGAGTGATTTTCTGTCCTTAGGGTGGAACTCTCCTGAAACGGAGTAGCTGATGGCTCCTCTCTCTTGACTCCACAGTGGGAGCAGAAATTTGCAGATTTTTTTATAATCCCACCACATTCGCTACAAAACATTTCATCAGGTTGTTTGTTTCTCATGATATACTCCTGAAGTGTAGTATAATTTACCATACATTTTTTGTGAAGATCTTTACGGAGTGGTATAAGATCTTTTACTACCTTATCATGTGCTTTTTTTTGTCTGTATACTACATCCACGTTTTTCGGCGATAAAAGTACCTAAGCTATTTCCTAAAAATCCTCCAACCACAAGGGTGCCAAAAAATATCCATCCAGAGAAAGAGAAGTTTGCAATTGGAGTGTATAATGCTCCCGCATTACAACCGTTGGCAAGCCTTGTTCCAAATCCCATCATCAATCCTCCAATAGCAAAAAGCAGTACATCTAGAGGGCGGATTTTAAGGCTCTGAACAAAGGTTTTAGTAAAAGTTCCAGCAAGAAGGAGAGCGAGGAGGGTACCTAAAACAATTCCAAAGTTCTGGACACTCATACTGTGTTGAAAAAAGGGGGTGGTAAAATTTGTTACTGGCTGTAGGGTAAATTCTGCTAAGGTGTCGGGAGAGATACCAAAGGCCATAAGGACTTTACCGAACCAGAACCCATAGGCTGTAGATGCACCCCAGCCACTTCCTGTAACTTCCATTAAAAGGAGGTATACTCCTGTAATAGTAACTACTCCTGTCATCATAGGCCACGGTTTTACAAAGATAATCTCATAAGTTTCCTTGCTAAAAAGCTTTGTAGGTATTGCCAGCTGAGGAGCTTCTTCCTGAATTTTTTCTAAAGCGTGCTCTGTAAAGGTTCCCAGTCTTCTGCGTTTTTGCTCATACTTACTTGCTCCGAAAATGACCAGTCCAGCAAGAAGAGCTGTAAAAAGAGATGCTCCTAAGTATCCCTCTAGGCCATCCCATCTAAACCAATCAGGAAGAAACACCCCATTACTTTGACTAGATGATATAACCCAAGAGGTGGTTATCCAACTTTGGCTTTTTTGAAGGGGAAATCCGAAAAATACTCCAATACAAAAAAATATAAGAGTAATAAAGGCTCTCGGGAATCCTGTTACAATATCTGTAAGCACACCAGAAGCACAGCATGCAGAAAAAGACATTCCTACACCAAAGAGTATACCCCCCGCAAAGAGTCCTAGGTTGATCGGGTTAATCCAGAGCTGTGTGATGCTAGTCTCCTTATTGTAAAGAACACCTACCGTAAGTATAGCACTTAGAACAAACATAATCATAATTGATTTCATTAATTGGGTTGAACCAGTGACATATGCTCTATTTACACTTCCTGCAAATCCCATAAAACTACGAGTAAGGGCGTAACCCAACCCAATACCCATAAGTAACCGAAAATAGAGCATTGAAGTTTGTAAGAGGGTTGCACCTGCAATTAAGATGAGGATAGCAAGAACTATCCCCATATAATACTGCTTTTTCATTAACCGTCCTTTCTTAATTGAAATTATAGTCAGTTACTATCGGTTTTCGCTGTTTGGTTATATCATTGAAATATTCGTAGTAGGATATTCCTAAAAATCCACCAGAAATGTTATACACCTCTGTGTACCCATGGTGCTGTAGTGCCAATGTTGCATTGTAGCTTCTTTGGGCACTTCTACAGTGAAGGTACACGGGCTTATCCTTAGGTATTTCAGAAAGTCTGTCTCTTATTTGACTTAACGGAATATTCACTGCTCCCTCAATATGGCTTCGCTCATACTCTCGAGGTTCTCGTACGTCAATAATGTACGCTCCTTGAGTAATAAGCTCTCGTACCTGATGGGCATGAACCTGTTTAAACTCTTTATGAAGTAGGTTTACCGCTACATAACCAGCCATAACAGATACGTCCTTTGCAGTGCTGAATGGAGGGGCGTAGCAGAGTTCTAAATCTTTAAGATCATGAACGGTTCCACCCATTTTGATAAGGGTTGCGATAACATCAATTCGTTTATCTACAGCCCCACGACCTATTGCCTGTGCCCCAAGGATCCTTCCTGTAGGTACTTCAAATATGAGCTTAAAATGAAGAGGGTTTGCTTGAGGCATAAGACCAACCTTATCTCCAGGTATTACCACTGCAGTATCATAAGAGATAGAGAGTTCGTGCTGTTTGATAGCAGACTCTGTGAGTCCCGTAGAAGCTCCATTCATATCAAATACTTGAATAGAGGAAGATCCAATATACCCTCGGTTATCTACATTTCGCCCCATGGCGTGATCCGCCGCAAATCGAGCCTGCTTCTGTGCTGGTCCTGCAAGAGGAAGTGGTATGTATCGTTGAAGTAGGGGACTGTATACAGAAATTGCATCTCCCACCGCATAAATGTGAGGATCCGAGGTTCTGTAGTTATGATCTACCTGAATAGCACCTCTTTTACTTAACTCTAAGCCCGCTTCTTTTGCCAGTGTTGTATCAGGGCTCACGCCAATTGCAAGAACTATGAGATCATGAGGAATCTCTTTTCCAGAGCCTAGTATGCCCTTATCTGCTGTTACTGAATCAAGTTTATCTTCTACAATAAGGTTTACCCCTTTGTCGTGTAGCTCTTTATGCAGAATCTGTGCCATATCATAGTCAAAGATTCTCAATATCTGATCCATAGCTTCCACTAGGGTTACCTCATGACCTGCCTCTTTTAGGTTTTCCGCAACCTCTACTCCAATAAATCCACCACCTACAATGGTAATTTTCTGATTAGGCTTTTTATTTGCAGCCTTATTAAGCTTATCTATATCAACAACATTTCGTACGGTAAAATAGGGTGCATCTTTTAACCCAGGAATGGGTGGAACAATAGGCTTTGCTCCTGGAGATAGAAACAGTTTGTCATACGACTCAGTATAAGTGTCTCCTGTTTCACTGTTTGTAACGGTTACCTGTTTTGCCGATGTATCTATAGCGGTAACTTCACTATGAACCCTTGCTTCAATATTGTACTGAGCTTGGAATTTTTCTGGACTCATAAGTACCAGAGATTCTGCCTTTGAGATGGTACCACTAAGGTGGTAGGGGAGGCAGCAGTTTGAGAACGATACATGAGGTCCTTTTTCAAACATGATTACTTCATGGTCCTCGCCTAATCTTCGTAATCGTGCAGCAACAGAGGCTCCTCCGGCTACTCCTCCTACAATGAGAAATCGTTTTTTCATAATATTCACCCTTCCTTAGAATAATAATTGCTCCTATCATACTCAGGAAGGGTAAGGGTGTAAAGAATACCCACCTATATTGTACATAAATAAAATGGGTATTCATTTATAGTAAGAAAACATTTACCCTACAGGAGGGTGTTTCCTAGCGTTAACTCCACTGGGTGATTCGTTTTCCCGTGGAGTCTTTAAAAGCCCCAGTAACAATGAGGATAAAGTCTATAAGGTGCCATATTCCAAAGGTAAACCACCCAAAGAATAGCATAAGTATTCCTGTGCCAACTTTTCCAACATAAAATCGGTGGGCTCCAAAACATCCAAGAAATATAAAAAGGAGTAGTGCCGCTAAGCGACTTTTTTTACTTTCATTTTCAGATGGTTGTTGACGAACCTCTACGTAGACAGGTCTCTCTGAGTTCTGTCTTGCTCCACATTGAGAGCAGGTTATTGCATCTCTAGCTATTGCAGTTCCACATTCTTGACAAAATTTTTCATTCATAACGTTAATTTCCTTTATAAAAAGATTAGCTGAGGTTGTGAGGAATGTCAAGAATTTTTTATTACTATTTAAAAAAAAGGATCTCCTATTAAAGAAGATCCTTTAAGTGGGCGAAGAGGGACTTGAACCCCCGACATCCTGCTTGTAAGGCAGGCGCTCTCCCAACTGAGCTATTCGCCCTAACGACTTTTACGAAAATATCATAAGACTTTGTTTATGTCAATAGGAGTGTCCTCTTTTTTTTGAAAAATATCTGATTGGTATTATAACCTTAACTAGAGTTAGTTGGAAAAAGGGTATCTGTTAAAGCGTGTCAGTTTTTCATTACAAGGTAAAAATAAAATTTTATTCTTTGTAATCTATTGACATTAATTAGTTATATCAATATAAATTAGTTAAAGCTAATTATATTCCTTTATTAGCTGATAACTCTCAAGCCTTTGCCATGGGTACTCCGAGAGTAATTACTGTTTCCTAGGGGCGGTTTATTCAACAGGTTCACCACAGTCCTGTTGGGTGACCGCTCATTTTTATGAAAAGTTTATAGAAATAGGGTGTATACTATTAGAATAAAACCAATTAACCGTATATGCTTGTATTGTGGGGCTTGCTTTATCTCGTAATATGGTCTATGCTCCGGTGTACCCGAAGGCCCGTATGCTACAGCATGGTTTAGTTTATCCGCCTTTGCTGTAAAATACTTGGACAAAAGGAAATATCATGGAAAATCAATTTGAAAAACTCGGAATATCTCAGGAAGTTCTTACCGCTATAGGGGAACTAGGATTTCAGGTTCCCACACCAATACAGGAGAAGGCTATTCCGCTGCTCCTATCACAGGACAGAGACTTGGTAGGTCTTGCTCAAACAGGTACCGGTAAAACCGCTGCCTTTGGACTACCTATTATTGATCAAGTTGATCTGTCAAACAGAGGAGTGCAGGCTCTTGTGCTTGCTCCTACGAGAGAGTTGGCACTTCAGATAGAGAAAGACCTTATTGCCTTTAGTAAATATCGAAAGGGCCTCTCTATTGTTCCCGTATATGGTGGTTCAAATATTAGA
This sequence comes from uncultured Spirochaetia bacterium, assembly GCA_964492025.1. GTDB lineage: Bacteria > Spirochaetota > Spirochaetia > CAZBHR01 > CAZBHR01 > CAZBHR01. Next base: position 24,293 of record CAZBHR010000007.1, on the reverse strand, counting down.
ACCCAAATCACCGCAATAAAAAAGGGAGCTCACATTGTTGTGGGAACCCCAGGTCGTGTATGCGATCTTATTCGCCGTGGAGCCCTACGGTTTAATGCATCACTTCGTTGGTTTATTCTTGATGAAGCAGATGAAATGCTAAAGATGGGTTTTAAAGATGAGATGGATCAAGTTCGAGAGGCGCTTCCTGAAGATCGACAAACACTTCTGTTCTCTGCCACTATGTTGCAAGACCTAGTATCTAACTACTTGGTAGATCCTATTGAAATTTCCGTGGCAAGAAAAAATATTGGAGCCTCTACGGTTTCTCATATATATCACATGGTTCATGCCTCAGATAAATATGAGGCTCTCAAGCGTATCTGTGATGTGAATCCTTCTATCTATGGAATTGTTTTCTGTAGAACAAGAAGAGACACTAAGGCAATTGCAGAGAAACTTATGCAAGACGGTTATAATGCAGATGCTATTCATGGAGACCTTTCTCAAGAGCAGAGGGAGTATGTGATGAATCGGTTTAGATCAAGAAATATTCAAATACTTGTGGCTACCGATGTAGCCGCACGTGGTTTAGATGTTGATGATCTTACCCATGTTATTCACTATGCACTTCCCGATGATCCAGATACCTATATTCACCGAAGTGGTAGAACAGGGCGTGCTGGAAAAGAGGGTGCTTCCGTTGCCATTATCCACATGCGAGAGCAGCAAAAAATACGTTCCTTACAAAAAATGGTGGGGAAAGAGATTGAGCGACGAACCGTTCCTACGGGAAATGATATTTGTCAAGTTCAGCTTATGGATCTTATTGAGAGCTTACGAAATGCGGAGGTTGACCACGAAAGTATTCGACCCTATTTAGATGTTATTAATGAGACCTTATCAGATCTTTCTCGTGATGATATTATTAAGCGTGTTATCTCTGTAGAGTTTAACCGGTTCTTATCTTATTATCAGGGTAAAAAAGATTTAGATATTCCAGTAAAGTCTTCTCGCAGAGATCGTGGCGATGGTCGAAGAGATCGTGGTGGTCGGTCTGCTACTGGTGAATACCGGCGAGGGGGAAGGTCCCGGGGTAATGATGGGAAACGTCAGCGGTATCAGGGGCAGCTTGATGGACAGCAGCGAGCTCCTCGTAAGCAGAGAGGCGATGCAAACCGAGATCTTATTGCAATTACCCTTAATGTAGGAAAAAAAGACAGAGCCCATCCTCGTGATATTATTAACTACATTAACGCAAACACCAGAAATCGACAAATTGATATTGGTCATATTGAAATTCAGAATTTTGAGACGACCGTTGAGGTAGAGAAGGAGTTTGTTGATACGATTATTGAATCCAGCCAAGGGAAACCCCTTTATGATAAGATGGTACGATTTAGTCGTAAAAAGGGAAAGAAGAAGTAGTTCTGTTTAAAAGTATATCTTCTCATCACTTATCATGGGACTTCTTAACTTGTGCACTCTTTAAAAAAACGGTATAGTTACCCTATGGATGAGATGGAAAAACGGGTGTCCCATATACGTCACCGTATACAGGAGGCTGCCGATAGGTCGCACCGAGAGTTGTCTGAGATTACACTTATGGGGGTTACCAAAACACGAACTCTTGAAGAGATCAAACTCTTACACAGTTGTGGGGTAACTCTTTTTGGAGAAAATCGGGTACAAGAGATTGAGGAAAAGTTTCAGAATCCCTCATTTTCCTGTGAGATCCATATGATTGGTCAACTCCAAAGCAATAAGGTTCACAGAGTTGTTCCCTTTGTTTCCTGTATACAATCAATTGACTCTCTTAAACTTATTAAGAGGGTTGACCGTATTGCTCAAAAACATGAGAAAATGATGGAAGTTATGATTGAGTATAACACATCAAAAGAGGATTCTAAGGCTGGTTTTTTGCACGACCAAGAGTGCTTGAGAGCGGTTGAAGAGATTTTAGAATCACCCAACCTCAGGTTGCGTGGTTTTATGACAATAGGCCCTTTGGGAGGTAGTACCTCAGAGGTTCGAGACTCTTTTCGCTCCCTTTATCAGTTGCGTGAAAAAGTGTGTGACGAATTCTCCTATAGAAAGCACCTAGATTTATCAATGGGAATGAGTGGTGATTTTGAAATAGCAATAGAGGAGGGGGCTACACTCGTTAGAGTGGGGTCTTCGCTTTTTGGTCCTCGGAGGTATTTATGAAAAAGATCTTTATGAGTGTGCTCTTTTTTATGATGATGAGCATGGTAACTACTCCTCTATTTAGTGCAGATATCAGTTTGCCAAAGGATGATGCTGTTACAATATTTGAAGAGTTTCATGCTGAAAATGATGAATCGCGTATTACGGTAGAGGAGGATCCTATTCCATATGAGATGGATGAGTTCCCCTCGGGATTGCATAAATTACGACGTGCTGAGTCTATCTTTTTTGGGGCTATTCCTATTTCTGCACTTCTGGTTGTTGTAGGAACTGAGGCTAATCGACAAATTGTTAATAACTTTAACCCTCCACCACTTACCAGTAAAGATTTATTGAACCGTGCTTATTACACCGTCGGATTAGCTGCAGGTATCGCCCTTTTTGACTTTCTTTTAGGACAAATGAGTGAATCAAAGTAGCCCTCAGATTGTCTCTTTCTCTGCGGTTGAAGGAGGATCTCGGATTGATAAGGTTGTCGCAGAGTACCTAGGAGTATCTAGGAGCCAACTACAGCAGATGGATCCATCCTTTATGGTGGGGAAGATTGTAGTGAAGCCATCTTATACGGTAAAGCCAGAAGATACTCTTAGCTGTCAGTACCATGAGTTACCACAGCCAAATATTGAGCCAGCCTATGTTCCTCTTAATATTCTGTATGAAGATGAGAATGTTCTTGTGATTAACAAGGAGCAGGGGGTTGTTGTTCATCCTGCTCCTGGGCACTTTCAAGATACCCTAATTCAGGGGGTGCTTTACTATTGCAATGGTATGGAGGAGCGATTTACCGATGAGAATGTACGTCCTGGTGTTGTGCATCGGTTAGATAAGGATACCTCTGGTGTGATTATCATGGCAAAGAATCCAGAGGCTCAATCGTTTTTGGCTGATCAATTTAAAGCACGTACCACAGAAAAAACATATATTGCTATTGTACACGGTGCTCCCAAAAAGAAAAGAGATGTTATTGAAACGCTCCATACTCGACATCGGTGGGATCGGCAACGTTTTACCGTAAGTACTCATCAGGGAAAAGAGGCAGTCACTGGGTATCGTGTTGCTCAAAGTTATGAGAATTATTCTCTCGTATACTTTTTTCCTAAGACGGGAAGAACACACCAAATTCGTGTCCATGCAAAGCATATTGGTTGTCCCATTGTGGGAGATCCTATATACGGGAAACCAAAGGACACAAGTTCTTTAATGCTTCACGCCTTAGAATTGAAAATCACTATTCCTGGACATAGTGAGCCATCTACCTTTTCTGCACCAGAGCCTGATCGTTTTAGTAACTATCTTAAGGTATTAAGTTAGTCTGGTCGTCAATCTCATTTTTTAACTTATTAAGCACCATTGTAGAGGGGTTAAACATTCTTTCTATGCCTAGGGTTGAAGGAGCTCCATGGCCTGGGAAAATGGGACAGTGATTCTCTAGAGGGTAGAGTTTTTCGTATATAGATTTTAGGAGAAGAGCTTGCTCAAGACTTCCATTGGTAGATCCTATTCTTCCTGACATAAGAGTATCTCCTGTAAATAGGGCATCATCTATTTTGTATACCATAGAGTCTATAGAGTGCCCAGGCACTGATATTGCGGTTACATCAATACCTGAAAGCTTTAGGGTATCCCCATCATCCAAAATATAGGTGGGGTGTTTGCTGTTAGGTATTGCCTTATGACTATAGATTTTTACTCCAGGATACACCCTACATAGAGTGTTAAGTCCCTGAATATGAGATTTATGACTATGGGTAATAAGTACATGAGCAATTTCAAGTTTATGGTGAGTAATTAGGTTCAAAAGCTCTACAGTCATAACCCCAGGATCTACACAGATTGCACTGTTTCCATAGGTCTCTCTATCTTGAAAACCAATCAGGTAGGAGTTTGAAAACCCTACAACACTAAAGTGGCATCCTATGAGAAGTCTCATATTTTCTCCCTCCTCTCAAAATGTGCCTCTTCTGCGTTAGAGTACTTGAAGTTTACCTCTTCTCGTTTTGAGTTGTAAAAATCTGTTTTCTTTAGGTTGCAGTCAATAAAATCAACCTTATATAGGTCTGAGCTTACAAAGTTTGAGTAGTAGAGATCTGTATCACTAAAATTGGTTTTAGAAGCAGCAACACCCTCAAAATTTGTATGAAGAATATCAGATCCACTGAAGTCACAGTTATCAAATGTTGATCCAGCAAAAATAGAGTAGTGAATTGTACAATCTTTAAAAGAGCAGTTATAGAAGTGTGAAAACTGGAAAAAGCACAGTCGAAGAAATGATCCAGAAAAATCTACATTTTCATAAATCATATGGTATAAGTTGGAAGCCAGTATTCGAGAGTTTGTACAAGTCCTATCCTTTAGTAACCCATGCCCCATGGAGAATGAGTTTATTTCTGCGTTTGGAGAGAATATCTTTTCAGTCTCCTGTGCAATCTGTTCCCTGTTTGAACTGTGTATAAAGCAGTAGTCTCCAGAGTGAACCGCAAAATGAGCACAACCTGTATGCTTGCAAGATTTTAATTGAAACATATCTTCACTATATTACTTCATCTCTTCAAGTTCAAGCATAACAGCTTCCCAATCATCGTGAATTTCTGCTATTTTCTGAGCCGATTCTTGAAGTTGCGACTCTACATCCCGAGCCTTAGAAGGATCACTGTACACCTCTGGTTTTTCTAGTTGCTTTTTTAGGCTCTCTTGGGTTTCCTCTAGGGTTTCAAGTTTTTCTGTAAGCTCTAACTCTCGGCGTTCAAGTCGTTGAATTTTATTTTTTCTTTCTTTCTGCTCCTGATGGCTCAGTTTTCCCTCGGAAATATTTGTCTGTTCTTCATTGGTTATGGAGGGTGACGTCTCCTCATTTGTAGGTGCATCCTGTGCAGATCGCCATTGAAAGTACTGATAATCACCTTGATATAGGGTAGGAGGATCATAGTCCATATGGAAAATTTTGTTCGCAAGGGCCTTAATAAAGTAGAGGTCGTGGGATACAAAAATAAGTGTTCCCTGGAACTCCTTAAGTGCTTGGAGTAAGATTTCCTTTGCTTGGAGATCTAGGTGGTTTGTAGGCTCATCAAGAATCAGGAGGTTTACCGGTTTAAGAAGAAGCCTAAGAAGTCGGAGTCGACTCTCTTCACCCCCACTTAAATATCCAGTCTCTTTATACATATCATCACCCGAAAAAAGAAATGATCCTAAAATAGACCGAATCTTTGGAACCATCTCTGATGGAGCTACTTCCTCTACCGCATCGTACACTTGCAACCCACGGGGCAGATCACTCTCCTGAGAAAAATATCCAGGGAACACCTTTGTTCCCCAACGGAGTGAGCCCTCTTCATAATCAAGTTTTCCTGCCAAAATTTTCATGAGAGTAGATTTTCCTGCACCATTTTTCCCAAGGAGAACAACCCTGTCTCCTCTGGATATATTAAGATCTATATTTTTGAAAATTCTGTTTGATCCGTAGGATTTTCCTAAATTGCAAATTTCTAACACCATATCACCAGACCGTGGGGGGTGGGGGAATGAGAAGTGTATTGTTTTACGAGCTTCAGGAATTATAATATCCTTCATTTTCTCAAATTTTTTAACCCTATCTCGTACTTGTGAAGCTTTAGAGTCCGTTGCTTTAAATCGTTCAATAAACCCCTGAAGTCGCTCTTTCTCTCTATCCTGACGTTCTTTTTCTTTAGTGAGCTGTTTAATTCGCTCTTGCCGAGCTATAAGGAATGAGGAGTAGTTCCCTTTGTATGTAACAATACCTTCTTGATCTATGTCATATACATCTTTTGTAATAGCATCAAGAAAATCTCTATCATGGGATACAATTAGGGTTCCCCCTGAGAACGTGGCAAGGAATCCTTCTAGCCAAAGCCTTGCCTCTAGGTCTAAGTAGTTTGTAGGCTCATCAAGAAGCATAATATCCGGCTCTTCAAGTAAAACTTTCCCCAGAGCTATACGCATCTGCCAGCCACCAGAAAACTCACTACACTTTCGTTGTAGGTCTGTTTGGGAGAATCCTAGACCAAGAAATACTCTAGAAATCATCTCATCCCTACGAAAGTAGGAAGACTGTAGCAGCTTTTCATGAAGGGTGTGGTGTTCCTCTAGGAGCTTTTGGGTGTGGGTATTTTCCTCTTTTGATTTTTTTAGTTCAGCCTCTATATTTTGTATGCTGTTTGCAAGGTGATCTAGGTGGGTGAATGCTGATTGTCCTACGGCATGGAGTGTTTGATCCTTGTAGGTGATACCAGTTTGTGGGAGATAAACTACTCTCATATTTGGAGTTTTTGACACAAGCCCCTCTTGTGGCTCTAACTCACCAGCAATAACTTTCATTAAGCTAGATTTACCACTTCCATTTGGCCCTGTTAAAGATACCTTGGAAGATTCATTAAGTTGGAGAGAAAGATCGGAGAATATGGTACGTTCTCCAAAATAAAGCTTAATTTTTGTAAGCTGCACAAAACCCATGACCCTATTCCTTGTTGTAAAAATATCTTTACGATGGTACCATAGGGAGCATAAAAACACAAGATGAGGAGCTTTTATGATTTGCCTTACACTTCCAGGTCCCACTGTAGCAGATAACCTTCAATACATTACATCTCATAAAGAGGATATTGATATGGTTGAGTTGCGTGTTGATTTCCTTCTGGAAAATCATACTGTTTCTGAGATTGTTACCCATGCAAAGCAACTCAACCTACCTACAATTGCAACCTGCCGTCTTCCCGTAGATGGGGGTAAGTATCAGGGATCGTTAGGTGATAGAAAAGAGTTACTTACCACACTTATTAAGAAGGGTGGTATTAGGTATGTAGACATAGAGGAGGGGGAGGATATACGCTATTTCCAGAACCTCTGCAACCAGTCAGATGTGAATCTTATTGTTTCCAAACATGATTTTTCTGGTATTCCCGACTCCTTGGGAGAGTGGATGTTGGGTGTTTCTCAGAAAGGGTGTATCCCCAAGGCTGCGGTGACTCTTCATAGTACTCAAGATTTAGCAGGTCTTCTTGCTATCGGTTCCTCTATGGAGTTTCCTGCAATTCTTCTTGGCATGGGAGTGTACGGTATTCCAAGCCGAATGTTATATAAAAAGTTTGGGTCTATCTTAACCTTCTGTTCTCCTGAGGGAATGGAGGTTGCTCCAGGTCATATAACTCCAAGATATTTGAGTCTTTGTGGTGTGCATGGGGAAGAGCATTTCTGGGAGAGAGAGTTATTTGCTATTATTGGTGATCCTGTTATGCACACCCAGTCACCACGTCTTCATAACCGATGGTTTCGAGAGAAGGGTATTCCTGCCCATTATATTCCATTTCCTGTGAATAATGTTGGGGATTTCCTTTCACTTTTGGAACCCCTTGGTATAAGAGGTTTTTCTGTTACCATTCCTTATAAAGAGACAATTATCCCATATCTAACAAAGAAAGATGATGCGGTAAAAAAAATAGGAAGTTGTAATACTGTTATACGTGAAATTGGTGGATTGCAAGGTTTTAACACCGATTATATGGGTGTTCAGCAACCTATTCTGAAAAGAAATATCTCTTTAAAGGGAACTTCTGTCTGTGTACTTGGTGCCGGTGGAGCTGCTAGAGCTGCTGCATGGGCTGTGAAGGATTTAGGTGCCTCTGTAACTATTGCCAATAGAACTATGGAAAAAGCCAACTCCCTAGCCAGAGAGGTTGGGGCTGGTTCTATACCGTTGGCAGAGGTTGCGCAACACACGTATGATCTTATTGTGCAGGCAACATCCCTTGGTATGGATGGTAAAACAGACCCTATACCAAACTATTCGTGGAGTAGTCGTACCGTACTGTTTGAATCAATTTATGCACCAGAGGTTACTCCCATAGTGCAATCTGCTATAGAACATGGTGCTACTGTTATCTATGGGAAAGAGATGTTACTCAGTCAGGGTGTAGAACAAAGTAATCTATTTAGTCAATCTGTAGAAGTGTAGTGTTAGGGAAGAGTGGTAAACTCATTCATCCACTGATGTCCTTTTATAGTTGTTATTGAAAATACTCGATTTAAGGCTATTGTAGTTACTTCTCTGGTTGGTATAACTATTCCCTGAATAAGGGTTTTTCCCTCATCCACTAAGGTTTTTATAGGATATATTGTTACCTCTTCTTCTCCCGATTCATTTGGGATTGTAAGAAGAAGAAAGCGATTTTTCTCTTTGATTGCATCGGTAATCATATGCAGTTTACCTTGGAAATCAGCTCCTGTTACTGTTATTCCAACATCTCCAATATTAGCATATTTTGGTGTAGGCTGGTCACTCTCTGTGTATTGGGGTGGTACAGGACTCCACTCTGCATAGTGATCACTTTTCTGATTTTTAATCTCTTGAGATGGCTTCTGTTCTAGTTTGATCATTGGATCAAAAATATCAGACACCCCTCGGGTTATTAGAATTTCACGCCATTCAGTTTCGTGTTCTGCACTCATAAGGTATCGATTGGATGATAACCTTTCTAGAATATACGGAGCAAGATCTGGGATTTTCATATACCCTTTGCTTGGGGTTGCTACGTCTAAAATAATACCTCTTACAATAGAAAACTGTTTGTACTCTGCTTCCCACCGTTGAAGAGTTTGTTCTATGATCCCCATATGATATTCAGGGAAGATAGTTGCCAGTTGCTCTAAGGCAGTTTTTAAAGATATGCCTGCTTTACAAGATTGAATAAATGTGTTTTTGGTAATTTCAAAGTGAGTTAGGGTGTCAGAATGGGTTGTTTTTAGAAGGGGAAGAATTGGGGCAATTTTTTGAAGAGGAAAGAGTGGAGATATAGCAAATGACATCTCTCCAGTAATTACAGCTTTTTCGCTCTCTATCTCTTTATAATATGCTGGTGAGAAGTAGTGGGTATCTGTCTCCTGTAGAACCTTAATAGCAATCATTTTCTGAATGAGTAGTTCCGGTGAAATATCTATATCTCTGTCTTTACAGTATATCCTTATTAGGTGAAGGTATTGATTCTTTGCTACTCTCCAGCCAGAAGGGACAATGAGCTGTAAATCCTGTATTGATAAGTTCTCAACCTTGAGGGTTGCCTCTTGGATTGATCTGATTCGCCAATCATTAGGCTTCTTAGAGAACTTTATAACTCTCTCTTGCTGAATTATACCGTTTTCAGACATAGCTCCAATTGAAAAGAGTCCTTGAATCATATCCTGTAAAGTTTCTAGGGTGATATCTTTAAGGTCTGGAAATACTTCTGTAAGCTTTTGATAATCTCGAGTGGTTATACGTTTATCACTCTTTAACCCAGCGCAGGAAACAAGAAGTCCCACCCAGAAGTGATTTCTAAAAGGTGTTACCGGTGGATTAATGTGTTTCTCTGCCTTGGTAATTGTACTACCATGGCAAATTTTTTGACGAATAGGTAGGTTAAAATTGAGGGCAAACAGTTTTCTTTCTTTATCGTATCCCACAAGAAGTCGTTGCCTTAATGAATATAATGTTTCTGTAATTTCCTGCCATGAATATTGAGGAAGTAGCTCTTGAATAAACAAAATATTAGGTTTTTTGAGCCATGCAACAGCAGTAAGAATGGTAGCATCTTTTTCGCTTACGGTACTAAAAATCTTGTTGGCTACTTCTGGGTTTTTGCAATAATCCAAAATCAGAGCTACACGCTCCTCCTTACTTCTTCTTACATTCCCAAGAGAGGGAAGTATGTATCTTTCCATCTCTTCAATTCTTTGGTTTGAAAGAGCGTTAAGGTGCTGAGTGAGTAGGGTCTGATCATCCATCTATTATCTCCTGGTTGAGAATATCTTGGCTGTTAAGAATCTCGTAACGGTATCCCTGCTCAGATAAAAACCTCTGCCTGTTTAATGCGAATTGTTCTTCCTTGCTAAACTGTGTTACTAGGGAGTAGAATACAGCACTTCTTTCCTTGGGACGTAAAATTCTTCCTAGCCGCTGAGCCTCCTCTTGTCGAGATCCAAAGGTTCCCGAAACTTGGATTGCCACCGATGCATCAGGTAGATCTATAGAGAAGTTTGCTACCTTTGATACAACAATAGTTTGAATTTCATTCCTTTTAAACTTGTCGTACAACTCGTCTCGTTCGTTGTTTGATACAGAGCCTGTAATAATAGGAGCTTTGATACGAGATGCAATTGCCTGCAACTGGTCAATATAATGACCAATAATAATAATATGGTCATCTTTATGCTGTTCAAGGAGCTTCTCAATAAGTGTTATTTTATCTGGATTCTCCGCTGCTATTCGGTACTTCTCTCTGTTTTCCGCAAGAGCGTATTCTAGTTGTTTGCTCTTAGGCAGGGGAACCCTAATCTCCTTACATACCGCTGAAGCTATCCACCCTTGGGCTTCTATCTCTTTCCATGGTGCATCATGACGTTTGGGTCCAATAAGAGAAAATACCTCATCCTCCCTGTGATCCTCTCGTACAAGTGTTGCGGTGAGTCCCAATCGGCGTAAAGACTGTATCTCCGCAGTAATACGAAATACAGGAGCTGGTAACAAATGTACCTCATCGTAAATCAGGAGTCCCCACTGTTGTTTGCGTAATCGGTCGAAGTGGGGGAATATCTCCTCATCTTTCTTTTTCCAAGTAAGTACTTGATAGGTGCAGAGAGTTATAGGCCTAATCTCTTTTTTCTCACCTGAGTACTCCCCAATTTGATCTGGAGTTATTGATGTCTTATCTAAAATTTCACGTATCCACTGCCTTAGGGCTGTAATGTTTGTTGCCACAATGAGTGTTTCTCTCTGAAACCGTTCCATGACTCCAATACCAATTATGGTTTTTCCCGCACCACAGGGTAGTAGTATGGTGCCGTAACCAGTTCCTACATCTCCATCGCTACAAAATGCGTTGATCGCAATCTGCTGATAGGGGCGTATTACAAAGGGGGTGCCGCTTAATGTCATTTCACGGAGTGATAGCTCCAGGGGAGCTCCCTCCTGAAGTGGTATCATATCCTTTACTGGGTATCCAAGGTGAATCAATTTTACTTTAAGAGTTCCTCTATTAATAAGAGAGAGTCGAAAACCGTCATCTTCTGGAGTTAATATGGAGTTTAGCTCTTTTCTATGAAGTAGCTCTTTGTACGCCTGTTCAGTATGGCACTTGAGGAAAAGTTCATGCTCATCTTCCGTAGGCTCTAATGTGAGTACTCCAAACCTGTCAATATAGGTATCAATAAAATATAATACCGTATCGGGAATAGGGAACCGACTCACACCGTGAAGTCGTTGCAGGATTTTATCCTTTGTAAGACCACCGGATGCAGCATTCCAAAGAGAGACAGGTGTTATTCTGTATGTATGTATATGTTCAGGGGATTTTTCCAGCTCAGTAAACGGTGCAATTGCGTTACGAACCTTCTCAAATTGAGGTGCATGAACCTCCAGTAAAAGAGACCCATCACTTTGTATTATTGCTATCTTTTCCTCGTCTGTAAAATCCATTACTTTATCATAGAGAGTATTTCTTTTTCCGTCAATAAAAATAGAGATAAAATGAAAATAACCCAAAGAAAACATGAAAAAATACTCTTAGCTACTGGACAATATTAAAAAAAAAGAGTATTGTCAGTAGCGTTGTTTTTATGACGTTGGGACGTCGTCAAGCGGTTAAGACACTGGTTTTTGGTGCCAGCATTCGTAGGTTCGAATCCTACCGTCCCAGTTATTTTTTTGGAGGTTCACAATATGGAACAGATATTTCATGGAGAAGCAAGAACAGAGTTAGGAAAGGGTGCTTCTGGCAGACTTAAGCGAGCTGGTCGAATCCCTGCGGTACTATATGGACAAAAAAATACCGTTCCTTTTTCCCTCGATTCAAGATCCTTTCATAAGGATATTCATGGTATTTCTGAAAGTACCATTGTAACTATTAAAGTTGGTGGAGATGAGTACCACGCATTGATTAAGGATTATCAACACGAAGCTTTAACAGATACCATTACACATGTTGACTTTTATGAAGTTGAGAAAGGTAAGGTTCTTAGAACTCATATTCCTGTACACCTTGAGGGTGTTGCTCCTGGAATTAAACAGGGTGGTCTTTTAGATCACTTACTTCATGACCTTGAAGTTGAGTGTCTTCCTAAGGATATTCCTGAGTCAATTTCCGTAGATATTTCTGCATTGAACTTAGGTGATATTATTCGAGTTGAAGACCTTAAGTTATCTAGTGCATTAAAAGTGTTAACCGATACAGATAGAACTATTGTTAATATTGTTGCACCTAAGGCTGAAGTTGAAGAGCCTGCTGAGGGTGAAGCAACCGAGGAAGTTACTGAGGATAAAGCTTAGTTTAGACCTATGAGTTATACCCTAATTATAGGGCTGGGAAACCCCGGAGAGCAGTACCAACAAACCCGACACAATGTTGGGTTTATGGTTGTAGATGCTCTGGCGGGGTTTTTTCGTATCCCTTGGAAAAAACGACTCTTTCAACGTACTATTTCTGCTACTTTTGAGGTTGATGGGGAGCGTGTATACTGCATAAAACCCACCACCTTTATGAATCGTTCTGGCGAGGTATTACCAAACCTCCTAAAAAAGCACCCCGATAGTCGTCTTATTGTTGTTACCGATAATATGGATATAGAGCCAGGACAAATTCGTATAAAGCAGGGGGGAACTGCGGGTGGTCATAATGGAATGGCCTCTATCTTGCAGTATGCAAAGGGGTACTCTCTTATTAAAGTGTATGTGGGGATTGGACGTCCCACCCATGAACCCCCAAGATCATATGTGTTACAATCTCCCTCTGGAGATGAGGCTATAGACTTAGCTTTAGGGGTTGATCGTGCGAGAGATGCGGTTCTGGCTCTCCTGCAAAAGCCTGTAGAGGATGTGATGCATGAGTATAATAGAAAAAAAACCTCCTAGTACAAATCAACAGAGGGTGAACAGAAAAGCTTTTCATCCTATCTATAAGCAGATAGAACAGGCTCTTAATACAAAAAATCCACCCTATACCGTATCTCTTTCCGGAGGAATTGATTCCACCGCTCTGTTATACATGATGGCAAATATGTATCCTGTAGAGCAGCTTAAGATACTGTATGTAAATCACAACCTTCGTCCTAATAAAGAGCTTCAGAAAGAGATGAGCCTTATTCAGTATCACGGGGAAACCCTTGGTATTCCTGTGTGTATTCAAACTGTGGAAGAGGGTGCTATCAGTACGCTCTGTGAAGCCAACACATTAAGCCCCGAAGAGGGTGCTCGTGTGGTTCGATATGAGATATTCCAGAATCATATTCAGACCTATGGAGGATGCATTCTTCTGGGACATACGGAGGATGATCAAATAGAAACCCTTATCCACCGTTTTTTTCAAGGTGCAGGTGTTGATGGACTCTGTGGTATAGCAGAAGAGCGAGAATATATTGTGAGACCTCTACTGTCCGTACAAAAGGTAGAGCTAGAGCAGTTTTTACGCTCTCACAATATCTCTTGGAGTGAAGATTCTACAAATAGAGAGGATCTCTATTTACGAAACCTAATGCGCCACCATCTTATGCCACAGTTGGATACTATATTTCCCGGTTATCAGAAGGCTCTCTTGCAAGGTCGTCGCAAAATGATTGACCTGCGGGAAGAGGTGTTACTCCATGAGGAGTTATTCCCCCAGATAGAGGAGTTAGAGGGTGGTGGTGTTACTGTTCAGCTATCCGCATTTTCTAACTTAACTCGATGGGGTAAGTTTCGTATGTTGTGTGCTATGTGGAACCACCAAAAATCATTAGGAAAGGGAGAGTTATCATATCAATCTACTCTCCCAATTTTACACAATGACTTTTCCCAAGATGGGATGCTTTACGGAGCTCAAGGGACTCTTTGGGAGTGGAAAAAAGGTTTGCTTTTTCTTTCTAAACTAGTTGCCCCTTCTGTGAAAAAAGGCTATTTTAATATAGTACAGACTAGAAGAACTTCGCTCTTTGATCAATATTATCTGGAATTATATTCTGGAAGCCCTGAAAAAGGGGAGATTTGGTTGCCCACTTCTGTGGCAAGTGAACCCCTAGTTGTTCGATCATATCTTTCTGGAGATACTATCGATCTTATTGGTGGGAATAAGCGTATTAAAGAGTTATATAACCAATGGTCTGTACCAATTGATAGACGGTGGGAGATTCCTCTGTTAGTGGATTCTCGTGGAGTTATTGGGGTATTTGGAAAACCCTTTGGATACGTAAACCGTGTATCCAAACGTATGGTAAATGATGAGAAGCACCCGATAGTAGCGGTTGTGCGTAAGGAGTAATGTGTGGAAAATAACAATAACGAACAAGAGCCAAAGAGAGATCCTCAAAATAGGCCACCTAATCGACCTCCACAGAATAATGGTATGCCACCCTTAGGTAGTATGAAGAATAAAATTGGGCTTATTGTTGTTGGAGTAATATTCCTTTCACTTATGTTTTGGCCCAGTGGTGGTATGCGATCATCCACCTCCTACTCAGACTTCCGTAATGATGTAAACTCAGGTAGGGTGTTTGAAGTGGTGATAGAGGGTGGAAAAAATATTACCTATGCTACTACCAATGGAGAGAAAAAAACAACGAAACTTCCTCTTGCCGATGACCAACTTATGACAGAATTACTAGATAGAGGTATCTCTGTTACTGGTAGAGATCCCAGTGTGAACTTTTTTGATATAATACTGGCATTTTTACCACTTATTCTCATGTTTGGACTCTGGATGTATATGATACGACGTATGCAGGGTGGTGGTAATGGAGCTGCTACCTTTGGAAAAAGCCGTGCAAAACAGTATCAAGATGATGGCGTTAAAATTACTTTTAAAGATGTAGCGGGGCAGAAAGAGGCAAAATTTGAATTGGAGGAGGTTGTTGACTTTCTCAAAAATCCAAAGAAATTTACTAAAATTGGAGCAAAGATCCCTCGAGGAGTACTTCTTGTGGGTATGCCAGGAACAGGAAAAACTCTTTTAGCTAAGGCTGTTGCTGGGGAAGCGGGTGTTTCCTTTTTTCATATTTCTGGTTCTGATTTTGTAGAGATGTTTGTAGGTGTTGGAGCTAGCCGTGTGCGAGACCTTTTTGGTAAGGCACGACAGAACTCTCCCTGTATTATCTTTATTGATGAGCTTGACGCAGTTGGGCGAGTAAGAGGATCAGGTATTGGTGGAGGAAATGACGAGCGTGAGCAGACATTGAACCAGATGCTTGTTGAGATGGACGGTTTTGATAAAACCGATGAAGTAATCATTATAGCAGCAACTAACCGACCAGACGTACTGGATCCAGCTCTTATGAGACCAGGACGGTTTGACCGACAGGTTGTTGTGGATATGCCAGATGTAGATGAGCGAGAGGCAATTCTTAAAATACATGGTGCTAAGATTAAAGCTGGTTCTTCGGTTGACTATAACCGAATTGCCAGAGCGACTCCCGGTAACTCTGGGGCTGACTTAGCAAACCTTGTGAATGAGGCAGCACTACTGGCAGCACGAAAAGGTTCTACCACTGTTGAGATGATCCACTTTGAGGATGCCCGAGACAAACTGCTCCTTGGCCTTGCAAGAAAGTCTAAGGTACAAACCGATGAGGAACGGTACAAAACTGCCTACCATGAAGCTGGTCACGCACTTCTGTACTACCACCTAAAGAATGTTGATCCTCTTCATAAGGTTACCATTGTACCAAGAGGAAGGGCCTTAGGTGTTGCGTACTCCCTTCCTGAGAAAGATACATACTCCTACGCCTCAGGTTGGCTGGAAGACCGAATTAAGGTAGCCATGGGTGGATATGTTGCTGAGCGTTTAATTTATGGTGAAACCACCACAGGTGTTGCCTCTGATATTCAGGCAGCATCAGATATTGCCAGAAAGATGGTAACCGAGCTTGGAATGAGTGACCTAGGGTTTGTATCCTTTGGACGTGGTGAAGAGCCAATCTTTATTGGTCGAGAAATTGCTACCCACAAGGACTACTCTGATGAGACTGCAACAAGAATAGATCTTGAGGTGGAGAAAATTATTACTCGTTGTATGAATGAGACAACGGATATCTTAACTACCAATAAGGATCAGCTTAAGAAGATTGCCGACGGTCTTATGGAGCGAGAAACCCTTTCTGATAACGATATTAGAGAGCTTTTAGGATTAGAGTTGCGAGAGAGTTCTGCGGCAACCCTTGTATCGGAAGAGGAGAAAATAGCTGCTCAAACCGTAGAAGCTGTAGAGGGTGATCAAGAGGAAACTCCCGACGTACGTGTGAGTACAGAGACAGAGGAAGAGAAATCTCAATCAGTAGACAGTTCAGGAGAGAGCGATGGAACCTCAGCAGAGAGCGAAAAATAGTAAAAATCGTCGAAAGAAAAATCGACAAAAAAAACAGAAACAGTGGGAGACCCGGATAGATATAAAGGATTGGGAGATTTTACAGAATAAAAGATCCGCAAACCCAAAGTTTGATCGGTCCATAAAGGTTTTACATGAAAATCGTCCAAATGTTTCCTTAAACTGCTCTATCTGTAATAAACCAATCCAGCACGCTTCAGAGACTCTCTCTGTTGATGGGCAAAATGCACATTTTGATTGTGCAATTGCTAAGGTTAACTTTGGAGTGGAGCTAACCCCTAATCAGAAGGTGTGTTATGTAGGGCAGGGTGAGTTTGGACTTTGTGAGTTCTCTAACCCTCGGCATACTGGTAAGTTTACCATTTTGCAGCGGTACTCAATGGAGTCAATAGAGTTGAGAAAAGAGCTCCTCTCTCAAATTGAAGATGGAGGTCCTGACTGGGGTGTTGACCTTGATGAGGTAGGCACGTACAAAGAGACAGGGTATGAAGGATAGAGCGATATTCCCAGGCACCTTTGATCCTCCAACTCTGGGGCATTTAGATCTGATACAGCGTGCATCTAACATATTTTCTCAAGTTGTTGTTGTTGTTGCTGATAATCAAGCAAAGGAGTGTTTGTTCTCTGTAGAGGAACGGGTAGATATGCTTAATCAGCTTGTTACAAACTATTCCAATATTAAGGTTGTCTCTTGGCCAAGCCTAGTGGTTGATTATGCTCGGAAAGAGGGCATATCCGTTATTATACGAGGGGTTCGAGGGGTTTCTGACTTTGGGTATGAGTTTGAGCTTGCAATGACCAATAAACACCTTGCTTCCGATATAGAAACCTTTCTGCTGCCCACTGACCCGAGGTATATGCTTATTCGATCATCTGGAATTAAGGAGCTTGCTACCTACGGAGTAGATATAGGTTCCATGGTTCCTGAGATGGTAGCACAAGAGCTAGAGCGAAAGCTAGGAAAGCAATAACAGCTGAGATTTTTACCGTGAAAGCTCTCCTTGAGACTGTTTGTTACTCATACGCCTCCAGTTGATATATCCGTATATATCATTTATCAGAAATACCACAAAGCACACCACAACACTTACATAAGAAAGATTCTCTATTGCTGCAAGAACCCATAAAATAATGAGAATTATATCGTTTAAAGCGTATCCCACGGCGTAGTAATAACTTCTTCTAAACGTTAGATATACTGCGGCAAAACTTGTGGTAACAGAGATAGTACTTGGAATAATATTTGCCGTATCAAAATACTGCAAAATAAAGTAGAATATAACCGTGACAATCCCAGTTAGGGCAAACATAAACCACCATTCATGTCGAGACAAGTGATTCACCTTTACCTCAGATTTGTGTTCATTATAAGGATTTTTTATCCATGAAATAGATGCAAAAATAGCCATGGGCATGGTCATTCCAATATAGGTTACCACCTCTCCAAAGTAGGAAAAATTCCAAGATATAACTCCATACAAAATACTAAATATAATCATGAGGAATTGACCAATAGGGTTTCCCTTTGCACTAAATATCAGTGAAGTGACGCCTATGATGGAGGCAGATAAAATTACATAGTTAGTTGTATCAAAGAGAAAAAATGATGTGATAATAATAATTAAAGAACTAATCCATAAGATAAGTTCATGCTTTTCAAAATAACTCAATAGTTTTTTCATAACCTTCCTCAAAAAAAATAGGCATCCATGTATATATCTTCTTTGACCTAACGATATATACACGAATGCCTAAGCATACTCTACCCGGTGGCAGATGTGAAATAATTATATGAATAACCGATAACTTTGTAAACAACTCAACTGAGAAACACAGTATATTTAATGCGTAGTCGTTATGGGGTTATATAAATCAATAGAGTGTAATGTCATAAAGTGGGGGTAGATGTTTACTAGGAGCAGTTCTATTGCTCATTTATACTATGTATTTGGTAGTAACTTTTTAAGTGATTCATACAAGTATACTTCTTCTGGCATACCTTCTATACTTCTAGTTAATTGTATAACAGCCTCTCGCACATGGTTATACTCACTGATATCAATCCCATTTACGATAAACTCCTGTAAGCAAGGAGATTATCCAAGTACTTTAAGAGATAAAATAAAAGGTGTTCCAAATCTGAAATCAAGCAAGGATGAAAGAGATATCATTCTTGAGATTTTTGCCTGTATTAATGTGTTACAACCCGCTTCGTATGACAGACCCATAAGGCAAAAACATGACTGGACGTATGTGACATTTTGGCGAGGTGAAGACGGGTATAACAAAGAAGCTGTTGATACATATTTTGGAAAGTATATACACTAAGCACGCAGTATAAGTAACGTAAAAATAGATTTCTAGAGGAATTTCTGGCATAGCTTCACACAGTTCTGGGAAATTATTATTGAAAATAGCACATTTTCTTTCAAAAAAACAAAAAACACTTTACATACCATAGGGGGGTATGGTATATTGTGTTCAGGAGGTGCTTACATGGAAGAAAATATGAATAAAAAGCCATCAGAGCAATCAATCAAAAATCAAAAATCAGTGATCACTCGTTTGAATCGAGTAGAGGGGCAGATTCGTGGCATTAAGAATATGATCGAAAAAGAGCATTACTGTGACGATGTTATTAATCAAATTGAAGCATCTCGGTCGGCACTTCATTCTATACAAATCATATTACTAGAAAGCCACATTAAAAACTGTGTAACAGATCAAATTCTACAAGGTAATACCGAGGCGATAGACGAAGTATTAAAAACACTAAAAAAACTCACAAAATGAGAAGAACATATAGAATGCAGAAAAAGCAAACGAAAGGAGATGTACTATGAAATCAGAACAAGCAACACAACACCTTCAATTTAAAATAAGTGGCATGTCCTGCAGCAGTTGTGCTAATAATATTGAAAAAAAACTACATGCACTTGATGGGGTTACATCGGCAAGTGTCAGTATTGCAACAGAAAAGGCTCAAGTTGAGTTTGAGCAGAAAAGGGTTAAGGAAAAACAGATCTTTGATGCGGTGCATAGCTTAGGTTATAAGGTAGTCGTGGGAGAAGATGACGCTATAGACGACGAAGAAGCCCAGATGGCAAAAGCTAAAAAAATTATGATCATTTCTACCGTTTTTACGGGCGTGATTATGACTCTCATGATCATACATATGTTCATTGTTCCTATACCTTATTATTTACCAATCATTGCTCTGTTAGGTGCTCCTATTATTTTTGGAGCTGGTTTACATGTTCATATTGGAAGCTGGAAAGCCATAAAAAACAAAAGCCCCAATATGGATGTTCTTGTAACCCTTGGATCCCTGCCACCTTACCTTATAGGATTGCTCGGAGTGTTTTTGCCCATACAGTCTTTTATTGAAATGGCAACTACCATTATGACATTTCATTTAGTGGGAAAGTATCTTGAGGCAAGAGCAAAAGGAAGAGCGTCTCAAGCAATTAAAAAATTAATTCAAATGGGTGCGAAAACCGCAAAAATTCTTGTAGATGGTAAAGAAGTTGAGATAGAGGCAAAGGCATTGCAAGTTGGAGATATTATGGTTGTTCGTCCAGGGGAGAAAATTCCTACAGACGGATGTATAGTTGAAGGACAAGGTCTTTTAGATGAATCCATGGCAACCGGTGAGTCGAGACCAGTCAAACGGAAGGTTAATGATGAGGTAATTGGAGCAACCATAAATAAGCAAGGGTTCTTAAAGGTTAAAGTAACCAAAGTTGGAAAAGATACGTTTCTCTCTCAGGTTGTAACAATGATGGAAGAGTGCCAAGGGTCAAAAGTTCCTATTCAAGAGTTTGCTGATCGTATTACAGGTTATTTTGTTCCAGCAATTATTATGTTAACAATAATAACGTTTATATCTTTTAATGTATTTCCCGAATTTCACTTAGGAATTATTCGCTGGGGGGCAGGTTTTTTACCTTGGATTAATCCAGATTTAACCCCACTTACCTTAGCCTTTATAACAACAACAGCGGTTCTTGTTATTTCATGTCCTTGTGCCTTAGGGTTAGGAACGCCAACAGCCTTAATGGTAGGTAGTGGTATGGGTGCTGAACATGGTATTTTGATTCGTAATGGTGAGGCTATTCAAACCTTTAAAGATGTTCAAGCTATCGCCTTTGATAAAACAGGAACACTGACTAAAGGTAAGCCAGAAGTGACGGATATGATTGTCACAGGTGATATGGACAATAAGGCACTTTTATATATTGCAGCTACTCTGGAACATGGATCAGAACATCCCTTAGCCCATGCTATTGTTGATAAGGCAAAAACAGAAAATATTCAGCTTGGAAGTATAACAGATTTTGAATCCTTAGTCGGCCAAGGTGTTCGAGGTGTTATAGATGGGGAAAACGTTTATATTGGAACACGGAAATTAATGGAAGCTCAAGGGATTGATTACCTGGAATATGAAAACGAATTAATACGTCTCGAAGAAGAGGCAAAGACAGCTATGCTTTTAGCAAAAGGAAAGCAGGTGCTAGGAATTATAGCAGTTGCAGATCCGATAAAAGAGGACTCTGCTAAAGCTGTTAAAGCCCTTGAAGCATTAGGGATAAAAACAGCTATGATTACTGGAGATAATCAAAGAACTGCGGCTGCAATTGGTAAAAAAGTAGGTATTAGTCATGTTATTGCAGAGGTTTTACCAGATGGTAAAGTTGAAGAAGTAAAACGTTTGCAAGAAACCTACGGTATTGTGGCTATGGTGGGTGATGGAATTAATGATGCACCAGCGTTGAAACAAGCCAATGTTGGAATTGCTATTGGAACAGGCACCGATATTGCGATAGAGGCAGCAGATGTTACATTAGTGCGAGGTGAGTTGACGGGTATTCTTTCGGCTATTAAACTATCTCGAGCTATTTTTAGAAAAATCAAGCAAAACTATTTTTGGGCATGGTTTTATAACGTCCTCTTTATACCTGTTGCTGCACTAGGCTTACTACATCCAATGATTGGAGCAGCAGCAATGGCCATAAGTTCCTTAAACGTTGTTTATAATTCATTACGCTTGAAAAGAGTTGATATTCGCCCATAGGGGTGCGGTATACAATAATTTGATTAACCCCCATGAAATGCCGTTTAGGTTCAATCATGGGGGTTTTTTGCTAACAAAAAGCTTTTTATTGTTTCCCTTTTAATTATATTCATTAATGAAACGAATGCTAAGCTCCTGTTCCATATAGGATGTTATCGTTTTACATTCTTCACTATCTATCATACTACTGTGTAAAATCATAAAAAATATATGACTTCTTAGTTGAGCTTAAAGAGAAATATAATAATCCTGATATTTTACGTCAAACTCAAGAACTTTTAGATTATGGAGAGTATGAAAAAGTTTTTGAGTTTATTTTCTTATGTATTGCTGAGGATGAAATTTTCATAGATCTCAATACAGAGGAGGTTATTCAATATGCGATGATTTTAAATTTAAACCACGAAACCTATTATGATGGTAATTTTTGGAAAATTTTCAGTTCGTATATTGATACTATTGCGAAGAAATAAAGGAACAGCTTGGAGAAAAATAAATTAGACAGCCGCAGTTAAGTTGAGCAAGACTGTTTTTATTATATCAAAGGAGATCCCTCTATAGGAGTATGATTAGTTTGTTAAGGTATTATAAGAATAAAATTTGACTGATTTTGTCACTTAATTTATGTAACAATAGTTTTTTAGTTGACCCATATACATACAAATGAGATAATAAAGTATCCTTGTTGTAGGCAGCGTATATGGAAAGACAAAAGAGAGGCTATAAATGATTAGTAAAGACCAAAATATTGCATTATTAACTGTGGCCAATTTAGCCAAAGCGAATTCTGATTGGTCAGATTATACAGAATATTGTTTGTACCGTGAAAAAGGTCTTAGAAAGCACGCTTTTAAAAAACTTGATTCATTCATAAAATCTACAAACAGTTGGACCTTTGATGAAAAGATTAATTTTATAAAGTTTTTATTCCCTCTATTTGAGACGGTTGAAGAGGCTGATTATGGTGCTTTTCCTCAGCCATTAAGTGAAAGATTCATAAAGCCAGTATTGAAAGAATGGTGTGAAATAGAAAATGAAGATGGCCGACCTTTTCGTTGGTATGGAAAATATTATCGATGTGAAGGACATATTTATCGGGCATTGGAAATTAATCCAAAAGATGATATTGCAAGACATACACTTTTGAGTAGGTGGACTTATTCTGTATACTACTCAATACATCATCTTCCAGAAGGGTATATTGGAAATTACGAGGAAGACTTAAGATTAATTGCAAAGATCAGAGAATGTATCTTTCAACTTTCAGATAAAAAGTCGCAAGAAAATTGGTTGAATGAAATTGAAGAAGATGTTGAAATTGTAATGAATTATAGGGACTGGAAAGAGTCAGGACATCCAGACTTAGAAAAATGGGCTAAAGAGAATAATAGACAAGTTGGATATAAAATGAGTAGGACATATTATTACAAAAAATAATGAAGAGGATGTTGTCAGAGTCCAAACTAATTACGTGAGCGAGATGTGAAATGTACTTTTACATTGCATGATTTAGCCAATAGAGTGAAAGAATTTTGGTATGCGGGATTAGGAGGAAATACACAGATGAAAAAATCAGAGTTATATGAGAAAATCAAAGCACGATGCTGGATAAAACTTTCTGGTGGTTATACTTATATGGGATTTGATCTTAAAGATAGGACGGTTTTATTAGGCGTTTCTTATAAAGAGCCGTTTGATTGATGTTATAAAAAAAGTTCTATCAATGGACATATCTGATGATGTAAGGGAAATGGCAATAGGTTTTCTGGATTACCAACAATCATTATCTTAGCCATAAAATTTACGAAAACACCAGTATGAAATTTGATGTTAGTTAGAATAAATAGGAGAATAAATGTATGTGTGTAGTATGTTATATAGCGACAGATAAAGAGTTGGAAGAGATTCCTTTTAATAAAGAGTTGCCCTCATTCCATGTCGAAAAAGAGGAGCAAGTTACATTTCATCCACAGACATTTACTGAAGGAATGCAAATTTATTATGTAGGTTCTTCTGAGAGGTGTGGCTGTGGATTTACTTCCAATGTGATACCACCAAAGGTGATTGACCATGCCCGCAAACTTATAAAGAAAGGCGATGAGTTCCCCTGGCAGTATTGGGAATATTTTCAAGGAGCCGATACATCAGAAGAGTTAGAAGAAGTAATTTCAATGAATCAAAAAGAGTGGAGTGATACCCAAAAATTATACGATTTACTCGTATCCATTGTGAATGACTCTGGTAAAGCAGAATGCTTCGTATGCTGGTCGGGGAAAGAAGAAGAGCCATTGGATGATAGTATTGAAGTTTGTATAAGTACTGAAGCAATAGGTATAAATTTTTGTGATGCTTGGGATAAAAATATAAAATTTAATGTGATTTCTTGAATTTACCCTAAAGGGGATATTTATAATAGTGATGATTTATTGTTTTAAATGTAAAAAGCACTTAAGGAGTTATAGTTATGAAAATTAAAGTGGCTTTAAAATCAATAGCGAAAACAAGAGGTGTTGACTATGTGTATTACCATGTAAAAGACCATATTGTAACACTTAAAATTTGAAAGAATGAAATGGTAATCACGTATAAGGAGAAATAATATAAGAAGGAGAGCGGGCAAAATTAAAAAAGATATTTTTTATATTTGATAAAAATAAAAAAGGAGTAAAACAAAATGATAGATAAAAAAATTTATGTAAAAC
>CAZBHR010000006.1:9485-77831 GCA_964492025.1 uncultured Spirochaetia bacterium | reverse complement strand
ACACGGAACCCACGGAGCACCCGACCCCTCTCAGAGGGGAAACAGCCAAATCAATATGACCTAAAAATAAGTACTTAATACTCATTCAACACACTCCCCTTCTTATCTTGAAAAATCCTTGACATCTCAGATAAGGGAGGTTACTCTGTTTATTATAGATAAAGCAATACGGAGGAGAGTGTATGAAAAAATCATTACTTGTCATAGGAATGGTCATGGTGTCCATTTCTTTTATTGGTGCCAGAAGTGCCCCGAAAATTGTTCCCCCATCGGAGGATGGAGAGGTTATCAATATTAAACTACTCAGCACTACTGATCTTCACACAAATATTCTTAGTTACGACTATTTTAAAGATGAGGTAGATAACAGTATTGGGCTTGCTTCTGTCTCTACTTCCATAAATGAGCAGTGGTTGGAGAACCCAAACATTGCACTTTTTGACAGTGGAGATACCATTCAGGGAAATCCCCTTGGGGACTACTACGGAATGGTAAACCCCATTAAACCGGGAGAGAAACACCCTATTAACGATGTTATGGGACAACTCAATTTTGATGCCTGGGGTTTAGGAAACCATGAGTTTAACTACGGACTTGAATACTTGGACAATGTGGTTGCAAATTCCAATGTTCCAGTGATAGCAAGTAACATAAGAAATATTGATGGCTCATACCGGTATAGGCCATACGTGCTTGTTACAAAGTGGTTCAAAAGTGAGACTGGAAATGTGCACCCTATTACCATTGGAGTTATGGCAGTGGCACCTCCACGTATTCTTGAATGGGATAGAGCTCACGTAGAGGGAGAGCTTATTATTGATGATGTAGTTGAATCAGTAGAGTCTCTGATTGATGAAGTTGCCCTACAATCAGATATTGTAGTGGTACTCTCTCACTCCGGTATTAGTACCGCTCCACAGGAGTCTGGTATGGATAATGGTGCATATTATATTGCTCAGATAGAGGGTGTAGACGCGGTTCTTACAGGACATAGCCATGCGGACTTTCCAGAGCACAGAGAGGGAAAAACGCCCTACTACAAGGACGATGCGGGACTCATAAACAACGATCTTGGTACCATTGCAGGAGTACCAGTAACCATGGCATCTCACTGGGGAAAAGCCCTTGGTGTAGTTGATATGGAGCTAACAAGAGATGGTGATGAGTGGGTGGTAACAGATGGCCGAAGTACCCTTGTGTATAGCGATACAAAACAGTCAGACCCCTTTGTTGAGAATATTGCATCGGAATACCACCAAGCAACACTAGAGTATGTGCGAAGCCCTGTGGGAAGAATTAGCGATACCATTACCAGCTACTTTGCTCTTGTTATGGATGACCCTAGTGTGCAGATTGTAAATGATGCCCAGCGTTGGTATGCGGAAGGATACCTTGCAGGAACCAAGTATGAAGGAATACCTATTCTCTCTGCGGCAGCCCCATTTAAAGCGGGAGGACGACAAGGATCAGAGTACTATACGGAAATCCCAGCTGGGGAAATTGCCATTAAGAATGTTTCGGATCTGTACATTTACCCAAATACTATTTTTATTCTTAAGCTTACGGGAGCAGAGGTTCTTGAGTGGCTTGAGTGGTCTGCGGGTATGTTTAACCAGGCAACAGGTAGTGATGAAGAGTCTATTGTAAGTAGCTCATTTCGATCTTACAACTTTGATGTGATTGATGGAGTAACTTATCAAATAGATATTACTCAACCATACCGATACGGAGGTGGAAGCCGAGGAACCGATATAGCAAACCCCGATGCCCACCGTATTGTAAACCTTCAGTTCCAAGGAGAGCCTATTGATATGGAACAGGAGTTTATTGTGGTTACCAATAACTACCGAGCCAGCACAAATCCTATTGCAAACCCCGGTCAGAAAAACACCCTCTTTGATACGCAGTACGAAAATAAACAAGCTATTGCGGACTACTTCTCCTCTACCGATGAGATTGAAACAGCAATTGATAATAACTGGTCACTCGTGAATGTTGGTGGTAACTGGGTATTTGAAAGCTCACTCAGTGCAATTGAGTATGCCAATGAGATTGAGAGTATCAACTATCTACGGGAGAGTTCCAATAAGGGTTTTGGAATATTCCAACTCCAGTTGCCATAAGGATTGGCACGTATATATGCCCCGGTAAAACGGGGCTTTTTTTATGACTTTTTTTTAGATTTCCATCTTTTGCGATCACCCTTTCGGTAGATACTTTCTGCAAATTCCTGAATATCAAGGGTTTCCCAGTCTGATGCTTTTAACTCATCTAGAGTTTTAAGAATTGACTCAATAGCATCGGGATCCTCTGTTCGTATGTGAGTTTCAAAACTATGTGAAGTTCCGTTCTGGGTAAAGTTCAGAGAACCCAGATAAGCAACTCGCTGGTCAATTACATATATTTTACTATGAACCAACCCGTTATTCTTTTTAGACTTATACAAACGAAATGGAAAAAGCTGGGAAAACTTATAGGCAGCCCGTTTTTTTGTCCACCCTTTGTATATGGTGTACCATAAAAAGTAGAGTCCCAAGGGTGCTAATGCAATAAATACTTTTGGATCCTGCAAGTAGATAGCCCAACCAATCACCACTGGTACGAGTAACCAGCTGAGAATATACAGTATTCGAGCTACAACACTTCTCCGTTTTTTTGGAGGAAGAATTACCGTCTTACCGTGGGCTTGAAACGCCTTTGTTGTGGTAGATGCGTCGGTGGTGAATAGATCAATCAGCACACTATCACTATGCTTCTGAATAAGTTTATCAACAAAGGTTGCAGAGAGATAGGGAGAAACAATGTGAATAGATTCGGTTGCCCCCGCAATATCCTGTAAAAGTGCGGTTCCCGCTTTGGTTCCTATATATAAGTCACAGGGAACATTATGGATGTTCACAGGAGGTCTCCTTTGACACCATATAGGCAACTAACAACTTTGTTGTAGCCTCAAGACCATCAACATGGGTTCGCTCAAATGAATGGGAGGCATCTAC
This sequence comes from uncultured Spirochaetia bacterium, assembly GCA_964492025.1. GTDB lineage: Bacteria > Spirochaetota > Spirochaetia > CAZBHR01 > CAZBHR01 > CAZBHR01. The sequence goes on along the minus strand of CAZBHR010000006.1, from coordinate 74,835 downwards.
CCCTGGACCAATAAGAGCGTGTCGAATATCATGCCCTGCCCGTAGCATAGCAGAGGCGTCAGAACCGTAGAATGGGTATATGTCTACTACATAATTAATATGTTCTTTCTCTCCTAACTCTGTAAGAAGGTTCCGAAATTGCAGATCGTATGGCCCAGAGGAGTCCTTTGCACAGATAGTTACCTTCTGCTCATGGGATGTTTGACCATCGCCGGGAGCAGCCATATCTACCGCAAGATACTCAAAGGTCTCCTGAGGAATTGCGGAATTTGCACCATGCCCAACCTCTTCATAATTACTGATCATACAGTGGGTAGTATACGCTGGTTGAATCCCCTTCTCCTTAAGCTCTCGAACCGCATCAAGTAGGCAGGCAACCCCCGCTTTATCGTCAAGATGACGAGATTTAATATATCCACTCTCCGTCACCTCACACCGTGGATCAAAATAGATAAAATCACCAACAGAGATACCGAGTTTCTTCACATCATCTTGGGAAGATACCACCTCATCAATACGAACCTCCATACTCTTTTCGGATCGCTTGTTTTCCGAGGACTCCGTACCATGCACATGGGTAGATGCTTTATTGGTGAGAATTGTTCCGGTATATCGTTTTCCATTGGAGGAACTGATGGTGCAGTATTCACCCTCTATTGCGTTCCAAGGGTACCCACCAATCTGAGACATACGAAGTCTACCATTCGGAGTAATCTCCTTAACCATAGCACCAAGGGTATCAACATGGGCAGAGATAACTCGGTGTCTTTGAGTATTCACTCCAGTAATGGTAGCAATAAGGGCTCCCTTATTGGTGTATCTGGTTTGTACACCAAGTTCATCAAAGTATCCCTTTACCAGAGATATAACCTCTTTAGTATCCCCCGAAGGGCTTGGAATGTTGAGAATATCAACGAGCTGTTGTAATGCTTTATTCATACTTTGTAAGGTATGGGGAAAGAGCTATTTTGTCAATGAGAGAGTTGCTTGATTTTTTTGTAAGGCTACTCAAAATCCTCTTCTACCGGTTGCCAACTGTCAATGTTGTAGATTATATCTGGAATAATAAAGTAGTTAATCACCGTAACACCTTCAACCAGTGGGAGTACATTGTTAATGTAGTCGTGAAGTTGTTTATTATCTTTAAATCGTACCTCAATAGAGAGGTTTGCCTTTCCCCAGCCTGTAGCTATATAACAGATGTTGGAATTATCTTTACACTCCTCAATAAATGAGGCGTACCGTTCATCTTCAACTTGGAGGTTAATATCTGCAATAGCGTTATATCCAAAATGAGTAGGACTCACAATACTGGCAATACGTACTACTCCACTATCTACTAAGTTATTAATTCTTCGTCTTACGGTTCTCTCATTAATATCTAAAACTTTACCAATCTGGGCAGCCGATGCTCTAGCATCCTTTGATAGCTCCCGAATAATAAGATAGTCAATTTTATCGTACGCTCCATTGGTTGACATAACCAAACCTCCACAATGCTTGTCCGAATTGGAACAATAAATATATCTCATTTTACTGCAATAGTTATAAAAAATCAATAAAATACCGACTCAAACAACATTTACACACCTTTACTTGTCCGTATCGGACAAGTAAATAACTTTTTCGGAAATTTTTCTTGACATATCGGAAATCATGCCATACAATACCAGTCATACAAAAAGAATAAAAGGAAGGGACGCCTTGAATACTTTAAGCAACGAGGGTGCGGGTGTTATTGTCACCTCTAGCACCTCGAATAGTGTAATACCTCTCATATTTATCGCTCTTTTTTTCACAAGTATGTTAGTGGTGGGAAAAATTGCATCAAAAAAGGTTACTAATTCAGAGGATTACATTGTTGCGGGTAGAAACATTCCTCTCCCTCTTATTGTTGGAACACTTTTTGCAACCTTTTGGGGAGGCGGTACCATTATTGGCGCTACGGGAATGGCGTACAACCATGGAATTTTTGGTGTGGTAGAAGACCCTTTTGCAGCAGGTCTTTCTCTTATTCTTATTGGAATCTTTTTTGTGCGTATCCTAAGAAGACTCAACATTCGATCAGTTGGAGAAATTTATAAAGTTCGATTTGGAAAAACTATTGGATACACCGCATCGGCTTTTATGATACCAACCTATCTTATATGGACAGCAGTACAACTTTTAGCGGTTGGTAAAATTTTAAATGTACTCTTCTCTATTAACTTTACCCTTGCATTTATTATTGCGGCGGTAGTGGTTATTCTCTTCACCTTTATGGGAGGTCTTGTAGGGGTTGTTTGGACCGATGGTATTCAGATGATACTCATTTTTGTAGGATTGGTATTGATACTTACTATAGGACTCAACCGCGCTGGTGGATTCCAAACGGTACTCGCCCACACACCAGAAAAGTTCTTTAATATACTCCCAAGGGAGAACAGTATTGCCAGTTGGGTAAGTTACATAGCGCTTTGGTGTGGCATGGCTTTAGGCAATATTCCTAGCCCAGACTTAGCACAACGTGCGTTTATGGCTCAAGATGAAAAAACCGCAAAAAAAGGGATGATTATTGCGGGTCTTCTTTACTGGATTATCGGATTTGTACCTATTATTATTGCCCTCATTGCTATAACACTAGTCTCACAGGGAGTTTTGAATGGTGGCACCTTTGCGCAGGATAGCGAACTTCTTATTCCACACCTTGCGGTATACCTTCTTTCCCCGGTTCCTATGGGAATATTTATTGCTTCCCTAGCAGCCTCTATCTTATCAAGTGCCAGCTCATCGCTTTTTGCTACTGCGGTACTCTTCTCTAATGATATATACAAGCCTCTAGTGAAGGATATTCAGCACAAAGATATATCAGATAAGGAGGCTCTGGTATCTACAAAGGTGTTTATTCTTATTGCGGGATCCCTCTCAGTGGGAATAGGACTTATTAATACAGAGGTGTACCAGCTCACTGTTTTTGCCTTTACCCTTCAGTTTGGCATGCTCTTTTTTCCCTTTGTCTTTGCACTTAAAGCAAAGTTTCCCAACCGATATGGAATTATGTCTGGCATGTTAGTAGGTTTTGGAATTCATGCGGTAGGAGTTATTACTCAAGGGACATTCCTACCAGAGCCTTGGGAGTTTTTCACCCTAGTTCCACCACTGGCTAACTGCCTGACCATTATTATTGTTTCAAGGCTTACCCGAGGAAAAAGTACCCCGGGAAGTTTAGAAGAAATATATTTACAAAAACCTAAGGAGATTAATGAAGTATGAAAACACCATCATCAAGCGCAACAAACCTGAACAAAAAGCTAACACACATGGTATCTATGAAGGATTTTACCACCCAAGAGATGGATAACATGATGGAGCTTATGCAGTTACTTAAGGATGCTCGTAGAGACAACGCGGTACCTCCTCTGTTTAAGGACAAGACGGTAGCCATGATTTTCGAGGCAGGTTCTACACGAACCCGTGTTTCTTTTGAGGCAGCCGCAACTATTCTTGGGGGACACGGAATGTTTCTCTCTCCTCGAGATATTCACCTTGGAGGCAAAGAGTCTATTGACGATACCGCTCGGGTTCTTTCAAGAATGTGCGATATTGTTATGGCAAGAACCAATGAACCAGAGACTATTGATGCTCTTACTAAAATGAGTACCGTTCCTGTTATTAATGGTTTGGATACTCGGTTCCACCCAACACAGATGTTGGCAGACCTCTTTACTATTAGAGAGCATATGCCTAAGGGGAAAAAACTCTCTGACCTAACCTTAGCTTTTATGGGAGATGCTACGGACGTGTGTAGGTCTCTCCTTCTCACCTGTACAAAATACGGTATGTCATTTAAGCAGATTGGTCCTAAAAAATACCATATGGAGCAAGAGTGGTGTGATATGGCCAGTGAGTTTTGTAAGGAGTCAGGTGGTTCATTTGAGATTACCGATGACCTTAATGCAATCAAAGATTGTAATATTGTTTATGGAGATAGCTTCTACTGGACAACCCAACTTGATGAGAAAGAAGAGAGGCTTTCTGCGTTTATGCCAGATTACGTAATTACTCAAGAGCTTATGGATAAAGCTCAGCCCGGCGCAATGCTCCTCCACTGTCTTCCTGCAAATGACAAAGAGGAAGTAACCAGAGAAGCCCTTGAAGGAGAGTACTGTGTTGCCTTTGATGAGGCGGAAAACCGACTCACCGCTCAAATGGCAATTCTTGTATACTTTACTCAAGGTCACTTTAAAAAGACCTCACCAGAGGTTAAAAAGGCACACGAAGATAAAATTAATACCTTTCTTGCTTCTATTCAGTAACTAAGGGTTCGCCCAGAAAATTGAGTCGACCTACCAGTTGGAGGTCGACCATATTACAATACAATTTTATAAGGAGAATACCTATGGCTAAATCGTTAAATAGTACCCCTAAAAAAGATGGTTTTAGAATGCCCGGAGAGTTTGAGCCTCATAAGGGTTGTTATATGCTCTGGCCAGAAAGAACAGACAACTGGCGAAATGGAGCTATTCCTGCAAAGGAAGCATTTGTGGCTGTTGCAGAGACTATTGCTAAGTATGAAGAGCTCACTATGTGTGTATCCGATACCCAATATGAGGTTGCAAGGGATGCCCTATCTCCTCACATTCGTGTGGTGGAAATTAGTAATGATGACTCTTGGATGAGAGATGTGGGCCCTACGTTTGTTGTGAATGACAAGGGTGATGTTAGAGGTGTTGATTGGAGATTCAACGCTTGGGGTGGATTGGTAGACGGACTCTACTTTCCATGGGATAAGGATGATAAGGTTGCAAGAAAGGTGTGCGACATGGATAACTACGACTACTACAAGTTAGAGGAGTTTATCCTTGAGGGTGGATCTATTCATTCAGATGGAGAAGGAACGGTTATTGTTACAAAGGCGTGTCTTCTTGATGAGAGCCGAAACCCAGATTTAACCCAAGAGGATATTGAAAACACCCTTAAGGAGTATCTTGGGGCTGAGAAGGTTCTTTGGCTTGAAAATGGAATCTACCTAGATGAGACAAATGAGCATGTAGACAACATTGTACACTACTGTGCACCGGGTGTTATTGCTCTTGCATGGACAGAGGATAAAAATGATCCACAGTATCCCCTCTCAAAGAGTGCCTACGACTACCTATCAAATGAAACAGACGCCTACGGAAGAAAGCTAGAAATTCATAAACTTCACATTCCTAACGAGGTACTTATTACCAAGGAGGAAAGCCTTGGTGTTGATAAGATTGACGGAACCCTTCCCCGTGAAGAGGGAGACCGACAAGCAGCATCTTATGCAAACTTTTATATTGCTAACGGAGCTGTTATTCTTCCTATTTTTGGAGATGATACCTATGATGACCTAGCAATAGCAACCTTGCAGAAAATTTTCCCCGATAGAAAAATAGAACCTATTTATGCACGGGAGATTCTCTTAGGTGGTGGAAATATTCACTGTATCACCCAGCAACTTCCCTTAGGAAAAGCGAAATAGAGGAGCATATCATGGAAAAAAAGGTTACTTTGTTTAAGATGGTACTCTTTACGGTATGTGGAATTATCGTATTAGATACCTTTGTAGCTCCAGCGGTAATGGGTGTTTCATCCATTACCATCTGGATTTTAACAGCGGTACTGTTCTTTATTCCTTACGGATTAATTAATGCGGAGTTAGGAGCAGCATACCCTGAAGATGGAGGGCTCTTTGTCTGGATAGATAGAGCCTTTGGTAAGAAACATGCTACAGTTGTTGCTTGGTATTACTGGGTAAACGTGGCGTTCTGGATGCCCGCAGTATTTATCGCCTTTAGCACCTGGTTCTCGGCAACCTATGCACCAAGCATGGGGCCTTGGGGATTGGCAATTATGGCAATTATTATGTGTTGGCTTGTTATGCTTATTGGAATTAGGGGTGTTGAACTTAGTATAAAGGTTACCAACATTGCGGCGGTTTGTAAGGTTGGAATCTTGGTAGTTTTTGGACTGCTTGGAGTTGTGTATATGGCAAAGAATGGAGCGGTAAATAGCTTTGCTCCAAGGGAGTTTATTCCAGTATTTGACCTAGCAACTATTGGGTTTATTTCTGCCATTGTATATAACCTTCTCGGTTTTGAGCTTATTAGTTCAATTGCTTCAGAAATTGAAAAACCAGAAAAGAACATTCCTAAAATGACCATTATGGCGGGTGTACTTATTGCGGTACTCTATGTTGTAGGAACCTTTGGTGTACTTGTAGTAATTCCTGCAGAGCAGATTGACCCTCTTGATGGATTCCCACGAGCTCTTCTTGAGCTAACCTCAGTATTTGGATCGGCTCAAATGCCTGTGTATTATGTATTAATGGCTTTCTCACTCTTTACCCTTGTAGCAAATATGATCTCATGGACCATGGGTGGAGTTGAGGTATTAGATGCTGCTGATTTTAGTAAAACATCTAAAATACTTGGTCACAAACATAAGAAGTATGATACCCCAGACTACTCATATATCCTTATGGGAGTAATTGCAACGTTCCTAATTGTTATGAACTTTGCCCTAAGTGGTAATGCAAACGAGGCGTTCTGGACAATCCTTGCCTTTAGTTTTGTTATCTTTCTCCTTCCCTATTTATGGCTATTTCCAGCGGCAGTCAAACTACGAAAACAGGATGGCGATGGGTCACGACCGTACAAGGTTCCCTTTGGACGTGGTGGTCTCTACATATTTGCAATTCTAGGATTTTTCTTTATTGCTATGAGTGTGATTCTCCTCTTCTGGACTGGTGAGTGGGATCCTCTCTACCACTGGACACTCATTATTGGAACCGCAGTAACTACGGTAATTGGATTATTACTCTACAAGAAAAATGGAGCCTAAGGAGCGTAACATGGATGATAGAATTGTAATTGCCCTAGGGGGAAACGCCCTAGGAAATACTCCACAAGAACAGCAGGATATGATTGAAAAGGCTGCAAAACCACTGGTTGATCTTATTGCAAATGGAAATGAGATCTTAATATCCCACGGGAATGGCCCACAGGTAGGTATGATAGGATTAGCCTTTGAAGAAGGAAGCAAAGCAAATACAAAGGTTCCACCAATGCCACTACCCGAGTGCACAGCTATGTCACAAGGATATATAGGGTACCATATTCAAAAAGCTATTAAGAGGGAGCTATTAATTCAGAATATGCCATGGCATGTGGCAACTATTGTTACTCAGGTAGAGGTAGATCCTAATGATCCAGCCTTTGAGAACCCAACAAAACCTATAGGACCGTACTACACCAAGGAACAGGCTGAGGAGATTATGAACAGCCAACCAGAAGTAGTTATGGCAGAGGATGCAGGACGAGGATATCGGCAAATGGTTGCATCACCAAAACCAATCAATATTGTAGAAAAAGCAAGTATTCTTAGCATGTTGGATAACGAGTTTATTGTTGTTGCCAGTGGCGGTGGAGGAATTCCTGTGTATAAAGATGAAAATGGATTTTTCCAAAGTGTTCCCGCGGTGATTGATAAGGATTTCTCTACAGCAAAACTTGCGGATGCGGTTGATGCGGAGTATCTCTTTATCTTAACTGCAGTAGATAGGGTCTCTATCAACTGGGGAAAACCGAACCAAGAGAATATAGCAAAGATGAGCTATGTAGAGTGTCAGCAGTATTGTAAGGAAGGGCATTTTGCCAAGGGAAGTATGCTCCCTAAGGTGCAAGCTGCCATGGAGTTTGTAAAAGGACACCCCAAACGAAAGGCAATTATTGCATCATTAGAAAAAGCACCTCAAGCAATTGAGGGAAAAACAGGTACAGTAATATACTTTGAATAGAGGAATACGGAGAACAAATGAAACTCTCTTCATATGTTCTATCCAAAAAGTTTGACCATGTTCTCTGTACTATCTTAGTATCTAACTGTTGGGGAACCCCTACACCAGAAAGATGAGCCATGACATCTGTCATACTCTGTGGGGGTTCCCCTTTATTGTAATGAAGAAAGCTATCTTTTAGCCCCCTACCACTCCCCTATATCCACCTTGATTTTTTTGTACTTTTATGATATATTATTGGCGTGTACCAAGGGGGTGCACCGGTTTCGACTTGTGGAGTTCACTTTTCGGGTTGCAAGCGGATATGCCATACATCCTTAAACTGGGCAAAAAACATAAATGCTAACGATAATAACGTAGCTTTGGCAGCAGCTTAGTTCTGTCAACGGGCACCATCAACGCTGTTCCGAATTGATGATTGCTTGTCACAACTCCGGGACTTATCCAATAGACATCCGACGGTCTGGCGGAGACACCTTAGTCGGAAAACGAAAATCCGACGGGTTGTTCTACCTCCGGGGCTTTCGTAACTTAGCGTAGAACTAAGCTTGTAGAGATTCGGCGAGGAGCCATGAGGACGGGGGTTCGATTCCCCCCACCTCCAATTTTTGTAAAGGGTACCCTTCGGGGTATCCTTTTTTTGTGCAGAATTGGCGTGAGTACAGGCTCAGTTTGGGATAACTAAGGTTGATTATTTTGTGTCTTCTGGGTATTGTGAAAATACATGGGTAATGTCGTGTATTAAAATTGCACCTAAGGGAGAGTATCAGTGAATAAACCTTTAAACATCCTTGACAACAAATCTCTGGGAAATGTTGTATCCGAGCTCAAAGGAAATATTTCAGCTGGATGCACCCTCTCTGTGGTTTCCGCTCTGTTTTCTTCGGACAGGGTCCGACACGCGTCCGGTTACAGATATCCTTTCAGATTAAGCATTTAGCCGAATGACGGTATTTTGCGGTTGTGTTAAGACCTCAAATGGTCGGGACAAACCACCCGTTTTCACAAACCAAAAGTCTCTCGCAGGTTTCGGGAAGTGATATTTATTCAGATTTCCAACGGTCAGTATTACTTGGGAAAGTATTCTTTGTCCGCCTGCCAGAGGTACTTATCAACCTGTTTCAGTGTGAATCCATCCAGCCCATAGAACCTGCTGAACTCCATTTAAATAGCGTGGTATGTCGGATAGTGCTTCAGGTCGTCCTTTTTGAACTTATAGAATTTATCAACCCGCTTGAAGTGCATGAGCATCTTTTCCACAAAGCTGTCATAGATCGGATAGTCCTCCGGGAAATGGTGGCTGCAGTATTTGGTGGCAAACGAATAAAAATTGATGGTCTTCTGGCCGTTAACCTTAACCACGGCAATGTCGTTCACCAGAGTCAGATCCCGAATAGCGAGACGTTGATCGATATCCAAATCAACGATGTGCTTGGCAACGGTGAATGGTGAAAAGATGTTCGTGCTGTAAAAGTCGTTCAGTGAGCAGACCTTGATAAGGACATCATCCATATCGACATTACGGGGATACGTCACAGCGAACAGTTTTCTGAGGCTACTCTCCTGCAGTACATAATTATCCAGTGAATCCCATCGCTCCAGATACATGGCTACCTGCTCCGCCGACGGTCTGACTTTATTCATAGAGCGCGTCCTCGTTGATATAGGTTGAATCGTCTTCCCCCTCAGGCTTGATTGTGAAAAGGCAGCGGTAGCAGCCTTCTTCCTTCAGGTATTCAATCGGGTCATCTTCCAACCGGAAAAACTCACGCAGCTTTTTTGACAGGCGCGGTTTCTGGTCTTTGACCTTGAAGGATGCATGTTGGCTCTGCCAATCAATCTGACCGCGAGAATCAGCAAAGGCTCTGAAGAGCTCCCAAGGGATGGTCGGATTCCCGTTTCTGTTATTGGCCATTCCCATCTGGGTGTAATTGTACTGGCCGTGAGATTTGGTCGTCCGGATGGAAACGGTATGACCGTCAATGAATTTGATGGTGATGCCGCTCCAGTTGATACCAGTAGGCGTATCGAAATGGACCATGCCACCGGAATCCGGCTCAGGCACATTTGCCTGAAAGGTTGCAAATACATCGGTCGCTGCACTAAGAGCCTTCAGGCTGCCATTGGCTTGAATGGAAAATTCCTCACTCAGCACGATACATATTGAACCACTCCGACTCAGCAGATCCTCGGCCCGGGGTGTCAGTTGCTTGCAGGTTGGAATGATCAGCGTATAAGGGGTCTGCCCGAGCAGACTGATATTCCTGACAGTTTCAAGAAGTTCGTCCGGGTTATTCTTGAAGGTCAGATAAGCCGGGAAATTGAACCCGGCGGTCGGCGTGTAATCACCCAGACGGAAAACTCCGGGAATGCCATCGAGGGCATTTTCATTTCGAGTAACTCCCAGCCCGGTACAGATGCTTTTGTGGAACGCTGACCGGTTCAATGTATAAACCAGCAAATCCCTCTTGCTCAGGCTGTAAGGCTTCTCTTCCTGCTCAGGGCAAACCGCAACGATATCATCGCCGGTATGCTCGACAACTTTCCTGTGGCAACCCTGTCCACAGTCCGTCCGGCAATTGACAGCAGATGCACGTTGATCGGTCAGCTGCAGAAACTTCCTTTCAAATCCATTAAAGGAATCCCAGCCGCCAAATGAATCCTGCCATTCACACCACGGGGCATTCTGCCTCGGGTGCTCTTCCAGAAATTGCCACATCCGGGTTTCACTCACCGTCGTCCTCCGAATCAACGATGATAAAGCCACGGCGGATCAGCCACTCTTCCAGAATTTCTGCATCATCATCCCGTTTGAACTGAGCCCGGTTTCCGGAACTGAGTGTGACGGTTCGCGGTGTTTTGGAATCGGAAAATTTGATCTGAAAGCTGGCTTTGCTCCTGATGGAACCATCGACGGCAGAGGCTTTCGCAAAGCCCTGCGCCTGTGTCGGGGCCAAATGAGCGCCGTGTTGGCTTCACGGCTCGATCCCGGGGCTATTACCGTCATCAAGGGGAACAAGCCGCTTTCGCTGCGTTACAGCCGCAAACACCGGGCGGTGCTCTACGCCTTGGAACTGGAATACATCGAAGCCGCTCTGGATGACCTGCATGGCTGGCGAGAACTGGAAATACCGCCGCTCACCATGCTGACCTTCCACCATGAAGCCCTCAAGGAGTGGCAGAGCCATCCATTCAGATTTGTCTGTCAGGAACGCAAAGGAACCTTACCCGAAGGAGTGAAAGCATGAAGAATAACGACAACCATCTCCGGCTTTTTGTCTATGGAACCCTTAAAAAAGGATTCTGGAATTTTGACCGGTTTTGTACCCGGGTCATCAGCATCGAACCTGCTACCACTTGGGACAGACTCTACCATCTGCCTGCCGGATTCCCGGCCTTGGAAGTTCCGGAGAGCCGCATACTGGCCATCGGCACCGCCGATCCGCTGGCTGATACCCGAACACAGAACATCATCGAACTCCCTGAAAATGCCATGACCCAGCCCAAAGGCGACTGGGATCTTGTCCACGGTGAGCTGATGACCTTCGCCAATCCCGGCTTCGATCTGCCGCCCATAGATCGGCTGGAGGCATTCGACCCGAATGGTCGCTGTGTTTATACACGAGTTCTGGTGGCGGTGGAGACCAACGACTTGATCCTGCCTGTTTGGCTGTACCATTACCACCTCGGCCACAATATGGAGCGGATCACCTCTGGCCTATGGCATCCATCAAAATAAAGCGAAATCAGGTTAAATCGGCAAAGAACATTTGACATCCAGCTTTCATTTCCGTATATTTACAGGGTGAATTAAATTGGGAGTGTTGTATTCACAGCCCTCCTTTAACTGCCTCTGTTGAGGTCATGGCACTAATGCAATAGTCCCCAAGAGGAGTATGAGACATGGCAGAAATAGATGATCGCTGGTTGTCAGTGGATGAAATATGTTAACACCTCGGTGTCAGCAAAGACACCGTTTACAAGTGGATCGATAAGCATGGGATGCCCGCTCATCGAATGGGCCGCCTGTGGAAATTTAAAAAAGAACAGGTGGACGCTTGGGTCGAAGCTGGTGGTGCCAGTTCCACTCACGGTAGTTCAGTTAACCATAGTGACTTCGAGGGGAAAATATGAGTGAAGAATCACAGCAAATTTTAGAATGGAACAATAGGTTGCTTCAAGAACCGACGGTTTCATTAGAGCATTATATTGAAACTTACAAATCGAAATTAACTCAAGAGAGTGAGTTGTTGTTTTTACGAGATTTTCTTTACCCTGTTCTGGGGTCAGAGAATATAAAGTATGTTGTCCCGCAATACCCTTTTATTGATTCAGAAGGTAGGGCAAGGCGTATCGATTTTGGATTAGTTTATGAAGGATGCAGAATTGCTCTTGAAGTAAACGGTGAAACCTATCACGCAGAAGGCATTATACCGAATGAAATGTTTGACGATAACTTAAACCGTCAAAATGAAATTCTTAATGCAGGTTGGTTTCTTCTCAGATATTCCTATTCGCAATTACAATCAGACACTTGGAGAAAAAGAGTATCTGATTCCCTGTTTTACTTGCTTAGAAAGCATATTCCAGAGCTACTATCAAAAACAGTAATTGAACCGAATTATTTACAAAGACAAGTCTTAGATGCTCTTAAATACTACAGAAATAAGGGCTGGAAAAAAGGGATTGTTATTCTTCCAACAGGAACGGGAAAAACTTTTTTATCTGCCTTTGACACGCTTAATGCAGAAGGACGAATTCTTTTTATCGTCCATAGATTGGACATTTTATCGCAGTCCAAAGAGGCTTTTGAAAAAATATATCCAAATGAAAAATTGGGGCTATTGACTGGCGAAGTTAAGGAAGGGATTTCTGATAGCAAAATTCTGTTTGCCTCTAAAGATTCTTTAAGAAACCCAGAGGTCTTGAATCAATTACCATCGGATGAATTTGATTACATAATAGTTGACGAAGTTCATCATGGACAAGCACCAACATATCAGGTTGTTCTTCAACATTTTGAACCTAAATATTTTATGTTGGGATTAACAGCAACTCCAGACAGAATGGATCGAAAGGACATCTTCGATTTATTCGATTATCAAAAAGTTTTTGAGTATTCCCTGAATGATGCCATCGAAAATGGATTTTTAGTTCCATACACATACTATGGTTTAAAAGACAATATCGATTATAACAATATTCGGTATAACGGCTCAAAATATAACGTAGCAGACTTAGATAGAACTCTAATTATCAAAGAAAGAAATGAGCAGATTCTTGCTGAATACATGGAAAAAGGAGCTGGCAATAAAGCCTTAGGCTTTTGTTGTTCAGTGAAACATGCAAATTCCATGGCCCAATTTTTCTCAGATAATGGCATCCCATCAGTTTCAATAACTTCTGAATCGACGGATAGAGACAATCTGGTTCAAAAGTTTCGAGAAAATCAGTATGCCGTTGCCTTTACAGTTGATCTTTTTAATGAAGGAGTGGATTTCCCTGATTTACGAACATTGCTTTTTTTAAGACCAACCGAATCAAAAACTGTATTTTTTCAGCAATTAGGCCGTGGTCTCAGGTTGTGCGGCGGAAAAGAAAATGTCGTAATCATTGATTTTATCGGAAACTATAAAAAAGCCAATAATCTAAGGAAATATTTATCAAAGGGTTCTTCCCAAAAGGTTAATCCGAATAACGGGAGAATTGAAAAGATTGAGTATGAATACTCTCCAAAATGCGAGGTCATTTTTGATGCTGAAGTTGAGCAGATATTAGACAATCAAGATACTGTAGAAAGAGAAATTACAAAGGAAGATCTTATCGATGCCTATTATGTCTTAGCAGAGCAACTTAATAGGAAGCCTTCTCAGGATGACATAAATCGAGATGGAGAGTTCAAAGTAAGCCGGTATTTCGCCTTGTTTGGTACTTGGGTGAATTTTCTAAAGACCATAGGGGAACATACTGAATTTAGTTATCACTTTCCTCAGGGCACTCACCTTGGTCACGTGCTGTACATTCTGAATACAATCGGCTGTAACAAAATTAGCGAGAGTTATCTGGCTGAAGACTATGTGAAGTTTTCAGGCGGCTACGACAAAGGAGATCTTGGTAAATTCCAGCGCCAAACTAAATATAAGCTTCAAGCAGCCATGGAGTTGAAGCTTATCGTAGATTACAGAAACGAAGCTCTCTCTGAAAACTTCTGTTTATCTCTCACAAATGAAGGGAAAAAGCTTTTCGATGCTCTTAAACCCTTTCTTCAGAATGTGGATTTTACATTTAAGACTAATGGTAAAACATCAATGTCTTGGAGTATGAATTGTGAAAGTTCCATCAACTCTTCACTAAACCAGCATATCCAGAGTAACTCGAATGCGCGTAAGGTTTCGAGAAATGTATTTCTTGAGATGGATGCTGTGAGCTTGCTCTTAAAATACCTTTATTCACTGTACGGCAAATCAGTTCATAAAAAAGCAGAGATTTATTCGGATTTCTTTGAAGCGCCTTTTGTTAAGCAATACTTAGACAGATATGGTCTTGAGAATCCAACAGAGGAAGTAAGAAGGCGTCGAGTACCATTCCTTTTGAACATTTTGGAGGCATTGGGGATTATAAACCAAAGCACAAGTGAAATTGAGGTTTTGAGGTTTGTACCAGCTAAAAAAGTCATTCAGTTAGCATCAAGCGAGCAAGATGATGTTATTGAGAAGCGAATTAAAACGATTCAGGAATTTACTGAAACTGGGAATATTTCTTTTGAAAATAATGAACTCTCTATGCTTAAGGAAGCATTCGGGGCGAAGTTCCTGACCAAGGAATATTATCTACCAATAGGAGAATTATAATAATGGCAAACAAGTCTCATTTTAATGCCGGGCACATTGCGCTCAATAAAATGAAAAAATCGGGGCAAGAACATAGCTCATCGATTGAAGGCATTAACATTAAAAAAAGTCTTCACGGTCTTTTCATACAAGATGCTGTGAAATTTCTTAAGAAATTACCGGATTCGTCTGTCCAGCTTATACTTGTCGATCCTCCATATAATCTCGACTTGGATTATTGGGATACCTTTGAAAACTATTTGGATTGGGCAAAAAGCTGGCTTGATGAAATCTACCGTGTCTTAGGCGACTCTGGAAATTGTGTTATTTTCGGTGGATTTCAGTATCAAGATCTAAAGAAGGGAGATCTCCTTGAAGTATTACATTATACACGGCATAACACAAAACTGCGGTTTGTAAACCTGGTTATCTGGTACTACAAAAACGGAATGAGTGCCCATAGATTTTTTGCTAACAGGCATGAAGAAGCTGTTTGGTTATCAAAAACTAAAAAATATTACTTTGATTTAGATTCCGTCAGGGTTCCCTATGATGAGGAATCAAAAAAAGCTGCGTTACGTGATAAAAGGTTAAACCCAGATAATGTTGAAAAAGGCAAAAATCCAACGAATGTCTGGGAAATCGGAAGGCTAAATGGAAACTCAAAAGAGCGAGTGGGTCATCCAACACAAAAGCCTGTCGAGATTATCAGACGATTTGTAAAAGCCTTGAGCTATGAAGGTGCTGTTGTTCTCGACTTTTTTGCAGGGTCTGGAACTACGGGAAGAGTATGCATTGAAGAGAACAGACATTCCATAATGGTGGACACAGACCCGAAGCTTAAGAGCTACCTTAAACAGCATTTAAAGCAGATTGATAGCATCTTTCTTGGTGATAAATATGAAATTAAGGAAATGGATAATGTCCAAGACTATTTCGATGAGGTGGTAAAAGTAAACGGTGTATTGAAAGAATAATGTGGCGTATGGAGAGTAGCGGCAGATGGTTTCTTCAACAACAACGGAGTGGTTAACACAAAGGCCAAAGTGGCTGCAGGTCGCTGCAAAGTGTCTGCTTGAATCCGGCGATCTGAATGATGCAGTGATTTCTGATCTGTCAGTATTGTGTCAGCAGGAAGCCAATAATGAGTTTCCTGATATCGATTGCAGCATCCCTGCCGGGGCGTTTGATGCGCATGATTCCGAAGAAATTCGTTTATGTTCCATCAGCGAAGTTGCCGGGGTAAACAAGCTGGCTCCTCGGACACCACTCGATTTCGGTAAGAGCAACGTTGCTGTTGTTTACGGCCACAACGGCTCCGGAAAATCCGGCTATGTCAGACTCCTGAAGCATGTTTGCGGAGCCCGTGATTGTATCCGTGGTCAACTACATAAAAATGTGTTTTCTCCAGAGGATACAGCGCAGAAAGCAAAGGTCTCCTTTCTCAAGAGCAGCACCCCGGCGGAACATGAATGGGCAGGCTCGGGAGTGTGTGACGACCTTTGTTCCGTTGATATTTTTGATACTTCGTTTGGCCGGGTGTTTATGGGGAGTGAAGATGAGGTCAGCTATGAACCTCCAGTATTGTCTTTTTTCAGCAGGCTGATCGATGTCTGTGAAAAAGTAGCGGCAAAACTTGATGCAGAGGCTGGTGCATTAAAATCGAAAATGCCGAGCGTTCCTAATACTCTCCTCGGCACCACCGGATCGGCTTGGGTTGAAAAAATCAGCGCAAAAACAACGACTGACGATCTTGATTCCCATTGTTCTTTCTCGCCGGAAAATGAAAAAGAACTTGGGGATCTTCAAAAAAGAATTTCTGTGACATCCCCCGCTGACAAAGCGAAGCAATTCAGGACTAAAAAAAACCATGCTGATGGCCTTGTTAAGGATGTACAGGCTTATCTCAGCCAACTGTCTGATGAGAATTGCAAAAGGATCATCGCAGCAAAAAAGAAATCGATTCTGAAAAAGTCAGCCGCTGACGCAGCTGCAAAAGATGTTTTCAGTGGTGCAAAACTCGAAGGCGTTGGATCTGATGTCTGGAAAGAGCTATGGAGTGCCGCACGAAAATATTCGGAAGAAGTGGCATACACTGGACAGGAGTTTCCCCATGTTCAGGATGATTCTGTTTGTGTACTTTGTCATCAACCTTTATCCGAGGAAGCCAAACAACGGTTCACCTCTTTTGAATCGTACATAAAAGGTGAAACACAAAGACAGGCCACAGAAGCAGCCAGAGAGGCCAAACAGGCAATTGATGCTCTGCCTGATATTCCCAGTGGCGAGGCATTAAAAACCAAAATCGACGCTGCCGGGATTGAGAATCAGGACATCATCAAGGCTTTGAATGATACAGTCACCTCTCTTCAAGACAGGAAAACCAAAGTACCGTCACTTGACTCAGAAGATGCCTTGGGGACCGCCAGCCAATCCCCTGAATGGATTGAAGAAATACGGAATATTTCAAAAGGCTATGAGGAGAGCGCCAAGAAATATGAGGAAGATGCTGAAAAGGATAATCGTGTTGAACTGCAGGCCAAATTAAAAAACCTTCAGGCAAAGAAGTGGCTCGCTGAACAGAAAACAGCCATTCAGGAAGAGGTAAACCGCCTGCAGTCACTCGAACGACTTCAGGAAGCTAAAAAGAAAACCAACTCCA
Organism: uncultured Spirochaetia bacterium; assembly: GCA_964492025.1. Classification (GTDB taxonomy): domain Bacteria; phylum Spirochaetota; class Spirochaetia; order CAZBHR01; family CAZBHR01; genus CAZBHR01. Next base: position 57,539 of record CAZBHR010000006.1, on the reverse strand, counting down.
GAGCCTTATCCACGAAAAAGGGAGAGTTGGCAGAGACGCTTATTACGGATGCTTTTGTTCAGCGGTTTAACGACGAGCTCAAAGCCTTAGGGGCATCTCGACTCAAGGTAAAGCTCATCAAATCCAAAGTTTCAAAAGGCAAGGTCCTCCATACCCTTCAGCTGGATGGGACCGCCCACAACCTGAATGAAGTTCTCAGTGAAGGTGAGAATCGTATCGTATCAATTGCGGCGTTTCTTGCTGATGTTACAGGCAGAACCTATCCCGCCCCATTTGTATTTGATGACCCTATCTCATCACTTGATCAGGATTATGAAGAGGCGGTCGTTCAACGTCTTTGCGCTATCTCCTCCAAACGACAAGTTATCATATTCACCCATAGGCTATCGCTTTTAACCATGGTTCAATTATATGCCGGAAAGGTTGAAATAAAGCCTGAGATAATATGTATCCGAGAAGAATCGTGGGGAACCGGCGAACCGGGAGATACCCCATTTTTTGCTAAGAAGCCCGAGTCAGCTTTAAAGCAACTAATCAATGATCGCCATTCAAAAGCAAAGAAGCTCCTGAATGAACACGGGAAAGAAGTTTATGAGCCCTATGCAAAATCTTTGTGTAGTGATTTCAGAGATCTGTTAGAGAGGATGATCGAAGTAGAGTTAATGGGCGATATTGTCCAGAGGTATAGACGGGAAGTACATACAAAGAAAATAGCAGGTTTAGCCAAAATATCTGAAGCTGACTGTAAATATTTTGATGATTTGATGACAAAGTATTCAAGGTATGTGCATCCCCAGCCAATAGAAGCTCCTGTTCGCCTACCAGAACCAGACGAGCTTGAAACTGACTTTACTGCGTTAAAAGACTGGCAGGCAGAATTCAAAAAGAGACCTTTGACGCCAGCTCTACAGGAGGTTCAATGAAAATCCTCCACACATCAGACTGGCATTTAGGCCACTCCCTTTACGGACGGAAACGCTATGAGGAGTTCTCATCGTTTCTGGATTGGTTGGCCCAGACCATTGAAGAGGAAAAGGTCGATGCTCTGCTGGTTGCCGGTGATGTGTTTGATACCAGCACGCCCAGCAACCGGGCGCAGGAGCTCTACTATCGTTTCCTGTGCCGTGTTGCGACATCCTGCTGCCGTCATGTTGTGGTCGTTGTCGGAAACCATGCTTCACCGTCTGTCCTGAATGCTCCGAAGGAACTACTGCGTGCGCTCATGTGTATGCAGTAGGATCAATGACCGAAGCCTTGGAGGAAGAAGTATTTGTTCTTCACGCAGATGATAAGCCGAAGGCCATTGTCTGCGCTGTGCCTTATGGATATCCGTACGGTCAAACCTTGTATAACGAGAAAATATCTCATTATACTTGACAATGGTCGTGCATATTTGTATATTGAATAGTGTTTAATGAGCTAATTTCTCACAAGGAGATTGTAAAATGATAATAAGTTTTTCAATTGAAAACTGGATGTCTTTTCGTGACTCGGTCTCCTTTTCCATGGTTGCCAGCAGAGAAAGGCAGCATGGAGACCGAGTTCCCAAAGTCGCCAAATATCAGACCAGAATTTTGCCGGTTGCTGCTATCTATGGAGGCAATGCATCCGGGAAGACCAATTTTTTCAAGGCTCTGAGCTTTGTCAAAGGGCTGGTTTTAAGAGGCACCGGTCCGGATAGCCTTATCCCCGTTGAACCATACCGACTGGACAGTGCCAGCATCGATAAACCATCCCGCTTTAGGTTGGAATTACTGATCGATGAAATCATCTATGAATTCAGCTTTGCTGTGACCAGAAAGGCGGTTGTAGAGGAAAAACTGGTTCAAATCACAAGCGCCAGCGAAAAGGTTTTATATGACCGGCAGGGAGACTCACCGAATTTCGATCCAAGCCTCGACAAGGATAAGTTCCTGCATTTTGCGTTTAAAGGAACGCGTGACAATCAGTTGTTTCTGACAAATTCGGTGTCTCAGAAGGTTGATATTTTCCGACCTGTTTATGACTGGTTCAAGGACACGCTGGAGCTGATCGCTCCGGACTCACGATTTGAACCTTTTGAACATTTTCTTAATGAAGGCCATCCTCTGTACAGCACAATGAATGAGATGCTGCCACAGCTGGATACCGGTATTTCCCATCTGGGCGGAGAGGAAATTCCCTTCGAAAACATTCCATTTCCGGAAAGCTTCAAAAGCAAGCTGCAGGAAGACGTCAAGGAAGGCATGACCATCCGTTTCCTCGCTTCGCCGACAAACGAGCGTTTTATCATTACGCGGAAAGCCGGTGAACTGGTTGCTAAAAAGCTGGTCACCTTTCATTCAAGAAGCGACGGAACTGAAGCCAAGTTTGACATCCGTCAGGAATCGGATGGGTCACAAAGGGTGATTGACCTGCTACCGGCATTTCTCGAAGTATCGGCCACCAGTTCCAAAAAAGTGTATGTCATCGATGAGGTTGACCGCAGCCTTCATTCCTTGCTGACACGGCAACTCATTGAAGCATATCTGGCGAACTGCAGCACTGACAGCCGGGCGCAATTGCTGATAACCACCCATGATGTTCTTTTGATGGATCAGGGGCTTTTTCGGCGGGATGAGATGTGGGTTGCTGAAAGGAACCGCAAAGGCAGCTCCGAGCTTCTCTCCTTTAGTGATTATAAAGATGTCCGGTATGACAAGGATATCCGTAAAAGCTATCTCCAAGGAAGGTTGGGAGGTGTACCAAGAATCCTGTTGAGTAACGTCCTGACAAATCGAAGGGAGGATGATTGATGCCTCCCAAGAGAAGAAAATTCAGTCGGCCGCTGGGTGAACGCCGTTATCGGAAGATCTTCATACTGGCGGTTGAAGGCATAAAAACAGAACCTCAGTACTTTGATGTTTTCAACGATCAGAATTCCGTCATCCGTGTGAATTGTCTCAAAGGCAAACATGACAGCTCTCCACCTCAGGTACTTACCAGAATGGAAAACCACCTGAAAAAGGAAGGCTTAAAAAAGTCGGATGAAGCATGGCTGGTGGTCGACAAGGACCAATGGACTGACGAACAATTGTCCCAGCTGCACCAATGGTCCCAGCAAGCGGATAATTATGGTTTTGCACTCAGTAATCCAAAATTTGAATTCTGGCTACTTCTGCACTTTGAGGATAGTAGTGGCGTAAGCAGCTCCCAGATATGCTCCCAAAAATTAGAGCGTTATCTTCCCGGTTATGACAAAAACATCGATATCAGGAAAATATCGGACACGATGATTACCGATGCCATCAAGAGAGCCAGGAAACGGGACAACCCGCCCTGCGGTGATTGGCCGCGCACCACAGGAACGACCGTCTACAAACTGATTGAAAGAATACTGGAATCTCGCAGGAATCAATAACGTAAGGAGATAGGCTCATGGCAAATAACAAGAAACAAACTTCAAAACAAATCGCTTCATTGGCATCTGATATCCTCAAAGATCAGAATGCCTCTCAGATCCAAAAGTCCTTGGCAGGATCGGCATTGTCCCAGTCGAAATCAAAACACCAGACCGGTGCGGAGATGGAAGATGTCGCATCAAAGGTTCTGCAGAGTTCAAAATACAACAATACGACAAAATCGCTGGCAGGCTCCATTTTGTCTCAGTCCAACAAAAAGCGCTGATTTTTAAACAATCATATCTCTTTGAAGCCCGAGATTCATCTTTGCGAGCTTTTTATTTATACCCTGGCAGGTTCTGGCGAAACTGTTATTCCGTTGGTAAAACGATTAGAAACCGGCATCTGGCTGGTAAAATCGTTACAAAGAAAGACCTTTCTTCAGCGCAAGTCACTGTTATTTATGGCGTAACGCGGCAGGCAGAATTTAAAAACCGGGCCCCCTCACTAATCCCCCTCAAAAAACCTAAGGGCGTTATCAAAGTAGATCTTTCGCACAACTCCCTCTGGTATTCCTCTATTCACTAAATATTCAGCTCCCCTAGCCCATGCTACGGGAGTTTTCAGGCTGGGGTGTATATCGGCTCCGTCAAAGTCACTTCCACAGACTATCACATTTTCTCCTCCCAGTTCCAACATACGCTCTATATGCCGATAGAGGTTATCCATGGTGCCACCATCTCTCTCTTCTGATATAAACTCTTGAAATAGGTTAAGTCCAACCAAACCTTTCCGTTGCACTATCTCTACAAACTGATCATCACGCAGGTTTCTTGGGTGGTTGCACACGCTCCGTAAGTTTGAGTGGGTTGCTATAAAGGGCTTTCTTGCAATAGTACATAGATCATCAAACCCTTGGTCATTAAGGTGCGATACATCCACAATAATATTGTGATCCTCTAGCTCTCTTACCACATCTTTTCCAAATGAGGTAAGTCCCTTTTCTGTAACAGAGCCAGAGCCTATCTCATTCTCCCCATTCCACACTAAAGTAAACATCTTTACTCCACACTGTTTTAGGTAGGCAACTCTCTCAATCTTTCCACCTAGTACCGCTCCTCCCTCTACGGATAAAACAATTGCACACTTCCCCTGCTCTGTTATCCTCTCTATCTCATGAGCTGAGGTTGCCATTTCCGCAAGGGTGTGCTGCTGTGTAAGCAGATTCATCAGGTAGAGTCTGTGTTCTTCAAAGTACTGAAAGGCATTATCCCCTCGAATGGTGTCTGGAATAAATATTGCAAAAGTTTGGCAGAGTCTTTTAAACTGTTTTAGTTCACCTAGTGAAAAGTGTGTATTAGGTGATAAAAAATCTGTTCCTGACTCCTTGTACCGTTCTATGGAGTCACAGTGAAGATCAAATAGTTGTAGCATAATACCCTCTTTTATGTAGAGTATACCGCTTTTTGAGGGTATCGCAAAGGGAATACTATACTGCTCGTAGTCCAAACCTTGAAGAACTCCTTCAATATTCTTTTCTCCATGGAAATAAAGATACCGAGAGGTAGACGAAACACCCTTTTTTAAGGTATAACCAAAAAGACGTAAGGAGGTTTCCCATGCTCACAAAGAAAGAGGCACGAGAGGTGCTCGATGTTGCCATCTTAGCGGGACAAATCATGTTAGAAAATGGAGCGGAAACCTACCGAGTTGAAGAGGCCATTGATCAAATCTGTTTCTCCCGTGGTCTCTTTGGGGTAAACAGTTTTACCGTTCCTACGGGTATCTTTGTATCCTTCACCTTTCTTGGAGAGGACTTCTCTTACGTGCGTCGAATTCGAGTAAGTGCTATTGATCTTCATATTATCTCAATGGTTCACACCTTTTTTAAGGAGTTTGTAGCATCCGATATGTCCTGTGAAAAGGCTATGCAAGAGCTTAGGGATATTCAAAACATTCCCCACTTTAAGCCTCTATTTCGATACGTTGCTGGTGGTGTAGCTGGTGGTTTTTTCACCCTGCTCTTTGGAGGTACCACCTTAGAGTTCTTTCTCGCCTTTATTACCAGTTTTCTTGTAGTACTCACCTCTCATCAAATTTCAAAAAGAACCAGAGCCTTTTTCTTGAAAAGCCTTGGTGGTGGTGTTATTAACGGTGTGTTAGTATTCCTCTTAACAGATCTTTTTGCTCTTTTAGGGTACACCGTAGACCCGGGGGTTATTATTATTGGTTCTATTATGCCTCTGGTTCCAGGGGTTGCTATGACCAACGCCTTTCGTGACACTATCTCGGGTGACTTTATTTCGGGAGTTTCAAAACTTGCCGAAGCCCTTGGTATAGCCATAGCTATAGCCCTTGGGGTTGCGGTGGTTCTTCAAGCTAGGCTCTTTCTTGCGGGAGGTATCCTGTAATGTTACTCTCTGGACTCTACGCCTTTATCTGCTCTGCGGGATTTGCAATTATTTTTAATATTCCTAAAAACAGAATTGTGCAATCCGGTATTGCGGGATCCATTGGTTGGCTAGCCTACGAGCAGTCTCAACTCATATTGGAATCTGCGGTATTTGCAGCCTTTCTGGGAGCCTTTGTGGTAGGTATTATTGGAGAGATCTTTGCAAGGGTGTGTAAACAGCCTGAAACCATTTTTATTGTTCCCGGTATTGTACCACTTGTTCCGGGGTACGGAATCTACTACGCCATGTTACAGGCGGTAGAACGGGACTACACAGCCTCACTCCAGACAGGTATTGAAACCTTTCTTGTGGCCCTTGCTATTGCCAGTGCAATTATATCAACAACCTCTATTGGTCGTATGGTGAAGCGTTGGCTTAAACAGCGAGAGGTTCAAAAAAACGTAGCAGAATCTATTGGGGAGTAACCCTTCACAAGGGGTTCTTCTCATCAAAGATTATTAACTCCATAGGCCTACTTACAGAGCTTTACTCCTCCAATAAACTAAAACCCAAGGCAGTCAAGAATCTTATCCCCCAGATGTCTATTTTTACCCTGAAATGGGTAGCAATGAATATGGATTGCGGGATTAAAATTAAGCTCAATAATGGCGTACTCTAGCTTATCCTCTGCGGTAATATCGGTGGTCATAAGATCTACCCCAGTTATGGTTGCCCCCATAGCCTTTGCCGCGGCTACTGCTATGGACTTGTACTTCTCAGAGATACTATCGGTCATATCAATACTATCTCCACCAGTACTAATATTGGAACTCTCCGTAAGGTACACAGTCTCTCCCTTAGGAGGTACGGTATATTTACTCATTCCATATTGGGCAAGAAAGAGCTCCTTCTCTGGTCCTAGGATAATCTTTTGAAGAGGCTTTCTATACCCAGTTCCCCTGAGAGGATCTTGGTTCTTTATCTCCACAAGCTCCTCTATGGTATGCTCTCCATCACCTAGCACATTTGCAGGTACCCTATGAAGTACTCCCACCACTTGGTCACCAATAACAAAAACCCGATACTCCTTTCCGGGAATAAAGGTCTCTACCAGTACAGTTGAATCGTGCTGAAAGGCTAAATCCAGAGCTTTGTAGTAATCCTCTTTAAGAAATGGTTTGGTGAAAATAGTGATTCCTAATCCAAAGTTTGTTCCATTTGGTTTAATAACAATAGGCTCATCTTTGTACTGAACATAGTCACCACGAGCTTCCTCTATATTCGTATAACTTACCCCCTTTGGAGTTCCTATACCTGCATCCTGAAGCACCCGTTTGGTTACGCCCTTATGCTCCATCATAAGTACCGTACTGTAACTATCTTTGGAGGTTTTGGTAGCCTGCTTTACATACTCCACCGTATCACCCTTGCTGAGTCGTATAAAGTTCTCATGCCTATCAAGAATCTCTACAGACACCCCACGACGAAGAGCATCTAGTATCAGTATCTGGGTAGATAACTCCATATCCTCATACCCAATCAGATGAAACCCTTGGGATTCACTTACCCTACGGTACTCCCGAGCCTTTTTCATGTGGTATGAGATAAAGTCATCCTCCCCAAGCTCCTCATAAATAATATGTGAGTAGAGTTGATCAGGATACTCAACCCGACCAATAAACGCCTCTACACTCTCCTGGTAGTGACTATCCTTACTCATACTGGCCACACCCTTAAGCTGCTCTAATACCCCTAAGGCGGCACTCCTTGTAGCATGGGTAACCCCCTGTATCATAATTTCAGAGGACTCATCTCTTCCATAATCAGCCACACTTCGATTATTTTTCATCTCTTCGTAGTACAGCTCCTCAGTCATAGGCTCCTCATCAAGAAGCACCATCAAAAGGAAAAAACTGTGAATAAAGTAGAGATCCTCCTTGCTAATACCAAAAGGGAAAAGAGGATTTATATCAATAAGACGTAGCTCAACGTACTCAATACCTGTCTCCAGAAGCCGATTAAAGTCACCACAGCGGTTCTTTGGGCGAATAAGGGTATATAACTCCTTATGACTAGTAAGCTCGCTCTGAGCAACCAGTTTTCGCACCTCCGAAATATACTCATCTAAATTGTGCATAGGAATATAGATATCTCGCTTATTACCGTACCCACACCGTCCATTACGAATAGAGGTACCACTTTTCTTTGCCTTGCAGTACCGAGAGTATGACTCATGAAATACCGGGCTACTTCCAAAAAGCTTAATGAGTAACCAACTGTAACGAATGGTATGACGCATCAATTTCAAATACAGGTTTGTTCTAAACTCTACAAAACTTTCTCCCGAACCAAACTGCTGAAACAGAGTTTGTAACAGAGGATCAGGAAAGGAGAAATTTAAATGGATTCCTGAGATCATCTGCTTCTTCTTTCCGTACCTCTTTGCAAGCTCCTCACGGTACTCCTTCTGCAAACGACGATCTTGGGAGTCACCAAACTCAGCAATGGGAATATCCTTTTCATCAGGAAGAATGGGAGGTGTACTTTGAGGCCAGAGGTACTCATCACCTATGTTTAGAGTAACAATGTTGTGGAGGTTCTGTAACATGCTGTACGCTGCCTCAACCCCCTCTAAGGGTGGAGTGATAATCTCAACCTGACTTTCCGAGAAGTCCGTGGTAATATAAGGGTGGTTGTATTTATCCCCTAAAGCGTGAGGATGGGGTGTTAAGGTAAGTTTGCCCTCTTCGGTTACCCGAACATGCTCCTTCTCTATACCAAAAATCCCCCGAAACAATAAACCCTCCAGATGATTATCCCGTATCCACCGAAGATATGATTGATTAATATTACCCATGTAACTCCTCTCTTTGTCGTATAAACTTTTTCCCATACAACACCATTAAAAATAGGGATACCAGTAACACACCCTTTATTATACTGGTTACACTAATACTCCACCAAACACCGTTTAACCCCATAGATAGCCCTATAGCCAAACCGTAGGCAATGGGAATACGCAAAGTGGTAAACACAAGACTTACGGTTGCTGGAACATAGGTTCGCCCTAGCCCATTAAAACTTGCCATAGTTACAATCTCTATGCACATAAAAATTTGGGATAACCCAATAATCCGAAGATAGTCGCCTCCAAGAGCAACCACCTCAGATTCACTCACAAAGATACGAAATATTGGTTCAGAAAACAACACTAAAATAAGAGAAGTGCACACACCAAAAAGAAAACTTATGGTTAATGATTTTTTATACCCCTCACGAATACGGTGTAAGTTTCCAGTACCGTAGTTTTGCCCAATAAATACAGAAACAGCCCCATGAAGACCACCAATAGTCATATAAGAAATTGACTCCACCTGAATACCTATCTTCTGCACCGCAATTCCCGTAGCCCCAAAGTGAGTAATAATACGAGCCATCATAATACTCACCCCAATAAAGGATACCCGTTGTACCATATGAGGAAGCCCAAGAGTAATAACCTCCTTAAGTGAATCCCTATCAACACGACTAGGAAGGTGGTGAAAATCTGGTATTCTCCTACTTTGTATGATAAAGAGTGATAGCACCACAGCACGACTTATAACCGATGCGTACGCAGCACCCTCAACACCGAGCTGTAAAAACCCACGGAACCCAAAAATCAAGAGGGGGTCCAGCACAATATTAACCAGAAGACCAACCGAGTTAATTCTAAAGGAGAGACGACTATTCCCAAAACTGTTAAAAATACTGGTGTGTAATAAGTTTAGGTAGATAATCGGAGTGGCAACCATAGAGATAACCAGATAGTTTTCCGCCTTTTTCTGAATCCACAGATCACCAAGACGAAAAAACCCGATAATCTGCTCTCGGAAAAGAATAACCGTAGCACCATACAGAACTCCAAGGGTAAGAGCTACCACATATCCATTGGTAATACACTGCTTAATCTTATGATGAGCCTTAGCACCAAAGTGGTGAGATACTTTTATACCAGTTCCAGTAACAATAATCATAGAAAGGGCTATAGACATATTAACCAAAAACCCCGCAGTACCAACAGCAACCACCGCATCACTTCCAAGCTTACCAATCCAGATCATATCAATTAAGTTGTATGTTGTTTGAATAAAACTTGTTGCAATAAGAGGAATTGCCATATGAAGAAGCTGTGAGGTAATATCTCCCTGAGTTAAATCTCTTGAATGACTCATCTACACACTCTCACAACAGGACTCAGAACTTGATTGAGTATCACCCTTTGATCCACGAGCTAAAATGTGAGAAAGATCATGGAGATCCTTTACCACATCCCTATCACCTGCAAGTTCATCATGTAACCACCTAAGAAGTGATCTTACCATACAGTCATCCCTATTGAGACTGTAATGCACCCACCGTCCCTTTTTACTGCTTACCACAATACCTGCAGATGCTAACACCCCCATGTGCCGTGATGCAGTGGCTCCCGCAACCTGAAGCAGCTCTGTTATCTGACAGGCACACAACTCTCTATGTTCCATAAGAACAGCTACAACCCGTAACCTATTCCTATCAGACACAGCCTTAAGCATAGTAACAGCACGATCCATTGAAACTCCTTAATATTTGCATATTTAGCTAATTAACTAATTAATATAGAAAAGATAGGAGTTGGTCAAGTTACCCAGTGCTTCTATGAAGTATTACATACAGTAGTACCTTGATATACTCTGAGACCCTTGCTATAACACCAAATTCTCCCCACGGTTGACGAAACACCTTGTATCGTGTTATTCTCACTATAACAGTAACGTTTTACGTGAAGTAGATCCTATGAGTACCTGGCCTGTGAGGTTCCTAATGTTTTTTAGCAGTGGGAATACGAACCTGCCACAAAAGGGAAAATGAGATTGAAAAACAATATAATTAGAACTGGGGTCTGCACAGGTTCATAGATACTATGGAAATGTGCTATGCCACTATCTTAGGTGGTATAATGTGAGTCTTTTTGGCGAAACTTAGGCACTCTAACTCTTTTTTAGGAAAGAGTTAGGGTGCCTTTTTTTATGCTCCAACATACGTTACACAAACAAACATATAAGGATGGTACATGTCAGCAAAAAGTATGAAAAAAGTAATGGAAGAGAAGCTTCACAGCCGAAACTTCAAACGGTTTGGTATGGATATGAATCCAGTAGTATCGATTGGAGCGGGACTTATTATCTTAATCTTTTCCGCATTTGCCCTACTCAATTTAGAGAACGCAAATACCGTATTCAGTAACGTAAGAGATTTTATTGTGAATCACTTTGACTGGTTGTTTATTCTATCAAGCAACTTTTTTATCGGGGTATCCGTTTTCATAGCATTCTCAAAACTTGGAAATGTTAGAATTGGTGGGGTCAATGCAAAACCGGAGTTTTCAAACTTTGCATGGTACTCCATGCTCATATCAGCGGGAATGGGAATTGGGCTTATGTTTTGGTCTGTGGGAGAACCACTCTACCACAACGCCTTTACCCCTCCTATTTTTGGGAGTGAACAGGGTGCAACCCAAGCAATGGCAACCACCTTTTTTCACTGGGGATTACACCCATGGGGCATATACGCCCTTATCTCATTAGCCCTAGCGTTTTTTGCATATAATAAGAAACTCCCCCTCTCACTACGGTCAGTATTTTACCCTCTTCTTAAGGATAAAATATTTGGATTCTGGGGAGATCTTATAGATATATTAGCAGTTGTAGCCTGTCTCTTTGGACTTGCAACATCATTAGGATTGGGTGTTCAGCAGATTAACAGTGGACTAAACTACCTCTTTGGTATTGAGATTAGTACAACAATTCAGGTAATACTTATTGTTGCAATTACTGCTATAGCAACATTGAGTGTTGTGTCTGGAATTGATAAGGGAGTTAAATTCCTCTCAAAACTCAATATGAAAATAGCCCTAATCTTTATGATTGCCGTATTAATCTTAGGACCAACTTGGTACATTATTAAAAACTTTAGCAACAGCCTAGGGTTGTATATAAACACCTTTGTACAGTCATCATTCTTTATTGGAGCTGATGGAGACTCTTGGCAGGGAGGCTGGTCGGTATTCTACCTAGCTTGGTGGATCTCATGGTCTCCATTTGTAGGAATGTTTATTGCCCGAGTGTCTAAGGGAAGAACCATTAGAGAGTTTGTATTAGCGGTATTAATTGTTCCTTCGGTACTCTCATTCCTCTGGTTATCAACATTTGGAAGTACAGCTATTTATCTGAACGAACTGTTTAATGGACAAATTTTTGCTACAGTGCAGAACAACCTACCGGTAGCTCTCTTTGAGATGCTCCAGTACTTACAATCCCCTATCTTTGCAGGAGCTATTCGAGTACTGCTCTCTATTTTAGGAACCCTTCTGGTTATCTCATTCTTTGTTACATCCAGTGACTCAGGGTCTCTTGTGGTAGACAATATTACCTCTGGAGGAAAACTGAACTCCCCTGTACCACAGAGAGTATTCTGGGCGTGTATGGAAGGATTCATTGCGGCGGTACTTCTTATTATTGGAGGAGAAGAGGCCCTATCGGCACTGCAGGCGGCGGTAATTAGTACGGGACTCCCCTTTGCAATTATCCTGACTATTATGGCATTTCTACTCTTAAAGAGTGTAAAGAAATCCTATAGAAAACAGTGGAAAATTAAACAGATGGATCACTTTCAGGAGATGATTGAAGTATTAGACATAGTAACCGAGGGAGATGACGATGATGACGACGACTCCCAGGAGCTTATGGTTACCAAAAAATAAAACACATACTACAGGCGAGGCTCTCCATGGGCCTCGCTATTTTTTTACCTGTATGCAAAGCAGTTAAAACCTTGCATAACACCCCCATACCAACTACAATACTCTTATGGGTATACAATTTTCACATATAAATATTATTGCAAAAGATTGGAAAAACGTAGCAGATTTCTACACAAAGGTATTTCACTGTACACCACTCCCACCGGGAGATGAACTTTCAGGTGTATGGGTAGATAAGCTTACGGGACTACATGGAGCAAAAATTTGCGGGGTGCATCTCCTCTTTCCAAACTCCCCCATCGCCCTTGAAATATTCTCCTATAAAGATATGACAAAACAACACCCCACCTATTCAAACACCCAAGGATTTACCCATATAGCCTTTACGGTAGACAACATAGAAGAAACTATACAGAAGGTACTCCAACATGGAGGATCTTTAGTTGGTGAGATAGTGGAAAAGAGCTTTCCAAACTCTGGAAACTTTGCCCTTGTGTACTTACGAGACCCAGAGGGAAATATTATAGAACTACAGCAGGAGTTGTAGAAAAACCCTCTCTTTTTAAAACATACATCACCACAAAAAAAGGTGCCGCCAAAGCAGCACCCTTTTCTTATTAATCTTTCTCTGGATGGAGAAGATCCAAAAGTATGTTTTGAACCTCCTCATCCGTATTGTATAATCGAAAGATCTCCTCTTTCGTTAAACCAATAAGCTCATGACTTACGTAATGGATCCACTCCTCATCTTGCTGACTCTCTATTCTATGCTTTCTACAATAGAAGTCTGGCTGTATAGGAAGTGGCTCACCCTTAAAGGGAGTAACTTTATAATCATGAACCGCAATTTTAATATCCTCCCGAGGTATCCCGTGGGACATAATTTCCTCGGTTAGATAGTTCAGGGTTACCCCTGTATCAAAGATATCATCAACCAGAAGGATTTTATCCCCCCTTCGTAAAAGATCTGGAGAATAGGTCCAACCGTCAATCTGTACCTTAGACTGCTGCCGTACATCACTGTATGACCGAGCTACAACGGCAGCGTAAAAAACAGGTTTTTCACCTTGTTGAATCACCTTGTAATACTCACTAAAGACATTCCCCATATAGGCACCACCACGTAATAAAATATAAATTACGTCTGGTCTAAACCCTGATTCCTCTATAGAGTGAACCAGCTTAATAGCATTATTTCTAACTACCTTGTATGAGAGAAAATCTTTATGTATCACTTTAGTACTCCAACAAACCCTCTTACTCCATTTCTATTGTAGTAAAAGGAAAATTCTTCAACATCCTCATTAACTGCTCGATAAAAATCATCAACCGTCTTAATCTCAGTATTATTTACCTTGGTTATAACATCTAAGTGTTGTAATCCTGCAATTTTTAAGGGACTATCATTGTACAGTGAAAGAATCACACCGTCAACAGAGCTATCAACCCCAAGCTCTCTTCGAATATCATCGGCAAGAGGTAGCACTGAGCTATATGGCCAAGGGTACCCAAGGGATGATGAGTCATCGGGTCTTTCATTAATTCGTCCACTGGCAGTTGCAGACACTCCCTGTCGTATATAATCAATAGTTATTCTATCTCCAGGGGAAAGAGCTTTTATTTTTATACTGATATCTTTTGCTGTTTTCACTTCAGAACCGTTTACATGGGTAATAATATCTCCGGGAAGCAATTTTTCTGCCAGAGCAGATGCCTCTTGGTACACACCCTGAATAAAAACACCATCTCCCTCGTACGCTATATCGTCAAAAATACGTCTTGCATACTCATCGGAAGCCATGGATATTCCTACCCAACCTTCAACTACTCGTCCGTAATCAATAAAATCATCAATCAGCTTCTTTGCATTGTTAATAGGTATGGCAAACCCTAATCCAGCACTGGAACCAGAGGTAGTAGCAATCCATGTGTTAATTCCAACAACCTCACCGTAAATATTAATAAGAGGTCCTCCAGAGTTTCCCTGGTTTATCGCTGCATCTGTCTGAATAAAGTTGTTAAGGTTATTAATAGTATCTCCCGATCTATCAAGGGCACTTACAATTCCCGATGTAACCGTAGACCCATATCCAAAGGGTGAACCTACAGCAAGAACCCAGTCACCAACATAGAGATCATCAGAATCTCCCATAGGAGCAACCACTAGATCATCATCACTTTGAAATGATACAAGAGCTAAATCTCTCTCTCCGTTGGTTCCTATTAAAGTTCCCTCATAGCTCCTCTTATCATGCAGAACAACCGTAATATCCTCTGCACTTCCTGCTACGTGGTCATTGGTTAATACATAATAGGTGTTTCCAACTCTTCGTACAATAACTCCAGATCCTAACCCCTCAACCTCTTGGCTCTTTGTATCATCATTGAACCCAAAGCCAAAGAAACTGAAGCTAGGAACCTCTACATACTCAACAACTTGAAGCTCTACAACAGAGGGAATAATTCTTTCTGAAATAATACGGAAGCTTCCTTGAATATCTGCTAAGGTAGCAACCTCAGCAGGAAGCACTAATGGCTCCTGAGCGTAGGTAACCTCGGGGCTATCACTTTTGGTAAAAAAGAATATCCCAAAACCGAGTAACATTCCAAATAATAGAACGTTCGCCATTGTTAATATCTTATGTTTCATACAACACCTCTCTTTACAAGTTTACCGACCTTCGGTCAATACGACAGGGCCTCCAGAGGTAATCGCAACGGTGTGTTCAAAGTGAGCAGATACAGAGTTATCCGCAGTAACCACAGTCCAATCATCATCTAAATGATCAATCCTGTGAGTACCCATGTTAATCATCGGCTCAATAGCTAACACCATGCCTTCCCGCAAACGAGTAGAACCACCAGGAGCCCCTTTATAGTTAGAGATCTGTGGCTCCTCATGAAGGTTAAATCCTACTCCATGTCCACAGTAATCTCTTACTATTCCGTAGCCATTCTCCGTGGCCAACTTGTCTATAGCTTTGGAAATATCTCTTACACGATTCCCAGGATAGCACTGTTCTATTGCTAAATGTAAACATTTTTCTGTTATATCGGCAAGTTTTATCGCATCTTTTTTTGCATTTTTCATGCAAAAGGTACGAGCACAATCACTGTAAAAGCCATCTAAATCAACCCCAAGGTCAATACTTACAAGGTCTGTATCTTGAATAATACGCTTCCCTGGAATACCGTGGATAACCTCTTCATTTATTGAGATACAGATAGTGCCAGGAAATCCTTCATACCCTAAAAAAGCAGGACGACCACCGAGAGATCGAATAGCATTCTCCGCAATCGTATCAAGATGCTTAGTAGAGACTCCTGGTTTAATAGCTTTTGCTATCGCCTGAAATGCGGCAATAGCAATATCCGCAGATTTCTGAATTTTCTCCAAGTCCCGTGCTGTCTTTAACTCTATCACTTCTTTTCTCCTTTCACAATTGAGTGGAGAATTCCATTGATAAACTTATAGGAGTTATCCGTTCCATACTCCTTAGCAAGTCCTACGGCCTCATGAATTAACACTTCATGGGGAGTTGTAGTTATATGGTTAAACTCATAAAGACTTATTCGTAAAATTGCCTTATCAATCTGACCAATTCTATCAAAGTTCCAATTAGCTAAGTGAGACTTAAGATTTTCATCAATTTCTGATAGATGTTCAATAGTTCCCTGTATAAGAGTTCTTGTAAAAAGAGTAAGATCAGCTCCTAATCTCTCTCGAGACTCCTCAGGAACCCAAAAGAGAGAGAGTAACTCATCTACTGAGTTACTCCCTACTTCATAAGCAAATAACGCCTGCATGGCATAAATACGAGATTTACGCTTTGCTCCCATTACTGTACCTCAATAAGGTAATCAATACCTGCCTGATCTCGAAGCTCTAGGATCAACTCCGCCTGAGCTTGCTGGTAGAGTGCAGTCTGCTTTGCAAGGTAGATCTGCTGCTGAATAGACTGTCGCACAGTAACGTTAGACCCATAAGCAAGTGGCTCATCTAAGTCTAAAATACGAGCAGGTTTTGATTCCTTTACAAGAATAATATGGTAACCGAAGTTTGATTTTACAGGATCAGATACCACTCCAACCTTTTGAGAGAAAGCTCCACTAACAAAACTCTGTCCCATCTCTTGTCGTACACTGGTGTTGTTAAGAGCAATCCAACCTAACTCTCCACCGGTAAACTGTGATTCCGTATCATCAGTATAAGTCATTACCGCATCTTCAAAGGTGAGTTTTCCACTCTTAATATCCCAAGCGATATCTGAAGCAAGTGCATACGCATCAGCATCTGTTCGTGTCTCATTACTGATAAATACGTGAAATACGTTAATAGACTGACCTAAGGTGAACTGTGCAATATACTCATTGTACACCTCAAACACCTCGCTCTCTGTAGGTGTGGTAACAGAGGCTAATAGATCAGCTTTCTCCTTTCGGATATAACTCTCTATGGTGTACTGGTTCTCTAAGTTTTTTCGTAAATCAGCCATAGTAACCCCAAGCTCCTGCAGAACAATAGTCTGAAACTGCTCTTCTGTTACGGTTACACCAAGAGAGCTTTCTAATAAACTCTTATACTGACGAACCATCTGATCTACATCAGATGAGGTTACTACAATCCCCCCATCTTCAGCACCTTGAAGAAGAAGTTTTTCCTCTATAAGTCCCTCTAAAATTAACTTTTTTGTAACCGGCGCATTCAACTGGGCAGCATACACCATAGCATCTTCATAACTTTTGTTCAAATCTTCTAGGTAAATAGGCTCTGGATAGATCAAATCTACTACCGCAACAGGAGTAAGTAAACTATCAGCCCCAAGAGAAACTAAGGCAGTTATTAAAAAAGCACATATTGTAAACAATTTCTTCATAGTATAAACCTCAATATAAAATATTTCTCCTACAATTGGAGATGTGATCCAAAGCTTTTTGCTTCGGACTGTTTTGAAAGTATCGTAGAATTCTTGAGGTATACCCCCTCATGTTCCGTTGCTCTCATAAGTATAGACAGGGATTTCCCCGCAAATAGTCCACGTTTTACAAGAACAACCGACCCCCGTTTTCCAATAAGTGAACCACTATTAGAGAGGTACTGACTAACCTCTGGTGATAGCCGTTTTGAAAAAAATGACTGTGGTTGACCAATTACAATAATATAATCATATAACGTAATCTTCATATCACTATTGGTAGCTATATCCACAAGAGTAACATTATGGTCTCTTGCAGATATAGCCTCATCAATACCTCGAGCTACCTCTTTAACTAAAGAGGTAGCAGGAGATTTTGTTGTATAAATAATAGCTACACGCATGATCTGCTTATCTACTCCTGTGTATCTGCAGGAAGATCATCTTCAACCTGTAGGAGCGGAGTGTCTGGCTGGTCAGTTACCCAGTCAGATGTGGTAGATGCTACACCCTTTTTAAGGATATCATCGTTTACATCATCAGAGCTATATACAAAACCTAAACCTAAGGTTGATGCCATAAATACTGCTAACAGTATAAATGTAGCCTTACTCAACACATTTCCAGTGTTTGCTCCAAAGGCAGAATTACTTCCACCACCAAATACACCACCTAGTCCTCCTCCACTAGAGTCAGTCTGTAATAAAACCAACCCAAGAAGAAGTAAGGCGCTTAAAATAAAAACTATAAGGAGTATGATTCCTAGTACACCCATGCCAAATTACCTCTTTATTTATAAACTATTGTAAGTGCAAATAGTTACAAAACTTTTTGCATCTAACGAAGCACCGCCAACCAAGGCTCCGTCAATGTGTTCCATTGACATAAGATCCTTTACGTTATCGGGCTTTACTGAACCACCGTATTGGATTATTAAAGAATCTGCAACCTCTTGAGAGTACAATTCAGTAATCTTCTTGCGAATATATGCATGAACACTGTTTGCATCGTCGGGAGTTGCGGTTTCTCCAGTTCCAATTGCCCATACTGGTTCATAAGCAATTACTACATTGGAAAGATCTTTAACACCCTTAAGACCCTCAACTAACTGAGTATCTAGTACGGTTTCAAGTTTTCCACTTTGTCGCTCTTCTAAAGTTTCTCCAACACAGAGAACAGCCTCAAGATTTTGCTCTAATGCAAGCTTAACCTTTCGATTAATAAAGGTATCACACTCACCATAGATACTTCGTCTTTCAGAGTGACCAAGAATTACAGAGGTAACACCTACTTCTTTAAGCATTGATGGGGCAACCTCTCCGGTGTGTGCACCTGAAGTAGAGTCTGACATGTTCTGTGCAGCCAATACAATAGAAGCACCGGTAGCATCAATAGCCTCTTTTACCGCAGAAAGCATTGTAAAAGGAGGAGCTACCATAACCTTATTATCGGTTCCCTTAATACCCGCAGCAAGATCTGCTACAAGAGCTTTTGCCTCGGATATTGATAAATTCATTTTCCAGTTTCCTGCTAAATAGGACCTTCTCATTACTCCACCTCCAGTGCAGCGATACCGGGAAGAACCTTTCCTTCAAGAAACTCAAGAGACGCTCCGCCTCCGGTAGAAACGTGATCAATCTGATCGGCAAATCCAAATTTATTTACCGCTGCCACAGAGTCTCCTCCACCAACTACGGTAACACCTTCACACTTAGCAACCATCTCAGCAACTGCAATAGTTCCTTTTGCAAAGCTAGCAAACTCAAATACACCCATAGGACCATTCCAAACAACAGACTTTGCAGCTGCAATTCGGGAAGATACTAACTCAAGAGTCTTTGGACCAATATCAAGTCCAATGTATTCAGCGGGAATATCAATAGAGTCAATCACCTTAGGCTCTGCATCTTCGGCAAAGGCAGTAGCGGCAACATGATCTACAGGACAGATAACCTCTACACCTTTCTTTTCTGCTGCTGCAAAAAAGTTTTTAGCAGTATCTAGGTGCTCATCCTCAATCATTGAGTTACCAACTTCGTGACCCTTTACTTTTAAGAAGGTATACGCCATAGCTCCACCAATAATAATTGTGGTACACTGCTGAAGTAGAGACTCCAGTACCGCAATTTTAGATGAAACCTTTGCTCCTCCAATAATAGCAACAAACGGTTTAGCAGGATTCTCAAGAAGGGGTTTAAAAAACTTAACCTCTTTCTCAATAAGGAAACCAGCAACCGAAGGTAAATATTGGGTAACTCCATGGGTAGATGCGTGTGCTCTATGGGCTGTACCAAAAGCGTCGTTTACATACACATCTCCATGGGCAGCAAGCTGCTTAGAAAATTCAGAATCGTTATCAGTCTCCTCTTTGTGGTATCGAAGATTCTCAAGAAGAAGAACTTCTCCAGGTTGAAGACTTTTACTTAGGGCCTCTGTGTCTGCTCCGATGCAGTCATCAGCCATACGTACAGGTCGACCGAGAAGCTTTGCAAACACCTCAGCTACAGGCTTTAAACTAAACTCAGGCTTTCTCTCACCCTTAGGTCGTCCCAAGTGAGACATAACCACAAGAGAGGTTCCTGGTTGATCTAAAATGTACTGTAAAGTTGGTAAAGCTCGCTCAATACGGGTTGTATCTGAAACGACCCCCTCTTTGAGGGGGACGTTAAAATCAACTCGTACAAGTACCCGTTTATCGGTTATGTTTAAATCTCGTACAGTTCTTAGTGCCATAGATACCTCTATACAAGCTTCTCAGCGAGGTCAACAACACGTGTAGAGTAACCCATTTCGTTATCGTACCAAGTACAAATCTTAACGAATTTCTCTCCCATCTTCATGGTGCTAAGAGCATCAAAGATTGAGGAGTGAGGATTTCCTACGATATCCGCAGATACGATTGGATCTTCGGTGTACTCAAGGATTCCTTTCATTGGACCCTCTGCAGCTTTTTTAACAGCAGCGTTAAGCTCTTCTACAGTACAGTCTTTTGTAAGAGTTACAGTTAGGTCAACGATAGAACCTGTAGGAGTTGGAACTCGCATAGCCATACCGTTAAGTTTTCCGTTTAGCTCAGGAATTACAATACCAACAGCCTTTGCAGCACCGGTAGTTGTAGGAATAATTGATCCCGCAGCAGTTCGAGCTCGTCGAAGGTCTGAGTGAGGAGAGTCAAGAATTACCTGATCGTTTGTGTATGCGTGAACTGTAGTCATAAGACCTTTCTCAATACCAAAGGTATCGTTAAGAACCTTAGCAACAGGTGCAAGACAGTTTGTAGTACAAGAAGCGTTAGAGAAAGCCTCTAGAGAAAGATCTAGATCGCTATCATTTACACCAAGTACAATGGTCTGATCAATAGTGTCTTTTGCAGGAACCGTAAGAATAACTTTCTTTGCTCCAGCTTTGATATGATCTTTGTATCCACCCTTAGCACTAGATGCTTCTCGGAAAATACCGGTAGACTCAACAGCAACATCTACACCAAGCTTTCCCCAAGGGAGATTAGCTGGGTTTCGCTCTGCAAAGATAAGAATTTTTTTACCATCAACAACAATAGCATCGTCCTCTACAGATACGCTCTTGTTGTATACACCGTAGGTAGAATCGTACTTAAGAAGGTGTGCAAGAGTTTTTGGGTTGGTAATGTCGTTAATAGCAACAATCTCAACATCCTTTCTCTCCATAGCAACCTTGAACACATTTCGTCCAATTCGTCCAAATCCATTAATAGCAATTTTCATACAATGTTCCTCCAAAATTTTGGTTATATTATATCTTTAAATATTGATAACAATATATAGATTTATTTATATTCCGTCAATCTGAAATATCGTTCTTTTCGACACGAATCTTATTAATTTTAAGTCCTTCCATTTCAAGAACATGGAATCCATACCCACCAACAGAGACACTCTCTCCTGGCTCTGGAACCTTTCCAAAAAGACTAAATAGGTATCCTCCAAGGGTATCGAAGTCTTCATGAGGAAGATTTGTACTCATATCCTCATTAAACTCCTCTATCAGCATTCGCCCATCCACAATACAGCTTCCATCATCAAGGTGTACAAGGTCCTCTTGCTCGTCGTCGTACTCATCTTGTATCTCACCAACAATCTCCTCGATAATATCCTCTAAGCAGACAATACCAGCAATACCACCGTACTCATCAACAACTACAGCAATATGAACCTTCTTAACTTTAAATTCCTTAAGAAGACTATCAAGTTTTTTACTTTCTGGAACAAAAAATGGCTCTCGTACAATATCACCAATGAGAGGTCGTGTATCTTGGTCTATGTAACGGAGCATATCCTTTACATAGAGTACTCCGATAATATTATCTAACCTATCTTGATACACAGGGTATCGGGAGTAACCTTTCTCAATAGTTCTTTGAATAGCCTCATGGAAGGTGTCATCCTCAGAGAGAAACTCTGTATCCATGCGAGGTATCATAACCTCTCGAACTGATCGCTCTGCCAACCCTTCAACCCCGCTAATCATCTCTTGCTGTTCTTCTTCACTTATCTGTTGTTCCGATTGCTCTTCCTCATCCTGCTGAGATTTTCGAAATAGATCAAAAATTGAGCGACTTCGCTTTTTCAAAGTTGTTCCTCCGCCATACGGCTTAATATTGATTCCTGAAGTTCCAACATAGGTTCGTCAGGGTTGTTTGTAGCATGGTCATAGCCTAATAGATGTAATACCCCATGTATACAGAGTCTCTGCAACTCCTCCTCAAAGGAGACATGAAACTGCTTTTCATTCTCCCGAACCTGAGGAAGAGAGATAACAATATCTCCACAGTGAGTTCCCTCTGGGGGAAATCTCTCCTCATTTTGGGGAAACGAGAGAACATCCGTTGCCTCATCTTTGTTCCGATACTCCCTATTAAGAGTACGAATGAAATTATTGTCGCAAAATACCACAGAAATTTCAACTCCCGAAAGGCCTAAATGTTGTAAGAGCTGAAGAAAAAATCGCTCTATATCAACATGAAGCTCATCTTCAGAAATAGCTGAAAATGATATATCTACGGTACTTGGTTTTAAGGAAGTACTCATGGGGTATCCTCCTGATTGGGGTATCGAATTCTTCCATGGAACCGTCCAAGGCTTGTTGCTAAAAATGCCTCTTTAATTGCCTTAAGTTCCATCATAGAAAGTGAGCTTCCCGTAAGTTGGTCATGAACAATTTTATCGGTAATAATCTTCCAGATTAATTTATCTAACTTTGCGGCAGTTGGGTTCACTAAGGTTCTTGATGTAGCCTCTACAGCATCGGCAAGCATAACAATAGCAGACTCCTTGGATTGAGGTGGAGTCCCATGGTACCGAAAGTTACCCTCCTCTCGCATAGCTTCAACCTGGGTAATACCCGCATCTTTCATAGCCTCAAAATAAAAGTATGCTATCATATCATTTCCATGGTGCTGAACAATAATATCAATAATCTCCTGAGGCAGCCCAAGCTCCTTTGCCTTCTGCTCTCCCAATTTCACATGAGCCTTAATAATAGATACCGACAGTGTTGGTTTAAGAGTATCATGTTTATTCTCCATCCCAATCTGGTTCTCAATAAAGTATTCAGGCTGGTCAAGCTTTCCAATATCGTGGTAGCAAGCTCCAACCTTAGCGATATACTTATTTACCCCAATCTCCATAGCAGCAGACTCTGCTAACTCAGCCACCGCAAGGGAGTGACTATAGGTTCCTGGAGCAACATTTCTCATTCGTTGAAAAATAGGAAGAGACATGTCAGCAAGTTCCTGTAAGCTAAAAATTGTTGGAATACTTGATACCTTCTCCCAAAATGGAAGTGAAAAAATACAGATAATAAACCACAAACTGTTATTGATTGCAACAATGGCAAGGGTTATTCCTAAATTTTGTAAAGTCTCCTGCTGAAAAATGAGAAAGAGCGCTGTAATCCCAAGGTGACAAAATATAATTTTATTTAACACTCGAACTATATCAATTCTCTGCTCAACGGATTGTAAAAAATATGCTCCACTTAAACCAAAGCCAATAGTAGTTAAG
This sequence comes from uncultured Spirochaetia bacterium, assembly GCA_964492025.1. GTDB lineage: Bacteria > Spirochaetota > Spirochaetia > CAZBHR01 > CAZBHR01 > CAZBHR01. Next base: position 34,049 of record CAZBHR010000006.1, on the reverse strand, counting down.
CCTTGCATAAGTGACACCCCAGGAAGAAGCACCTGAAACACCCCAAGAAAACAGCTAAAAGCAATAGCCTCTATGTTTCCAAGAAAGACTGAAACACCAATAACAAAAATTACGGTGGGTACAAAAAACATATAGTAATCAAAAAATAGTTTCACCCCAATCACATAGGCAACAAGAGTAAATATCTGCCATAAAATAAAGGCGATTAACACCACCGCTCCTCTACCGGCAAACCTATGATTTGTCTTCTCGAAAAACATCCAGCTCTTATAGGAGACAAAATAAATTAAGAGCAAGTATACGACAAGACCAATATATTGAAAAATCGAAGTTCCTTGATTTTTCTGATCCCTAATAGCTTGGAGAATATAGTACTCCTCCTCTCCTATTACTTCCCCTTTCTCTACAACCGTAGTGGATGGTGGTATCTTTGTAAAAACCGGTGATACACTAGAGATGTAGGAGTCCAAAAGAGCTGATGACTCGGTGTGATTATAAAAAAGGTTTGGTGCTAAAACTTTTGAAAGTAAAAACTGAATAAACACTTCATCGCTATCAGTAATCCCCAAACCTAATACAAGGAAACTCACAACCTCAGGCACGGTACTAAGCAAAATAATATCCTTCTCCGCCAAAACCTTCTGACTTGATTGCTTAATATAATTTTGCTCTTTTATAATAATTTCATCGCTCTTCTTATACCGAACATATTGATCTTCATCTACAATACCATACTCTAAAATACGATCCGAGAACTCTCCAATCAGAGGAAACAGGGATAACTTATTTGAACTTTCCCGAAGATAAGCAATCTCTGATGGTGAAAAAATCTCCTCCAGTACAAAAAGTCGAGCCTCAAACTGTTCACTTGAGCTTAAGGCCTTTGCAACAGTCTCAAGGGTATTCCTCACCTGAAAGATAACAGAATTATTATAACTAAATACGGGTAAAGCCTCTTGAGCTCGTTGCTTTTGTAACGCCTCTGTTGCGGGAATATCCTGATATACCAGTGGTCTTCGTAGCACCACTGTACGGTTAGACACCTTACCTACCTCAATATCCTTTGGTAGATAGAGAGCCTGTCCATTGGCAATAGTACGGGGAAGAAAAATCATAAGAAAAGATAACAGAACGGATATCACAACAAGAGTTGTAATAAACCTATTACTTCTTATTCGAGCACGTAACGAAGGAGGGTCTTCTTCTTTATTTTTTCTCATCATAGGCCCTCACAATTTTTCGCACCAGTGAACTTCGAACAACCTCTTGCTCCTTAAAAGTGTGAATCTCAATACCAGAAACTCCTGCAAGTACCTTCTGAGCATGAACCAGCCCCGATGGAATTGATTTTTTAAGATCTATCTGGGTAACATCTCCTGTTACAATAGTTCTTGAGTTTTCTGCAAGACGGGTTAAAAACATTTTCATCTGCTGCGGTGTGGTATTCTGTGCCTCATCTAAAATAATAACCGCATCATGAATACTTCGCCCTCGCATATACGCAAGTGGTGCAACCTCAATAATCCCATTTTTCTCCATGTTTTGAATAGTTGTCATGGGAATAACCGCTTCCATAGCGTCGTAAAGTGGTCGCAAGTAAGGACTGATTTTTTGGGTAAGATCGCCAGGCAAAAATCCTAAACTCTCGCCAGCCTCTACTACGGGTCGTGTTAAAACAATTTTTCGCTTACCTTTCTGTAACACCTCTTCCAGTGCGGAAGCAACGGCTAAATAGGTTTTTCCCGTACCAGCAGGACCTATTCCAAAGGTTAATTGAGAGTTCCCCATACCAACCATATAACGGTACTGTGCTAAATTTCTTGGGAATATTGATTTCCCACCGGGAATATCAATTGCAAAGGATCTGAGCTTTTCCGCATCCCCTTGGGAGGTAATAGCCTCGCTAATGTCTTGAATGAGAGATGGTGTAATTTCCTTCCCTTTACCAGCAGAAAGGACAAGTTCATTCAGGAGATTTGAAAACTGCTCCTCCTGAGGTCCCTGGTATATAAGGGTGTTACCCTGAGCATATACTACCCCCTGGGTATAATACTCAACCTCTGACAGGAAGGTATCATGAGGACCGCAAATAGCACGGAGTAACTGAGTGTCATCTACACTAAACTTCAAAAAACATCCTTTTGTACACTGGTAGTGTTGTTATTTTATACCGTAATTTCAGAAACTAATCAACCGAAGAGAGCCCATCTGGAGGATACTTATCTTGCAGAGATTCTTTGAAAGAATTATACTACAGCCATGAAAAATTTACAGAAGAAAGATGGATTTATTTGTGATATGGACGGAGTGATCTACCATGGAAATATGATTCTCCCTGGGGTTAAAGAGTTTATTAACTGGCTACAAAAGGAGAATAAAAGGTTTCTGTTTCTTACAAATAGTAGTCAAAGAACACAAAGAGATCTCCAATTAAAGTTACGAAATATGGGTATCGATGTTGAGGAGAACCACTTCTACACCAGTGCTCTTGCAACCGCTCACTTTGTAGCAAGTCAGAAGCCTAAGGGATCAGCATTTGTTATTGGAGAGTCTGGTCTTATTCATGCGCTAGAAAGTGTAGACTACACCATCACCGATAAAAACCCAGACTATGTTATTGTTGGAGAGTCCAGCACCTATAACTTAGAGATGTTAGAAAAAGCGGTAAATATGATTTTACAAGGGGCTAAGCTGATAGGTACCAACCCTGATCTTACTGGACCTATTGAAGGTGGAATTGCACCTGCTACGGGAGCACTAGTATCGCCTATTGAGCTTACCACAAACTGCAAGGCGTACTTTGTAGGTAAACCAAACCCACTTATGATGAGAGATGCAAAATCTATTCTTGGAACTAAGCGATCAAAGACCGTGATTATTGGAGATAGAATGGATACAGATATTATTGCTGGAATTGAATCTGAAATAGATACGGTTCTTGTACTCAGTGGCGTTACCGATAAAAAAGAGATAAAGAGGTTTGCGTATCGACCACACTACGTACTCAAGGGTGTTGGTGAGATTCCCCCAAAGTAATATCACAGCTTTTAACGTGTAGAGGAAAATTTATACACTCTTTATATTTTAAAAAAGGGCTACTTATGTAGCCCTTTTTTATAGATTAATACCTTTCAAGATATATATCATATATTAAAAGAGGAATCACTATGTGACTTCCAAAACAACCTATACACAGCTTCCTATAGGTTACTCCATAGGTCCATAATACACCTGTTTGTACTCAGGAAACAGCTGTGGATGAAATATTGATGCTAAATCCATAAGTACAATCTGTGGATTCAAAGCTCCACTTGAGTAGTACCCATTGGCACCATTACTTGCCACCTGTTTTTCTACATGCCATATATTCCGATTCTGAAATGACTGGTACTCCTCAAACCGAGCATCGCCGCCAAGTACATCATTATAGGTTCTCCACCCCCAACCTGCATTTATCCACACATCGGCTTCGTTATTTCTTTCATACGCAACCTCTAGTGCGGTGGGAACACTTCCAGACTCCTCAAGATCTTGCCAGAGATACTGGCCCCCTGCATCCTTAATTAATTGTGCTAAGTAGCTTGACCCTCCCGCTATATACCATGTGTTACCAAAGGGGAACCCTGTACAAACGGTGGGTTTTTTCTCTACCGATTTCAAAAGCTCCATGGTAGCATTATAGGTTGATACCACTGAGTTAAACTGCCACGTAGCAGGCTCCTCAAGACCAAAGAATAGCCCAATAAACTTAATCCACTCCGCACGACCTAAGGGGTGTGTTTCTAACCATGCCGATGTGATAAGTGGTGTAACCCCAGACCTTTCTAAAAGCGACCTTGTATCATAAGTGGGATTTACCACATTAATAAATACTGCCTCAGGGGCAACTTCAAGAAGCACTTCCTCATTCAGCTTGCCTCCCGGTGCCATGGGAGTAATAAGCCCAGAAGCAAGCCTCTCTACAATATCTGGATTAGCCGTAAAATTCGCATCATCAGTTCCTATCACAGAATCAATGGCTCCTAACTGAAAAATCCCCTCTAAGGTGGCAGAGTTAAATGCTGCTGCTTTGGTAAGGGGAATAGAAACAGTAATGGCATTGGGCTCGGAGATTTTTTCTGTTTCATCATGATGCATAAGCAGATACGTTACCTCTTCAGTACTATCTGGCCATGGCTCTATAATACGAAGCACCCAACTTTTTACACCTACTGGTTCAACCGTAAACTTTGTTGCATACTCCAAGGTAAAAGGTTTACGTGAAACACTAATTTCTACAGAATCAGCGCTCTCAGTAACACCTCCTAGAGAACCTTCAAGGGCAACCTCAGAAGAGCTACCCCGAGAGCACCCCACAAGAACAAACAAAACCAATACACCTACAATACACTTTTTCATAATACCTCCTATAGGAGGGAGCTGCCTAATCTGGCTAATATGGAATACACGTAACTTTGCTCCCCGAAGCTACGGAATAACAGAGATACCAGAGTTTCCTGACTTAGGACATTGGGTAACAAGCCTTCCCAGAGAGTGCCTCTCCAGTGGCTGTTTAGTTACTCATAAAGATCCATTACAGTGACGGGCTCGTGGAGGATTTGCACCTCACTTCCACTGAAATATCCTGTGTTGTACTGAGTGTATCATAGATATTGAGAAAAAGTCTACAAGAGATTATAGGGAAATGAGAACTCTATATATCTGAGAAGGAGAATGTTCTAAGATCTCCCTGAGTTCCTCTCAGAAAATCTTCTGCGGTAACAACTTTTTTACCAGCCCTTTGAAGATGGGTTACAAGAAGCTCTCCACTCCCTGTGGCAACACGAATCCCAAGCGTATTGATTCCTTTAACATTAGCCATTTCACTACCAATTATAGCACCCGGTGTATTATGGGTATTGTTAGCTCCAACAGATGCGGAATGTATAACTACTCGCTGACCTTGAAGAAAGGTAAAACACCTAGGCCAAGGGGTGTATGCTCGTATTTTTCGATCAATCTCACAAGCAGGCTCACTCCAGTTGATAGCCCCATCACTCTTTGCAATTTTTGTACAGTATGTGACTAAGTCACTACTCTGAGGTGTTCTAGGGAGTGTATCAAACTGTTCTAAAACCTCACCTACCATGGTTGCACCTTCCTGTGCAGCCCAAAGGGAGAGTGATTCGGTGGTCTCTGTTCCACCTAGGGGTATCTGTTTTTGTAGCAGAATATCACCCTCATCCATTCCAAGAGCCAAGGTTTGAATAGTAATGCCCGTATGGGTATCCCCCTGCAAAATAGCCTCTGTTAAGGGTGACGGACCTCTAAACCGAGGAAGCAGCGATGGATGAACATTTATTCCACCCTGATGGAATATTGATAGAAACTTAGGGCCAAAAATTCTTGAATACGCAAAAGACACTAACAGTGTTGGTTTAAGCTCTTGTATACACTCCCTAGCCTCTTTTTTTAAGCTTTCAAAGGTGTACACAGGAACACCTAACTCAAGAGCCCGTTCCTTTACTGGAGTACCTTGAAGTCGCTTTCCACGCCCCTGTGGCCTATCGGGATTGGTGAGTACCCCAATAAGATTCCCTGTTCTATAAAGAATCTCTAATGTGGGAATTGCTATATCTGGGGATCCTGCAAAAAGGATTCTCATGAGGGCTGCCTTCTATTATACTTCTTCATAAGTTTATCATACACCCGAGGGTTCTCAATCCTATCAATAAAAAGCTTTCCCTCAAGGTGGTCATACTCATGTTGTATAATTCGTGCCAAATACCCGCCAACCTTCAAGGTGTGGGATTTCCCTTTAACATCTTGGTAGTGAATTACAATCTCATCGGGACGTTCTATATCGGAAAATACACCGGGAACACTCAAGCATCCCTCCTCAAAGAGAGAAACTGACTGAGATGTTTGTACTATTGTAGGGTTAACACAAACAAGAGAATCCTCTCCTGGAGGGGCACATACAAAAACTCTTTTACTCACACCAACTTGGGGAGCAGCAATACCCACACCAGACTGTTTCTCCATTGTCTCAAACAGGGAGTCTACAAGCGTTAGTAGTTCATCATCAAAGGAAGTTACAGGCTGCGCCTTCTCTCTAAGGGTTGTATCACCTAATGTTTTTATCGATAAAATCATAAAGCAAGAGTATCAAAGTTTCCACAAAAAAACAAGTGAGACCCTTTTATCCTCCTCTACAACAAAGCTGAATCTCTTTCTATTCTTTTCATAGATTATTTTCCCACTGAATTTGATACGTTTTACAGAAAAGTCATACTCCAGACTACAGTGAACCTTCCAAGGATCACTGTATAGTTGATACTCAACCTTTCCTACATACCCATTTCGGTACTCCAATGGGTAATGGACAAGCTCAAAGGTTGATAGGATCTTCCATGTTTCCCAGTCTACGATATATGATATTTCACCTGTATGTGAAATGGTGGTATTCCAGTCACCCCTTTTTACATACAAAAAATAGTATCCCATTGTACCAGTATGATACTTTCTGAGGGGAACTCCAAAGGACCCTCCTGTATAAATTTTTTTATAACCAGAATTTAAAAAATAACTTGGTCTATAGATACATTCACCTAAGAGAGAAAGTTGTTTATAGGTAACAGATATTTCTGTTTGTAGGTTTGAATCGATACCTTTTCCATGGGGCAAGGTAAAGCTTCTATTATTACCCTGTATAACACAAGAGATACTCCAAGGATCCCGCTTAAACAGATAGTCACCTCGCAACAAATACCCATAGGATAAATGGAGAGTACTCAAAGAAACTCCCCCACGAAAATGAAAAATATGACCATTCTTTTGATAGGAGATTAAGCCGTGACCACCACTTTGTACATAGGGTGTTTTGGCATACTCCCAGCTGGTAAATCGGTAGATAAATACACCAAGAGTTACTGCTGATATGTGTTGCATAAGCGAGAAAGAAAACAACTGCCCTCTTTGGGTTATATCCCAACTCGCAACAGCTCGATCAGGAATTCTGAAGAGTACTGATATAGGATTTCCCAAAGTTACTGGATCAACCGCAAATGGTCTAGTAATATCACCCTTATGCGATATATATCTCAACAAAGCAAAGGCCCCTTGACTCCGTAATTTTCCTAGGGAGAGGTACCGAGAGCTGATTCCAAGTTTCACTCTCATATCATCTATTGGAGATGGGTTATTTTTCAATGGTATCTTATTTTGATAGTACAGTGGGATACTCACACCAAAATACATATACTGTTCTTTGTTGTACCGAGCCACTAATGAAGAGTCTAGAAAAACATCTCCACCTTCTGTAGAAAAAGAACCTGAAAATTCTAGTTCATTAGAGAGTAAAGTTTGATTGACAAAGATGGTTATAAATGTAACAATGATTAAAGTTTTTAGTTTCATAAAAGTATTACTCGAAAAAAGAGCAAAAATACTTCTGTGAAGAAGGATGGTATCAGTGAGAATTACAACAAAAGGGCGTTATTCACTTCGTGCACTTTGTCGCCTTGTACGAAACGGAGAGAGTCCAAGTTCAATCAAAGTTTTGTCAGAACAGGAAAGCATTTCACCAGAGTTCTTAGAACAACTTTTTTTCTCTTTAAAGAAAGAGGGCATTCTAAAATCTCGTAAAGGACCAGGTGGAGGATTCTCTCTCAATGTATCACCTGAAGAGCTAACCATCCATGAAATCTTTGAAGCTGTTGGTGAACAGTACTATCTATCACCATGTGCAATTGATGATGAGGAGATTAATGCGAAATGCCCTCGTCATGACTTTCGATGGGATCCTGAAACAGGAGAATCTCTTGTTGAATGTTTTGGTGAAGATTTCTGGATAGCATCATATCAGATTTTTCATAGTTACTTTGTTAACATCACCTTAGCTGATGTACTCTATAAAAGAAAGTACAATACGGCAAAACTTGTTTTTGACGAATAGTTGTAATTTTACTCAATAAAAACTATAGAGGATACGTGAAGGTTGTCTCTCCAAGAGATACCTCATAGGTATCCTCTTTTTTTTGTACCTCTGCAGCAAGTAGATCAACTTTACCTCCAACTCCTGGCACATCTAAGGCATAGGTAGGCACCATACTCTCTGGTAACTCTGAAGCTACAGCACGCACAAGACGAATACCTTCAAAAAGATCAACCCGAAAATGATCAACCCCTGGTGCAAGATCTAACTGAAACAGGTAGTGTGCATGTATACCAAGCAGTGCTATCTCAGAAAACAAATCTGCAAGAGCTTGTGTCGTATCATTCACTCCTTTAAGAAGTACCGTTTGACTCCACAGTTCAAGTCCCGCCGCTTGCAACCTCTGTAAGGTATCCTTAACAGATGGAGAGAGCTCATCAACATGATTAAGATGAAGAACCATGACTGCGGGTCCCTGACTCACAAGAAGCTCTATGAGTTCATCAGTCATAGCCCTAGGGTCAACAATGGGAAGTCGTGTACAGTAACGAAAAAGAATATCCCGTCGCCCCTCTCTTAGAATAGAAAGTATATGTTGCAATCTTTGCAAAGGAAGAGTAAGTGGATCACCACCTGAAAGTAAAAGCTCCTTTACCTCCTGATGATCTTTCAGGTATGACACAATATTCAACAGTGATTGATCATCAAGGGAGAATGACCTATGAGGAGATGTTCGCCGAAAGCAGTATCGACAGTGTGCGGCACACCGATTTGTGGTTAAAAGGAGTGCTCTATCTGTATAGTGCCGAATTAACCCTGGCATAACTTGATCAGTAACACCTCCAATGGGTGAATCAAGCTGCCAAGGGGTTCTCACTTCCTCCCTTGGGTCATAACGAAATTGATGATCAATGGCATGGGATTGTGTTGATTCTAAGTACTCAGTGAGGAGCTCGGGAAACTTTTTAACCACCAAGAAACTCCCCTTGGTCTCTCTTATTCATAAACTCTCGTAAAAGCGTATCAAATGAAGCGGCAAACTGCTTAATCTCTTTCTGCCCCATAGGGTAATGCTGTTCAGAGAACACCCCTTCCTCTCTAAGGGAGGTGTAAAAATCTCGAAGAGCAAGTCGCTCCCCTATGTTCTCTTTTGTTGATACTCTTCCTCGATCATCAAGTACAGAAGCCCCCTTCTCTACAGCCAGTGCAGCACAGGGAACATCTCTTGTTATTAAGAGGTCCCCCTCATTGAGATGGTCAACAATGTAATGATCCGCACTATCAGCACCAGGTTCTACCTGCACAAAGGAGACAACCCCGCGATTTTGAATATCCTGTAATACTCGATCCGCAACAAAAGTTACGGGAATTTCTGTTCTAATAGCCCCTTTAAGAATAATCTTTCGTATCCCCTTGGGGCAAGAATCAGCATCAACCCAAATTCGCATATAACCTACTTTGATGGAATTGACGCCATATAGATTGTTCCATTTCCTTGAATAGAACAGACCTTTTCTCTATCTCCTCCAACAAGAATAAGAGCATCCCCATCAGATACCTGCAATGTATTATCCTCAGATGAAATTGTAAGATCTCCTGTTGCCAACCAGATTTCAGGTGTGGTTACTTGAGGAACTTCTACCTGCCCAGATACCTCTAGCGTACTTAAGAGAAAATCATCAACCCCACTTACGGGAAGTGTTATCAGTCCACCTCTCTCTACGGGAGTAACAATCTCTTTTTTTCGGTAAGAAAAATCAACCACCTTCATAAGCTCAGGTATATCAACATGCTTAGGTGTAAGACCTGCCCGAATCACATTGTCTGAGTTTGCCATAAGCTCAACACCTAAACCAGATACATAAGCGTGAATCTCCCGGGCATCCTGAAAAAGAGCCTCTCCCGGATTAAGGTGAATCAACTGAAGAAACAGAGGAGCCACCGCTCCAATATCTCCTGGGTATGTGGCTACAAGATTTTCAACCACCCCAAGGGCATCTTTCTGAGTTGTATTTTGCAGAACCCACTGAATAAGTGTATCCTTGTCTTGATCATTGAGATTCATAATAGCAAAAAAGAACTGCTTGAAAAAATCTTCTCCAGAAGAAATCTTCTCACCTACAGAGGGCAAAGATCCATCAAAAAGAGGTGCAAGATTTTCTCTAATCTCCACTTCCTCTCTAAAACCACACATTGCGGTAAATGGAGTTAAAGCATAAAGGATCTCTGGTTTATGATTACTATCTTTATACAATCTGTGCGCAGCACTTAAGGGAACATTATCACAATTCTCCTCCTCAAAACGCTTCTCTGCCCAACTCTTTGGTGGGTGTACCTGCAGTGAAAGTGGAGATGCAATTGCGAGTACCTTGAAAAGGTATGGTACTCCTTCACTATACCCCTCTTGCTGAAGAAAATCTAAGAGTGGTTGTTCTTGACCGTTATTAAAAAGTACCTGTGAAGGTCCTCCACTATGGGTTCCCATCCACAGTTCTGCCCAGGGAGATCCATCTGGTGAAACTCCTAAAAACTGAGGAAGAAGACTCTTATCTCCCCACTGATAATGCTGCACTTCTGTTCTTAATCGATACATTTTCATGATAGTAGTTCTCCTTCATACATAGAGGGTATAGGTAAGAAAAATCATAACCTACACCCTCTTTTACTTTGGGCAGTACTGGATTTGAACCAGCGACTTCTTCGATGTCAACGAAGCACTCTCCCACTGAGTTAACCGCCCGTTGCGTCATAATACAACCATGAAGATTACTTGTCAATGGTGAAATTTTCATACTGTATATCCGTATTTTTTTTCACTGTAGTATAATTTTGTGAAATTTCTTAAATATTGAAAGTAAATATTCATAAAAAAAGAGTAATCATATTAAGGTGCTTTACTATTATACTCAAAGCACCTTAGTCACAGAAATAGAGGAGTTTTTATGAAGACCAGTGTGATAGAGGCAGAGGTAAATAAAAATCTAGAGTTTACCAATAGAATACTACAGTCCCAGTGTGGAAGTTATTCTAAAAAAAAGGCACATGAAGAGGTAGCCCTCTACATATACCAATACCCTATTCGATACCTAGGGTTTTCGGAGGATGAAAACTCTGAGTTTTTTTCTACGATCTACGAGAGTATACCAAAAATCATTAAGGAGTTTATCTATAAAGGTATTCCCTTTGAACATTTTATTGCAAAGGTGGTGCATATACGGGCAAACTCTTTTAGAAAAAATAGAAAACGGCAGGAGGTTCGTAAGGCTGCAGTTCGAGCATCTCTTGAGTATGAGGAGAGCACAACAGAAGCGGTATTTGATCAAGCTATAGAATATAAACCTCTTCCTGCATACGTAAAGGGTTTGCACATAAAACATGGCATGTGTCAAACTATCCTTGCAAGGAGGCAGATTTTATGTCTCACCTTAATTGCAGCCGATGAGATTCCCGAAGCTCAACTGGACAAGCTACTTGCCATGTGTGGGTGTGAAAAAGCAACCTTTACCAAATGGACTACTGAAATTCTCAGACTTAAAAGGAGAAAAAGAGAACAACTAAATTTGCATATTCAGAGAAGAAATAAAATATATATTCTGCTTATGGAGACAAAAAGCTTTCTCCACTGCTGTATCAAGCCGGAGCAAAAAGCTATTTTGGAAAAGAAAATTATCCGTTACGAGGATCGCCTGCAGAAGCTACAAAAAACCATAGGGCAGTTTTCTATAGCGCCATCACATAAAGACCTTAGTGAGGTAACTGGTATCCCAAGAGGAACCATTAGCACAACCTTAGCAAGATCAAAGCAGCTTCTACGAAAAATAGAAGGAACTATGTTAGAGGAGTAATTATCACCTTATATAGATGGTTCAGAATAGACTACTCCTCTCAACAAGGTCTCTACACATTAACATCTATGTAGTCAAATGCAACCACATCAAAGAGACCACGATCGGTAAGCTTAATTTCAGGGATTACCGCTAAGGACATAAAGCAGAGAGTCATAATTGGTTCATACTGCGGGTTAATGTGTAACTCTTCAAAGGCCCTGTGATTTAGGGAAAAGAGCCTTTCTGCAACCCACTCACCTTTCTGATCACTCATAAGTCCAGCTATTGGCATAGGAACTGTTTCAAGAACCTTTCCTTCTTTTACAAGAACAACACCACCACCTTGGTTAATAAGGGTTTCTACCGCAAAAACCATATCTTCATCATTCACCCCTGCAACAATAATATTATGTGAATCATGGGCTATGGACTGGGCAATTGCTCCCTGCTTTATTCCATACCCCTTAAGTAATCCCAGTCCAACATTTCCGGTTTTCTTATGACGTTCTACAACAGCAACTTTGCAAATATCTAAGGTTGGATCAAACTGAAAGTTTCCTGAGTGGTCTCGAGACACATGGGCTATAGATTTCTTGGTAACAACTCCACCGGGGGTAAGTTCAATAATGTGTGCCTTTGATGATGTAAGATGAAGGGCTAACTTTTGGGCAGTAAAGCCAGCTACCCCCATACTCCCATGAACAGAGTCAACAGGATAGTACTCTGTTGGGGGTATGTACACCCCATTCTCCGCAACCAACTCTCCATCAAGAAAAACCTGAGACACCGTAAAATCCTTAAGATCATTGAGGATCACAAGACTGGCCAACTTACCAGGACTAACAGCCCCTCGATCATGTAACTGGAAACACTCCGCTGCATTTAGTGTAGCCATCTGAATTGCCGTAATCGGGTCAACTCCATGGGCAACACACATTTGCAAATGTGCCTCTAAATGACCACTCTCCAAAATAGTTTCCACATTCCTATCATCGGAACAGAGTAAACACCTTCTTGAGTTCTCAACGGTCATACCCTTAAGGAGAGTTTCCAAATCATGACACGCTGTACCCTGTCGAAGAAGAATATATACACCCATCCGTAGACGATCTAACATCTCCTCTACCGTAGAGCACTCATGGTCAGTATGAATACCAGCAACCACATAGGCAGAGAGATCCTTGCCATGAAGCCCTGGACTGTGACCATCAATTAACTTGTTACTGTTGGTGGCAGTAAGGATTTTATCTAATACACCACTCTCTCCATGAATAATACCGGGATAATCCATAAACTCTCCCAGCCCAAGCACCTGTGGATTCTTTAATGGTTCAATCATATCCTTCGCAGAGATTGAGGCTCCCGCAGTTTCAAAGGTTGTAGCAGGAACACAAGAAGGTACCATATACTTAATATCTAGCTTGGTACGCTTTGCAGCCTCTAACATGTATGAAAGCCCTTTGAGACCTGCAACATTTACAATCTCATGGGGGTCAGCAATAATGGTACCGGTACCATGAGGCACAGAGAGCCTTCCAAACTCCTCGGGGGAGACATAACTTGATTCGATATGGATATGGCTATCAATAAAGCTAGGGGCTATATACTTTCCCTGAACATCAATTTCCTTAGTACCACTGTAGGATCCTATCGCAGCGATATACTTATCTACAATTGCTACATCACCCTCAATAATGGAGTGTCCATATACATCAATAACTTTTCCATGCTTGAGTACAAGATCAGCAGGAGTTCTCCCTGCAGCAACATCTATCATTTTTTTAAGAATCGACTTTTCCATATTATACCAACTCCTACTGCTACGCTTTTATCAATGCAACAAATCGCTACTATAACAATACATCACCAATGGTCCTAGGTCAAGAAATATTGTATAAAACTGCACCTTTCCAGCTGTTCAATATAAATTTCCCAAAGATTTACACAGATTTTTCACTACTTTCTCAAAAAGTATGATACACTAAAGCTAAATATGCTAAGTGCCTATGGAGGAACTGCCGTGAAAAAACTCATTCTTTGGACTCTGATACTTGGTACAACTCTTGTTATTACAGCCTGCTCAAACCTTAGCACCCAAGGGAGTGATTACACTATGCCTCAGATTGATTTAAGTATAAAACCAGATCATATAGATAGTCGCTTTGACAGCCTATATGAGATCACTATTGTAGATAATGGTCAATCACTAGAAACAAACTACCTAGGGCACCCTGATAGTGTTCTCCTAGGTGATAATCACATTCTCACACTGTACCCACAGGGGCATGGACTAGGTGCAATTGCAGGAAAAGTAAGTACCGATGGTGGCAAAACATGGAGTAGAGAGTATCCAAAGTTTCCAACCAGCTGGTCTGAATCAAAGGAGACTCCTACAATCTACCGTCTTGGTAATATTGATGACAAAAGTGACCCTTTTGGTAATTGGATAATTATGACCAGTGCCAACCCTAGCTGGGGCGGAAGCAAGGGAAATATATACGGCCATAATAGGTTCAAAGGTGATGGATTCAATGCTGCGATATCAAAAGATAACGGTGCCAGCTGGAGCGAGTTTGAAAAATGGTTTGGCTATAAGGAAGATCACTATGTAAATCCTATTGTGGCAATGGCTTCATTAACAAGACTAAAAAATAAAGATGGCAGTTGGAGTGACCGTTGGATGGGATTTTTTCATGATTACGATTTTGTGAACTACAAAACTATACTCTCCTTTGATACCAATGGAGATATGATTTGGTCTACCCCGGAACCCTACTTTTCAAATTACAGATCAATAGAAAAGTATACACAGATGTGTGAGGTTGAAGTAGTAAGAAGTAACCAAGGAAATGGTGATATTTTGGCACTTATTTCTCGATCAAATAATAAAAAGAATAACTCCCTCATATCCATAAGTGAGGATGAAGGAAAAAGCTGGTCAAAACCATTCGAGGCACCTGCAGCTTTAAGTGGAGAGAGACATAAGGCAGACTGGCTTCCCGATGGTAGGCTCTTTATATCCTTTAGATCTATAGAGAGAGATAAAGAAAAAGTTGCCCTCTTGAGTAATGAGAACAACTGGTTTTCAGAGGGCTGGGTCGGCTGGGTTGGTACCTTTGATGATCTTATTTCAGGGAGTGAGGGTGAGTATCGAGTAAAGTTGGCTCATACCTTTCTTGATGATCAAATAGAACCAGAGTCATGGGCTCATGCAGATACAGGTTATGCGGGAAATGTAGTACTCAAGGATGGGACAGTTGTAACTACATCCTATGGCCGTTTTGGAGAGACATATACAGATACCAAGGGCAACTCTCAGTTCCGTACGTATATTGTATCAAAACGTCTGAATATAAAGCTCCTTGATGAACTAGTGGAGCTGTTACAATAATCATGTAGGGAGTCTTAATATCCTCCCCATACAAATTCCTAACACTACTCCTTAACCATGGTTAAGGAGAGTCTCTGTCTCTTGATATCTAACTCCTCAACCCATACGGTGACAATATCACCCACACTCACAACATCCTTAGGGTGCTTTACAAAACCGTTCTTAAGTTTTGAGATATG
Source organism: uncultured Spirochaetia bacterium (assembly GCA_964492025.1). GTDB lineage: Bacteria > Spirochaetota > Spirochaetia > CAZBHR01 > CAZBHR01 > CAZBHR01. The sequence continues at coordinate 18,737 of CAZBHR010000006.1, read as the reverse complement.
CACTAACCCATCAACCTTAACTCCACAATCAACAAAGGCTCCAAAATCAACCACATTCCGAACAGTTCCCTGTAATTCCATACCAGGAGTAATATCCTCTAGATGTAAAACTCCCTTCTTAAGAAGAGGCTGTGGAAACTCATCTCGCATATCACGAAGAGGAACCATAAGGCAGTCACAAATATCTGATAGAGTGATCTCTCCAATGTTAAGCTCTTTGGCAACCTTAGGTATATCAACTTTACGTACTGCCTGAATCATAGACTCGGTTCCAATATCTTCACTCCTAACTCTAAGGAGCTTCATAAGTTTATGGGTAGTACTATAACTCTCTGGGTGAATGGCGGTCTTGTCTAAGGGGTTCTCTCCTTGGAGAATACGAAGAAACCCTACCGACTGTTCATAGGTTTTCCCTCCCAGCCGAGGTACCTTCCTTAATTGATCTCGAGAGGTAAAGAGTCCAGAGCTATCCCGCTGCTCCACAATCTTCTGGGCAAGACCTTCAGATATTCCTGAAACGTGTTGAAGAAGTGCCCAAGATGCGGTATTCACATTTACCCCAACTTGGTTAACCGCTTTTTCTACAACAAAGTCAAGCTGTTCCTTAAGTTTTGTCTGAGTTACATCGTGCTGATACTGACCAACACCTAAGGATTTTGGATCAATTTTCACAAGCTCCGCTAAGGGATCCTGAACACGACGAGCAATTGATGCAGCACTTCTCTCTTCAACCTGTAGGTTTGGAAACTCTTTTTTAGCTAATGCCGATGCTGAGTAGACCGAAGCACCCGCTTCATTCACAATAATATAAGCAATAGGCAGGCTGTTAGCTGTAATAAGCTCTGAAACAAACTGCTCTGTTTCCCGCGAAGCTGTACCATTTCCTATAGCTATTAAATCTACAGAAAATGATGATACCTTTTGCATAATTTTCTTCTCCGCTTCAACCAGTCGTGACTGTGGAATATCTTCACCCACATACTTCTGTGTTGGGTAGATAACATCAATATCTAACACCTTACCAGAGGGATCTATCACCGCAAGTTTACAACCAGTTCTAAAGGCGGGATCAATACCAAGTATTGTTTTATCCTTTAATGGAGGTTGTAAAAGAAGCTTTCTTAGGTTATCTCCAAACACCTCAATAGCTTGGTCTTCTGCTCGCTGCTTTAACTCACTACGAACATCTCGTTCAATGGCTCCACGGGTAAGACGACGAAATCCATCTATCAAAGCCTCTCGTACGTACGGTGCGGTGGGAGATGTTCCTCTGTTACCTATAATAGGGTTTACCACGTAGGAAAGTACACGCTCTTCCTCAATATCAATTTTTACCGAAAGAACCTTCTCTCGTTCCCCTCGGTTAATAGCAAGCACCCGATGAGGAAGAATAGTACGAACACTCTCGGCATACTGATAATAGATCTCATACACCCCTTTCTCATCAAGCTTCTTTCCATCTTTCTTAACCTTAGTTACAACCTGAGCATATTTTTCATACTCCTTCCTAATGAGCCTACGACACTCGGCAACCTCAGAACTCTGCTCTGCAATAATATCCTTAGCTCCTTGAAGAGCTGCTTCTGCGGTAAGAACAGCAAGTTCCCCCTTGGATGTGGTAACATACTTTTGAGCCTCCGCAATCACATCTCCACGATCTGGGAGTGATAAGAGATATGTTGCTAACGGTTCAAGACCTTGATTGATTGCAACAGTACCACGGGTTTTCCGTTTCTCCTTATATGGAAGATAGAGGTCTTCAAGCTCTGATAGCTTTTTTGCCTGTAAGATTTTTTGCTTTAAAGGGTCTGTGAGCTTTCCTAGCTCTTCAATTTTTCCAAGGATAACCTCTTTTCTCTCATGAAGAGATACTTCGTACTCCCAAAGTTTTTGAATCTCTCGGATCTGATCCTCATCAAGAGATCCAGTAACTTCCTTACGATATCGAGCAATAAAAGGAACAGTATTCCCTTCGGTTAACAGTTTCAAGGTAGCCACAACCTGATTTTTAGGAATATCTAAGGTCTTAGCTATATCTACATCTATCTTCGTACTATTCATACAATGGAGTGTAGATTATGTCGGAATCCTTGTCAATTTACTTCTCTTAAGAAAAGAAATATTCATAGAATTGAGGCATGACGAGGAGAAAGCACTCCCAGTAAAAAAAGGGGGGACATACGTAGTCCCCCAATTAACAATACCTGTTAAGAACTAATCCTTTTCGTATACAGGAGTAACAGTGAGATCTTCACCAGTTGTTGTTCCTTCTGGAATTTCTATAATAAATTTAGTGGGATAACTATCTTTTTTCAGAGTATCTATCGAATAAGGTAATATGATATCTATGTTTATTTCAACACTTTCCAAAGTACCACTTAGCTTATAGGTTGCTTCAAATGACTCTACATCTTTATAACGCATCTCTTCAGTACGAACAGAATTTCCTGCTACATCTGGATATGAAACTCTAACATCTGAACCATGGGTATATAGCTTAATATTTGAGAATATACTATTTGTATTATTTCGAATTTCCAGATCATAGCTTTTTGGACTAAACGGACTACAACTAGAAATAAATAAGGCAAAAGCCATAATCCCAACAAACATTAATTTTTTCATACAATCTCCTTTTTACATCTCTTTGAGGAAGGACAACATAGCTATCCACAACCTCTAGTAACAGGCTAACATATATCATAGCATAAAACAAGAAAAATAAATAATTTACAACATTACGACTGCACGAGTCACCTATGAGAATTTACTTCTCTTAAGAAAATTCCAGAGAATCGAGAAAAAGGTGTAGATCTACCCTCTACAGGTGTACTCCTCAGACTTTTTCAGCTTCTCCCAATCCACCCGAAAAAGTCTATAATGACACAGATCAAGCAGTTCACCCTGCTTAATTACTCCACACTTCTCTACACTCTCAAGAGAGAACCCTACTTTTTTTATGACCCCTTGAGATCCCATATTCCTTGCGTATATGGGGGCTGTGAGTTTTATCACATCTGGAAACTGATGAAAAACATAATCCAAAAAATCTGTAACAACACGAGTCATAATGCCCTTACCCCAAAATGGTTCTCCTAACCAATATCCTACCTCAGCAGCAATACGTCGCTCACCAGATCCAACTACCACTCCCACTCCTCCAACGGCACTTCCATCAATATCAATGGCAAACTCCTGTATTGGAGACTTCTGAGAAGTAGCTATGTGTAGCCATTGGTCAGCAGCTGTCTCGGTGTATGGGTATGGGAAAGTATCTCTTAAGTTTTCTGACACCCTTAGATTATTTGCATATTGAATGAGAGATTCCTTATCGCTTAACTTCCACTCTCTAAATGTATAACGTATACTCATAAACTACTCCTTTCTATATTATAAGATTCACGGAGCAACTCAACTCCTATGATTCCATTCTCATGTTCCTCTACCACCTGAAAACCCATACCTAAAAAGAGGTTCACCGTAGCTTTTCGTGTTTTGGGAAAGGTATCAAAAAGTGCAGGGAGATGAAATTCATCAAAAGAGGTTTCCAAAAGTAGGCGTAGCCCCTCTTTTCCATACCCCTTACCCCGATGCGCACCCTCAATAAGGAGGTGCACCATATATCGTTGATCTGTAGGTTTGTACTGTACTGCTACATCACCTACAAAGCACTCTCTTTCTGCATCATATATATAACGATAAAACCCTTGTTGCTCCTCTTCTAGAATTTTATACCTTTCATACATACTCTCCCATAGTTCTCTGGGAAAAGCTATACACCCAGTTTCCTTATTATAGTTCTTATTGGAAAGGTCAAAACCTCTATTATAATCCATGGTACAGGGATCCTCCATAAGATACTGGGTATAGGAGAACTCAGAAACTGCTGGTTTGTGCAATAGCAACCTCATTCACTACTCCTCAAAGAGCTTGATACAATCACCATACCCGTGCTGCTCCAACTCTTCGTAGGGAATAAATGTAAGTGAAGCGCTGTTAATACAGTATCGAAGTCCTCCAAGCTCGGCAGGACCATCGGTAAATACATGTCCCAGATGGGAGTCTCCATGGGTGCTTCGTACTTCGGTTCGTACACGTCCATGGCTCAAATCCTCTACCTCCGTAATAAGAGCATCCTTAATGGGCTTTGCAAAAGCGGGCCAACCACAGCCTGAATCAAACTTATATGATGAGATAAAGAGCGGTTCCCCTGTAGTAATATCAATATAAATCCCTTTACGAAACTCCCTATCATACTCATTGGTAAAAGGTTTTTCTGTATGACTCTCTTGGGTTACCTGATATTGTAAGGGGGTTAACTCTTTCTTTAGTTCATCCTTACTCTTTTTTTTATACATCTTACCTCTCCTTCTTAACGCCCTCTGCAGCAAGAGCAAACATTCTTGGATGAATGTGACAGTATCCAGTGGGATTCTTATCAAGGTACTTCTGGTGATACTCTTCTGCAGGAAAGAACTGGTCTAAGGGTTTACACTCCACAACCACAGGTTGTGATACCCCTTGTTGTAATATCTTTAAGGACCTTTGAATAGTTTCTCTATCTTCTGATTCAATATAGTAAATTCCCGTACGATACTGCTCCCCTTTGTCATTCCCTTGTTTATTAAGAGATGTGGGATCAATAATCTGAAAAAAGAGCTCAAGGATGTCAGATAATGTGATGAGGTTCTGGTCATAATCAACCTTAACTGTCTCCACATGACCCGTATGGTTTTTACACACATCTTCATAGGTTGGGTTCTCTGTTTTCCCATTAGCGTACCCCACTGAGGTAGACATGACACCAGGAATACTCTGAAGATATTTTTCTACTCCCCAGAAACACCCTCCTGCTATATAGATAGTTTGTATCATAGACGGCCCTCCTGCTAGTTCTACAGAGATTATATCTATTTTAAAAGAACTCTACAAGAACTGCTGTGTATCTTATTGTTTACTTTGATGAACTCTCACTTGCTGCATTGCCAGAAGAATAATGTGCCGTGCTCGCTGTGCTTCATCCGCAGTAGCTTCACGAGTACCCTCTAAGGGGTATTTCATTCCTAACTCTGCATATTTATCGGTTCCCATGGTGTGATACGGTAATACCTCTACTCCCTCAACATTATCAAGGGTGCCAAGAAAGGATCCTAAGGCGTACAGGTGCGTATCGCTGTCCGTAATTCCAGGTACTAACACATGGCGAATCCAGACTGGAGCTTTATGGTTTGAGAGAAAGGTAAGAAACTCAAATATCCTCTCATTAGAGGTTCCTACAAACTCTTGGTGAACCGTATTATCCATATGTTTTATGTCAAAGAGAAAAAGATCAACCAAGGATATCAGCTCTTGTAACCGTTTCTCTTTTTCTGCTCCCTTTAAGGTATAGGGAAGACTTCCTGAGGTATCAACACAGGTGTGAATCTCCCTCTTTTTAGCCTCTCTAAGGAGTTCTAGTAAGAAGTTAAGTTGTAGAAGAGGCTCTCCACCGGTAATGGTAATACCCCCAGTAATAAACTCCTTAACCTTCTCATACTCCTCTAATATTTGGTCTACACTCATCTGCTTAGAGCATTTCTGTTTCCATGTGTCTGGATTATGACAGTATTGGCAACGGAGATTACAGCCCTGAAAAAAGATGACGAACCGGATGCCCGGTCCGTCTACAGTTCCCAAGGACTCTATCGAATGAATATAGCCCTTCATAGGTATACCCTGTTACAGGTTTTCGTGAAATGTTCTTGCAATAACATCATCCTGTTGCTTTTTGGTAAGCTTGTTAAAGTTTACCGCATACCCAGATACTCGTATGGTTAACTGGGGGTACTGCTCAGGGTGTGCTTGTGCATCTAAGAGAGTATCTCTATTAAATACATTTACATTCAGGTGGTGTCCACCTTTCTCCATATAACTATCTAGCATCGCAACTAAATTTCTTTCCTGCTGTGTTGCCATAAAAATCCTCCTACTCGTTAATTTCTATATTTGGTACTGCACAGGGTGCGTTGAAGCCCTCTTCACACACTTTCTCCTGCAACTCTTTAATATCAATTCCAAGCTCCTCCGCAGAGATCTCAAAATCAAACCCCGCGGTTGCCACCATGTTATCATCCTTTCCAAGGGCATCAGGTACAATACTAAAGGTATTTGAGATACCGTCTGCTGCATCTTGAAACGGAAGTTTTGCCACCGTACAGAGTGACGCAATAGCTCCCTGCTGATCTCGCCCATGCATTGGGTTTGCTCCTGGAGCAAAGGGTTCTCCTGCCTTACGTCCATCTGGGGTGTTTCCTGTCTTATTTCCGTATACCACATTTGAGGTAATGGTAAGTATAGACATGGTAGGCTCCGAATCTCTGTAAGTGTGGTGCTGTCGAATCTTATTCATAAAAGAGGTAACTAATTCAATCGCAATCTCATCAACCCTATCATCGTTATTTCCGTAATAAGGAAACTCTCCCTCAATAGCGTAGTCAACAACAACACCCTCTTCGTCTCGAATAGCCTTAACTTTAGCATGCTTGATAGCACTTAAACTATCTACCGCAACACTAAGACCCGCAATACCCGTAGCAAAGTATCGATATACCTCATGGTCATGTAACGCCATCTCACTACGCTCATAAGCGTACTTATCATGCATGTAGTGAATAATGTTGAGAGTGTTTACATAAAGTTCAGATAACCACTCTAACACTTGGTCAAATCGCTCCATAACCTCATCATACTCAAGATACTCACTCGTAATTGGTGCAAACTTAGGAGAAACCTGAATCTTAAGCTTCTCATCAAGTCCACCGTTAATTGCGTAGAGTAGCGCTTTTGCAAGGTTTGCACGGGCACCAAAAAACTGCATCTCCTTTCCTACCTTCATAGGAGAAACACAACATGCTATTGCGTAATCATCACCATGGGTAGTTCGCATAAGATCATCATTCTCATACTGGATAGATGAAGTTTCTATAGACATCCTTGCACAAAACTCTTTAAAACTTTCAGGCAATTTCTTTGACCAAAGAACCGTCATGTTTGGCTCTGGGGCTGTTCCTAAGTTTTGCAAAGTCCATAGGTATCGAAAGGAGTTTTTTGTTACCAGAGGTCTACCGTCTAACGCAACACCTCCAATACTCTCGGTTACCCATGTGGGGTCTCCGCTAAACAGCTCATTATACTCTGGGGTTCTTGCAAACTTTACTAGTCGAAGCTTCATAATAAAGTGGTCAATAAGTTCCTGTGCATCTTCCTCAGTAAGAGTGCCTCTTGCAAAATCTCGCTCAATATAGATATCAAGGAAGGTTGCTGTTCGTCCCAAACTCATGGCAGCACCGTTCTGCTCTTTCACTGCTGCTAAGTATCCAAAGTACAACCACTGGATTGCCTCTTGGGCGTTAGCTGCAGGCCTAGAGAGATCAAATCCATAGGACTGTCCTAGCTCCTTAATTTCTCCTAGTGCTCGTATCTGCTCGGTAATCTCCTCTCTCAGACGGATTGTCTCATCGGAAAACTGATGGGGATTAATACTGAGAAAATGTTTTTTATCCTCAATCAATCGATCAATACCGTACAGTGCTACCCGTCGATAATCTCCAATGATACGTCCTCGACCATAGGCATCTGGGAGTCCCGTAATAATTCCTGTTTTTCGGGCAAGTCTCATCTCTGCGGTATACGCGTCAAAAACTCCCTGATTATGTGTCTTACGATACTTAGTAAAGATCTCCTCTACCTTTTTATCTATCTCATACCCATAACTTTTTAGGGCTGCAGAAGATACCTTAATACCACCAAATGGCTGTAGGGATCTCTTAAAAGGTTTATCAGTCTGAAAACCAACAATCTTCTCTAAGGATTTATTCAGGTACCCTGGATTGTGTGATGTAATGGTAGATACAATCTCTGTATCCATATCTAATACACCACCAGACTCTCGCTCCTGTTTGTATAAAGCTAAACATTGAGCCCAAAGATCTTTTGTCGCCTCTGTTGGACCTGCCAAAAAGGTATCATCACCTTCATAAAGCTTGTAGTTTGTAACAATAAAGTTTCTCACATCAATAGTACTCTGCCATCGATCAAGGTGAAAACCTTCCCATTCCGAATACTCTAATGTACTCATATTATTCCTCCTGACACAAAGTTACCATATTATTGCGTATTGTGCAAACGTTTCCATTAAAATCTCTTAGTTTTTTATAAAATATGAGTTAATTAATAAGGTATTATCAGATAGACAAGAAATAATTATTAATTTTTCCACTATTTGAGTTGGAGTATGGATATATTATTACTTTTATATCAATAAAGTCGTGACTTTACACACAAAATGTGTTGGATTGCATAGAGATATTCCCTTACTCAACCCAACACACATATATACAAAGAGAGTGAAAGACACCTCCCTCGCTCTCCTAATCCTTCTTATCCTTTAATAAACGTAATCCATTAAACACAACAATTAGGCTTGCTCCCATATCGGCAAATACTGCCATCCACATAGTGCCAATTCCAACAACAGTTAATCCCATAAAAATGAGTTTTATACCCAAAGCAAAGGCGATATTCTGGGTAAGTATCTTTCGAGTTCTTCTGGAAAGCTTGATAAGCAGTGGTACTTTCTGAATATCATCATCCATAATGATAACATCCGCCGCCTCTATAGCGGTATCTGTTCCCATACCTCCCATGGCAATACCAATATCCGCATGAGCCAAGGCTGGGGCATCATTAATTCCATCTCCTGCCATTCCTACAACACTCCCCTGAGAACGGAGAGTTTTCATAACCTCCGCCTTATCTTCGGGTAGAAGATTTCCTCTGGCATCATCAATTCCCGCTTGATCCGCAATAGCCTGAGCAGTCAGGCTGTTATCGCCCGAAATCATGAGAGTTTTTACCCCCAAGGAGTGAAGCTCTTCAATAGCCCTTTGACTAGTCTCTTTTATCCTATCCGCTACGGCAAAAAGTACAAGTACTCTCTCCTCTGTTGCTAGCATAACCGTTGTTTTTCCTTGGCTTTCAAAACCCTTAAGGTGTAGTTCAATTTCTGGGTTACACACCCCCAGCTCCTCAATAAGTCTATGGTTACCAAGATAGTACCGTGATCCATCAATATCACCCTGAGTACCCTTACCTAGAATTGCCTGAAACTCCTGAATATCTGCAAACTCCTGAATATCTGCAAACTCCTGAATATCTGCAAACTCCTGAATATCTGCAAACTCCTTAGAGGATTTTTCTAAAAACCCCGTGGCC
>CAZBHR010000006.1:0-9385 GCA_964492025.1 uncultured Spirochaetia bacterium | reverse complement strand
AAACTCCTGAATATCTGCAAACTCCTTAGAGGATTTTTCTAAAAACCCCGTGGCCACAGCTCGGGAAATAGGATGGTCAGAACGGTGAGCTAAACTGGCAGCCAAAAAGATATCATCCTCAGAGCCTCCAAGTACAACAGTATCTGTAAGAGAGGGAACTCCTGCGGTAATTGTTCCTGTCTTATCAAAGGCTACCCAGTTCAGTTTTGCCGCTCTCTCAAGAAATACACCACCCTTTATTACCATTCCCATACGGGATCCTCGCGCAAGTCCACTTACTACGGTTACCGGTGTAGAAACCACAAGAGCACAGGGGCACGCTATAATAAGCATTGCAAGGGCTTTGTATACCCAGTCACCCCAGATACCACCAAAAAAGATTGGTGGTATTATTGCAACAAGAAGAGCAACAATAATAACAATTGGGGTGTACACCTTAGCAAAGGAGTCCACAAACCGTTGGGTAGCAGACCTATTGGATTGAGCCTCCTCTACAAGATGAATTATCCTTGAAAGCGTGGAGTTACTGGTATCTGCGGTTACAGAAAAAAGAATCTCACCCTGTTGGTTTACGGTTCCCGCAAACACGCCGTCACCTACCCCCTTTTCTACGGGTAAACTCTCTCCGGTAATGGCGGACTGATCCATAGTGGTAACACCCTGAATAATCTCACCATCGTGGGAAACCCTTCCACCGGGGCGAACACGAACGGTTGCACCTATAGAGACTTCTGATACATTCATCTCTTTCCATGATCCATCTTCCTGAAGAACAAGAGCTGTCTCTGGACTGAGATCCATAAGATTCTTAATGGCGTTTCTTGCTCTGTCTAAGGAGAGAGCCTCCAACTTTTCGGCAAGAGTAAAAAGTACCATTACCATGGCAGCCTCAGCCCAAACCCCAATAACAAGGGCTCCGGTTACGGCAATACTCATAAGTGCATTAATATTAAGAGAACCATGAATGATTGATAACCACCCTTTTTTGTAGGTTGAAATTCCACTTAACAAAATAGCGATAACAGCTAAACCCATAGGTACCCATGGAGTAAAAAATTCAGCATACTCCGCAACCTCTGAAAGTACAGCCACAACAGCAGCTATAACAATAACACCCCACTTTTTCCAAAAGGAGCTTCTTTTGGGTTGGATGCTTTCGGTATGCCCGTGATCATGATTATGCCCATGGGAGCAGCTACAGCTTGAATGAGCACTTGCGGAAAACTCTTCATTCGGTGATTTTGTCTCAAATCCAAGACTCTCTATCGCTTTCTTAATAGCACTTGGTTCTGCAGTTGTATAACGAACTGTAAGAATCCGCTGTATAAGATTGAACTGTAATTCAGTAATACCATCCATTTTCCCTAATCGCTTTCGAATCATACCCTCTTCTGTTGGGCAATCCATAGCTTCTATTCTATATTGTATCTCTTGTATTGTTTTATTCACAATAGCCTCCTATCTACTTGCACATTATGAACCCTGAAGTTACTATAGAGTCAAGGAGAATCGAAAAAAATATGAAAATTGGTGAATTATCTACACAAACAGGATTAACCGTAGAGACTATTCGATATTATGAAAAGCAAGGACTTATCCCTGAACCCGCAAGAACATCAAACAATTATAGAACATACACAGCAGAACATTTAGAACGTCTTATGCTCATACGAAACTGTAGATCACTAGATATGAGCCACGATGAAATAGAGAGCCTGCTCTCCTATATTGATACACCAGGAGATGACTGCTCTGCAATTAATAAGCTTATTGAGGATCACCTTAGGCATGTTCAACATAGGATACAAGAACTCCAGCATTTAGAAATACAGCTAAAGCATATAAAGAAAAACTGCTCTGGTACTCACAAACCAGAGGATTGTACCATTGCAAAACAACTTTCAACCCTTGAAGGTGTATCCAAAAAAAGAAAAAACCATCTCTCAAACCAAAAGGAGTTACACTCATATGGATAAGAGGAGATTTTGCAAAGATATTGGACTAACACCTCTTGCCATAGAATCCATAGAGAAATACCCCCTTTCTCACACAGATTATATCCGGTGGGAAAACCTCTTTTTCAATAATAGAGAACTTTTTATGGAGCAACTACACCGTAGAGAGGATAGATCTACACTCTTTTTATCACTTGCCACAGAACTAGCATGGAATCTACTCTCTGTATACACATCTCAAGGTATCCCCAAGAAAATTTGTATTGATACATTTCGAGACATAGCTATTTGGCAAGATGATCATACAACAAAAACAGGTACTATAGGACTATCGCAGTACCATTGGATTGGTAAAATTCTAGGAATGGAGGTTATTCGGATTGGACGCTTGGAGTTTGAACCTCTCTCTTCAGTACCTAAAGAAATTCAAGATCTCAATCTAAATTTCGCTCATACCAACTGTTACTCTGTTCATATTCCTGCTGATGGTTCTCTTGCCCATGAGGAATGTGTAAAATCATACCATCTTGGGGCTGAATTTTTTAAGGAGCAATCTCCTCTCTTCTTTTGTCAATCATGGCTTTTGTCACCACCCCTACACAAACTCCTACCAGCAACATCAAATATTCTTAGATTCCAAGGGGACTATCATATGTTTCATATTGATACAACTTCAAGACAGGCGGAAGAGAGACTCTTTGGAACACCTCTAGATAGCCCTGAACTATATCAAGCAACATCATCTCTCCAAAAGAGAGCCAAACAGTGGCTTTTGGAGAGAAACACACTACCTTCAGGCTGGGGCGTGGTGAACCAAGATATTTTTCAGAAAAAGTGAGAGACTTTAGAGAGTTACCGTAGCAAGAGTAACTAAATAGCGATATAGTACTTTGTAATTGTATGAATTATAAAAGATTAAGGAGAATATAGATGGAAAGTATTAAAAAATTATTTAATAGTGACCACCCTGCTATAGGTATAGCAATGACGGTACTTATTATTGTTCTGGTGTTATTATGTTGTATGATAATTTCAAAACTCATTAAAAGATCAGTCAAAAAATCTAGCGAAGAGAAAGAAAAAATAGATCCCACCGTTGTACCTGTGCTTAATACATTAATAAGCACACTTACCTTTCTAGCTGGTGCTATTGTAATTCTTCAAGTTCTCAATATTGATACTGCTGGAATTTTTGCCCTTGTAGGAGCCGCAGGTATTGCTATAGGATTTGCTCTTAAGGATACCCTCAGCAATATTGCCGCAGGGGTTATGCTCCTAATGATTCGCCCATTTAGGGTTGGTGAGGCCGTTGAGTTTGGGGGGACCTCTGGTATTGTTGAAGAAATTAGACTGTTCACTACATCACTAGAAACATTTGACGGATTAGCAGTAACTTGCCCCAATAATACCGTATGGTCAAGTAATATTACCAACTTTAGCAGAAATGGAACTCGAAGAGTAAACCTTGTTGTAGGTATTGCGTATGGTGATTCCATAGAAAAGGGACTAGAAGTTCTTATGAGTATAGCACGATCTGAACACAGATTTCTCCATGATCCAGAGCCTAAAGTTATGGTCTGTGAAATGGCTGATAGCTCTGTAAACTTACAGCTCCGAGGCTGGACAGTAGTAGATGACTACTGGGATGCTATTTGGGATCTCAACAAAAAGATTAAAGAAGAGATTGAAGCTGCAGGACTTACTATTCCTTTTCCTCAGAGAGATCTACATATTATCTCAGAAAAGTAATACGACTAAATATATATAATATGTAAAGGCTCTCTGTATGAGAGCCTTTTTTTGTCGGTATCACAGATCAATATTAAAAGTGCATTTCCCCTATATAGCGATTTTGAAAGTGTATGTTATTGCTAAGATCTACCGTATCAATCTGCTTCTGGATTGTATCAATACAAGAAAAATCTTTCTCCATAAGCAGTTTTACCGCTCCACCTAAAGAGCTGTTACCAAGAACCGTAGTTTTTCCATAAAGCTCCTTAGGAAGCACTCCAAGTTCAATGAGGTGATCACTTGAAACGTGGGTACCAAACCCTCCTGATATGTAGCAAGTCTCTATATCACTCAGGGATAAACCTTGTTCCTCGGCTAGTGTGTATATCCCTGCACAAATAGCACTTTTAGCAAGTTGTAACTCCCGTATATCCTTTGGGTAGATACGTACGTTTGGTGTTATATCAACGGGTTCTTTCATATATCCGGTTGAGTCAATTATTCCCTTTTGTACAAGTAACAACACCACATCAACCAAACCGGTCCCACAAATCCCAATAGGGTCAGTATCTCCAATTGTATGATAGACGATTTTATCTCCATCCATAGATACCTGGGAGATAGCCCCAGGAATACTTCCACACCCACAGGTGATATTTGCTCCTTCAAAAGCGGGACCCGCAGCTGTTGATGTTGCTACCAAAGTATCTCCTGTCTGTAATAACACCTCCCCATTTGTTCCTATATCTACAAGGAGTTGAGGCTTAGAGTTCCTATATATTTGAGAAAAGTACGCTCCCGAAACAATATCTCCCCCAACAAATGATGATACCCAAGGAAAAAAATACACAGGAGTATCTTTATACAACTGCACATCAAGAAGCTCTAAGTTCTTAGGTATCATATAAGGAGCTTCACCCAAATGGGTTAATGAGTTTGCTCTTAAGGAGTGAGCCATAGTAGTGTTGCACGATACTACTATGGTACCTATAGGGGTGTCTTTCACCACAGACACAATAGCTTTCTGTATGTGGGAAAGTAATACCTTTCGTAATGTATCAACCCCCTCATTATTTGCATACCGCACTCGAGAGATCACATCTGAGCCAAAGGTAACTTGTGGGTTTGTACATCTCTCGGACCTAACAATCGCTCCTGTATCACAGTCAATAAGGGCAACAACTACGGTGGTTGTTCCTATATCAATCGCAACCCCAAAGGCGTTGGTCTCTTGAGATATCTCAGGAAGCAGACCCTCATCAAAGGTAGATAAAATACTCATCTCCCCCTGCTCAATACACTCAACAGTGAGTCCATAACAGAGAGTTTGATAACAAGCAAGACGTATGCCCTCTTGGATTTCCTGGGGTGAAAGAAGCTTTGCCTCTACCGAACTTACGGGGGCAGAGTGATCCCCTTTTAGAGAAATACGAACTTTACACTTTCCACAGGTACCATTCCCACTACAGGGGCTTGTAATAGAACATCCATTGGCACGGAGAAATTCCAAAAGATTTTCCCCAACTCGCCCAAACAATCGATCCTCACACTCTCTCTTACTCACTACAACCTCAACCTCCCTATGGGGACACTGTGTATCGGAACATGCTAGGCAAGAGTGGTTACTCTCCTCAGTACCACACCCCTGATGAATTTCGTAATAGAACGCTAAAGACTTAACAGGGTTTAGCATAAACCCTTCGGTAATAGTTATGTGAGTGTTATAGTGCCTATTCATAAGGTCTAATATCTCCTTCTGAACAGGCAGTGTCTCTGGTGAGTCGGGGGTTATCTCTTGTAAGATAAAATCCCCAAAGTGAGCCAGATCATTGTCCTTAAGCACTATATCTCTAAGAGCCTTTGTTGCAAGAAAGAGAAGGTCACACCCTGCAAGGTCTAAAATATAGGAGTGTAGATAATCACCCTTCTGCTGGTACTGATCTACAAGTTTACCAATCTCTGAACCAAGGGAGATCAAACAGTTAACACGTGCGTCATCAATTAGGTAGTACCCTTGGGGTTTTTGCATAAGAGAGATCTCTTGTAGCACATCCTCTACAATAGATGTGTACAGCTCTCGTTGATCCTTATTCTTCTGAATAACTCGTCGAATAAATTGGTCTTTTTCTACTACTACTGGTAATTCAACACGCATAATACTATCCCTTTTACGCTTTTAAACTAAATAGAGTATCACCTAAAATCTCACCACAAACCTTATGAAGCTCAGGGAGTAACGAGAACCCGATAGAAGATAAAAACACAATCTCCGAAGGCAGCTGATCTTGTATGGGAGTAATAGAACACTGTGACATTACGGCATCTATTTGATAGCTTTGGTCGCCATCAAAAAAGCTCCCCTTTATTCGGAAGCAACTCCTCTGAACTCTATCCAGTAGCTCCTGAATTTGATACTTTTTTGGAAAATCTTGAAAAGAGAGCACCGCAGTAAAAACTCTATTTGTTGGGGTATTAATTGACTCTTTCCCCTCTTGGCTATCCCATAATTGCAAATCATCAATAGACAACTTACCATGGGAGGTCACCACAATACTAGCTTTTTCATTATCCTCTCTTAATCGTTCCTCTATACGTGAAATACTCTCATTATCTATTAAGTCCGCCTTATTAATAACCAGCAAGTTTCCATAGGCTACCTGACGTTGCACATTCACCATCATATCGTAGGTTGCAAAAAAATAGAGTCCATCTATGATACAAATGGTACCACCATACACAAAAGATGACTCCCCATCTTTTTCTATAAACTCTAAAATCTTATCCATATTGGAAGGATCCGATAACCCAGAACTTTCCACAAAAATATAATCTAGCTGACCATGAATAAGTTGTTTTAGAGATGAGATAAAATCATCCTTCAGACATGAGCAAAATATAGAGCCATTGCTTAACTCTATGATGTCAGAACTCCCTTGAATACGGGAGCCATCAACACCAACTCGCCCAAACTCATTTACAAGAACGCCCACCTTCTTCTGGCTCTCCAAAAGAAGGTGGTTTAAAAGTGTTGTTTTACCGCTTCCTAAAAATCCAGTGATAACAAAAATATATGGAACATCAACAGTTGGTAACATACTACTATAAATTTTTCTCTATCTCCTCAGAAAATTCCTGGGGGCTGGGAATAATGGATGACCACTTAAGTTCTCCATTTATATAGATAGATGGAAGCTGTGCAACACCCATCTTAACACACCTCGCTATATTCTCCTTCATGGTGTATTTATACTCAACCACATCAATAGTATCTCCATATTTCTCTTTCATAGAGTTTGCAGAACCCATCATGTACGTACATGCCGCACAGGTTGCAGAATCTAGGGTAAATACCTCAACAAGTGGTTTTGTGAGTTTGCTATAATTGGGAAGTTCCACCTCTATATCTTCGGAAACAGCTTTGTAGTTTACAAGTATGGCACGAACACTTTCAGGCTCCTTAATTGCTTGGGCTATTCCAATAGTGTTTTCTGCGGGTACATCATAGGGCATATCACATCCAGGAGCTATGATAAGATTTTTATGATCAATCTCATCTAACATGTGTAAGGCATACTGCATATTGTCCTGCTGGGTACCATGAAGCATAAGTGTTGTTAAAGGAATATTTCCACCAATAACAATGTTATATTGATCGGTAATTTTTTTAGCATCTTTCATGACAACATTTTCATCAATTGAAATGGAATCTGGATTGGATTGACACATAACATCAATCTGTCTTGTAGCATTTCCACACACAAAGAAAGAGGATTTTCTCTCTCTTAATCGGATATGATCAAAGATAGTTTTAAAGCTATCCATACAGAAAAGCGTAAAGTGATCTGGAGAAATTTGAGAAACCAAAGGATCTACCACTGCAATAACATCCATACCAGCATCAATATAAAGATCACACATTCTCACAGCCACTCGAGTACAGTACTCAATAAGAGAGTTCACATACCCCTCGTTGAGAATCATATCCATAAAAATATTATTGCCCCGTAAATGGGAAGCTAAGGTAAAGGGACCACAGATAAGTCCGTAGAGGGCTGCATCTTCTCCTATGGTAGACTTGGCTCTGTTCATCACATCAAGAATCATAGAGATACGTCCAGACTCCTCTGTAGGAATTTTACAATCACAGGGTATATCTAAAGTTTCGCTACAGGGGTGGCTTGTAACCGATGCGGGGGCTTTATCTGCCCATAGAAGCTCACATCCAAGAATTTCAGCCTCAACCTGTAAGTCAAATATGACAGGCAGCCCATCGGGTTGATACAGCTTATGGGCCTCAGAAAGGGCATCAAATAACTTATCTCCATCTGATAACACCTCTGTAGCACTGTACCCCTTAAGAGCTCCACCATGAACTCCAACAAAGGGAACCCATGGAACCTTATCTACCTCTTTATGATTCAAAACTCCCAGTACTCGTTCTTTTCCTGTCATACCATATCCCCTTTTATAACATATATATTAACTTACTAGAGCCTTAGCAACTTCCGCTGCTGAACCTGCATCGGCGGTATACCTATCTGCGCCTATCTCTTGAGCATACTGCTCGGTAACAGGAGCTCCACCAATCATAATTTTTACTTGATCTCGAAGGCCAGCCTCTTCAATAGCTTGAATAACTTTTTCCATTGCAGGCATAGTAGTTGTAAGAAGAGCTGACATAGCAACAATATTTGGATGATGTGTCTCAATAGCATCAACAAATTTTTGTGGAGAAACATCTACTCCTAAATCAACAACATCAAGCCCCGCTCCAATTAACATCATTTTCACAAGATTTTTTCCAATGTCGTGCAGGTCACCAACCACAGTTCCAATAACCGCAGTACCTAAGGACTCAACACCCTCAGCCTCAAGAATTGGTGCTAAGATTTCCAAGCCTCCATTCATAGCCCGAGCAGCAATAAGAACCTCTGGCACAAAAATTTCATTATTCTTAAATTTCCGACCAATAACATCCATGCCATCCAGCAGTGCAGAGAGAATCACTTCAGATCTTTCACCACTCTCAACCTGCTCTTTGGTTAACGTAACAACGGTGTTTAAGTCTCCCTTTTGTAAACTCTCGGATAAAGTTACTTTCCAGCTCATTACAAACCTCCTAATGTACAAATACTCTCTATATATTATACCACATATAATGGATTATACTCATGTAATATTTTATAATTTTCACGTAATAACTTCTACATAGTGATAATTTTTCCATAAATAACTACACTCTTTATCATTCTCTCTATTAAAATCATACCACACCAGATTCTCTCAAGCTATACATTTTTTTTCTTTTATTTGGATTTTTTTCACCTCACACAATATATACCGTATAGAGAATTTAATATCATGAGAAAAACTACTTTACTACCTCCCTCTTATTCTACCATTTCATACTATTTATCTCTATAAATCCACAAAAAGAAACATGGATGTTCACATTTTGAAAACTACGGGTATAAACTATGATATAAAACGTATCCATGACAGATTTCTGGAGAAGAGTACGAAGCCTATTAACACAAGACCTCAACCAAGCTTGGCTGTGCAAGGAAATTGGTGTTTCTGCGGGTACATTCTCCAACTGGATAGCAAGAGATTCAGACCCAAGAGCAAGTAAAGCACACGCCATAGCAAGTGCCCTAGGTGTATCTGTGGAATACCTACTTACTGGACTTGATTCATAC